>JBGAJV010000113.1:0-9810 GCA_044224715.1 Anaerolineales bacterium | reverse complement strand
CGTCGAAGGGCATCGACAACGACACCACGGTCGTTTTCTACGGCGACAAGAACAACTGGTGGGCGTGCTACGCCTTCTGGGTGTTTCAGCTTTTCGGCCACGACAACGCCCGGATCATGAACGGCGGGCGCAAGAAGTGGATCGACGAAGGCCGCCCGACGACGAAAGACAGGCCCGCGATCACGCCGGCGAGGTACGTGGCCAAGCAGCGCGCCGACTATCGCATCCGCGCCTTCCGCGATCAGGTGCTCAATCACGTCCAGATGAACTCGCCCCTGATCGACGTGCGCTCGCCGAAGGAGTTCACGGGCGAACTGCTGCATATGGAGGCGTACCCGCAGGAGGGCGCGCTGCGCGGTGGTCACATCCCGGGGGCGCGCAACGTGCCGTGGGCGCGGGCCGTCAACGAGGACGGCACCTTCAAGAGCGCCGACGAGTTGCGCGGGATCTATGAAGGCGAAGCCGGTCTCAGCCCCGACAAGAGCGTGGTCGCCTACTGCCGCATCGGCGAGCGCTCGTCGCACACCTGGTTCGTGCTGACGTATCTGCTCGGCTACCCCAACGTTCGCAACTACGACGGCTCCTGGACCGAGTGGGGCAACCTCGTCGGCGTGCCGATCGAGAAATAGTTTCGACCCGTGCCGACGTCGTTCGCCGCGACCGTATTCGTTGCGATCGTGTTCGTCGCGACCGTGTTCGCCCGCGGCGTTCCGCCCGGCCCGCATATTTGCCCGTGGGGCGGCCCTTGTGGCCGCCCTCTCGGCCATATCGATCGTTGGGCATGGTCGACCCGGTCGTGTCTCTCCGCCCGACGATCCGGCGTGCATCATCCGATGGCTGGGCGGTTCGGGCTCTGCGTTGCGGACGGCCGGCACTTTCCCATTGGTCTTCAACGTTCGGCTCTCACATCGACACGAACGACTACGCTACAATACCAACGTGACCCACTCGCTTGCATCGTCCCGTTCCGATTTCCCGATTCTGGCGCGCGAAGCCCATCCGGGCGTCCCGCTGACCTTCCTCGACTCCGGCGCGTCGTCGCAGAAGCCCGAGAGCGTCATTCGTGCGATGGACGAGTACTACCGCCTTCATCACGCCAACGTCCATCGTGGCATCCATGTGTTGGCTGAAGAGGCAACGGCGCTCTACGAGGGCGCGCGCGACAAGGTCCAGCGCTTCATCAACGCCAGAACCCGCAAGGAAGTCATCTTCACCCGGAACGCCACCGAAGCCATCAATCTGGTCGCATACAGCTGGGCCCGGGCCAATCTCAAAGCCGGCGATCGCATCCTGCTGACCGAGATGGAGCATCACGCCAATCTGGTGCCGTGGCAAATCCTGGCGAGTCAGATCGGCGTCGAGCTCGACTACGTGCCGGTCACCGATGACGGGCTGCTCGATCTTGACTCCTATGCGCGCCTGCTCGCGCGCGAGCCGAAGCTCGTGTCGTTTACGCACATGAGCAACGTGCTCGGCACGATCAACCCGGTCGAGTCGCTGGCCGCGCAGGCGCATGCCGCCGGCGCGCAGGTTCTGGTCGACGGCGCGCAATCCGTGCCGCATCTGCCGGTCGACGTCCAGGCGCTTGGCGCCGACTTCCTGGCGTTCTCGGCGCACAAGATGTGTGGCCCGACCGGCATCGGCGTGCTCTGGGCGCGTCAGGAGTTGCTCGAGGCGATGCCGGTGTTCATGGGCGGCGGCGACATGATCCGCAAGGTGACCCTCGCGGGTTTCAAGCCCAACGACCTGCCGCACAAGTTCGAGGCCGGCACGCCCGCGATCGCCGAGGGCGTCGGTCTGGGCGCCGCCGTGGACTATCTCTCCGAGATCGGGATGTCGGCCGTGGCCGCGCACGAACGCGAAATCGTCGCCTACGCGCTCGAACGTCTCGAGGAGATCCCGGGCCTGCGTGTGTATGGCCCGTCGGCCGACAAGAAGGGCGGGGTGGCGGCGTTCACGCTCGAAGGCGTGCACCCGCACGATATCGCCCAGGTGCTCGACCGCGACGGCGTGGCGGTGCGCGCCGGCCATCACTGCGCGCAACCGTTGCACGAACGCTTCGACCTGGCCGCCACGGCGCGCGCCAGTTTCTACCTGTACAATACCCGCGAGGATGTCGACCGCCTGGTGGTCAGCCTGTATCGGGTGAAGCAGCTCTTCGCCTGATCGCCGCCGCGATCGCGTCAGACCATGGACGACTTTTACCGCGAACTGATCCTCGATCACTACAAGAACCCGCGTTTCCGCGGGACGCTCGACCCGCACTCCTTCACGTTCGAAGACGAGAACCCGTTGTGCGGCGATAAGCTGCGCATCGACGTCCGGCTCGACGACACCGGGCACGTGGTCGAATCTGCGTTCACTGGCCGCGGCTGCGCGATTTCGCAGGCCTCGGCGTCGATGCTGATGGAGAAGATCCAGGGCGCCTCGCTCGAGGAGCTGCGCGCCATGAACAAGGACGACATCCTCGAACTGCTCGGCATCGACCTGACGCCGGCGCGGCTCAAGTGCGCGTTGCTCTCGCTCAAAGTCCTCAAGGCCGGCGCCTATGGCCTGAGCGGCGAGGCCGACCCCGACGAATAACCCGCCCTCAATCAGAAATCATCAATCAGCAATCCCATGACCCTTTACGACAACGTTGACCCAACCACCGCCGTCTTTGTCGCCGTCGCGACGGTGGCCGAGCTTCCGAACGGCACGCGCAAGATCGTCGAAGTCGACGGCCGCCCGCTCGCCGTCTTCAACATCGCCGGCACGCTCTACGCCATCGCCGATGTGTGCTCGCACGACGACGGCCCCGTGGCCGAAGGCGAGCTCGACGGCTTTGAGATCGAGTGTCCGCGGCATGGTGCGCGTTTCGACGTCCGCAGCGGCAAGGTCATGTCGTTCCCAGCCATCGTCAACATCCCGGCCTACCCGGTGCGCGTCGAGGGCGACCGCATCCTCGTCGGTCTGCCGCCCGTCGCGTGATCAGACACCGGGAGTGCCCCGATGTACCCCGATGTGCCCCGATGTCCCAAGGCGGGGCTGCGGACCGGCCGGGCGCGCCGCGCGCCCGACTGGCCTATTGAGACGGCTTCCCCGTGAAAGCTCCCAACAATCGATATCTTTACTTCACCGTCTTCGTCTCCGGCATGGTCGTGCTCGGCGTCGAGATCTCGGCGCAGCGTCTGGTCGGCAACGTCTTCGGGTCGAGTAACCTCGTCTGGGCGAACATCATCGGCCTGATGTTGCTGTACCTGGCGGCCGGCTACTTCATCGGCGGCCGGTGGGCCGATCGATCGCCGCACCCGCGCACGTTTTTCACCATCCTCGCGGTCGGCGCTTTCCTGTCGGGTATCACGCCGCTGATCGCGCAACCGGTGTTGCGCTTCGCCGCGGTCGCCATGGGGAGCGTCAATCTCGCGCTGCTGGGCGGGTCGTTTGTCGGGACGCTCCTGCTCTTTGCCGCCCCCGTGACCCTGCTCGGTTGCGCGTCGCCCTTCGCGGTGCGCCTGGCCGTGACCGACGCCGCCAGCGCGGGTTCCGCGTCTGGGCGCATCTATGCCATCTCGACCATGGGCTCGTTGTTCGGGACGTTCTTGCCCGTGCTCGTCCTCATCCCGACCCTGGGGACGCGCGGTACGTTCCTCGCGCTCTCGGGCGTGCTTCTCGTCGTCGCCCTGATCGGGCTCTGGCGATCGGATCCGCGGCGGGGGCTCCTTACACTGGCGTTGCCCGTGCTTCTGACCCTTGGCGCCTGGCTGGCGCCGTCCGGCTCGTTGCGCCCGATCGAGTCGCTCTACCCTGGCGCGCGGCTGGTGCCGGGTTCGGAGCGCGAGTCGGCTTACAACTTCATTCAGGTGGCGCAGGCCGGCGACACGCGCTGGCTCTTCCTCAACGACAGCCTGATCTATCACTCGGTCTACAACCCGAACACGCTGCGCACGGGCGGCACGTTCGACCTGTTCCTGGTCGCCCAGTATTTCAACCCGACGCCGAACGTCAGGAACCTGGCCCTGGTCGGGCTCGCGGCCGGTACTGTCGCCAAGCAATACACGGGCGTCTTTGGGCCCGTGCCGATCGACGGCATCGAGATCGATCCGGCCGTCGTCGAGACCGGGCGCGCGTACTTCGACATGACCGAGCCCAACCTGAACGTCATCATCGGCGACGGGCGTTGGGAGCTCGAGCAATTGACCGGCACGTATTCCGTGATTGGCGTCGACGCCTACAAGCCGCCGTACATCCCCTGGCAGTTGACGACCCGTGAGTTCTTCGAGACGGTCCGCGGCCACCTCACCGCCGACGGCGTGTTGGTGATCAACGTCGGACGGACACCGAACGATCGCAGCCTGATCGAGGCGCTCTCGGGCACGCTGCGCGCCGTCTTCCCGTCGGTGCACGTCGTCGACGTGCCCAACACGGGCTTCAACGCCATGATCTACGCCACCATGCAGCCGACCGATCCCGGCAACCTGGCGGCCAACCTCGAACGGCTCCAGGTCGACGCGCACCCCGTGCTCCGCGCCGCCCTGACCGATGCCGTGGCCAACCTCAAGCCGACGCCGGTGTCCTCGACCGTCTTCACCGACGATTGGGCGCCTGTCGAGCAATATGCCGACGCCATCGTGGTCGGTTACTTCCTGACCGGCGATACGACCGAATTGGCGCGGTAACGGCTCACCCGTTTGGGCCTGACACATGTCATATGATATGGCGGGCAATCCGGTCCAATTGCTGTCATGCGGCAGTAGCGATTCTGCCGCGCAGGGTCGATAATCTCACCTGGCCCGCCGCCGGGTGATAGAGGGCTGTCTGGCGCAGGCTTGATGCGCCTCGGGCCCATCGCGGCGACATGATCGCCGGGTTGTGCAGGCACGAGTTGTCGGTGGCACGTTGCCGCGAGTGGCGCCAATACGCCTGGATCTGACGCGTTGAATGGACCGGCGTCGATTCGCGACATTCGCGGCCAGACTGCGCACGCGACGACTCGCCCGTGCATCCGCGTGCACGCGCTGATCGGTCGCGCCGCTCGTGCGCGCCGCGACGTCAAAACTCGGCGGTAGAATGGGGCTGTTTCGGATGAAGAACACGATGCCTGAAAGCCTGGCCTGGGTCCTCCGGATCCTCCTGATCCTGAGCATCCCCGTTGCTTTGAGCCTGACGAACGTGCGGCTCTTGATGACGCCGTTGTTCCCGGAGGCGATCTACAATACCCCCGGCTTTCCGGCCGACTTCTACGGTTTCACCAAGGAAGATCGGCTCCACTGGTCGAAGCTGTCGATTCAGTACATCATCAGCGATCCCGCGGCCGGCGACCTGGCTGATTGGAAGTTCCCGGACGGCGTGACCGCTCCGCCCGAGTCCGCCATCCACTACACGGCCGAACGGGGCCCCGAGTACTTCTACAACGAGCGCGAGGTGTCGCACATGGTCGACGTGCGGACGGTCACGACCGGCGCGTTGCAGGTGTGGATCGTCGCCCTGATCGTGGCGCTCGGCTCGTTCGCGGCGCTGGCGTTGTGGGGCCCGGCGGGCGCGCTGCGTGGCGCCCTGTTGATGGGGACCGGACTCACGATCATCCTGTATCTCGGGCTGGTCGCCTACATCGCCATCAACTTCGACGCGCTCTTCGTCCAATTCCACAAGATCTTCTTTGCCGACGGCACCTGGACCTTCCTGTGGTCCGACTCGTTGATCCGTCTCTTCCCGATCCAGTTCTGGGTCGGGGCGTTTTCGTTCGTCGGCATTGGCGGGATCGTGGAGGCCGCGCTGATCGCGGCCGGCGCATACTGGTTTGCCTCGAAATAATCCATCCTGGGAGGGATGATCTCTATGTCCACTCGGAACCTTGACAAGATCTTCAAGCCCGAAAGAGTCGCCGTCATCGGGGCGAGCGACAACCCCACAAGCGTCGGTTACAACGTCCTTCACAACATGATCGGCACCGGCTACAAAGGTGCGGTGTACCCGATCAACCCGAAGCGCGACTCGGTCCAGTCGATCCCGGCGTTCCCGGATCTGGCGAGCTTGCCGAAGGTGCCGGACCTGGCCGTGATCTGCACGCCGTCGACGACGGTGCCTGGGCTGATCCGTCAGGCTGGCGAGGCCGGCATTCGCGGCATCGTCATCATCTCGGCCGGCTTCCGCGAGATTGGGCCGGAGGGCGTCGCGCTCGAGGAGCAGGTGAAGGCCGAGCAGGCCAAGTTTGATGGCATGCGCATCATCGGCCCGAACTGTCTGGGCGTGATCGTGCCACCGCTCAAGATCAACCTGAGCTTCGCAAACGCCGCGATGCCCAAGGCCGGCAACATCGGCTTCATCTCGCAATCGGGCGCGCTCTGCACGTCGGTGCTCGACTGGGCGTTGGTGCAGGACATCGGCTTCACGTACTTCGTCTCGATCGGCAACATGCTCGACGTGACGTTCGGTGATCTGATCGACTACTTCGGTGAGGATCCGGCGACCGAGTCGATGATCCTGTACGTCGAGTCGATCCCCAAACCGCGTGACTTCATGTCGGCGGCGCGCGCCTTCTCGCGCGGCAAGCCGATCGTGGCCTACAAGTCCGGGCGCTTCGCCGAGTCGGCCAAGGCGGCGGCCTCGCACACGGGTGCGCTCGCCGGCGAGGATGCGGTGTACGACGCGGCCTTCCAGCGCGCGGGCATCGAGCGTGTGTACGATCTCGACGACATGTTCGATTGCGCGGCGCTGTTGGGCCGGCAGAAGCTGCCCAACGGCGATCGGCTGGGCGTGGTGACCAACGCTGGCGGCCCGGGCGTCATCGCCACCGACAAGCTCATCGGCGAGGGCGGCAAGCTGGCGACGCTTTCGCCTGACACGCTGGCCAAGCTCAACGCGACGTTGCCGGCGTTCTGGTCGCACAACAACCCGGTCGACGTGCTTGGCGACGCGCCGGCGGAACGTTACGCGGAGGCCATGAGCATCACGCTGGCGGACCCGAACGTCGACGCCGTGCTCGTCATCCTGACGCCGCAGGCCATGACCGACCCGACCGAGACCGCGCGCATCATCGCCAACGCGGCCAAGAACAGCGACAAGCCGGTGCTGGCGGCGTGGATGGGTGGTCAGGCGGTGGCCGCGGGCCGCGCGATTTTGAATGCGGCCGGCGTGCCGTCGTACGTTCGCCCGGGTCCTGCGGTGCGGGCGTTCATGCATCTCGTGTCGTATGCGCGGAACCGCACTGTGTTGTACGAGATCCCGAAGGACGTGCCGGTCGACGTTCAGATCGGCGAAGAAGAGCGCAAGCACCTGATCCCGGATGACCTGTCGGCGGCCGAGCCTGTGCTCTCCGAGTCCGCCTCCAAGAACCTGTTGGCGGCGTATGGCATCCCGGTGATTCGCCCCGAGGACGCGCATACGGCCGACGCGGCTATCGCGTTGGCGGCCAAGATCGGCTATCCGGTCGTGCTCAAGGTGTTGTCGCCGCAGATCACGCACAAAACCGACGTCGGCGGCGTGGCCTTGAACCTGCAAACCGATGCCGAGGTTCGCGCGGCCTTTGATCGTATCGTGGCGAGCGCCAAAGCCAAGCGACCCGATGCCGACGTGCAGGGCGTGACGGTGCAGAAGATGGTCGACACGCGCAACGGCACGGAGTTGATCGTCGGCGCCAAGAACGACCCGGTCTTTGGCGCGATCCTGCTGGTGGGCATGGGCGGCGTGACGGCCGAGTTGTATGCCGATCGTGCGTTGGGGCTGCCGCCGCTGAACGAGCGGCTGGCGCGGCGGATGTTGGAGAGCCTGAAGTCTTACCCGCTGCTGCGCGGCTATCGCGGTCGGCCGATGGCCAATCTCGACAAAGCCATCGAAGTGCTGATGCGCTTCTCTTACCTCGTGGCCGATCACCCCGAGATTAGCGAGCTGGACATCAATCCGTTGTTGGTCGGCCCGAAGGACGTGATCGCGCTCGACGCGCGCGTCGTCGTCAATCTGGAGACCATGAAGCAGCCGGGGCGCAAATACTCGCACCTGGCCATCCGGCCATACCCGGAGGAACTGGTCAGGGAGACCAAGCTCGCTGACGGCACCGAGGTGCTGTTGCGCCCGATCCGGCCGGAGGACGAGCAGCACTGGCGTGAGCTGATCATGCGGTCGTCGGCGCAGACGTTGCGGTACCGCTTCCGCTATCTGTTCAAGGAAGCCACGCACGAGCTGGCGGCGCGGTATGTCTTTACCGACTACGACCGCGAGATCGCCATCATGGCCCAGGTCTGCGAGGAGAACCAGTGCAAGTTCGTTGGCGCGGTGCGGCTTGTGGCGGAGGGCGATGGTGAGACCTGTTCGTATGCCGTGCTCGTCGAAGATGCCTGGCAGGGTCGTGGCGTTGGGCGCCTGTTGTCGGACTACGGCATCGAGGTCGCTCGAAAGTGGGGCTTCAAGCGCATCACGGCCGAGACCACGCATGACAATGCGCGCATGATCCGGGCGCTGCAGGAGCGCGGTTTCAAACTTGAAAAGAGCGAGGGCACGGAGGCCCTGTTCGTCAAGGCCCTCTGACCGTCCACGCCGTTTTTTGCCCGGTTTCAAACCCCTGTACCGACCGCCTGTCTTTCGGTCGGTACAGGGGTGGTTTTCTGCTCCTGCTTCCCTGCCGCGTTGCAGCACATAGCCCCAAGAACCTGGCCAAATACCGGAACCCGCATTTCCCCCAAGCTGCCGCCTCCAAGCCGCACCCCGCGGAGCCCTCTCCGGTAGAGGGCATTCCAGGCCAGTTGCACAAAACCCTCCCCCGCGTCACAATTACCCCATCGCCACGACAATGCGTGGCGGTCTACTTATATGTTAGCTGGCACGAAACGGCCGGCGTTTCGTCCCGAGATGGCGGTGAGGCGCTTTCGAATGGCTGAGCCATTTCGAAGTATTCCAGCGCCAGGTCGTTGCCGGGTCACGGGCCGGAGGGTTGCCCGACGTCACGCGGCGGCCAGTTGGCTGGTGCTGGAGAACATGGCTATCAGGCCAAAGGTCGCGGCGCACTGGGGCGCGTGGCCTTTCGACGCGGCCCAGCCGAGAGGTCTTCGCGGCAGGCATTCATTGTACAGCGTAAGGTGTGCTCGCGTCATAAAGCGTCTTGGGCCGCTGCCCATATCCGTCGCGCCGCTCGAGGCTGGCGAGCGAGTCTCGGTTGGCGCCGTCGCTGCGTTTTCGGCCTGGCCGCCGGCCCTGCGCGAGTGGTGGCATACTTGCCGCCGGTGAGGCGGTTCTCTTGAGGCAGGCCGCCAGCTAACAATGGCATGCAGCTGACGTGGCTACTCGGGACCCAAATCTGGCTTGGCAGGCTCGCGCAAGCGCCTTCGGGCGAAACGGATGCACTCGCCCCGCCACGCAGCTGATGCCCAGTCGTTAGCCACTCCCACCCCATTTGCTGCGGCTCCGGGTCTACCGGAAATGCAGTTTCGAAGTAGAGTTGGGGTAATTGCCGCGACCTGGCGACCCAGAGGAATCTATGCGGGCGAAACTCATCGACCTAATCTGCCCCGATATCGCAGATCCAGTCACATCGACCCCGGCAGATCCAACCGACTTTGAGCTCTTCTTCGAAGCACTTATTGGCCCGGACGATGGGGCTGGCAGTGAGGCATTTGGTTTCACACTTACAACACCGGGCGCAGTTGAGCGCCGTTTGCGGAAGGAACCCATCCTATTTGGTCGAGGCAAGATGATTGTGGAGTACTACCATTACCCGACGTTTCGTTCCGCGATTGAGAACTTGTGCTGGCGTATCGAGGGGAACACCTGGTCTGATGTCGCTCGGGTCTTGAACACATACTTCGTTTGGGAGTTCGACTGATCTGATGGGGATCACAA
>JBGAJV010000028.1:0-73769 GCA_044224715.1 Anaerolineales bacterium | reverse complement strand
CCGCGGCCCGGTTTTCGGTCAGGAACCGTCGGGGATCTGCTGCGTGATGCAGTGGATGTTGCCGCCGCCGAGCAAGATCTCGCGCGATGGGATGCCGACCACGCGCCGATCGGGGAAGGCGCGCGCCAGTGTAGCGAGCGCGACCGCATCGGCCGGATCGTCGAAGGTCGGCACCACGACGCCGCCGTTGGCGATGTAGAAGTTGGCGTACGACGCGGCCAGTCGTTGGCCCACGCCACGGTGGATGGGTGTTGGGTCGACCAACTCTTCGGGGCGCACGGTCACGGGCGCGGGCATCGGCAGCTTGACGATCTCGAAGTGGCGACCCTGCGCATCGACGGCGCGCTCGAGACGCCTCAGCGCGTCGACCGAAACGGCATGCTGTGGATCGGCAGGGTCATCCTCCCAGGCCAGCGCGACGATCCCGGGCGCGATGAAGCAGGCCAGGTTGTCGACATGGCCGTTTGTGTCGCTATCTCCGACCACGCCCTGACCGAGCCAGACGACGGTACGCGCGCCGGTGTAGTCTCGCAGACGACTCTCGATCTCGGTCCGGCTGAGGTCCGGATTGCGCGTTGGGTGCAGAAGGCACTCCTCGGTCGTCAGGAGCGTGCCGGCGCCGTCGACGTGGATGGCGCCGCCCTCGAGCACAAACGGCGCGGCCACGGGCGGCAGGCCCTCGATCTCGGCCACGCGCACGGCGACGCGCTGATCGAGGTCGTGCGGCGTGTACAGTCCGCCGTATGCGTTGAAGCGCCATTGCACGGCGAGGCGATCGCCCCTGGCGTTGCGGAGCACTGTCGGGCCCGTGTCGCGGATCCACGAGTCGTCGGATGGCAGCGCCACCACGCGCACGGCAGCGGGCAAGCGGCGTCGGGCATCGGCGACGTCCTCCGGGCGCGCGCCGATCGTCACCGGCTCGAACTGCGCGATCGCGGCAGCGACACGGGCAAAGGCCGAGCGCGCCGGTTCGGCCTGCGCCCGCCAGGTAGTCAGGCGGGCAGGCCAGAGCATCCAGCAGCCGGCGTGCGGCTCAAACTCGGCCGGCATGGCGTAGCCGGCCTGATCAGGGACGAGGGAGGGCATCATGCTCGGCGGCATCCAGGACGACGCACACAGGGATCAAGATGGGAATAAGCGGAGTGCACCGCGGGTCGGGCCAAAGCCTCGGTCCGCGATGCACTCCGCTCTTACTCTGATACTCGGGGTCTGACGGAGCTCGCGCGCGCGTTCGAGCTAGATCAAGCCGGTCTGTTGTTCGGCCAGCGTGATGCAGTGCTCGAAGACCGTGAGCGCCTCGTCGACCTCGCCGCGGCTGACCGACAGCGGCGGCGTGAGGCGGATGGTGTTGCGGCCGCAGCCGAGCAACAGGAGCCCGTGCTCGAAGCCGTTGTGCACCACAAGGTTGCGGACGTCCGGTCCGCGTTCCTTGGTGTCCTTGTCCTTGACGAACTCGACGCCGATCATCAGACCCTTGCCGCGCACTTCGCCGATCGATGGATGGCGCATCGCCATCTCCTCGAGGATGTCGAAGGCGTAGTGCCCGACGTCGTGCGCGTTCTGCATCATGCCTTCTTCGAGCAGCGCGATGGTCTCGAGCGCGGCGGCGCACGAGAGCGGGTTGCCGCCGTAGGTGTTGCCGTGCGCGCCCGGCGGCCAGGTCATCACGCTCTTGCGCGCGATCAAGGCGCCCAGCGGCATGCCCGAGGCGATGCCCTTGGCCGTGCAAACCATGTCGGGCTCGACGCCCCAGTGCTGGATCGCCCACCACTTGCCCGTGCGACCCATGCCGCTCTGGACCTCGTCGACGATCAGCAGGATGCCGTGCTTGTCGCACAATTCGCGCAGCCGCGGGTAGAACGAATCGGGCGGGACCACATAACCGCCTTCGCCCTGGATCGGCTCGACCAGGATCGCGGCGACCTCCTCGGCCGGTGTCTCATACGTGAAGATCACGTTCTCGATGTAATTGACGACCGCGTGGCCGTAGTCCTCGCGCGAGGCGTCGAACTGCAGCCGCGGCCGGTACGCGTTCGGAAACGGCACGAGCGTCACGCCGGGCATGGCCTGATTGAAGCCGCGCCGCTGCACGGCCTTCGACGACGTGAAGGCCAACGCGCCCATCGTCCGGCCATGGAAGCCTCCGTGAAATCCGATGAAGCGCGAGCGCCCGGTGTGGAAGCGCGCGAGCTTGATCGCGGCTTCGACCGCCTCGGCGCCCGAGTTGGTCATGAACGAAAGCGCGTCTTCCTTGAAGGGCGCGATCAGATCGAGCTTCTCGCCGAGCGCAACCCACTTCTCGTGATAGAAGTCCGACGAGATGTGTAGGAACTTCTCGGCCTGCTCCTGGACCGCGCGGACCACCCGCGGGTGGCTGTGGCCCGTCGAGCACACGGCGATGCCGGCGGCGAAGTCGAGATAGCGATTGCCGTCAACGTCCCAGACCTCGGTCCCGCGGCCGTGGTCCATGACGAACGGATAATCGCGCGGGTAAGACGGCGAAATGAATTTGCTATCGCGCTCGAAGATCGCCTGAGCGCGTGGCCCGGGCGTGTTGAGTCGGGTAACGGGGATGGGCGAGGTGGTCATGTGCTGGCCTCCACTGAAAACTGGGCTGATAGGGACGATCGTGCATGGGCGCGGCCGACCGGCCGCGCCGTGGGAGGCCGGGATTACTCGTCGGCGGTGTGCCACTTCATCACGGGGCCCTGGCCGCGAATCGGGCGTCGGCCGGCGTGGGCGCTGGCGCTGCGTTCGCGGTGGCGGGCGGACTTCCAGTGGACGGCCATGTGTGCGCTCAGGCGGTGCCCATGGCCGCGGCGGCGGCGCCGATCAATCCGGCGTCGTCGCCCAGGGCGGCAGGCACGATGGGCATGCCCTGCCAGTACGATTTCGGCAGGCCCGAGGCCGCGACGGCGTCGCGGAGCGGGTCCATAAACAACTGGCCGGAGAACGAGACTCCGCCGCCGACGACCACGACGGCGGGGTTGAATAGCGCCAACATGCTGGCGATGGCGCGGCCGATCCGTCTGGCCGCTCCCCGGATCTGCTCCTGGGCGAAGGCGTCGCCGCCGGCGGCAGCCTGGCCGATCTGCAGCGTGTTCAGGCGCGCCACGTCGCCGTCGTTGAAGGCGCGCAGCGCGCTCCCGGCGCCCGCTCCGCGTTGAAGGCTGCAGATCGCCTGACGCGCGATGGCCGGACCGGAAGCCAGTGTCTCGAGACAGCCCGTCTGGCCGCACCCGCACGGCTCGCCGTTCGGGTCGACCTGGATATGTCCGACCTCACCGGCGAGGCCGTTGACACCGAGCAAGAGCCGATCGTCGGCGATGACCCCGCCGCCGATCCCGGTGCTGATCGTGAGATACAACACGTCGTGATAACCCTGGGCGGCGCCGAACTTCCACTCGCCCACGGCGGCCAGGTTGGCGTCGTTGCCGACCACCACCGGGCAGCCGAGTTTCTCGCGCAGACCCGGTCCGACTGGTGCATTCTCCCAACCCTTGAGGTTGGTGGCGATGACGACGACACCCGTGCGCGGGTTGACCGGGCCCGGGATCGCCACGCCGACGGCCGTCGGGTGCGAAACGCCCGGAGGCAACACGGACTCGATCGCCTGGGTCAGGTCCGCCAGGATGGTCTCGTGTGTGGCCGGCTGTCGCGAGGGGACTTTGCGTTTCCGCGCCGGCGTCGCCGATTGACCGACGAAGCTGGCCGAACGCAGATTCGTTCCGCCGACATCGATGCCGACGTAAACGGGCTGGGTCATACATCAATTGTACCCAATCCGTCGCCTGAGCCTCGACTCGGCAGGGCAATTGCATCTTGCCACCCGGTCCAAGTGATCTGCCGCCCATTGCGCGAATATGCCGTGCGATACGGCAATTCGCGCCATAGCGCGACGGCGGGTTTCCGGCCACGAGTCGACTCGACACTCCCGCCCTGGAGCAAGGATCCGACGAAAACGGTGCGCGCCACGGCGCGGAGCCGGCCAGGGCACGCGAACACCCTGGGAAGGCGCGGGTTTGGCGTCTGACCGGATTAGAATGGCACGATATCCACTGTTGAGCCGTCATCCGGAGGGGAGAAACCATGGCCACGCAGATGTTGACCGTCGAGGGTATCGCGATTGCCGTGCGCGAAAGCGCGGGCGCCGGGTCGCCGATCGTGCTCGTGCACGGTAACTCGTCGTCCGGGCTGACGTTTTCGAAACTGCTGGACGGGCCCCTGGGCAAGCGGCATCGGTTGATTGCCCTGGACCTGCCCGGTCATGGCGAGTCGGGCCGTCCGGCGGACCCGGCGGCGACGTACTCGCTTCCCGGTTACGCCAATGTGGTGGTCGGCGTGGCCCGGGCGCTGGGCGTGGAGGATGCCGTGTTCGTGGGATGGAGCCTGGGCGGTCACATCGTGCTCGAGGCCAGTCCGCGGTTGTCGCGCGCCGGCGGGTTCTTCATCTATGGCACGCCGCCGCTGGCCTGGCCGCCGGATATGGCGGCCGCGTTCCTGCCGCACCCGGCCATGGCCGCGTCGTTCGCGGCCGATCTGACCGAAGACCAAATGGATGCCTACGTCGGCGCCTTCTTTGTGCCGGGCGTCGTGGAGATCCCCGAGGGTTTCCGCAGCGACATCCGTCGTACCGATGGCCAAGCGCGCGCCGGATTGGGCGCCAGCATTCGGCCCGACGGGTATCTGGATGAAGTCGCCGTGGTGGCGTCGCTGAGGCAGCCGCTCGCGATCGCGCAGGGTGCCCACGAACAGCTTGTCAATGTGGCGTATCTTCAGGGTTTGAACGCGCCGACGCTGTGGCGGGGGGCGGTGCAGATCGTGGCCGACGCCGGTCACGCGCCGCAGTGGGAGCAGCCTGAGGTGTTTGGCGCGCTGGTCGAAGCGTTTGTTGCGGATTGCAAGTAAGACACCGGGAGTACCCCGATGTGCCCCGATGTCGGCCCGGTTCGCGCCGACATCGGGATACATCGGGATACTTCGGGGTACTCCCGGTGTCTTGGCTCAGTCGTACAGGCCGACTTCCCCGACGTCGACCGGGTTGCCGTCGACGAGGACGTCGCCGAAGTAGTAGCCGTCCTTGTCAGCCAGGTTCTTCCAGTCTTCTTCAGTGACCTGAACGTAGACCGTGTACTGGCCGCGCGGCAGATCCTCGAACGTGAACACACCCTCGGCATCGGTCTGCGCCGACACGAAGGTCGGATCACCCGAGCACGGCGTTTCGGAGCCGAAGTCGATCGTGCAGGCCACGACCTTGGCGTCGGCGAAGGCCTTGCCGTCTTGCATGACCTTGCCGGTGAGCGAGCCGGCCGGGTGCTCGACGACCACCGGCAGCGGCGGCGTGCCCTGGATGGCCAGGCTCGCCAGCGAACTGCTGGTCATGTCGGTGTTGTTCATGCGATAGGTCTCGAACTTGCCCTTCTCGTCGACCACCTGCAGGCCCCAGGTCGAACCGAGCCACAGCCGGCCTTCGTCGTCCATGGCCACGCCGTAGATCGTGGCCGCGAAAGGCAGATCGTCGATCTCGCCGGCGCCATAGGATTGCAGCGTCTGACCCTCGCGATCGAGCACGTAGGCGCCGAAGGCGTGACCGACCAGAACGTGGTCCTTGGTCACCTGGAGCGCATACGCGCCACCGGCTTCCGAGTTCTCGATCCGCTCAAGCTTGCCATTGATGAAGCGCATGAACCCGCTGTCAAAGGACGCGTACACCTCGCCGTCCGGCGCGACAGCCAGGGCGCTGAAGTATTGGGTCTCGTCCCAGTCGGTGCCTTTCTCGAACACCTGCCAGGCCGACCCGTCCCAACGCGCCAGGTTGTTGCTCAACGCGACCCACAGCGCGCCGTCGCCCGCGAGCGCGACATCGGTGACATTGGTGTACTCGGGATCCTCGTCGCGGTCCTGCTCGGCCATGTTGAAGGCCGTCCAGCTGTCGCCCTCCCACAGCAAGGCGAAGCCGCCGGAGGCCGTGACCGCGATGGTCTTGCCGCTCGAGTCGCACGCCACCGAATCGACGCCGTACGCTTCTTCGGGGAGGTCGACCGGGATGCGCTTGAACTTGTCGCCATCGAAGAGGACGACATCCTGGTAGTACGTGATCGCAAAGCCGGTGCCACAGACAGCGATGTCGTTCGCGTAATCACCGGCCAGCGGAAAGTCGCCTTCCGTATACACGGTCATGCCGGTCGAGTCGACACAGTGCAACTGACCGTCGTCACTTGTGATGAAGCACGCCCGGCCGTCGGCGGCAGGCGCGGGTGTCGCGCTCGGCGCCTCAGTCGGTTTGGCCTCCGCCTCTGTCGGCGTGGCCTCGACCTGCGCCTCCGTCGGTTTGGCCGCGATGGCCGTCGGCGTATCGGCCGGTGGCACGGGGGTCGGGGCGGCCGAACCGCCCACGCTGCAGGCCAGGCTGGTGCTCGCCAGCGCGGCAACGGCCACGAAGAGACTTCTCAAACGGGTCGATCGGGTATGCCGGTACATCATGTCCTCTCTATCCAATTAAAACGAACAAGTCGGTCGCCAGACCGCTCCAAATGGAGTCAGCCGCAGATCATCCTGCAAGAGTCGCGCCCCAGGCAGCGGATCGGCGACCGGCCGATCCGCTGCCCAATCTATCGTCGCGGGACGAGCGCGGGCTGAAGAATTAACGAGTCACCGCGGCCATTTCCATCAGTGATTCGACAAACCGGCGTCGGTGCCAGTTAGAGCGCTGCCGCGCTGGCCGGGCCGGCCGGCACGAGGCGCCATCCGGCGCCGTCCCACACGGCGCGCGTGTCACCCTGGGAGATCGAGACCTCGGTTCCAAGCGGGACCTCGGCTTCCGCCGCGCGACCGATCGCGCCTGTCGCCACGTCGGGCTCGAGCACCCAGACGTGCCACGCGTCGGCGGCGCGCACGATCACCAGGCGTCGGGAGCCAGAGCCGGCGAATGCGTCTTCCGGCTCGATCAGCTCGTAGGCCGTCTCGGCGAAGTCGACCGGAACGATCTCGCAGAGGCGGCCGGCGAGCACCAACACATGATCGCGCGCGCCGATCATGATTGGCGTGGGGCCCGCCGAGCCAATCGTGGGCAGGTTTCGCAAGCGCCCGATCGGATCGACCACCAGTCGAGCCGACGCCATACGAGTCGGACCCGCCAACATCGCGATGCAGCGGAGGCCCGCGCGATCCGGGGCCGAGGGCGTGTTCAGCATGTCGGCAAAGCCGCCGCGGCCTGCACCGCGCCGCGCGTCGCGACCAGTTCGAGCGTCACGCTGTCGAGATCGATGGCGACGATGCCCACGCGATGGCCCGCGATGGTGAAACGATCGCCCAAGCGCGCGCGCAGGCGCCGGTCGAGCTCCGGGTGGTCGCGCACGAAGACCCAGAGCCCCACGCCAAGCGGCGCGGCGCGCAGGGGATCGCCGTCGACCAGGGCGCGCTCGCGCGCGATATTGCCGACACCGATGCGCAAATCGTCGTGGATCAGTTGGGTGCCTTCCGGCACGTGAAAGCGAAACATGGTCCAGCCTCTTCCGAAGCGCCCGGTGTGCCGGGCGGATCAATCACCGACGCAAAACCGGGAGATACAGACGGTTCAGGCCGCTTTCGACGGCGCCGATCACGGCCACATAGCCAAGCTGGCTCGGCACGCCGCCCCAGACAAAGATCCTGCTTCCACCGACCGACAAACCACCGACGTCGAAGCCGCCGGTCAATCCGACTTCGGCCAACCCATCGTTGCTGAAGGCCAGGTCGGGCTCACCGGCCGACGTGTAACGCAACAGACGCGCCGGGCCCTGGCCGTCGACCTGGCCGAGGACGGCCCAGACACGGCCCTGTTGTTCCGCCAGGCCGCGGATCTGATAGCCCGAAGCGCGTAACAGGATCTGCCCTGTGCCGTTGAAGCTGGCGTCAGGCCGGCCGTCCGGCAGGTAGCGCGCGATCAACTGCGCGTTGGGATCCGGCACGCTGTTACCGGCGACCAGGATCCGGCCATCGGATTGGAGTGCCACGTACGCGGCGTCGAAAGGCACCGCCAGATCGTGGACGGCGCCGGCGACGCCGAAGGTCGGGTCCGGGGCGCCGGACGGGTCGAAGCGCGCCAGAAGCAGGTGGTAGGCCCCGGTGTTCGAGAAGGCATGCCCGCCGACGAGGATGCGTCCCTGTGGATCGATCACGACGTCATAGGCGCGCGCGCCGTTTCCAAATCCATCGACGATCTTGCCGTCCGTCCCAAAGGTCTCATCGGGTGTGCCAGCGGTGGTCAATCGCACCATCGCCAGCTGTACCGGGCCGCTGCCCTGGGCCTCGCCCACGACCACGAGCTTGCCGTCGGCCTGTCGCGCCAGCGCGCGAGCCTGATCGTGGCCCAGGAAGGGCACGGTCACCCGACCCGCCTGGAAGGCGTCGTCCAACGCCAGGCTAGCCAGCCGATGCTCCACCACGAAGGTCGTGCCGCCGGTGGTAGGCGCCCAACCGGCGACGGAGAAACTGCCGTCAGGTCCGCCGGCGATGTCGACGAAGTGCGGGCCGCCGGTGGTCAAAGCGCCGCGTTCCAAGGCTGTGCGGCCGTCGTCAAGCCGGGTGAAGTAGGCGCCGTTTTGTCCAATCGTGGTCGCCACGTCGATTGTGGCAACAAGATGGCCATCGGCTGCCACAAGGACCCCGGTCACACTGTGTATCGGCCCATAGTGATAGCGGACGAACTGTCCCGTCCACCAACCGCCGGCGTTCCACTCGCCTGTGGCCAGGTGCTGCGTGAGCACCAATCGACGCGATCCAGCGTGGTTGGCGGTGCCGAGTAGGCCCACGCCGCCACCGCCAATCCAAACCTCATCGATGCCCAGGCCGTCGAAACCGCGCGAACCCAGATCACCCTCCGCGACGGCCGACGCGGTGTTGCCGGCACCGTCGAAGACGGCGCTGGCAAAACGGGCCCCGTTGAGGCCGGTCACCAGCCAGGCTGCGTTTCCCAACCATTGAACCGAACGGGCATGGGTGACGCCGCCGAGCCCGATCGAGGCCGTGCCATCGCCGAAAAAGGTCGTGTCCACTGTGCCCATCTCGGAGACGCGCATCAATCCCAGATCGCCTTGCACGGAGCCGGCCGCGTAGATCCGGGACGTTCCGCCGGGCCCATCCAGGAGCGTGGTCACGGCGCTGAAGCTCTCGGCCTCGGGCACGAGGCGGTAGCCGCCTGTGCCGAAGGCCGTGATCGGACCATCCGTCGCGTGATAACGGGCGAGCAGACCTTGGCACGATCCGCCACCGAGCGCGCAGCGACTTCCCGCGGCGATCAACTCGCCATTCGGCAATAGCGTGACGGCGTGCAAGACGGCGTCGCCGCCGAAGGTGTTAGCCCAGGTCAGCGTGGATTTTCCATTCGGCGCGACGGAGTGGATGCTGAAGGCACGCGGGCAGGGCGCCGTCGGACAGGCCTGCGTCGCGGTGCGGGCGACCCAGATCCGGTTCGGCGTCACGAGCACGGCGAAGGGCCGATCCTGCGCGGAACGCGCGAGGCCAAGATCGACGCTGCCGCCGTCGCCGAAGTCCGGGTCGAGCGCGCCAGGTTGTCCGAGGCGGGCGACGAAGGTCCGATCGTTCGACGTGCCGGCGATGTACTGGACGTCGTTGGCCACGGCCGATGCGACGTCGATGCCGCCCAGGTCGATCGTGGTGTAGCCGCTGCCGCCGCCCGCATCGGGATCGGGCCGGCCGTCGTCCGAAAACAAGGCGATCAGCACGTCATCACCGGTCGTGCCCACGGCCACAAGGCCGGACTTTGTGCTGCGGGCCTGGAACACGGAGCCCGGAACGGACGTCTCGAGGAGGCCGGCATCGCCGAAGCCTCCCCAACCTGTATCAATCTCTCCGGCGGTCGCGCCGACCGGAAAAATGGGTGCGATGGCGTAGAGCGACAGCCCGAGCGCGAGGCCGCTGCGGATAATCCGTGCACGCATAACCTGTGACCTCCAAAGCGAAAACGGTGTGTGCCGGCGAACGATCAAGCGTCAGCGGTCGTCGGACGGGGCGTGTTGCGGCAGTCGGGGCATCGACGGCGAATTGCCGTCGGGCAGACGATCCAGGAAGGAATGCAACTGCTCCGGGTTCGAAAACAACAGACGGTGGTCATCTTTCGGGTCGTAGAGCGATGCCCGCCAACACCCGGCGATCGTGCGCCAGATGCGCAGCACGAAGGCACGGTGAGCAGGCCGACGGTTTCGGTGTCGGTGAAGCATGGCGTAGAAGATAAAAGACCGGTCTGAAAGAACCCTGAAACGTGGATGCCTGGAACGATTGAAGCAAAGGAGTCGAACGTGGATATTCGTTCCACTACGTGGAACTCGTGGCACGATCGCCTCATCGCGAAAAGCCCGCTATGAGAGACCGCCAAACGCCGTCCACGCCAGGACAATCGCAATCAATGCGGGTTGGCGGATTGCGCCGCGAATTGCCGTATTGCACGATCCACTCGCGAAATCGGCCTCCTTCGCGGCACATTGGTCCAAACCGGAAAACGAGACGCGATTGTCCTGCCGCCGTGTCGCGCCCGATCAGCGCGTGACCGATATAATGAACAGCTCAACCACTGATCAGCTCATGGGCTACACCATCCGCGCTCTGGGTCCGCTCCAGATCGAGCGCAACGGCCAGCCGATCGAGGGCTTCGCGTACAACAAGGTGCGCGCCCTGTTGCTCTACCTTGCCTGCGAACCACGGCAGGTCCGCAGCCGCGCCACGTTGTGCGCGTTGCTCTGGCCCGATCAGCCGGAAGCGGCCGCGCGCCAAAGCCTCAGCCAGGCCCTGACCCAGTTGCGCAAGGTCCTTGGATCCGATGTCGTCAAGACCACGGTGCAGACCGTGGCGTTGAACGTGCCGATCACCGTCGACGCGTTGAGCCTGCTCGCTCTGTCGGACGATTGTGAGCGGCATGCCCATCACGCCTGGCGGACCTGTGCGGCCTGCGCCGAACGGCTCGCCGAAGCCGTCAGCCTGTATCGCGGCGACTTTCTGGGGGACTTCTTCCTGTCCGATAGCGCGTCGTTCGAGGAGTGGGCGCTGGGCTGGCGTGAACTGCTGCGCCAGCGCGTCCTCAGCGCCTGCGGTCGGCTCGTCGATCGCCACGTGTGGAGCGGCGAGCTGGCGCGGGCGATCGACGTGGCGCGTCGCCGGGTGAGCCTGGACCCGCTGGGCGAGGCCGGCCAGCGCGAGCTGATGCGTCTGCTGGCCGGCAACGGCGAACGGCCTGCGGCTGAGGCGCAGGGCGAGAGTCTGCGACGGATCCTGCGCGACGAATTGGATGCGCCGCCCGAGCCCGAGACCGAGGCGCTTCTGGCCGACATCCGCGCCGGGCGCGACGTGGCTGGCGGCACCGCGACGGCGCCGACCTATGGCGGACCGCGCCCGGCGCATCGTTTGATTGGCCGCGCGGACTTGCTGACCGAGGTGCTCGGACGGCTGCGCGCGGACGACGTGCGCGCGGTCACGCTTACGGGCGCCCCCGGCATCGGCAAGACACGCCTCGCGCTCGAGGCCGCGCAGGCGCTCGTCGCAGACTTCGTCGACGGCGTGCATGTGGTCGAGCTCGCGACCGTGGAGGACGCCGGTTTGTTTTCGACGGCCATCCTGCAGGTGCTGGGCGTCGCGGAGCGTCCGGAGCAAACCCACCGCGCCGCCGTGATCGATCACCTGCGTCGGCGGCAGGCTCTGCTCGTGCTTGACAACTTCGAGCACATCCTCGACGCGGCCTTCGTGGTCGCCGAAATCCTCGCGGCCTGTCCACACGTGAAGGTGCTGACGACCAGCCGGGCGCCGCTCAACATCCGCTTCGAACACCAGATCGCGTTGACGCCCCTGGCCGACGAGGCGGCGGTGGATCTGTTCATCGAACGCGCGCAGGCGGCGACGTCGACGTTCGCCGCGCGTGATGCGGACCCGGCCATGATGGCCGCCGTCGTGGCGCGGGTGGACAATCTGCCGCTCGCGATCGAGTTGGTCGCCGTGCGAGTCCGCGCGCTCAACCTCCAGGAACTTCAGACGCAACTCGACCGGCGGCTGCCGCTGTTGACGGGAGGGGCGCGGGACCTGCCGGCGCGGCAACGCACCTTGCGGGACGCGATCGCCTGGAGCCATGACCGGCTCGCCCTGGACGAGCAGCGGTTCTTTGCCAGCCTGGGTGTATTCGTCGGCGGGTTCACGACCGAGGCGGCCGAAGCCGTGGCCGGCGCGGATGCGCTGGCGCCGCTGACCAGCCTGGTCGACAACAGCCTGGTCCAGCGTAGCGGGGCCGAAGGCGCGAGCCGCTACACGGTGCTCGAGACCGTACGGGAGTTCGCGCTCGAGGCCCTGCACTTCGACGGCGGCTTCGACGCGGCGCAGGCGCGCCATGCGGCGTACTTCGCGGGTCTGGCCGAGACCGCCGGGCCGATGTTCCTGGGGCCGAAGATCGGCCTTTGGATGAGCCGGATCGAGTCCGAGCTCCCGAATATTCGCGCCGCCGTCGCCTGGTGCCGCGGCCACGACGTCGGGTTGGGGCTGAGGCTGGTCGGCGCCGTCAATCGATTCTGGTATGCGCGCGGCCATATGCGCGAAGCCCATGCCTGGTTCGAGGACCTTCTGGCCCTGGCGACGGCGGCGACGGTTTCGCCGCAAGACCTGGCGGTCGGCCTGACCGCGGCCGGCGTGCTGGCGCATCGCATGAGCGACAATGGCACGGCCCGCCAACGGCTTGAGGCGGGCCTGGCGCTTTACGAGCAGATCGGCGATCGAAGCCGCTATGCCAGAACGTTGAGCAACATCGGCAACGTCTTGCTCAGCGCCGGTGACGTCGTCAGCGCCGAAGATCACTACCGGCGGAACCTGGCCCTGCACGAGCATCTCGATGAGCCGTGGTCGGTCGCCTCGGGCACCAATAACCTGGGCGAAGCGGTGCGGCAGCAAGGGCGTTATGCCGAGGCCGCGGCGCTGTTCGAAGATTGCATCGCGCGCTATCTGGCGCTCGAAGATGAGTCGTCGGCGGCGTCGTCGATGACCAACCTGGCGAGCGTCCGCATCCAGCTCGGCGACGTCGGCGAGGCCAGACGCCTCTGCGAGCGGGCTCTGACGTTGCTGGCGGACGGCGGCGACCTCTATCGCATCGCGGATTCGCGTTTCGTGCTGGCCAGCGCCCAGATGCGTCTCGGCGATCTCGCGGCCGCGCGCGACGGCTTCAGCACGTGCGCCCGGCTGGCCTCCCGCGCGCAGGACAATCTCCTTCCGCTCTATGCGCTGGTGCGGCTGGGCGAGATCGAATGGATCGCCGGACGCTGGCCAACTGACCACCTGATCGAGCTCCTGGCCATGACCGCCCAGCGGCTCACCGTCGGCCACGTGGCGCTCGAGCCGGATCATCAGCAGCCCTACGAACGGCTCAACGCGGTGACACGGGCCGCCGTCTCGCCCGAGGCGTTCGAAGCCGCCTGGAACCGTGGTCTGACGCGCACGATCGACGAAGCCCTCGCCTGGCTCCCGGATTAGGAGGGCACGTAGGCCTCAAGCGCGACCGTGAGAACCCTCGCCCCACATGATGGATTGGGATGAAAGGTCACGACAGGGCGATCCCCGGCCTGGCCCGCGACGGCGGGCGGTATCATTGGCCCAACGCCACTCTGGAGGACAGCCGACAATGCCCGCTTCACCCCGCGACCTGAACAAGAACGGCCGGATCGACCCCTACGAGGATCCGTCGCGGCCGATCGATGAGCGCGTCGACGACCTGCTCGGCCAGATGACGCTCGAGGAGAAGGCCGGCTTGATGTTCCACGCGATCCTGCCGGTCGGGGCCGATGGGCAACTGGTCGAAGGCATGTCGATGTTCGGCCCGACGTCCACAGCGGGTCTTGTCGTCGGCAAGGCGATGAACCACTTCAACGTTCATGCGCTGCCGGCGCCGCGGCTGGCGGTCGAGTGGCACAACCGGCTGCAAGCGCTGGCCGAGGGCACGCGGCTTGGCATCCCGGTCACGCTCTCGTCGGACCCGCGGCATGCTTTCAGCCACAACCCGGGCGCGGGCTTCGCCGCCGGCACGATGTCACAGTGGCCCGAGCCGATCGGCTTCGGCGCGATCGCCGACGAGGCCGTGGTGAGCGAGTTCGCCGACATGGCGCGCCAGGAGTACGTGGCGCTGGGCATTCGCGTCGCCCTGCACCCGATGGCGGATCTTGCCACCGAGCCGCGCTGGGGCCGCATCAACGGCACCTTCGGCGAGGACGCCGAGATCGCGGCCCGGCTCGTCGGCGCCTACATCCGCGGCTTTCAGGGGCCCACACTCGGCCCGGAGAGCGTCGCCTGCATGACCAAGCACTTCCCGGGCGGCGGCCCGCAGAAGGACGGCGAGGACCCGCATTTCCCATACGGACGCGAACAGGTCTATCCCGGTGACAACTTCGACTATCACTTGATCCCATTCAAGGCCGCGTTCGCCGCCGGCACGGCGCAGATCATGCCTTACTACGGCATGCCGATCGGCACGCCCCTCGAGCCCGTCGGTTTCGGCTTCAACAAGGGTGTCGTGACCGACATGCTGCGCGGGACCTACGGGTTCGACGGCGTGGTGTGCACCGACTGGGGTCTGATCATCGACCATGTGGCCGGGGGCAAGCTCATGAAGGCGCGCGCCTGGGGCGTCGAGCATCTGTCGGAGCTCGAGCGACTCAAGAAGGCGATCGAGGCCGGCGTCGATCAGTTCGGTGGCGAGTCCTGCCCCGAACTTGTCGTCGAGTTGGTGCGCAGCGGTCAGGTCCCCGAGACGCGCATCGACACATCGGTGCGCCGCCTGCTGCGCGACAAATTCCGGCTCGGTCTGTTCGATCACCCCTACGTCGACGCCGATGCGGCCGAACGCATCGTGGGCCGCGCCGACTTCCGCGCGGCCGGCGATTTGGCTCAGCGCAAGTCGATCGTGCTGCTCAAGAACGCCGGTGTGCTTCCCGTCGTCGGACGGCCGAAGCTGTACGTCGAGGGGATCGCGGCCGAAACGGCGGCGCGCTACGGCGACGTCGTCGCGTCGCCCGAGGCCGCGGACCTGGCGATCGTGCGCATCGCGACGCCGTACGAGCCGCGCAACGGTGACTTCCTCGAACAGTTCTTCCACGCCGGCGACCTGGATTTCAAGAGCCCTGAGAAGGAACGCATCCTCGCGCTGCTCGCCAAAGTGCCGACCATCGTCGACATCTATCTCGAGCGGGGCGCCGTGATTCCCGAGATCGCGGCTCAGGCGGCCGGCTTGCTGGCCGACTTCGGCGCGAGCGACGCGGCCGTGTTCGACGTGGTGTTCGGTAGGTTCGCGCCGACGGGACGGCTGCCGTTCGAGATGCCGTCATCGATGGACGCGGTGCGCGCTCAGGCGCCGGATCTGCCCGGCGACTCGCAGAACCCGTTGTTCAGGGCCGGGCACGGGCTGACGTACTAGGGATCGATCGGTTCGACGCCACCACATGTCAACACGGTGAGCCATTGGGCTCACCGTGTTTTGTTTCGATCAACGAACTCGTTACGAACGCACGATCGCGGCTGCCAGCAGGAGCAGGACGCTCGACACGGCCAGGATGATCGCGGCGCGGAACGGTCGCGACGGCGCCTCGATCTCGGCTTCGGCCGGTCGGGCGGCGTCGTAGCGAACCGGCACCTGGTCGCCGGGCGCTCGGGCACCGTGGATGCTGGCCAGAAAGCGGATCGTTTCACCGCGACGTGTCGTGAAGACGAGGACGGCTTCGAGAACAGACACTGGGTGGGGCACCGCGCCGCGAACGTCTTGCGCCATCACCTGGCGCCAGACGAGGCGTTCGATCGTCCCGGTCGCGCGCGTGCCGACTACCCGGAGCGGGCAACACCGCCAGATCACGATGACCGCGCCGACGGCGGACCCGATGGCCAGTGCGAGCAGGATCGTGGCAATGCTTCCGACGTTCATGGCCTTCGCTTTCGCTCGATCCGTCAGCGGCCCCGACGCCGTCCCAGACCGTCTGCGGTGGTCGCGAGCAGACGAACGAAGAGCCTGTTCTGGCGCTCGATGCCGATTTCGAACGTGTGCTCGGCGTCGACGTCGGCAAACAAAGCGTTCAGCAGCAGGTCCGCGGCGTCGCCTGTCGCGAACGGATCGCGCGGCAGTCGGCAAACGGCCTCGAGGATCTCGAGCGCTTGATGTGTCTTTCGGACGGCCGGATCGACAAGACCCGACGTCTGGTGCTGATATGGGATGACGCCCAATATGTCGCCGAGACGGCTGTTGACTCGCCGCTGCAAGTCGCCGTCGAGGAAGCCGCCTCGAGGATCGACCTCAAGCGCCTCGCAGATCTCGTACCGCAGTCGGCCGACATCGGGACTGTGCACAAGTCGGCGGAACTCCAGGGCGGGATCGTCGAGCAGCCCGCGGCAGTAATAGCCGGCGAAGTCGGCGAAATCGACGCCAACCGGGATGGCATCGATCAACTTGCGACGCGTTCGAATGAACTCGCGGGTGTCGTCGGCTGTCTCCGGGAACCCATCGTACAGGCTGAACCCGACGTCGAGCACCGCCTCTGGAATGCCCAAAGCCGCCGCTGCTGCGAGGTCCCGCGTCCGCCCCATGATACAGAGCATGATCGTGTGGCCGCCGACTACGACCGGAGCAGACCGCGCTCGGGCGGCCTGGTCGTCCAACTGCTTGAGCACAACGGCCTTGAGGGCCGGGTCGCCGTAAAAGCTCAGAACTGGAGAGGTCATCACGCGTGCTTCTGGTGAATTGTGCCGGATCAAAGCCTCAAGCGCCAATCGCATGGCCGCCGACGCGTGCTGCCGGGATGGGCGTTGCATCTCGACGACCTGCCGCCAGCCCCGACACGAATCGAGCCTGGCGGCAGATCGATCACCGGAGCAGACCTCAGCGCGACAACGCCGGCAGGAACAACCTCGTGTTCAGATCGATGCGGGCGATGAAACCGTCGAGCCCGCCGTTATATGAGAACAGGGCCTCATTTGAATCGCCCCACGCCACATCGCCGTAACCGGAGATGAACACGGCCCGACTCACCGGTTCAAATGCCAGTGCCGTGGCGACGTCGAAGCCCGCATCGCCGAAAAAGGCCGTTCGTTGCAGCTGACCGGTTGGACGGAACTCGGCCAGAAACACGTCGGCACTGGCGGTGTAAGAGTGCCAGCTCTGCCCAAACGGCCCATCGCTGTAGCCCGTGACGTAAATTGTTCCGCTGCTGTTTTCGATGGCGACATCCGCGGCGGTCGTGGCGCCGCCCGAGCCCATGAAGGTATTCCACTGTACCTGCCCGGTTACGCCATCCAGGCGAGCGACGAAACCGTCGGTGCCGATCGAGTGCGGGTATTGTGGCGAACCCCAGGTGGCGGCGCTGACACCGACCGCAAACAAGTGCCCGGCGTCATCATCCGCGATCCCATATCCGTAGTCATTGCCCGAGCTGCCGATGAACGTGCTCCAGTTGAGCGCACCGGCCGGGCTGATCGAAGCGACGAGGACATCGCTGCCGCCTGCAAAGGCGTTAACAGGGGAGCCCCAATTGGCCGAGCTATGCCCGATCGCGTGCACAGTGCCATCGCCCACGGTGCTGAGCCGACTGACCGTATCGTTGCCGGCGCCGCCCACGAAGGTGTTCCACAGCAAGGCGCCATCGCCGCCCAGCCCGGCAATGAAGCCGTCGGTTCCGCCTGAGTAGGCGCGCAGCGGGCTGCCCCACGTCGCCAGGCTGAGGCCGGCGGCCGCGACGCCGTAGGGAGTCGGCACAAGGCCCAGCGTCATATCGGTGCTGAGTCCGCCCAGGAAAGTGTGCCATTGCAGGGAGCCGTCCGACGCGAGCCGGGCTACAAAGGCGTCGGTCCCGTTCGAGAAAGCCCGAACCGGAGTTCCCCAACTGGAATAGCTGTACCCGCCGACGTAGATATTGCCCGCGCCGTCCAGCGCGAGGCTCTGACCGAGGTCGTAGTTGTTGCCGCCCAGGAACGTCAACCAGATCCGCTGGCCCGACGGGTCGAACTTCGCGACCAGGGCATCGGTGAGGCCTGAGTAGAGCCGTAAGGGTCCGCCCCAGTCGGCGCCCGCGACACCGACCACAAAGGCTTCTCCGGCGTCATTGACACGTATAGCCGTCACCTGATCGTTGACCGTTGTGCCGATGAAGGTATGCCATTGGCGTGTTCCCGCGCCGTTCAACCTGGCTGCATAGGCATCCATGCCGCCGCTGTGCGCATTCACGGGGCTACCCCAACCAGTCCGCGCGTTGCCGGCGACATACACCAGACCGCTGGCATCCGTGGTGACGGCCTCGGCACTGGATGTGCCTGCGCCTGCGTCGGCAACGAACGTGTTCCACTGCAGTGCGCCGTCGGTTTGGCTGAGACGCGCCACACCGCTGTCGGTCCCGTCGTTGAGCGGCGCGCCCCAGGTGCCCGCCAGGTGCGAGATGTACAGACTCCCGCCTGTGCCCAAGGCGATGCCGTTTGCCCATTCAGGACGCGTGTTGCCCAGAAATGTGTTCCATTGTAGGACACCCACCGAAGTGAAACGCGCCACAGCGACGTCGCTGGAGCCGCTGTATGCACGGACCGGCGCGCCCCACGAGGCGCTGCTTGTCGCGGCGACGAACAGGTTGCCTGAGCCATCGGCGATCACGGCGTTCAGGTTATCGTCTCCAGGACCGCCGATGAAGGTGTTCCAGACCACGTCGCCGGAGCCAAGGTTGAGCCGTGCCAGGAACCCGTCGTCATTGCCATGATGACCCGCGATCGGCAAGCCCCATACACTGAAGCTGGACCCGCCCACATAGACCGCGCTGCCGACGATCTGAACGCCGGCAGCCAAGTCGTAACCGGAGCTACCCAGGTAGGTGTTCCAGATCAGGGCGCCGTCGTTTGGCCCAAATCGGGCGACGAATACGTCGGCGCCCGAGAACGGGGTTGTGCTTGGAAAAGGCCAGGCCACGTTGGTTTCGCCAACCGCGATGAGGTTGCCGGTGCCATCCTGCGCGAGGTCGACGGCGGTATCGAGCCCGCCGCCGCCAATGAAGGAGGTCCACGTCAGATCCCCGTTCGGCTGCAATCGGGCGATGAAGATATCGCCGCCCCCATCGCCTCTATGCGGATGGAGGGCGGTTCCCCATGTGGCGTTGCTGGTCCCGGCGACTGTGATCGCGCCGGCAGCATCCACGACGAGGCTGGCGGAGTAGTCTTGGTCAGCGCCGCCCAGGAATGTGAGCCAGACCTGAGCGCCGCTTGCGTCGAGCTTGACGACGAACACGTCCGACTTGCCCGACCAAGCTCGCAAGGGTGTCCCCCAGGGGTGTGTGGTATTGCCCAGAACGTACGCGTTGCCCGAGGCGTCCACTGTGATATCGGTGGCCTGTTCGTCGGCCGACGAGCCGACGAACAAATTCCAGGCCAGGGTCGGGTCGATCACAACGGCGACGCGCGGATCATGCGCGCTCAATTCATAGCCGACAACGGTGCCTGTCGTGGTGAACGCGCTCGCAAGCCGGTAACGAACCGAGACGGTCCGCCGCCGCCCGTCGATGACCTGCCAGGCGACGGGCGCGCTTTCGATCAATTCGCCGGTCTCATAGCGAATCGCCAAACTGCCGTCGTCGTTCAGCACGACCTCCGAGCTATAGCTCAGCCGGATGTCGCCCACATCCGCGCCCGGAGCGAGTGTATAGACGCTTTCGGCGATACCCGACGCCGCGGCGCGATAGGTCAGGGTGATCCCGTCCCACAGGTTCGACCAGGAAACGGATTCGAGTCGCCGAGCATCGTCGCCCTGCGCGGCGGCCGTCGATCGCGGAAAGGCGTCGTTGGCGCCCTGAAACCCGATCCGAAGCACATGATCCAGCCCGGCGATGACGATGCCGTCGGGTCGGGCGCCGAGCACGTGGCCGGCGGTCTCAAATTGCTGTAGATCGGACACGCGGGCTTCGCGATGGGTCCGCAGACGCGCCGGCGAGGCGCCGATGGGACCGATCAGGGCCGCCATCAGGATCAACGGAAGGGCCAGGACGGGGATCGCGCTGAATGATAAGGATTTCGACATCGCGGTGCCCTTCTGTCACTGTATCGGCGGTCTGGAAGGATCGGCGTTTCGACGGCCTCGCCGCCGCGGTCGCGCGGGTTGCGGCGCAGGCGGCTGCACCGCCGACGGGATGACAGGCGCGATGGCCACTTCGACAGACTCGGTCGACACCTGCTCGACCAGCGTGATCCGAACGGTTGTGGTCCGACGACGAACGACGCGCTGCATGACGGCCTCCGCTCTCAATCTAGCCGAGGCATGGGCGGCGTAGTTGACTTTTCTTGTCAAAGACGGATGCGCGTAAAATCTACCGACGTTGCGTTCTTTGGCGAGGGGGATCCCGACACCATGGCCGTCACTCTGGCAGCCCAGTCTTTTGGTGGTCTGTTGAAGTACCTGCGACGACGGGCGCGGTTGACTCAGCGCGAGCTGGCGCAACGCGTGGGCTACACCGAGGCCCATCTCTGTCGTCTGGAGAGGGATGAACGCCAACCAGACGTCTCCACAGTGGCGGCCCTGTTCGTGCCCGCGCTCGAGCTCGAGGATTCGCCGACCCAGGTCGAACAACTGCTCAAGCTCGCCAGTCACGCGCGCCTGGCCGGGAAGGGCGCGCGCGTTACGGTGCGCCGCACGGGTGCGCGCCAGGTCGAGATTCGCCACGAAGTCGTCGAGGATCTGGGAGCGCTGGAAGACGTCCCACCCGAGCCCATACATTGGGTGGCCCGTCCCGAATTGATCCGGCGAGCGGCCGGCCTCCTGCATAGCGAACGGCGCCTGGCCCTGGTCGGGATGGCCGGCGCCGGCAAGACCATGCTCGCCGCCGAACTGGCGCGCACGTCGCCGAAACAGGCGGTGTTCTGGACGACCCTGACAACCGGCGTCAGCGACACCGCGCCCGCGATCATCCGAGCGCTTGCGCTGTTCTATCTCACCCAGGGCCAGACACAGGTCCGCCCGATCCTGGACCACGACGGCGCGTCGCCGCCGCTTCCGCTCGATCAGCAGCTCAACCTTCTGCGCTCGGCCGTCACGGCCGCGCCGGCCGTGCTCTGTCTGGACGACGTGCATCTGGCGCTGACTGACCCGGCCGCGCGTGCGCTGTTCGAGAGCCTGGCCGCCACGACGGCTGCGACCCTGCTGCTGACCTCGCGTGAACGGCTACCGATCACGCTGCCGCAGCTTGCGGTCAGCGGGTTGGCCCCGGACCAAGTCCGCGCCCTGATCGCGAACTTCGGCGCCGACCCCGACGCCGATTGGGCCACGGCCCTGGGTGACCGGACCGGCGGCAACCCGATGCTTCTGCGGCTCGCGTTGGGTCAGATCGGCGATCCCGCGCTGGATGCGCCGCGTTTCGTCGCGCGTTTGGCCTCCCAACCACAGGTTGCAGCTTTCTTGATCAACGACGTGCTGCGCCGGCTCGCAAAGGATGCCCTCTGGCTGATCGAACTTGTCGCGATCTTCAGGCATCCACTCGACCTCTACGATGGCGTCCTGGCCGAACTGATTGCAAAGGCCCGGCCCGAGATCACGCTCGGCGCCTGCATCCAGGTCTTGCAGGCGCAGGCCCTGATCGACGACGCGCGCCAGGCGGGGCTACACCCGTTGGTGCGCGAACATCTCCTGGCGCAGGCTGAGACCGATCCCGCGCGCAAGCGACGACTGCATCGGCTGGCGGCAGATTGGACGCGGCGTCGATCCGGCGACGTTCTGGAGCTCGCCTACCACTGCGATCGGGCCGGAGACACGACCCGCGTCGCCGAAGCGATTCGAGGCCAGGAGGAGGACGTGGCGGCGCGCGGTCAGGCGGCAGCGGCGGCCGATATCCTGGCGCAGACCCTTCGGTCACTCGAACGCGGCCGAAAGTCCGATCGACGCAGGCGACTCAGATGCGAACTGCACACGTCGCGCGGGGTCCTGCTCGTCGGCAGTCTGCAGGCGCGCGAAGCCGAAGCCGCGTTCCGGCGCGCGCTCGAGCTCACCGAGGACGCGCATGTCAGGGCCGACCTTGTGGCCTGGATCGTGCCCTCGATGTTGGAGCGCAACGCCTACGCCGAGTCGCTCGACCTCATCGCTGCGGCGCGCTCGGGGCTCGGGTCTGGTGATACGTTCTTGGCTGCGCAGCTGGCCGCGGCGGAGGCCTGGGCCCTCTACGACCTCTCCCGCATCGACGAGGCCGTTTTGGCCGGCGAGGCGGCGCTGCGGATGTTGGAGGCGTTCGGTCAGGCGTCGTGGCAGCGGCTGCAGGCGACGCGTGTCATGGCCCACGGCGCCATGGCCAGCATCTCGCGCGCCCGGCTGGACGTCGCCTCGGCCCTCCGGCACGCTCAGGCGGCCGTCGACGCCGCCGATCGCGGCGGGCTGCGCCGGCTCGCGGTCTCGAAGCTCGGGTTTCTCGGGGGCCTGCGTTTCGATCAAGGCGCCCTGAGCGAGGCGGATCGCATCCGCAGCGCCACGGCGCGGGCGGCCGACGAACTGGGCGACAGCTACACGGTCGCGTATCTGACCATGTACCTGAGCGATCACGATCGGATCTGGCTCACCATCGATCGAGGCCTCGAGCGTCTCGACGTGGCCGAGCGGCTCATGGCGCAAATCGAGGATCGGCACGGCCAGGCCGATCAGCAGGCGCGGCGAGCCGTGTTCGCGCTTTGGCGGGGCGACATCGAGGCCGCGTTGCGGCTGCTCGAAGGTCCGGCGGTGGGCGCGAGCGACGATGTCTCGTCGCGCTCGCACGGGTACAACCTGAATCGACTGGCCCAGGCGCGTCTGGTCGCCGATCCGGCAGCGTGGGCGCGCGCCAAGGACGCGCTCGATCGGGCGCTGGATTTGCCCGGCACGCGAAACGACCTGTTGTTGCGTTTCAATCTGGCGACCACGGCTGCCGTGTTGTGGATCACCGCGGGCGACCCGCGCCAGGCCGCCGTCTGTCTAGAAGGCGAGCCTTCCCGGGCGGGTTTTCCGTTATGGGGGAAGTTGGAGCGCAGCCTGGTCGAGGCGATCTCGGTCTGGGCGGCCGGTGATCGCGTCGCGGCCGAACAACGGCTGATCGACCTCCAGGCCGCGACACGCGACTATCCGCTGCATTCAACCCGGATCACGCGGCTGCTGGCCGAGCCCGAGCACCACCCGCTGCGGATCCCGCGTCTGTTGTGGTGCGGCGACGTCGATCGGTCGTGAACCCATCACGGCGTTGCAGCCGCGATCGCGCGGCCGATCGCTTCGGCCTCCAACTCGGTCGCGCCTTCGAGCAACACGACGATGGCGAGCCGCGGAGAATCGGCGGGCGCCGCCAGCCCGAACCAGGCCAGTTGGCGCATCGCCGTGCCCTCACCGGCGACGGCGCGCGCCGAGTACCCGTTCACGATCAGGGCGCGAAGCGCGTCGGCGCTCTCGGGGCTGAACGCCGCGACGATGCCGTCCACGGGTTCGCGGATCGACCACGCGCCGTCGGATGATTGCTCGCTCAAGATCAAACGCGGCGCGGGCACCTGTCCGTTCTGCGCCCAGGCCGCGACGATGCGCGCGTAGTGCAGCGGCGTCATGGTCAGCGCGCCCTGGCCGAGCAGCGCGGCCGGTTCGGTGGCCGCGGCGTTGTCGAGCGCGGCGGCGCTGGGCAACCCGACCGTCGGCGCCGTGTACAGACCCAGGTCGCGCCAGAGCTGGGCGACGCGCTCCGTCTCGAGCTCTCGCGCCAGCGCCACGAACGGCGCCGGGCAGCGCAGGCGCACCGCCTGGGCCCAGGTGAGCGCGATCCCCGAGGTCGCACAGGTCAACTCGACCGATCCCACGCGTACGACTGCGGCGCCGTCGGGCGCCAGCGCGTCGGCCCTGATCAGCCCGGTCTGCAGACCGAGCGCATAGAGGGCTGGATACAGCGCGGCGCCGGGCTGGTACAGCGCAGCCGAGGCGCGATTGACCAGCGGCGCGTCCGGGTCGCTCGTGAGCTCGGGCCAGCGCTCGTCGAGCAGGTTTGGATCGAAGCCCGGATGCGATGCCAGCGCCAGCACGTCGCCGCTCCCGATGTCGAGCACGACCGCCGCGCCCGGCCGGTCGCCCAGCGCCGCGTCGACCCGGCGCTGCAGATCGAGATCGAGCGTGAGCGCGAGCGCGCCGGGACGCGGCGGCTCGCCCAGGACGAGCACCCGTGCCCGTTCCAGATCGGTCGCGCCGGCGTCACCGTGGAGCAAACCATCGGCGGCGGCCTCGATCCCGGCCGAGCCGTACAGCGCCGAGCTGTACCCGAGCACCGGACCCAGCGCCGCGTACGGATAACGGCGCACGTAGCCGTCGTCGACGCGCGGCGATTCCGCCAGAACCTGGCCGTTGCGATCGAGAATGGCGCCACGGGCGTAGCGCCGCTCGAGCAGGGCCCGGCGTGCGTTGTCGGGCCGGGCGATCAACTCGTCGCCGCGCACGAGCCCCCAGTAGCCCAGAGCCAGCGTCGTCACGGCGAATCCGACAGCCAGCCCGCGGCCGATGAGGCGCAGCGCCGCGCGACGTTCGGGCGGCATCGGTCGGATCGGCTCGCGATCGGGCGCGATGCGTCGCGGACCCGACGCGGTGCGCGGGCGATCGCGATCGGACACGCGCACGATCAGACCCAGCATCAGGCATTGCGTCAACAGCGACGAGCCGCCATAGCTGACAAAGGGCAGCGTGACCCCCGTCAACGGCAGCACGCGCAACGTACCGCCGATGATCAACAGCGTCTGCACGGCCGTCATCGTGGCGAGCCCGGTGGCCAGAAGCTGGTCGAACGCCGAGCGCGCGCGTTGCGCGGCGCGCAGACTGCGGGCCGTGATCAGTCCATGCAGACCGATGACGGCCAGAGACCCGGCCAGGCCCCACTCTTCGCCGACCTCCGAGAAGATGAAGTCCGAATGCGCCAGCGGCACGAGGCTCGGATTGCCCAGCGCCGGGCCGCGGCCGATGACGCCGCCCGCTGCCTGTGCGATCAGCGCCTGCACGATCTGATACGCGCCGCCGATCGGGTCGGCGAACGGGTCGAGCCAGGCCGCGACACGGGCGCGCACGACGCCGAAGACCGCGTAGCCGGCCAGCGCCGCGACCAGCAGCAGCAAAAGCCCGACGAACAGCAGGCGCCGCTGGCCCGTGGCCGCGAAGCTCACCGTCAACGCGCCGCCGAACAGCAGCACGCCGGCGCCGAGGTCGCGCTGGGCGACGACCACGAGCAGCGTCAGACCCCACACGGCGATCAGCGGCGCCACGTCGACGGCGCGCAACGCGTTCGTGCTCTGGCGACGTTCGGCCAGATACGCGGCGAGGAACGCCACGAGCGTCAGCTTGAGCAATTCGGAAGGCTGGAAGAACACGCCGATGCCGAGGGCGCCGAGCCAGAGACGCGCGCCGGTGTCGGCCGGGTCGAGCCCGATCACGAAGGTCAGGATCGTCAGTGCCAGCGCGAAGCTGAGCAAGACGTACCGAAACCGGCGCAGCGCGCGCAGCACGCCGTCGGTCGCGGCGGCGAGAAGGAGCGCGGCCGTGCCGACGACCAGCCATGCGGCCTGGCGCAGCCCGTACTCGGGCAGCAACCGCCAGATCAAGAGCGCACCCCAGCCCATCAAGAACTGGGCGGCCAGAAGCAAGAGCGGATCGTAGTCGGGGAGGCGTCTTTCGAGCACGCGGGTCGCGGCCCAGGCGCAGACGAGCCACACGCCGACGATCAACCACGGCTCCCATGCGCGGGCCGAGAGCGGCGTGGCCCAATCGTTCAAACGGGCCACGGGCGCAAAGGTCAGCGCCGCGGCCGTGAGCGCCAGGAACAGCGCGGCCAGCCCCAGCCCAAACAGGCGCTGGAGCGGAAGCACGGCGGACGGCACGGGATCCTTGTCAGCGAGTATCGGACGACCTCACAGATACTTGGCGGTCAGCAGCGCCAGGCGTTCGCGCGTCTCGGCCGGGATCCGATCGCGCGCGGTCATCAAGGCGTTCTCGAGCGCATGCTGGCAACTGCAGTCGGGCTGCGGCGCGGCCAGGCTCTGCACCAAGTTGACGATCGCTTGTTGGGCGTGCGCCGTGTTGGCATTGAGCGTGCGGATGACCATTTCGACCGTGACGGGTTCGGCCGACGTGTGCCAGACGTCGTAATCGGTGACATGCGCGATGCACGCGTAGCACAGCTCCGCCTCGCGGGCGAGGAAGACCTCGGGCGAGGCGGTCATGCCGACAAGGCTAAAGCCAAGCTGGCGATAGACGTGGCTCTCGGCCTTGGTCGAAAAGCGCGGGCCTTCGATGGTGACGAAGGTGCCGCCGCGATGGACGGTCGCGCCTGTCGCCGCGACGGCCGCCTGGACCTGATCCGACAGGTGAGGGCAGAACGGGTCGGCGACGCCGACGTGCGCCACCAGGCCGTCGCCGAAAAACGTGCGCGCACGGAGCGTGGTGCGGTCGTACACCTGATCGGGGATCACGATCTGCCCCGGCGCGTAGTCATCGCGCAGGCTCCCGCAGGCGCTGATCGCCACGACGTGGCGCAGCCCGAGGCTCTTGAGCGCCCAGATGTTCGCGCGGTAGTTGACCTCGGTCGGGGTGTGGCGGTGTCCGCGCCCATGTCGCGCCAGAAACGCGACGCGCTGGCCGGCGAGCGTGCCGAGCACGATCGGGTCGCTCGGGTCGCCGAACGGCGTCGCGATCTTGTGCTCTTCGACGTCGGTCAGGCCGGGCATGCCGTACAGGCCCGAGCCACCGATCACACCCAGTATCGGCGCAGTGCTCATGGGACAGCTCCTTGTTTCGGGACGTTCGGTCGCGTTCAGTCGCGCCGGCGAACGCGGCGTCAGATTGGCGACCTTGCGCAATCAGCCGCGTCCGTGGTCGGCAGTGTCACGCTAACGATCGTGCGCGATCAACTGCGTCCGTGAACCGCAGCGTCACGCTGGCGATGGCGATCATATCACCGGCGCGCAGCGGGCAGGCTCGCTCGAGCAGCGCCTGGTTGACCCAGGTCCCGTTTTTCGACGCGAGGTCTTCGATCCACCAGCGGCCCTCGCGGCGGTGGATGACCGCGTGCTCAAGCGAGGCGCCGTCGTCGCCGATGACGACGTCGGCGGTCGGGGCGCGCCCGATCGCGCACACCGCGCCGACGGCGAACACCTGCTCGGCCCGTAATGCCGTGTGCCCGGCATCGATCACGACCAGAGCCGCGTCATTCCGCGGGGTGGACAACGCCGCGGCCTGACGCTCGCTGCGCCACCACAGCCAGAGCAGCACGCCGAAAAACGCATAGAGCGCCGCGGCGAGGGCGAAGCGCAGGGCGGCATAGACTTCGAGTGGGCTCATGGGAACATCGGATGTGGGTCGCGGTCAAAAATAAGGGCGAGTGCGATCGTCGTTGGTCTCGGGGCCGCGCCGTTCGCGTGCGCCCGCGTCGGAGTCGCGACCGGGCACGGTCCGTGCGTTTTGATCCTCGCCGTAGATCACCGACACGCCCGCGAAGCGGAGCACGTCGCCGGGCTTCAGCAGACACTCCTGGACGCGCTGATCGTTGACGAACGTGCCGCCGCTCGAGCCCAGATCGTACACGACGAATCGGCCGAAGCGCAGCCGCAACTGCGCATGCACCCGCGACACGCTTGTGTGTTCGAGGATGATGTCGTTGTCGAGTCGGCGCCCGAGTGTGATGACGTTCCGCCGCAGCGGCACGGTCCGTTCGCCATCCAGCACCAGAAAGGCCGGCGGCATGCCGGTATCCGCCGCCAAGAGCTCGGCCTGGGCGGGCACGCTGCCGGTGGCCGTGGCGCCCAGCCGGGCCGGGTCGCCGGTGACGATCAGGCTGCGCGGGCGCAGGTGCTCGTCGGGAAGCAACGCCACCTCGGGCTGGGCGGGCAGGGTGACGTGCAACTGGCGCGCGCCGTCGACGATCGCGGCCGCGAGCGCATCGGTCAACCCGGGATGATCGCGCAGCAGATGGGCGACGTCGTCGTGGTGGAGCCGGACGGTATAGCTGACGGCCGGCGCGCCTTGAGCGGCCGTGTCTTCGAGGGTTCGCAACAGGTGCCGCTGGAGGTCCGCGGGCTCGAGACGGCCCGGGAAAAGGCGCGCGAGCGTGCCCTCGACCAGGGCCTCCATACGCGCCTCCAAGGCCGCCAGGCGGCTTTGTGATGGCGTCGGCATTGATAGGATTATACAGACACCGGGAGTGCCCCGATGTGCCCCGATGTCGCCGCGTTCCGCGGCGACATCCGGGCACAAGCGACAACCATTGCTGCGCCTTGCATCGGCAGCGTCGAGCCACCGTCGATGACGATGGTCTGCCCACGGATCATCGCGGCCGCGGGCGAGCAGAGGAAGGCGACGACGTCGGCGACATCGTCGGAGGTCGCCAGCCGCCCGGCCGATGTCGCGGTGGTCAACGTGTCCAACACGTTCGAACCGCGCAGGGCGGAGAAGTGCTTGAGCGCGTCCGTGGCGACGATGCCCGGCGACACGGCGTTGGCGCTGATGTTGAACGGCGCGAGCTCGACGGCCAGGTACCGCGTCAGCGCTTCGAGCGCGGCCTTCGACGCCCCGACAAGGACGTAGTCAGGGAGGACACGGCTCGACCCCGGGCTCGAGACACTGACGATGTGACCGCCGCCGCGCGCGCGCATCGCCGGCACGGCCCGCTGCGCGCAGAACAAGGCGGCGCGGGCGTTGATGTTCAGCGTCCATTCCCAGCCCTTCATCTTCTGTTCCATGATCGGCCGGTTGTAGCCGGAGGCGGCGTTGTTGATGAGGATGTCCAGCCCGCCAAAGGCCCGCTCGGCGCCGCCGATGAGGGCCTCGATGCCGTCGGGGTCACCGACGTCGGCCTTGACGATTTCGGCTTGGCGGCCCAACGCCCGCACGGCCTCGGCCGTCTCCTCGGCGGGCGCGCGATTGCGGAAGAAGTTCACGACGACATCGGCGCCCAGGCCGGCGAGCCGCAGGGCGATGGCGCGGCCGATGCCGCGGCCGGAGCCGGTCACGACGGCGACTTTTCCGGCGAACAGGGTCGGGATCCAGGGTGAGTTCGTCATACGTGTCCTCGAACGACTGCAGCGCGCCGAGCGCAAGCAGAGGTCGCTAGCGGTTGGCCCCGTCGTCGCTCGTCGCGACACGCAGGGGCCGCAACAACGCGCGGTCAAAGCGCTCAATCTCGTCGGGGCGCAACGCGGCAAGCGCCTGTTGCGCGGCGCGCGCCTGAGCCCGCGCAGCCGCCACGTCGACGCCACGGCAGCGCTCGGGCAGCGGGTCGAGCCAGTTCCACATCCGCAGGAAGAGCTTGGTCGCCCCGGCGTGATTGTGGCGCTCGATCTGCAGATATGCCACGGCGATCTGGAGCAAGCCGCGGTAAAGATCTCGCCCCGGACCGGGATCGGCGTTCCAGGCCTCTTCAAGACGCTCATGCGCTTCGAAGTACTCGCCGCGATTGAACAGCGCGATGCCGGCGAGCGCCGCTTCACTGAGCGGTTGCGCGCAGGCCTCGGCCAACGCGGCGCGGTCGAGCGGGCGCACCCACCGCGTCAGCGCGGACGGGAGGGCCGTCTCGAGATCGCCGCGATCGATCACATCGTCCACGCCGTCCGCGCGGGCCGCCTCCACGAAGTCATCCGGCGCTACGGCGAGCCCAAGCACCGGATGCCGTCGCGTGGCGGCGGATCGCTTCAGGGCCGACGCGATGGTCCGCCACGCGACGGCATCGATAGAGAGGTCCAGGATAACTGCGGCCGGTCGCTCACGCGCGACGCGCAACGTCAGGGCATCCGCGTCGACGGGTTCGACCACGGTGACGGTGTAGCCCAGCTCGGCGCCGATGGCGCCGATGGCTGCCACGGTCGCGAGATCGCGGGTGATCAGATGGATGACGTGAGCCACGTTCAGGGAGTCTGCGGCGGATACCCGCTCCCCTCGGTGGGCGTCGGCTGCTGGCCGCCTGGGTAAGGGTCGCCGCCCCCGCGAGTGGGCTCGACCTGGACCGTGCCCGCAGTCGGGCTCGGTCCGGCTGTAACCGTGGGCAATCCGGGCTGAGCCGTCGGGCTGGGCACGACGACGCCCGGGGCCGGGGTGAGCGTGGCCACAGCTGATTGTGGCGCGGTGGGATTGGGCGTGGCCGGGCCGGGATCAACGGCCGAGGTCGGGGGCGCCTCGGTGCTGCTGGTGGGTGGGGCCGTCGGCCCTTCGAGCAGGGGATACGGCGTGACGGTCCCCGGCGGCAGCGGGTTGAGAGGCGAGTACGGATTCATGAAGATCAGGCTGTACCACCCGCAAAGCGTCAGCGTGAGCACGACGACGACTGCGGTGAGCACGCCCCACAGACCGGTGCCACTGGCGCGTGAAGGCTGATCGTTCTCAGATTCCATAAGCCTGACATTCTAGCATAAGGCCGCTCACCTATAATGCAGACGATGCTGTTGCTGGCACCGTTTGCGATCCTGTTGCTCGGGATGCTTGGCCTGGCCCTCTGCCTTTGGCGCCGGATCCCATATGCTGGTCTGGTCGTGGGCCTGAGCGCGGCCGGCGCCTGGCTGGCGGCGCTCGGGTGGTCGTTGCGTCTACCCATGTCGATGCAGCTGTCGGCCTGGCCCGACGCGTTCCGTGGCCTGGCGACGGGTCTGACGCTCGAGCTCGACGGGCTGGGTTGGATCCTGGCGATGGCGCACCTCAGCCTCTCGCTGCTGATCTTTCTGACCGGCTTCACGCGTCCGGGTGGGCAGCGCATCCGCGTTCGTCTCGCCGCGCTCCTGCTCACGTACGCGGGCCTCGCCGTGTTTCTCTCGCACGGGCTTGTGACGCGTTTGTTTGCCTGGACGGCTCTGGATGCGGTAGTGTTCGTCGTCTACGCGTTGTTGGCGCGCGGCGCGACGCTGCCGCCGCAGGCCGTGCGCCAGTTGAGCTTCAACGCCATGGCGTCGGGTCTCGTCATCCTGGGCGCGTTGAGCTCGCCGCCCGAGCTTCGGTTCGGCCAGATCGGGCTGGCGGCCAGCTACCCGACCGCGGCCGGGTTCTTCCTGGCTGCGGCGGTCTTCCGGTTGGGTCTTTTCCCTTTGCATGTCAGCGTGCCGCAGGCCGCCGAGGTTCGGCAGGGGCTGGCCGTGCAATTGCGGCTCGTGCCCGCGCTGGCGGGGCTCGAGCTGCTGTGTCGCCTGACGATCGCGGGGTTCAGCCCTGACGCCCGACTGTGGGTGTCACTGCTGGGCGCGGTGGCCGCGTGGATCGGGGCCGTGCAGGTGTGGAACAGCCTGACCGTGAGCGACGCCTTGCCGTCGCTGGTGATCGCCGTCAGCGGTCTGGCGGCCGTGGCCTCCCAATGGGCTGGGCTCACGGCGGTGGTCACGTTGGCGTTGGCGATGACGCTCGGCGGCGGTCTGCTGTTTCTGTCACGCGGGTTCGATCCGCAGCGTCGCTGGCTCACGATCTTCCCGGCGTTGGGTCTGGCGGCCCTAGTCGGCGTGCCCGGCACGCCGGGCTTTCTCGTTCTGGTCGAGCTGGCCGGCGCCGCTCGCGCGATCTCGGGCCTGGCCTGGCTCTGGTTGATCGTGATCGGCGGCGCCTGGGTCGTCCTTGGGGCAGGTCTGTGGCGCGTCCTCACGTGGCCGGCCGAGCCCTTGCATGGCGCGACAATCGGTCTCGCGCTCTACGTGACCGGCGTGGCCCTGGCGACTCTCACGATCCTGTTCACGGGCATCGGCCCACAGGTGTTGAGCACGGTCACGGGCATCGCCGAATTCGAGTTGACGGCCCGCGACGCGCCAGACCTGATCGTGGCGGCCGGGCTGGCCGCGATCGTGGTCGGCCTGGGCTTCGCGTTGTGGCGGGCCGAGAACATCGTCCGCGCGTTCGGCGAAGGCTGGTCACGTTCCGGGCCGGGTGTTGTGGGAGCTTCGGTGTTGCGCTTCGACGGCCCCTTACGCCTGATCTGGTGGAGCCTGACGGCACTTAGCCGCGTGGTCGGCGCCGGGGTCGCGATCCTCGAAGGCGCCGGCGGACCGTTCTGGGTAATCGCGTTCATCGTCGCCGTCGCGCTGGCGTTTCGACCATGACCCTGGCGATCGAGATCCTGACGTTCGCAGCGGCCGCCGGATCACTTGTGTTGATCCTGGTTCGGCCCTGGCCCGATCCGTTGGCGGACCTCCTGGCGATCGCGCTCTCGGGGATCACCGCCGTGGGGGGGGCGTTTCAGTTCGGCGAGAGTCAGATCGCGCTTGCCTGGGCGGCGACCTTGATCGCGGCCTTGGCGCTGAGCCTGTCGGCCGGAACCGCTTCTGTGGTCGCAACGGGTCAGACGACCGGACCGTTTCGATTGTTGGGCCGGCGGGCGCCGCGAGCGGGTGCCGCCGCCGACGCGCAAAGACCGCTGCGCGATTGGGTCTTCCGGATCGTCGTGATGGTCGTCGTATTCGGAGCCGCGGCCGTGCTGGCAGAGCGTGCATTCTCGTCGGGCGCGGTGGGTGAACTGGCGTTGACCTGGGCCTGTCTTGTGTCGTTGGGCGGCGGGATGTTGGCGAGCGTTCTGGCCGGGGACCGATCCGAACGAAATGCCGCGCTCCTGCTCACGCTCAATGGCCTGGCGCTTGGGCTGGTGCTGGTCGACCGCGACTGGGGGCGGGCGTTGGCCGTCGCCGTGTTGCAGGTGATCGTCGCCATCAACGGCGCGATCCAGACGGAGCCGACGACGTCATGATCTCGGTCCCGTTCTTTCTCCCGGTCATCGCGTTCAGCCTCGGCATCGTGACGGCCTTCCTCATTCAGCGGCCGACGCTTCAGGCGGCGGCTTCGGCGTTGGGCGCCGCGCTGACCGGTTTGAGCCTGTTGTTCCCGGCGCTTCTGTCGTTCGTGGGCCTGCCGCTGACTGGAGATGTGGGCGGCATCGCCGGGCGGGTGACGCCCGAATTGTTGTCCGGTCTGGCGGCCTGGTGGCTCGGGCTCGCTGCCGTCGGTCCGTTGTCACGCTGGGCGGATCGGCCGGCCCCGTTCTTCTTGCCGTTGTTCTGGCTGACGATCACGGTGTGGCAGGTCGCGCTCGTTACCGTGCCGCCGATATCGGCCGTCGTGGCCGGGGTCCTTGCGCTGGCCGTCGCGACGCCGCTGTTGAGCGCGCCGGGGAACATCCGACCCGGCGGCGGGGCGCTGTTCTACGCCGTGCTCGGCCTCCTGCTCGTGCTCATCGCGAACTGGCAGGCGCAGTGGAGTGAAGCCGAGCCGCTGGTGGTGGTCCACGCGCTTGCGGCGACGCTGGCGCTCGGTCTCGGCTGCATGCTGTTGTTGGGCGCTTTCCCGTTTCGGGTCTGGTCGGATGCGCTCCAGGCCGACTCGGATCTCGGCTCCGTGGCGCTTGTCGCCCTGGCGTTGCAGCCCGCCGCCATGCTGATGACGCTGGCGCTTGTTCAGGACCTGGGTTGGTTCCGCGCGCCGCTCGGCGTCGCGGGGTTGCGGCTGGCCGGGCTGCTCTCGGTGTTGGCGGCGGCGGCGATGGCCTACGGCGAGCCGCGCCTCGAGCGCCTGATGAACCACGTGTTGCTCTTCGACGTCGGCGCCGCGCTGCTGGCGTTCGCCGGGCAAACGGTCGTCGACCGGCAGGTGATCGTGGCCATGATCGCGGTGCGCGCTCTCGGCCTGACGGCCTGGGCGACCGGCCTCACGACGCTGCGCCGGGGCCGCGCCGGTGACGCCACATCCTTGCAGGGCCTGGGCTTGAAGTTGCCGCTGGCCACAGCCGTGTTTCTGGCGGGGCCGCTGGCAATCGCCGGGTATCCGCTCCTGGCCGGGTTCCCGCTGCGGTGGGCGTTGCTGGCCGAGTTGGGGGCGCAAGAGCCGACCGCGGCTCTGGCGCTCGTGGCCGCGCTGGCCGGCATCGGTTTCGCGACCTTCCGCTCACTGACGGCCATGATCACGCCGCTCGAGGGCGGCGCCACTCTGCGATTCGAGGATCGGGGCGTGCTCGCCGTGATCGCTGTGGCGACCCTCATGGCACTGTTGCTGGCCGCCTCATATCCGCAATTCTGGTTCTGGCTGTTCCAGCCCGGGTAGGCTCAGGCCCGTCGCGCGAGCACGTTGGCCCACAACGACTCCAATCGAGGCACGATCACGGACCAGTCGTACTGGGACTCGACCAGCGCGCGACCGGCGCGGCCCAGCCGCTCGCCAAGACCCGGATCCTGCAGGATCGACGCGACGGCTTCGGCAAACGCGTGCGGGCTGTCGACGAGCAGCGCCTCGCGCCCGGGGTGCAACGGAAAACCCTCGGCGCCGATCCGCGTCGCGACGACCGGTCGGCGTAGCGCAAAAGCCTCGAGCAGCTTGAAGCGCGTGCCGCCGCCCATGCGCAGCGGCGCGACGTACACCTGCGCGCCCGCGATATACGGTCGTGTGTCGTCGACGGCGCCCGTCACGTGGACGCCGTCACGGCCGTCCAAGGCTGTGACGGCCTGGGTCGGGGCCTGGCCCACGATCCAGAACGTCGCCGCGGGCGCCACGGCGCGCACATGCGGCCAGATCTCGCCGACGAACCACGTCACGGCATCGACGTTGGGCCGATAGTCCATCTTGCCCGTAAACACGACGCGGCCCGGACCCGAGGCGACCGGGGCCGGCGAAGCGTAGTCGGCCAGCGCGATGCCGTTGGCGACGATCACCGGCGCGAGGCCCGGCGCCAGCGCCGTCAATGCCGCCGCGTCTTCGGCCGAGACCGTCGACACGCCGGCGACGGCGCGACACACGGCGCGCTCGAGCGCCCGCAGACGCGGGAGTTGCAGGCTCGAATAGGCGGCCGCCAGCCGGCGGCCGGCGCGACCGCGATCGGTCGCCAGGGCGCGGGCCTGGATCACGTGCTCGGCGTTGTGAGCGTCGTACACGATTGGGACGTGATGGCGTTGGATGATCGGCAGGTACGCCGAGAGTTCCAGGCCTTCGAGCTGCACGCCGTCGAAGGCGTCGCGCCGCAGCCGCTCGTCGAGGGCCTGGGCGAAGGCCGGCGACCACAGACGTCGCGCCAGGTCGGCCCGGCCCAACGCCAGATCGGCGACACGACGGGTCATCGACCGCGCCGGCGCCGGCACCACAGTAACGTCCGCGCAGGCGGCGGCCAGCGGCTCGGGCACATGCCCGGGCGCGCCGAAAGTGAGCAAGCTGACGCGATGACGGCGGGCGAACTGGGAGATCAGGCCCCAGTTACGGATGGCCGTGCCCTGGCGGGGCGGGTAGGGCGACTGCGGCGTCAGGAAGAGAAGACGCATGACGGTTCGCGCCGGCGAGGCCTCAGCGCGCAACGACCGACCGGTACAACGCGACGGTTTCCTCGCAGCAGCGCTCCCACGTGAAAGCCCGGGCACGTTCGAGCCCTTGCGCGCGAAGGTCCTGCCGCAGAGTCTCGTCGAACAGCAGCCGCTCGAGGGCGTGCGCATGCGCCGTCGAGTCGTCGGGGCTGACCTCGAGCGCGGCGCCGCCGGCGATCTCGGGCAGCGAGGCGCGGTCGGAGATCACCACCGGGACGCCGCAGCCCATCGCCTCGAGCACTGGGAACCCGAACCCTTCGTAATGCGACGTCAGCGACAGGCAATGCGCGCCGTTGTACAGGGCCGGCAGCTCCGCGTCCGGCAGGTTCTCGAAGTACCGCACGTGTTCGGTGAGTTTGAGCGAGTTGATCAGCCGCATGGCCTCGTCGAACAGCCAGCCGCGATTGCCGACCAGCACCAGCGGCGGCGCGTCTTTGCGGCGGCTGCGCAATTCGGCGTACGCGCGCAAAAGACCCGGGACGTTCTTGCGCGGCTCGAAGGTGCCGACGAACAGGATGTAGCCGGGGCTGAGGTCGAACTGCGACAGCACAGGCGCGATCTCGTCGGGGGCCATGGGCCTGAACCGCGGGCTGATGCCTTCGTAGATCACGTGCACCTTCTCGGCCGGCACGTCGAGCAGGTTCACCAGGTCGGCCTTTGTGGCGTGCGAGACCGCGATCACGGCGTCAGCGCGCGCCACCGAGGCGCCGATATTTCCGGCGTAGTAGCGACGGCTGCCCTCGGTCAGGAATTCGGGGTGGAGCAGAAACGTCAGGTCGTGGACGGTGTTGACGAGATGACGCGCGCCGAATTTGGGTGTGATGAAATCGGGCGAATGCAGGAGGTCGAGGCCGAGCGGCAGCAGTTCGAGGCTCAACAGCGTGGTCTCGAACCGATGGTGCGCGGGCACCCAACTATCGATCCGGCGAACGCCTTCCGCGAAACGCATGGCGTGACCCCGTCGAAAGATCTGCACATTTTCGACGTCGGTCGCGACCGTCGGGATCAACTGGCCGAGATGGCGCATGTAACGCGCAATCCCGCCCCCGGTGTAATACGTGAGTCGTACGTCCAATCCGAAACGCATCCGGGCATTCTACCCCGCTGAACGCGCACCGCAGCCGCCAGTTAGCGGCCCGGAGCCGCGCTTGGCCTCATCGATGCCGCAAGACGACATAACACGGCTTGTCCGGTCAGTGATGGGTGATGACACCGTCGTCCTCGCATCTCAATGTGCAGATAGCGATTTTGCCGCGAATTACGCGAAAGGGCTGTGCGACACAACAATTCGCGAAATCCGGTAACTGTTCAGCCTCCAACGGGAATACATGGCGAAAAACGGGGTGGGCACAGCGTCGGGGCTTCGCCCCGACGCTGTGCCCACCCCGTTTTTCGCCCAACTTCCTGCTGGCTGAGCAGTTACGAAATCCGCGCAATTCGTGGCAGATGAATTGGACCAGGGAACAAGATGCGATCGCCCGGCAGTGACGCCGAATCCGGTCCGAGGCGGCGGGATATAATCCAGGGCTACACGAGGTGCGCATGGAACTGAGCCAGATCGCAAAAACCGTCGAGTGGCTGGACGCCGAACGCCGCAAGGACAAGCAGGAGATCACGGCGATGACCGAGCGGATCGGCGCTCTGGCCGCCGAGAACGCCACGCTCATGCGCCGTTTGCATCAGCTCGAGTCGGATCTGGCGACCGCCAACACCCAGGTCGCGCGGCTGAGCAAGATCGACGAGATCCTTGACGGCTACCGCAAGGAGCTGACGCGGCAGGTGGGCGAAGTCGAGAAGCGCTTCCTCGAAGCCACAAAGGAAGACGAGCGACTGCGCCGCATCGACCGCGACGGCGTGAACAAGTCGATTGCCGAAGTGCGCAAGGAGCTCGAAGGGATCGCGCGGCTCGATCGCGACCTTCAGGCGCGCCGCGAAGAAGAGCAACGTTCGGCGCGCGCCATCTCGGAACTTCAGAAACGCGTCGAGGATTTCAATAAGCTGGTCGACGACCGAAACCGTGCCGTCACGCTTGTCGAAGAAGGCCGCCGTCAGGACGCCAAGCGCCTGACCGACGTGCAGACCGAGCACGCCGACCTGCGCCGCCGCGTCGACGAAGTTCGCGGCAAGATCGAGATCGTCGAGGACATCGCCCGGCGGGCCGAGGTGCGCATCACCGACGTGGTCAACGCCGAGAGCGAGCGCCGCGCGCTGCAGACCCAGTGGACGGAGGCGCAGACGATCCGCCAGACCGAGCACGAGCGCGCCTGGGTCGAACTGCAGGGCAAGGTCGAGGGCTCGTTGACGAGCATGGAGGAATACGCGCGGCGCGTGAACGCGTATTACGAATCCAACCGCGAGCTGTCGCGCGCGGCTCAAGAGATGAAACAGGCCACCGAGTTGCTCGAGCGCCGGCTGAATGAAGCCGGCGAGATCCAGCGGCTGTCGGAGGATCGCATCCGCCAGGACTGGACGGCCTTCCTGGCCGACGACCAGAAGCGGTGGACGACGCATATGCTGCTCCGCGACGAACAATGGCGCGAACACGACCGTCTCGAGGAGAAGCAGACCAGCCAGATCGAAACGCTCGATGAGACGCTTGTCGAGTTGCGCGACGCGTTGACCCGCATGCAGGAGACCGACAGCCAGCGCATGCAGCTGATCATCAACCTCGCCCGCGAGCTCGCCGCAGACGCCGAGCCCGCGCCGACGCCCAAGACCCGGTAGACCGCGGCGTCGCCCCGGACGTTGGCAGCGGCGCCGTCGATGCCGGGCGCCGCTGTTCGCTTCGATCCGAGCCACATGAGGATAGACCACCATGCACGTTGCCACGCGCGTCACACGCGCCGGCGTCCCGGCGCCCGTAGAGGGTGAGCCGTTTCTGCCCGGGCCGGTGTTCGCAGCGCCGTTCCATGCCTCGGGCGATGGCAAGGATGCGGCGTACACCTACGCCCGATCCGGACACCCCACCTGGACGCATTACGAGCGCGCCTTGAGCGACCTCGAGGGCGGGCCGGCCTGCGTTTTCGCGTCCGGTATGGCGGCCGTGGCGGCCGTCTTCGGCGCCGTGCTCCGCCCGGGAGATCGAGTCGTGTTGCCCGCCGATAGCTACTTCGGCGCGCGCGCTCTGGCCGAGTCGTTCTTCACCGACATGGGCGTCGTCGTCGTGAAGGCGGCGACCGCCGACAATGCGCAACTCGCTCACCTCGAAGGCGCCAGATTGGTCTGGCTTGAGACGCCGAGCAACCCAAACCTCGACGTGTGCGACATCGCCCTGATCGCCGAGCGCGCGCACGCCGCCGGCGCGCTCGTGGCGGTCGACAACACCACGGCCACACTCCTGGCACAACGACCGCTCGACCTCGGTGCGGATTTCAGCGTCGCCTCGGACACCAAGGCCATGAGCGGCCATTCGGATTTGTTGCTCGGGCACGTCGCCGTGCGCGAGACCGCCTGGCACGACCGCGTCCGGAGCTGGCGCACGCTCGTCGGCGCCGCGCCCGGGCCGATGGAGGTGTGGCTGGCGCATCGCTCGCTCGCGACCCTCGACGTCCGCCTCACGCGTCAATGCGCCAATGCTCTGGCCCTGGCGCGGTTCCTCAATGGCCGACCCGAGCTCGTCGCGCTGCGCTATCCGGGTTTGCCCGACGACCCGGCGCACACGATGGCGGCGCGTCAGATGGCGCATTTCGGCACTATCCTTGGGTTGACGTTCGCCGATCGTGAACGCGCCAACGCCTTCCTCTCGCGGTCTGCGTTGATCACGGAGGCGACGAGCTTTGGCGGCGTGCACACCACGGCTGAACGGCGGATGCGCTGGGGCGCCGACGCGGTCTCCGAAGGGTTCGTGCGGCTGAGCGTCGGCGTCGAGCACGTCGACGACCTGATCGCCGATATCGCCCAGGCGCTCGAGGCATGCCGATGACGGCAGCTCTCACGCGGTTCGAGCGCGACGGCCTGGCGTTCTATAAGGTCGCGGCGTGGGCGGATCTGCCGATCGTGCACGGTTTCACCACGCGGCATGGCGGCGTGAGCCCGGAGCCGTTCGCCGGTTTGAACCTCTCGATCAGCGTCGGCGACACGCGCGCCAACGTCGCCGAGAACCGCGCTCGCGCGTTTCGCGCGCTGGGCCGCGACCCGGATTCGATCGCAGATCTGTGGCAGGTGCATTCGGCGGACGTCGTGTATGCCGCCACGCCCCGGGCGCCTGGCCAGGATCATCACGGCAAGGCTGATATCTTGATCACGGATCGGCCCGAGGTGACTCTCTTCCTGCGATACGCCGATTGCGTGCCGATCCTGTTGGTCGACCCGGCCCGCCACGCGATCGGTCTTGTGCACGCGGGTTGGCGCGGCACCGTGGCGCGGGCCTGTGCGGCGGCCGTCGCGGCCATGACGGAACGCTTTGGCAGCGACCCTGCCGATCTTCGCGCCGCGATCGGGCCGTCGATCTCGGCGGCGCGCTACGAGGTCGGCCCGGAGGTGGTCGCCGCGGCCGCGGCGGCGCTCGGCGCCCGCGCCGGCGAGGCATTGAGCGACGCCAACGGCAGGCCGCACTTCGATCTGTGGCGCGCCAATGCGATCGTGCTCGAGCAGTCGGGCGTGACCGCGATCGAGATCGGCGGTGTGTGCACCGCCGAACGCACCGACGACTTTTACTCGCATCGCGCTGAGCACGGCCGGACCGGTCGCTTTGGCGCGTTGTTGGCATTGGCAGGGTGAACTGATGGAGACCGCCGCCCCTCAGGCTGATCTTTCCGAGCGACTGACGCGTGTGCGCGAGCGGATCGCGCGGGCCGCGCAGGCTGCGGGGCGCCCCGCCGGCGCGGTGACGCTGATCGCGGTCAGCAAGACCCATCCCTGGTCGACCGTGGCCGCCGTCGCGGCCCTGGGTCAGCGCGACTTCGGCGAGAACCGTCTGGAGGAGGCCTCGGGGAAACTGGCGCAACCGGGCGCGCAGAATCTGACGTGGCACATGATCGGGCATATCCAAAGCCGCAAGGCCGCCGACGTGGCGGTCGCGGGCTTCACGCTGGTCCACTCGGTCGATACGTTCAAACTGGCCGAGCGCCTGGGTCGGACTGCGTTTTCGGCGGGTTTGACGCAATCGATCTTGCTCGAATGCAACGTGTCGGGCGAGGCCAGCAAATCCGGCTTCGACGGCGTCGACGAATCTGCGTGGCCGGGGTTGGTCGGCGCCTGGGAGCCGCTGCTGGCGCTTCCGGGCGTGGCGGTTCAGGGTCTGATGACGATGGCGCCGCTGGGCACCGACGACGACACGGCTCGTCCGACCTTTGATCGGCTGCGGCGTTTGCTCGAGGCCGCCCGGTCTCGTTTGGGCGTGGCCTGGCCTGTTTTGTCGATGGGCATGACCGACGATTATGTCGGCGCGATCCGCGAGGGCGCCACACACGTGCGCGTGGGGCGGGCGATTTTCGGCGAGCGCGGGTGAGGCTCGCGCCCGGGCTCTTATCTTGCGCTTGTTTTCCTGCGTTACAGTGCAGGCAATTGCTTCGACGGCCGATTGCGGGCCGCCCGAATGACACGATCGATCGGGTGACACCCGATCTCAAGGAGATATCCGTGGGTGACTCTGTGGCTCAAATCATTCTGCTGGTCGCGAACCTCGTGACGTTCACGCTGTTCATCAACGCGTTGATGTCGTGGTTTCAACCCGACCCTTCGAACCCGATCCGCCGGACGCTCAACGACATCTGCGAGCCGATCGTGCGCCCGTTCCGTAACCTGCTGCCGCAGACCGGCATGGTCGATTTCTCGCCCATGGTCGCCATGATCGCGATCCAGATCTTGGGCTCGGTCCTGGCGACGCTGGTCCGCACGGTGCTCTAGGCCGATATGGAGACGCGCCCGGGCGGCCATGGCGCCGCCATCGCCATCAAGGTGACGCCGCGGTCGAAACGGACGGCAGTGTTGGGCGTGATGGCGGACGGCACGATCAAGATCTCGGTGGCCGCGCCGCCCGAGGACGGCAAGGCGAATGCGGCGCTATTGCGCTTTCTGGCGCAACAACTTGGCGTGCGCGAATCGCAGCTTGAGATCGTCGCGGGCCATGGCGCGCCGCGCAAGCTCGTGGCGGTGACGGGGTTGAGCCCGGCCGACGTCGAGGCGCGGCTGACGAAACAATGAAGTGGCCGAGCCGCGCTGGTCGGCAGGTGAACGTTCGGCTGACCACGTTGCTCCGGTGAGCGAGATCTCCCGCAAGGATCGCGATGGACCTGATCGAGCGCGAGCCACAGATCCAACGACTGGCGGAGGCCTGGCATCAGGTACAGGGCGGCCGCGGACGAGTCGTGTTGATCAGCGGCGAGGCCGGCATCGGCAAGACCTCGCTGCTCGATGGGTTTCTCGGTGACCTGGGCACCGACACGCCTGTCTTGCGTGGCGCCTGCGACGATCTGTTCAGCCCCCAACCGTTGGGCGCGTTTCTACAGATCGCGGCTCAAATCGAATCTGGCCAGCCCCTGCCGTCTCGGGCAGGCGCGAACCGCGTGGGCTTTGCCTCCGAACTTCTCGACCACCTGCAGCGACTGGCACAGCCGGCCGTCCTGGCACTCGAGGATCTGCACTGGGCGGATGAAGCGACGCTCGACGTGCTCAAGTACCTCGGGCGCCGGATCCACCAGACGCGGGTGCTCTTCGTCGCCACGTATCGCGATGACGAGGTCAATCGGCAGCACCCCCTCTGGTTCATCCTCGGCGATTTCCCGGCTCCGCTGACCGACCGGATCTCGCTATCGCGGCTGTCACCGGACGCCGTCGCGAAACTGGCCCATCGGGCCGGGCGCTCGATCGCCGACCTGCACGAAATCACCGCCGGCAACCCTTTCTTCGTCACGGAAGTCCTCGCATCGGAAGGGACACGTGTGCCGCCATCGGTGCGCGACGCCGTTCTGGCCCGCGTCAGTCGGCTGTCGCCGCCCGGCCGATCGGTCGTCGAAGTGGCGGCGTTGGTCCCAGGCGCGGTCGAACTCGGTCTGCTGGATGCGGTCCTGCATCCGGAGCCGCAGGCGCTCGACGAGTGCGTCGAACGGGGGTTGCTGCATGCCGTGGGATCGGCCCTGGCGTTTCGTCATGAACTGGCGCGGCAATCGGTCGAGGATTCGCTCCCGGTCGGGCAGTCGCGCGCGCTTCATCGGCAGATCCTGGCCGCCCTGACGCCCCACGCCGGAGACCCCGGGATCCTGCCGCGGATTGTGCACCACGCGGTCGGCGCCGGAGACGAGGCTGCCATCAAACAGTACGCGCCGATCGCGGCACAGGAGGCGAGCGCTATCGGCGCCCACCGCGAGGCCGCGGCGTTGTATCAGGCCACGTTGGCTGGCGCCCCCAATCTGTCGCCGAACGAGCGGGCCGATGTCCTGGAGCATCTGTCGATCGAGCATTACCTGATCGATCGCGTTGACCTCGCGATCGACGCGCGGCGCCGGGCCCTGGCCCAGCGTGAGCGTCTCGGCCAGGAGGAGAGAGTCGGCGACGGCCTGCGCTGGTTGTCGCGCATGTATTGGGCCGCGGGCCAGGGGCGCGAGGCCGTAGCGCGGGCCGATGACGCAATCGCCGCTCTTGACCAACTGCCGCCGGGGCGAGCGCTGGCGATGGCGCTGAGCAACAAGTCGCAGCTGCACATGTTGGCCTGGGAGGAGGCGCCGGCCATCGACTGGGGCAATCGCGCGCTCGCCCTGGCGGAGCAGCTTGGCGACACCGAGATCATGGTGCATGCCCTCACCAACATAGGATCGGCCAGGGTGCTGGGCGATTTCGAGACAGGCATGGCGACCATCCAGCGCGCGCTCGAACTCGCCCGCGAACACCGCATGGACGAACATATGGCGCGCTGTTACGGGAACATGGCGACGTCGGCCGTGTTGCTCCGCCGGTTCGACGTGGCGGAACGGTGGTTCGCCGAGGGCCTGCCTTTCGCACAATCGCTCGATCTGGACATTTACAGCGTCTACATCATGGGCGCTCGATCCCGCCTGTATCTTGAAACCGGGCGCTGGGGCGAGGCTGAAGAGACCGCCATGGCCGCGCTGCGGCTGACCCCGCGTTCGCCCATCGCGCCCTTGCCGGCGCTCATCACGCTGGGGCTCTTGAAGGTGCGTCGCGGAGAGCCCGACGCTTTCGAATTGCTCGATCGGGCCCGGGCCCTGGCGCTTCCGACCGGCGAATTGCAGCGGATCGGACCCATCGCCGCCGCGCGGGCCGAATTGGCGTGGGCTCGCGGCGACAGGGCCGCCGTGCGCGCGGAGGCCGCCGTCGGCTACGCCCTGGCCGTGGGACGCCACAGCGTGTGGGATCTGGGGCAGCTCGCCTACTGGATGTGGCAGGGCGGCGAACGCAATCTCCCGAGCGACGGGCTGGCCCGTCCGTATGCGTTGCTGATCGACGGCGATTGGCAGGGCGCGGCCGACGAGTGGGAGCGCCTCGGTTGCCCCTTCGAGCGCGCTCAGGCGCTCGCGGCCGGCGACGTTCCTGCGCGACTGGCGGCGCTACGCGTGTTCGAGGATCTTGGCGCATGGGCGACCGCCGAGGTCGTGCGCCGCGACCTCATTGAACAGGGCGTGGCGCGCGTGCCGCGGCGCCCCGAACCTGCGCGCCCGCGAAACCCGGCCGACCTGACGGCTCGCGAACTCGAAGTGCTCGAACTCCTGGCTCGCGGTTATACCAACCCCGACATCGCCGACCGGCTGACGATCTCGCCCGGGACCGTCAAAGCCCACACGAGCAGCATCTACGGCAAGCTGGGCGTCAGCAACCGCGTGCAGGCCCTGGAGAAGGCGCGCGCCCTCCGTTTGCTGTCAGGTTTGTCCGCCGTCCCGCCCAAATAAACCCCTAAATAAACCATCGGCAGTCGGCGCCCGTCGACCGTCCGCCTAGGATGAGCCGGTATCCATCCAGGTGACTGACGGCGCAACGGCCCCTTGCCATGTGCGCTCAACGCACCAACCAACAAGTCAAGGAGCGTCACATGTCCACCCAACCGGCCGTTACGCAGCGACTCTGGTTGAACGAAGTTCATCTCGCGGCATTGCAGGCGAAGTTTCGGGGAAGCCTGATCCGGTCATCGGATCCGACGTACGACGAGGCGCGGCGCGTGTACAACGGCATGATCGATCGACGGCCCGCGCTGATCGCACGGTGCGTCGATGCCAGTGACGTGATGGCCGCTGTCAACTTCGGACGCGAGCACGGGCTGGCCATCGCTGTTCGCGGAGGCGGGCACAGCGGCGCCGGTCTGGGCGTGTGCGACGATGGGCTGGTGATCGACCTGTCGCAGATGCGCGGCGTTCGCGTCGACGTGGACCAACGCACCGTGCGCGTCGAGGGCGGGGCGGTCTGGGGCGATGTCGATCACGCCACCGCGCCGTTCGGTCTGGCCGTGCCCACCGGCTTCATTTCATCCACCGGTGTGGGAGGGCTCACGCTTGGCGGGGGGCTCGGCTATCTCACCCGTCGCTATGGGCTGACCATCGACAACCTGCTGGAAGTCGACGTCGTGCTCGCCGACGGCTCGCTTGTGACCGCAAATGCCGACTCCCATCCCGATTTGTTCTGGGCCGTGCGCGGCGGCGGCGGCAACTTCGGCGTCGTGACGTCGTTTCTGTTCCGCGGCAGCGCCGTTGGCCCGACTGTGTACGGCGGTCCGATGTTCTGGCCGATCGAGCACGCGCAGACGGTCATGCGCGCCTGGCGGGATCTCATCCTCAGCGCGCCGGAAGATCTGAACGGCTGGTTTGGTTTCCACACGGTCCCGCCTGTGGACATGTTCCCGGAGGCGCATCACCTGCGCAGGATGGCCGTGGTGACCTGGTGCTACACCGGCCCACTCGAACGCGCCGAAGACGTGTTCAAGCCGATCCGCGCGATCGCGCCGATCGCCATCGACTTCGCCGGGCCGATCCCGTTCGCGGCGTTGCAGAGCCTGTTCGACACGTTGTATCCGCCCGGGCTGCAGTGGTATTGGAACGCGGACTTCGTCACCGAGCTGAGCGACGAGACCATCGACCTGCATCTGCAATACGCCCAACAACTGCCGACCGCTCATTCCGCGATGCATCTCTACCCGATCAACGGCGCGGCGCACCGGGTCGGGCGCCACGAGACGGCCTTCAGCTATCGCGACGCCAATTTCGCGCAGGTGATCGTCGGCGTCGATCCCGACCCGGCCAACAACACGCGCACGATCGCATGGTCGAAGGAGTACTGGCGCAAGCTGCACCCGTATTCGGCTGGTGGCGCCTACGTCAACATGATGATGGACGAGGGTCAGGATCGCGTCGCGGCAGCGTACCGCGACAACTACGCCCGGCTGGCACAGATCAAGCGGCGCTACGATCCCGCGAACCTGTTCCAGCTCAACCAGAACATCAAACCCGCCTGATCCAGACCGGTCGTGATAGGTTAAATGCAGGAGCATTGAGCCATGCCAAAGAAACATCAGCCTTGGGAGTCGACGCGTGTCAACGGCACGACGACCGCCGGCCCGGGTGCGCCGACGAAGTTGTTGGACGAAGCCGCCCACCGCGCCAGCGCCTATCTTGGCGGTCTCGAGCAGCGGCCGGTGTACCCGCCGCCCGATGCCCTCGCCGGTCTGGCGGCTTTCGACGAGCCTTTGCCCACGCACGCGCCGGAGATGGGCGAGACCCTGGCGCTGCTCGACCGTGCGGGCTCTCCGGCGACGGTCGCCTCGGCCGGCCGGCGCTACTTCGGCTTCGTCATCGGCGGGTCGCTGCCCGAGACGTTGGCCGCCAACTGGCTGGCCGGCGCCTGGGACCAAAACGCGGGCCTCGCCATCGCCTCGCCGGTGGCGACGAAGCTCGAATCAGTCGCGCTGCGATGGCTGGTCGACGTGTTGGGCCTGCCGGCCGACGCGGGCGGCAGTTTTGTCACCGGCGCCACCATGGCCAACTTCAGCGGGCTGGCGGCCGCCCGGCACGCGTTGCTGGCGCGTGCGGGTTGGGATGTCGAGGGTCAGGGCCTGTTCGGGGCGCCGCCGATCACGGTCGTTGTCGGCGACGAGGTCCACGTCAGCCTGCTCAAAGCCCTGAACTTCCTTGGGCTCGGCCGCGACCGCGTGGTCCGCGTGCCCGTCGACGGGCAAGGTCGGATGCGCGCCGACGCCTTTCCGACGCTGTCAGGCCCGACGATCGTGTGCCTGCAGGCGGGCAACGTCAACACCGGCGCTTTTGATCCCGCCGAGGAGTTGATCCAACGCGCGCACGCGGCCGGTGCCTGGGTGCACGTGGATGGCGCCTTTGGCCTGTGGGCGGCCGCCGCGCCGGAGCGCGCCCGCCTGGCGGCCGGGTTTGGCCAGGCCGACTCCTGGGCGACCGACGCGCATAAGTGGTTGAACGTCCCCTATGACAGCGGGCTGGCGTTCTGCCGGGCGCCGGCTGACCTGCGCGCGGCGCTCAGCCACAGCAAGGCGGCGTACCTGTTCGAACGCGAGGACCGTGAGCCGATGGAGTTCACGCCCGAGTTGTCGCGCCGGGCGCGCGGCATCGAGGTCTGGGCCGCGTTGCGCGCGTTGGGGCGCGCCGGTTTGGCGGATCTGATCGAGCGGTGCTGCCGGCACGCGACCCGTTTCGCCGAAGGTCTTGCCGCCGCTGGACACACGGTGTTGAATGACGTCGAGTTGAATCAGGTTCTGGTCGCCTTTGGCGACGCCGATCGAACACAGCGCGTGATCGATGCCGTTCAGCGCGACGGCACCTGTTGGGTCGGAGGCACCACCTGGCAGGGCAAAGCGGCGATGCGGATCAGCGTGTCGTCATGGGCCACGACGACCGAGGACGTCGAACGCAGCATCGAAGCCATCGCGAGCGCCGCGAGATCGTGTTGATCGAACGCGACACGGCTTCGGTTCAGTACAGTCTGTTTGAGCGCCCCTGCAACGTCAGGTAGCTTTGAAAGGCCAGCAGCGCGAAGAAGAAGGCCAGGGTCAGGCTGCCGAAGATGAGCAGGGAACCGACCGCCGCCACGCCGCCGGCGATCACCGACAGCCAGACCGATCGCATGCCGCCGTCGAGCGGATCCGCAAGGATCCAGGCGTTGCGGGCGATCTGACCGCCGTCGAGCGGAAAAACCGGGATCAGGTTGATGAAGCCCCAGGTCAGATTGACCCATAGAATCGTCGACACGATCACGTTGGGCAATCGACCGACGAGAGGCAGCGTCACGCTGACCCACGGCAACACACCGCCCAGAAAAGTCAGATGGAACTCCGCGCCGAGCGCCAGGCTGCTCAAGAGCACGACCGCGGCGATGGCGAAGCCGGCGCCCGGACCGGCGGCCAGCGTCAGGATCTCCTGGCGCGGGCTGAGGGCGACGCCGGCCCAGCCGCGGCCCCAGGTCACCGACTCGGGCACGGCCAGGCCGCCCCACGCGTGCAGCACGATGTGCGCGGGTTGTCCGAAGCGGCGCATGGTCAGCGCATGGCCGAGTTCATGCGCGAGGATCGAGAGAAAGACGATCACGATCCACACCAGAAGTCGATCGAGATCCCCCGTGGTCGCGCCGAACAGCACGGCCACGAGCCAGAACAGCGGATGCACCCGCACCGGAATGCCGGCGACGCGGAAGTTCAAGTCAAAACGAGTCGTTGGGGGTTCCTGAAAGATCATCCAGCCTCAGGCGCACGTCAAGGATAAAGCCGCAGCGCGCCGCTGTCTTCGAAGAGACAGCGGCGCGTTGCCGTGTCAATTCGCGCGCCCGTCGACGCCGAAGGCGGCCAGCCGTTGGCCGCTCTGCGCGCTGATCGCGGCGAGCGCCCGGAACGCGGCATCGCGCACCAGCGGCTCGCGTGGATCACCCAGCACGCGATACAACTCACGCGCCGCGACCGGGTCGCCCAACATGGCCAGCGCTTCGGCCGCCGCGATGCGGATCTCGGGCTCGCCTTCGCCCAGGGCGCGGTTGAGCAGATCGATCGCGCCACGACCCGGCGGGACGCCCGCGCCCAGCGCCGCGGCCCAGGCCACAAGCCAGGCCTGATGCTCGGGCGGCGTGTACGGCACCGGGGCCGGTCGCGGTTTCTCGAACCGCGTCTCGAATAACTCGGTCGCCGCGTTGCGGACAAGCCACTCCGGATCGTGGATGCGACCCGTCTCGAGCAGGGCGCGGGCCGCGTCGCCGCCGACGTCCGCCAGACCGAAGTACGCGGCGCGCCGCGTCTCGTGTTCGGGCTTGTTGAGGGCCTCGCTCAGGATCGCGAAGCCCTGCTCGGTGTTGCGCGCGAGGGCTTGCGCCGCCGCAAGCTTGATGCTCAGGTCCGACTGCTCGAGCCCGCGCCGCAGCGTCTCGATCGCGGCGTCGCTTCCGATCACGGCCAACGCCAGGGCCGACGCCCAGCGCACGTCCAGATAAGGATCGTTGAGCGCCGCGGCCAGTTGCGGGATCGCGGACGGCTCGCGTAAGGCGCCGAGACCGAGCGCGCCCAGGCGCCGGGCAAACGGTTCGGAGCCGGCCAGCGTCTGCGCGAAGAACCGCGCCACAGTCGGGTCTTGTGAGGCGACCAGCGCCGCCAGCGCCCGAACGCGCAGGCTCTCCGGCTGAACGGCGTCGAGCATCAGCCGCGACAGTCGGCGGAAGACGTCGCCGCGCCAGGCCGCGCGCGCCGGAGCGTCGCGCAGCCAGCCCGCCACGGTGAACAGATGCGTGTGCAGTGCGTCGGCCGGCTGCTTTAGCAACTGCGCCGCGATCGGCGTCAGATCGCCGCGCGAGGCGTACAGGGCCAGGGCCTCGGCCCACAGCGGATGCGTCTCCGGCTCGGCCACCCCGACGTCCTCGAGCGCCTCGGCCGCGAAGTGCGCGGCGAGCAGCCCGTGCGCGAAACCGATCCGATCGCGGCCCACGCGAACCAACAGACGACGCGTGATCAGGCTGTCGAGGATGACGCCCGGCTCGAGCTCGGCCTTGCCGCTGGCGTTTTGCGTGACGAGCGGCAGCAGCAACTCGCGGGCATCGCTCTTGAGCAAACCGGTGGCATCGCGACGCCCGAGGATGCGCAAAGCCAGCAGGCGCAGAGCCGTCTGCTCGATGGCGTTGAGCCCGTGGCGGCGCACGAACGCCGAGAGCCAATCCGCCGGACGCGGTCCGGGGATGTCGCCGGATAGCGCGCCCCAGATGCGCAGGGTGAGCTCGCCGACGGTGCGGCCCTGGCCGCCGATGTTGAGCCAGCCCAGCAGGATGCTCGGATCGACGTCGAGTGCCGCGCGTTTGCGCTGCCGGCCAAGGCTGTTTTGCCATTCGTGCGCCCAATTGGCGGCGAGCGTCTGGGTGGCCTGCGCATTCGGCGGCGCGATCGCGATAGGCGCGAGACCGAGGGCGGTGAGCGGACCGAAGCCGCTCAGACCGCACGCCGCGATGACGCGGTGCTGCGGGTAGGCGTCGCGGAACGCGCGCAACCAATCGGCGACCACCTGGATTCCTTCATACGGCAGCTCGTCGAGCCCGTCGATCAAGACCAGACACGTCGCGCGCTTCAGACGCATGCGGAGGTGGCGGCTGAGATTGGCCGTTGTGATTAAGGAAGCGCGGGCCTGCGCCGCGGCAATCAACGGCGCCGCGACGTCGGCTTTGGGCGAGGGCGTGAAATCGAAATCGGCGGCGTGGACGAAGATCGGCGTCGGCGACTCGGGGAACAGCGCGTCGTCGCCGGCGGCCGCCAAAGTGGCCAGCATGGCCAGCGTCGTCGTCTTGCCTGTCCCGAGCCCGCCCAGGATCACCAGCGGCTGTGTGCCGCCGAGGACATCACGAAGGCTGAGCGTCGGGCCGTCATAGATGCCGGCCAGTTCGGGCCAATCTGCCAGCTCGGGGATGATCGTGTTGAGGTCGTCGTCCGGTGGCGGCTGATCGGGATCATAGGTCGGCGGCGGCTGCAGGAAGCGCGGCTCGATCTTGAGCGAGTCGAGCGGGAACAGCGCGCCGGCCAGATGAGCGCTCTGCGCATAACGGCGCACGTCGTCGCGGAAGTTGCGCTCGGTGCCCGCCGTCAGCTTGACCCGCAGACCGCCCAGCGCGTCCTGCAGGCGAGCGTGCACGTCGGCCAGCCGGCGGCGCTGTGTCCACAGCACGAACACCACGGCCCACGCCGCGGCGAAACCAAGCCAGAATGAGAAAACGTCGATCAAGGGCATTGCGTCGTATTGCCTCTTCATCCGTCGGGGCCGGCCGGACCACCCGAACCGGCCCCGACTACCGAGGAGGAGACCCGCGCTGGACGATGCGAGAGTCGTGCCAAACTGTGGCGCAGCTCTTGCATGCGCACGGGTCGGGCGCACAGTTATTCTAGGGCGACACAGTCCCCGAAACAGGGCAATTCCGTTGGGATTTGCGAGGAAAGGTTGGTCGCTTTGGCCGCGTCCGACATCGGGATACATCGGGATACATCGGGACACTCCCGGTGTCTTCATCGCGAATTCATCTGGGTGGCGCTGGCGTCGTTGTTCATCCTCGCGATCGCAAACATCCCCTATGTGCTGGCCTTCACACGAACCGATGGCGCGGTCTTCGGGGGCGCGCTGCTCGCCGTGCCTGACGGCTATTCGTACCTGGCCAAAATGCAGCTCGGCGCGTCAGGCGCGTGGCTGTACACGCTGCGGTTCACCACCGAGCCCGGACCCGGCGTCTTGCTCTTCACCTTCTACATCGCGCTTGGCCAGCTCGCGCGTCTGACCGGCCTCGGCGTCCTGGCGATCTACCACGCGGCGCGTTTCCTGGCCGGCTTCTTCTTCCTTCTGACGGCTTACCGTGTCATCCGCCCGCTGGCCCCAGATCTCAGGCGTCGGCTGAGCCTCTGGGGGCTGTTTGCGCTGTCCTCCGGGCTAGGGTGGCTGGTGACTCCCCTGACCGGCGCGCTCAGCCCTGACCTCTGGGTGGCCGAGTCGATCCCGCTGCTGTCGCTGATCGCGAACCCGCACTTCCCGCTGGCCTGGGCCCTTGTGCTCTGGCTGCTGTATTCTGCGCTGCCGGCGTGGTCGGGCCCGGCCATGGCCGCGCGGCTCTGGCGCGTCGCGGGACTGAGCGTCGTGCTGGGCGAGGTGTACCCGATGGCACTGCCGGTCGTCCTGGGCGTGCTGGCCGTGTTGGCCGCGTTCGCGGGTCTTGAGCGTCGCGCCTGGCCGGGGGACGAGATCAAGGTGACCGCGGCCGCCACGCTCGCCGCCGCGCCACGGCTCGTGTACACAGCCTGGATCGTGGCGACGCATCCGCAGCTCGCCGCATGGAACGCCCAAAACACGTCGCCGTCTCCGGAATGGCCGCTGGCGCTGGCCTGGGGCGGTCTGGCCCTCCTGCTGGCCGGGCTTGGGGCCTGGCGGACGCTTCGCGCCCGGCCGATCTCCGAGCGGGACCGGATCTGGATCATGTGGCTCGTGGTCGGGGTGGCCGGGCTGTACGCGCCGTATGAGTTGCAGCGTCGTCTCAGCCTTGGCCTGATGTTCCCGATCACGATGTTGGCCGCCGGCGGCTGGGCGATGTTCGCCAACGCGACCCGCATCGGCCGGTGGCGGGCGCCGGTGCGCATCCTGCTCGGGCTCGGCTTGGCGCTAAGCAACTTGCTGGTCTGGGCCGGGGCGCTGGCCGCAGCGTTGGGTCACGACCCCGAGATCTTTTTGTCGTCCGCCGAGGCGCGGGCCATCGACACGCTCACGGTCGACGACGTCGTCCTCGCCGCGCCCGAACTCGGCGGCTTCATCCCGACCCGGTCGTTGGCCCGAGTCGTCTATGGCCACGCTGCCGAGACTCCGCACGCCGAGGCCATGCGCCAGGTCGTCGAGGCGTTCTACTCGGGGAACGCGCCGGCCGATGAGGCGCTGCGACAGTACGGAGTCACGCGCGTGATCTACGGTCCGCGCGAGGCCGCGTTGGGCCAATTACCGGCGTTGCCGGCGGGCTGGCATGTGGTCACCACCGAAGGCGACGTGCGGGTGTTCGGCCCAGAGGCGGGCCCATGAGCGCGCTCAGCCTGGCGACGGCCGCCGCTCGGCGGGCCGCGCGCCAACGCCCGACACAGGCCACCGGCATCACCCGCGCCGAATGGCGCTGGGCGATCGGGGCCGCGCTCGTTGTGATGGCGCTCGCGTGCGTGCCCTACGTCGTCGCCGTCGCCCACCAGGATGCCGACTTTCGGTTCACCGGCTTCCTGATCACGGCGGACGATGGCAACACCTATCTGGCGAAGATGGCGCAAGGCGCACGCGGCGATTGGTTCTACACCTCCGCGTATGCGGCCGAGCCCGGCCACCCGGTGTTCCTGTTCCCGTTCTACTATTTGCTCGGCCGATTCACCGGCGCCGGCTGGGCCGCCCGCGTGATCGGCTATCACGTCGCGCGGGTTGTCTTTGGGTTCGGCTACCTGGTCGCCGCGTATGCCTGGGCCGCCGAGTTCGTGCCCTGGGTGCGCGGGCGACGTCTGGCCCTGGCCCTGATCGCGGTCGGCGGCGGACTTGGCTGGCTCGCGCTCGGGGCCGGCGGTGGCTCTCCGCGGCTCGAAGACCTGCCGCTCGATCTGTATCTGCCCGAAGCGTTCTCGTTTTTGTCATTGCTGACGTTGCCGCACATCGCCGCCGCGCGCCTGGGTCTGGTGCTCAGCCTGCTGTGTTACCGGCGCGGCCGATCGACCTGGGCCGGCGTGACGTTGATGCTTGTGGCGTTCATCGTGCCGCTGTATCCCGTGGTGGCCGGCTTATTGCTGATGTTGGGCGAAGGCGTCGCGTTGGCGCAGTCGGGTCTGAGCCGGGCCACCAGCCTGGCGGCGATCGGCCGATTGGCCCGACTCCTGATCCCCTCGGCGCCGTATGTGGCGTATGTTCTGACGCTGTCGCGCATCGACACGGCCCTCGCCGAGTTCATGGACCAGAACATCCTGCTGTCGCCGGCGCCCTGGCACTACGCGCTTGCGTATGGGCCGTGGCTGGTCGTCGGGTGGTGGGGCTGGCGAGGTCTGCGCCGCGACGCGCCTCGGTTCGCGGTGTGGGCGGGAGTCTGGCTGGCGCTCGGCGTGGCCCTGACGTACATTCCGATCACCACGCAGCGGCGCATCATCGACGGGTACTGGCTCTGGCTGGCGCCGCTGGCGGCGCGCGGTGCGCTCGTCGTCGCCCACGGTTCGCGGGCGCGCCGGTGGTTGCTTCCGGGTCTGCTCCTGGTGACGCTGCCCGGGCCGATCCTGGCCTGGGGTGGGGCGCTGGCGGCCGCGATTGCGCGCCCGACCGCGGCGTTCATCCCCGCCGAACAGCGGGCCGTGTTCGACTGGTTGAACGCGCAACCTGAACGCGAGGGCGTGGTCCTGGGCGCCTTTCAGACCGGGAACTGGGTGCCCGCCTACACGCCACTGCGAGCCTATCTAGGCCATGGCGTCGAAACGCCGGACATCCACGGCACGGAGATGCGCGTGGCGCGGTTCTTCGGCGAAAACGCGACGCCCGAGGAACGGGCGACCCTGTTGCGCGACGGTCACATCCGCTATGTGTTGTGGGGACCCGAAGAACGGGCACTGGGCGCGTTCGACCCAGAAGGCTGGGAGGCGTTGCAGCAGGTCTATGAGACGAATGGATATGCCGTGTTCCTCGTGAGGTCCGATGTCGCTCCGTGAAGCCGGCGGGCCCACGCGCGCATCCGCCACAGCCGCGCCAACCCGAGCACGCGCGCGGGTCGCGTGGCGCGCGCATTGGCCCGAAGGCGTCGTGGTCATGGCGACCTTGTTCCTGTTCGCGCCGTTCGTGCTCGGACAGGCCATGTTCTACTGGGGCACGCCGCTGTTGCAGTTTCAGCCGTGGCGTGAGTTCGGCTTCAACGAGATGTTGGCCGGTCGCGCGCCGCTCTGGAACCCCCTGGTCGGCGCCGGCGCGCCGTTGCTCGCGAATTACCAATCCGCGCTTCTCTATCCCTTGAACTGGCTCGGCGTCGTGCTGCCGCTCGACCTGGCGCACAACTGGCTGCTGGTCGGGCACGTGGCGCTGACCGGGGTCGGCATGGTGGTGTTGGTGCGCAGGCTGGGCTACACAACGCTGGGCCAGGTCGTCGCCGGGCTGGCGTTCGGGCTTTCGCAGTACGTGGTCGCGCGGGCCAGCTTCTACAGCATCAACACGGTCGTCGCGTGGACGCCGTGGCTGGTCTGGGCCGCGGATCGGGCGCTGTTGGCGAGCACGGTCAACGAACGTCTGCGCGCCGCGCTGATCCTTGCCGGTCTGGCTGCCCTGCAACTTCTCGCCGGACACGCTCAGACGACGTGGTACACGTGGCTGGTGATCGCGGCCTGGATCGCCTGGCGTCTGTGGACGGCGCCGGTCGGCCGACGTCGCGCGCGCTGGATCGGCGTGCTCGTCGTCGGCGGCGCGGGCGCCTGGGCGGCTGTGATCGCCGCGGCGCAGTTGCTGCCCACAACCGAGTTGCTGCGGCAATCGCAGCGCGCGGATTCGGCCGAGTTCGGCTTCGTGATGACGTACTCGCTCTCGCCCTGGCGCCTGCTCACACTGCTGGCGCCTGACCTGTTCGGCACGCCGGCCGGTCGCGAGTACTTCGGCTATGGCATGTATCTGGAGGACGCGATCTACGCCGGCGTGATCCCGCTGCTGTTGGCGTTGGGCATGCTCCTGCGCTGGCTCGGACGCGCGATCGCGACGCTGACACGCCGGGCACGACGCCGCGATGGCGAACGGCTCGAGCCGGATCTCGGCGCGCCGCTCGGTCTCGCCGTTGGCTGCGTGATCGCCGGCGTGGTGCTCGGCCTCGGCGCCAACACGCCGGTCTTCCCCTGGCTGTATGCGCACGTGCCGACCTTTAACATGTTCCAGGCGCCGACGCGCATGATGGTGTGGTTCGAGTTCGGCGTCGCGCTGCTGGCGGGGTGGGGCGTCAGCCGTTGGCGCACCGTCGCGGGCCGCGCGCTGTATTGGACCCGCCTGGGCACGGCTGGCGCCGCCGGCCTTGCCATCGTCGCCTGGGGGCTGGCGTTCAGCCTGAACCCGACGACGCACGCCCTGGAGCTGATGCGCTGGATGGCGCTCGGCGCGGTGCCGGCGGGCATCAACCTCGCGGTCTTCGGCGCGCTGACGCTGCTGGCGCCGGGGCTCGCCGGCGAGAAGACGCAGCCCGCGGCCTGGCGTCGGGTTCGGGCGTGGGCCTGGCCTACACTCGTGGTCCTGGCCCTGGCCGGCGATCTGATCGTCGCGAACCAGGGGATCAACCCGGCGGCGGCGGCGGACCTGTATGCCAGGCCCGGTGTAGCCGATGCGGCGATCCGATCGGCGGCCGGAGCGGGCCGGGTCTTCTCCTTCCCCGACGACGAGCACACGATCAAGTTCGAGCCGTACTTCGACTTCGCCAGTTACGGCGACCCGGCCGCGATGGCCACGGGCGCGCGCGACGTGCTCGTCCCGGATGCCGGCATGCTGGCCGGGATCGCGTCCTTCAACAACTTCGATCCGTTGCTCTCCGGCCGTTGGCTGGCCTACACCGACGTGCTCAGCGAAACCCGGTCTCTGGCGCTCCTGCGCCTGGCCGATGTGCGCGTGCTTTCGGCGCCGACGGCCACGGGACCACAGGGCATCGATTGGTCGAGCTGGCCGGTCGTCGCCGAGATCGATGCCGTGCAATTCCGGCTTGTGCCGGGCGAGGGCGCGCGAACCCGGGTGGTATACTCCTCGATTGCCGTCGAGGACTCAACCCAGGCCGCTTCTGCGCTGGCCGCCCCGGGTTTTGACCCGGATCGGACCGTGATCGTCGAGCCGGCCGTCGACCCGACCGGCGCGAGCCTCAACGCAACCACGGATGGCCCTGAGCAGGTGATGGCCACCGTCTCGCTCGCCCAAGACGGCTGGGTCGTGCTCTCAGATGCGGTTTATCCGGGGTGGATAGCATTTGTCGACGGCGCCCCGGCGCCGGTGTATCCCGCAAACCTGGCCTTCCGTGCGGTGCGCGTGCCGACCGGCACCCACACGGTGGTCTGGAAATATGAATCGTCGTCCTGGCAGATCGGGCTCGTGTCCTCCGGCGTGGGTCTTGGCGTGTGGATCGCGCTGGCACTTGGGCTGAGTCTCGCGTCAACAGGTCGATTCCGACGTACGCCATCTCTGGCAACGTGACTCCGCCGTCGCGGCCCGCGTTGTCACATAGTGAGGACGCGACGCCATGATGAGGGATGCGGCCCCCGCCACCAAACCCGCTGTTGTCAAAGAGCTGTTCGCGCGGTTGCTCGCCAACGTCGAGAAAGTCATCGTCGGCAAAACCCGCGAGGTCGAGCTCACGCTGATCGGCCTGCTGTGCAACGGTCACCTGCTCATTGAAGACGTGCCGGGCGTGGGCAAAACCACGCTCGCCAAGGCGATTGCCCGGTCGCTTGGCACAAGCTTCAACCGTCTGCAGTTCACGCCCGACATGCTCCCGAGCGACGTCACCGGCGTGTCGATCTTCAATCAGCAGACCCGCGAATTCGAGTACCGGGCCGGCCCGATCATGGCCCAGGTCGTGCTCGCCGACGAGATCAACCGGGCCACCCCAAAGACGCAGGCCGCGTTGCTCGAGGCCATGGAGGAGCGTCAGGTCACGGTCGACGGCGTGACGCACATGCTGCCCGAGCCCTTCATGGTGCTGGCGACTCAGAACCCGATTGAATACGAAGGCACGTTCCCGCTCCCCGAGGCTCAACTCGACCGCTTCCTGTTCCGGTTGTCGCTCGGCTACCCCGGTGCCGCCGACGAGATCGCGGTGCTCGACCGCCAGCAGTTCACGCACCCGGTCGAGTCGCTCGGCCAGGTCGTCGCGGTGGCCGAACTCAAGAGCGCGCAGGAGGCGATCAAGTCGGTGCATGCGGCCTCGGCGCTCAAGGCGTATATCGTCGAGGTCGTGCGCCGCACGCGCGAACACGGCGACGTGTATCTCGGCGCGAGCCCGCGCGGAAGCCTGGCGCTGTACCGCGGCGCCCAGGCGCGCGCCGCGCTCGACGGCCGCGACTACATCCTGCCGGACGATATCAAGGCGCTGGCCGAAGCCGCGCTGGCGCACCGCGTGATCATCAGCCCGGCGGCCCGCATCCGCAACGTCGAGCCGCGCGCGATCGTCAGCGACGTGCTCAAGGCGGTGGCGGTGCCCGGCGGCAGCCAGTTGCGCGACGTCCGCTGATCGCGGCCCCACGGCTCAATCGATGCGTCTCCGACAGATCCTCGTCCTCAGCCTGGCTTTGCTGTCGCTGGCCGTCGCGCTGGTGACGGGCCGGGATCTGTTCTATAGCCTCTTCTATCTGTGGGTCGCCCTGATCGCGATCGCGGCCGGTTGGGCCTGGCTCAGCCTGCGGGGCGTGCGCGTCGGCCGCCAGACGCGCGGCCTGGTCGCCCAGGCCGGTCAGATCTTCACCGAACGTCTGCAACTGCGCAACGCGAGCCGTTTCCCGAAATTGTGGATCGAGGTCCGCGACGACTCGGACGTTCCGGGGCATCGCGCCGGCCAGGTGCTGACCGGGCTTGGCCCGCACGCGCAGCGTTCGTGGACGGTGCGCACGGCGGCGCGGCAGCGCGGGCGCTATCGACTGGGTCCGCTCACGCTCGTCTCCGGCGATCCCTTTGGACTCTTTCAGGTGCAGCGGTTGCTGCCGCAGACGAACCACATCGTCATCCTCCCGTACACGGCGCCGGTGTCGGGCTTCTTCCTCCCACCGGGCATGACCCCGGGTGGCGAGTTCCTGCGGCGCCGCACGCACTACGTCACCGCGAACGCGGCCGGCGTGCGCGACTACGTCCATGGCGACTCGCTCAGCCGCATTCACTGGAAATCGACGGCGCGCCGCGATCGCCTGATGGTGAAAGAGTTCGAGCTCGATCCGCTGGCCGACCTCTGGCTGCTGATCGACGGTGACGCCTCGGTTCAGGCCGGGAACAACGAGGTCGCGGTCGAGGAGCCGGGCGAGCACTGGTACGACCGGGCCGCGCCGTTCGCGTTGCCGCCGTCGACCGAGGAATACATGATCAGTTCGGCGGCCTCGCTCGCGCAGTTCTTTATTCGGCAGGATCGGTCGGTCGGTCTGGTGGCCTACGGCGCCGCGCGGACCGTCGTCCAGCCGGATCGCGGTGAACGTCAGCTGGCCAAGGTGCTCGAGACCCTGGCGGTCTTCCGCGCGGTCGGCGGCACGCATCTCGCCGACGCGCTGTCGCTCGAGACCGACCTGCTGCCGCGCGGCGCCACGCTCGTGATCTGCACGGCGACCTGGGATACGCGGTGGGTCGCGCTTGCGCGCGGGCTCAAACGCCGTGGCGTCAGCGTCGCCGCCGTGATCGTCGATGCCCTGACCTTCGGCGGCCCACGATCGAGCGCCGGCACCTCGGAGTCACTCCTGGCGGTCGGCATCCCGACCGTGATCGTCCGTCAGGGCGACGATTTGACGCAGGTCCTGTCGCGAACACCGGACCGCTAAGGCACATGGGTCGTGGTCGCCGCGGGGCGCCCATTGAGGCGGCCCACGCCACGCCCACGCCTCCACGCGCTATACTCCCCCCATGCCAGCCGCCAAATCACCCGCCACCCGTATCGAGGCCCTGCGCCGCGAACTGCACGAGCACATCTACCGCTATCACGTGCTCTCGGCGCCGACGATCTCGGATCAAGAGTATGACGCGCTGTTTAAGGAGTTGCAGGCGCTGGAGGCCGCGCATCCCGATCTGCGCACGCCCGACTCGCCCACGCTCCGAGTGGGCGGCTATGTCAGCGAGAAGTTCGAGAAGGTCCGGCACCCGGCCCCGATCCTCAGCCTGAGCAACTGCTTCAACGCCGACGACGTCCGCGCCTGGTTCGAGCGCATCCGCAAGCTCGACGCGCGGGTGGCCGAGGCCGCGTTCGTCGTCGAGCCCAAGATCGACGGTCTGACCGTGGTGTTGCATTATCAGGACGGCACCTTCGTGCAGGGCGCGACCCGCGGCGACGGAGAGATCGGCGAGGACATCACGCCCAACCTGCGCACGATCCGCATGCTGCCGCTGCGCTTTCGCGAAGCTCCGGCCAAGGGCGGCAAGAAGCGTGCGGCGGCGCCGGCCTTCCCGCCCCGCATCGTCGTGCGCGGCGAGGCCGTGATCTTCACGGCCGACTTCGCGAAGTTCAACGCGGCGCAGATCGCCAAGGGCGCGCGCACGTTCGCCAACCCGCGCAACACCGCCTCGGGCGCGCTGCGCAACCTGGATACGTCGCTGACCGCGGCCGTGCCGATCTCGCTGCTGTGCTACCAGATCGTGGCCGCCGACGGCCTGACGCCGGGCACGCAGTGGGAGACGTTGGCGTTCCTGCGCGGACTGGGCTTCCCGGTCTCCGACGTGGCCAGGCGTTTTGCGGCGCTCGAAGACGCGATCACGTACTGCGAGTCGTTCGCCGAGAAGCGCGATACGTTGCCGTTCGAGATCGACGGCATGGTGATCAAGCTCGACGATCTGCGTCTGCAGGCGGACCTCGGCTTCGTCGGCAAGGATCCGCGCGGCGCGACGGCGTTCAAGTTCCCGGCCCGCGAGGTGACGACAAAGCTGATCGACGTCACCGTCGACGTGGGGCGCACGGGCAAGATCACGCCGACGGCCGTGCTCGAGCCGGTCGAGGTCGGCGGCGTCACGGTCCGCAATGCCACCTTGCACAACTTCGACTACATCCGCGACAACGACATCCGTCTGAACGACCGCGTGCTGCTCAAGCGCTCGGGCGACGTCATCCCGTATGTCATCGGCCCGATCGTCGAGGCGCGCACCGGCGGCGAGAAGAAGATCAAGCCGCCGAAGGTCTGCCCGTCGTGCGGCGAACCCGTGCAGCAGGCCGAGGGCGAGGTCGATGTCTTCTGCGTCAATAGCGCCTGCCCGGCGCAGCTCAACCGCGTGGTCGAGTACTTCGGCGCCGTCCTCGACATCGAGGGCTTCGGCGAAAAGGTCGCGCATGCCAGCGTCGCCGAGGGTCTGGTCCGCGACGTCGCCGACATCTTCACGCTCTCGAAGGATTCGCTGCTGACCCTGCCCGGGTTCGCGGATAAGAAGGCCGAGAAGCTGCTGGCCGCCATCGCCGGCGCGAAGGATCGGCCGCTCGGCCGGCTGTTGGCCGCGCTCGGCATCCGCGGCATCGGCTTTGTCGCGGCCAATGACCTGGCCGGCCACTTCGGCTCGTTCGACGCGTTGGCGGCCGCCGACGCGGAGACGCTGCAGCAGGTCGACGGCATCGGCCCGAGCGCCTCGGCGGCCGTGGTCGAATGGTTCGCCGAGAAGCGCAATCAGGCCGTCCTGGCCAAGCTGCGCGCGGCCGGCGTCTGGCCGATGGCCGCGCCAAAACCGACCTCGGCGACGGCCGGGCCGTTCGTGGGACAGACCTTCGTCATCACCGGCACGCTGCCGACGCTTGGCCGCGACGACGCCAAGGCCTATATCGAGGCCCGCGGCGGCAAGGTCACGGACAGTGTCAGTAAGAAGACGAGCTTCCTGGTCCTCGGCGAGTCGCCGGGCTCGAAGCTCGCCAAGGCGCAGAGCCTCGACATCCCGATCCTCGACGAAGCCGCCTTGAGGAAATTGGGCGATTGAGCGATCGGGGGAGCGGGCGCTGGTGCCGCGCTCACCCGGTCCCCGATCACCGGTGCACCCAATGTCGTCAGGGACGATACGCGTATGGAGCTGAAAAACGGGGCCGACGTGCTCGTGGACCGCATACACGCGCGCGTGGCCTATTGGCGCAGCCGCGTCGACGAGACGCGCGCGCAGGGTCTCTATTTCTACAATCAGCCGGTTGACGAGATCCTGTCCCCGACTCGCGTGCGCATCGGCGCGCGTGAGTTGATCCAGTTCGCGTCGTACAGCTATCTCGGCTTGCTCGGTCACCCGCGGATCAACGCGGCCGCGATGGATGCCATCGGGCGCTGGGGCACGGGCACGCACGGGGTGCGGTTGCTGGCCGGCTCGCTCAGCCTGCATCGCGAACTCGAACGGCGTCTGGCCGTGTTCACCGGACGCGAGGACGCGATCACGTTCTCGAGCGGCTACGTGACCAACTTGACCGCGATCGCGACCCTGGTCGGTCGGCACGATGTGGTCTTCTGCGACAAGCTCAATCACGCCTCGATCGTCGATGGCTGCCAGATCTCCGGAGCGGAGTTCGTGCGCTATCGGCACAACGACCTGCCGGATCTCGAGCGTCGGTTGGCGCTGGCCCCGACGGGCGTCACGCGGCTCGTCGTCGTCGACGCGGTCTTCAGCATGGACGGCGACCTGGTCGACCTGCCGGCGCTGAGCGCAATCTGCCGACGACACGGCGCGCGGCTCATGGTCGACGAGGCGCATTCGCTGGGCGTGCTTGGCGCGACCGGCCACGGCATCGAAGAGCACTTTGGCCTGCCGGGCGTCATCGACATCAAGATGGGCACGCTGAGCAAGACCATCCCGTCGGTGGGTGGGTACATCGCGGCCGACGCCGGGCTCGTGCAGGTGTTGCGGCACGCGGCGCGCGGGTACATCTTCTCGGCCGCGGTGCCGCCCGCCCAGGCCGCCGCGGCGCTGGCGGCGCTCGACGTGATCGACGCCGAGCCCGACCGCGTGAACGCCGTTCAGGCCAACAGCGCGCGCTTCCGCGACGGCCTGAAAGCCGCCGGGTTCGACATCCTCGCGAGCGAGACGGCCATCGTGCCGCTCGTCTGCGGTGGCGACGATCTGGCCTATTCAGTCACGCGCGCCTGTCAGGCGCGCGGGATCTTCGCGCTTCCGGTGGTGTCGCCCGCCGTCCCGGCGGATCTGGCGCGCATCCGCGCCACGGTCACGGCCGCGCATACGCCGGCCGAGATCGACGCCGGCCTGGCGGTGTTCCGTGAAGCCGGGCGCGCCGCGGGCGTGCTGACACGAGGTTGAGATGACCGCTGAATTGTTTTTGAAACCCGAACGCGAGAAGTCGTTGCTGCGCCGCCATCCATGGGTCTTCTCGGGCGCCGTCGCGCGCGTGACGGGCGATCCTTCCCAGGGCGACACGGTCTGGGTTCGCGCCGCGGACGGCCGTCGGCTCGCGCAGGCGGCGTATTCGCCCAAGAGCCAGATCGTGGCGCGCGTCTGGCGCTTCGGCGACGGCCCGGCGCTCGACGGCGCCTGGCTGCGCGCGCAACTCACGGCCGCGCTCGCGCGCCGTGCCGATCCGGCTCTCGGGCTGACGCCCGGCACACAGGCCGGCGTGCGCCTGGTCAATGCCGAGGCCGACGGCCTCCCGGGCGTGATCGTCGATCGCTACGCCGACGTGCTCGTGCTGCAGCTGCTCTCGGCCGGCGCCGAGCGCTGGCGCGAGCTCTGGCTCGACGCCCTGCGCGAACACGGCAACAGCCTCTACGAGCGGTCGGACGTCGACGTACGCGCCAAGGAAGGCCTGCCATCGCAGAGCGGGTTGCTGTGGGGACCCGAGCCGCCCAAGGGCGTGCAGATCGTGGAGGGCGTCGAACGCCCGATGTTGTTCGCCGTCGACGTCCGCGCCGGTCACAAGACGGGCTTCTACCTCGATCAGCGCGACAACCGGTTGCTGGCCCAACGCCTGTGCACCGGCGACGTGTTGAACTGCTTCGCCTATACCGGCGGCTTCAGCGTGGCGGCGTTGACCGGCAGGGCGGCGCGCGTGACCCAGGTCGAGGCATCCGCCACGGCCCTGGCGCAGGCCGATGCGCACCTGACGCTCAATGGCGTCGAGCCGTCGCGCTGGGAGTCGATCGAGGGCGACGTGTTCGCCGTGCTGCGCAAGATGCGCGACTCGCGGCGCGTGTTCGACGCCATCGTGCTCGACCCGCCCAAGTTCGCCGAGAACCAGGCGCAGGTCGCGCGCGCGGCGCGCGGCTACAAGGATATCAACCTGCTGGCCTTCAAACTGCTCAAGCCTGGTGGGCTGCTCCTGACGTTCTCGTGTTCCGGCGCGATCGACCCCGCGCTGTTTCAGAAGATCGTGGCGGACTCGGCCCTCGACGCCGGGCGCGAGGCCCACATCGTCCGCCGGCTCGCGCAAGCGCCGGACCACGCTGTCTCGCTGGCCTTCCCCGAGGGCCAATACCTCAAGGGCCTGGCCGTTCGCGTCGATTGACCGTGTCTTGGCCGCCCTGTCACCTCAACCGCGCCTCAGAAAATGGGTTGAACGTGCGGGCCTGAAAAGTCCCGCTGGTCAAGGGCCACGTGACCGCCTTGCCGACTGCGTCGATCGGTGCGATAGTGACTGTCGCGAACGTGATGCGCGTTGCTGGATCGTTATCTTTCTTTCGTGTCTCGAATAGTCCGAAGACCGTGAACCGCCAACCCACAGTGTCATAGAACTCACAGACCCTGCGAGCCGGCGCCGACCTGGTCGTCCCGGTGAGCGATTGAAGCCGCGCAGGGTGTCCACGACATGTTATCTGGATCGCTCCGTCGCGCCTCGGAGGAGGATCGATGTCGACCGCTAGACGCACCAAAGGAATGTTGGCGACGCCGTTGCTGTTCTGGCGCGCCCTTGTGATGACGTGGCAGGCGCATCGGCTGCTGGCTCTGGCCACGCTGGCGCTGGTCACGTTCAGCGCGTTGATGCCGCCGTTGCAGGTCTGGATGACCAGCGTCGCCATCGATGCCGTGACCGCCGTCGCGACGCGGGGCGGCGCCGCGGCCACAAACCCCGCCACGTGGCAACCGCTGCTGGGCCCCGTCGCGCTTTATTTGCTGGTGTGGGCCATCGGCCAGATCGCTACGGCGCTCGATGGGGCAGTGCGCGACCTGATGGGCCTGCAGGTCGATGGGTATGTGCAGAGGCGGATCTTCGCCCAGGCGGCGCAACTGGACATCAGTTACTTCGAGAACCCGGCTCTCTGTGACCAATTCACGCTGGCGAAGAGTGAGGCGTACCGAATCACGGGCGTGTTCTACCAGTTCGCGGCGCTCGTCCAGAACGCGTTGACGGCGGTCACGCTATTGGTGTTGCTCGGTCAGATCAGCCTCTGGATCACGGTTGTGCTGCTCCTGACGACTCTGCCGCGACTGGTCGGCGTCGTTCACTTCACGCGACGCCGGGCCGATCTCTACGTGCGCGCCGTGCCCGAGCAACGGCTGACGGGCTATCTCTCCTGGCTGATGGGCGAGCGCGATGTGGTCAAGGAGATCCGGCTGTTCCAGATCCACGACTACCTGATCGGCCGCATGCGCGCGGCAAACCAAAAGTACTTTGGGGCGATCGCCGGCGTGGTGGTGACGCAGGAGCGCACGTTGCTGCTGCTGACTCTCGTCATGCTGGTCGGTATCGCGTCGGTGTGGGGCTACACGATCTGGCTGGCCGCCGCGGGCCTGATCACGTTGGGGAGCATGGCCCTGATCTTCCAGGCCGTGGAGCGGACTCGCGACACGCTGCTATCGTTTGGGTTCAGCGGCGGGTTCTTCGCCGAGAACGGTGCTTATCTGCAGAACATGTTCGACTTCCTTGATCGGCGGCCGGAGGCCGTCCCGGGGGCTTTGGCGCGTCCGGCCGAGGCCAAGGGCGTCGCGGCCGACCTGAGCGGCCCGATCGTGTTCGACCAGGTCAGCTTTCGCTATCCGGGCTCCGACACGCCGGTGCTCGACCGGGTTTCATTCGTCATCGCGCCCGGCGAGACAATCGCGCTGGTCGGCGAAAACGGGGCGGGCAAGACCACGCTGGTCAAGCTGCTCACTCGGCTGTACGACCCGACCGATGGCGCCATCACGATCGCCGGCCGCGATCTGCGGGCCATCGACCCACAGTTGTACTATCGCCAGATCGGCGCGATCTTTCAGGACTTCTGGCACTACGACCTGAGCATCCGCGAGAACATCGGCTTTGGCAATCTGGCGCAGCTCGACAACCTCGACCGGATCCGCCAGGCCGCCGCGATGAGCGGCGCCGCCGAGCTTGTCGAGTCGTTCCCGCGCCAATACGAGACCATGCTCGGCCGCGTGTTCTACGAAGACAGCAAGGACCTCTCGGGCGGCCAGTGGCAGACCATCGGGCTCGCGCGCGCCTTCATGCGCGACGTGCCGCTGCTGATCCTCGACGAGCCGACGGCGGCGCTTGACGCGTTCGCCGAGAACGCGGTCTATAACCGCTTCACCGAGCTCACGCGCGGTCGGACGACGGTGTTCGTCACCCACCGATTGTCCTCGGTGCGGCTTGCGGGCAAGATCCTGGTGCTAAAGGATGGGCGCCTGGTAGAGACGGGGACGCACGATCAGTTGTTGGCGCGCGACGGCCTGTATGCCGGCATGTTTCGCGTGCAGGCCGAGCGATATCAGACGAATGCGTGAGGCTCAGGCGGCCGCGGAGCCGAGTGCGCGCCGCACGTCGCGGGCGTGCAGCATCTCGTGACGGTACATGAGCTGGATCATGTCGTCGACTGTCGTTTCGCCCAGGAAGGGGTGTCGGCCGCGGCGTTCGAGATCCCCGGGCGCGAGCTGACCGAACGCCGTCACCGTCGCGGCGCGCTCCACGCTCCAGGCCGCGAGCAACTCGGCCGACGACAGACCGCGCATCGTCTCGAGCAAGCGCGCGTTCGCGGCGTCGATGTCGAAACCGGGCGGCGCGCCGGGCTCGCCACGCGCGATGCCCAGGATCAACGGCCGGATCGCGCGCTCCGTGGTGATCAGATGCGCGAGCATGTCGCGCGCCGACCACTCGGGATCGTGGAAGATGCGCTGACGCAACGCCTCCTCGCCCAGCGAGGCGAAAAAGTCGTGCGTGGTCCTGCCGTTCTCGACGAGGCGTTTGAGCAGCAATTCCAGATTGGGCATGGGCGCATTGTACAGTGACCCTGGCGACGTGCTTGGGGTAGGATAAGGCCGACAGCGGGTGCCTTGCGAGGCGGGCGGGGCCCGGGCCGCAAGGCACCCGCTGTCGACCCAATTTCCTGCCTGGACGGGCCGGCACCGTTGACCGCAGCCAAGCGGTCGGTCGCCTGGGCCTGGCCACACGCACGAGGTCCACATGGAGCGACGTTTTCAACTGGTCGATGTCTTTCGCGACGGACCGTTCTCTGGCAATCCCCTGGCCGTCATCCTGGATGGCGAAGGACTTCCGGCCGAGGCCATGCAGCGCATCACGCGTTGGCTGAACCTGTCTGAGACCACGTTTCTGCTGCCGCCGAGCACGCCCGAGGCCGACTATCGCGTGCGGATCTTTACGCTCAATCGCGAGATGCCGTTCGCGGGGCATCCGACATTGGGCAGCTGCCACGCGTGGCTGACTGCCGGTGGGCGGCCGCGCCGCGAAGGCCTCGTCGTGCAGGAGTGCGGCGCCGGGCTTGTGCCGATTCGGCGCGTCGACAACGGCTGGGCGTTTGCCGCCCCGGCCCTGATCCGCAGCGGGCCGGTTGCCGAGCCTGACGTGCGGCGCGCGGCCGAGTTCCTGCGCGTCGATCGCGCGGTCATCGTCGACGCCCAGTGGGCCGATAACGGCCCGGGCTGGTTGGCCGTGTTGTTGCGCAGCGCCGACGACGTGTTGGCGATCGAGCCACACGGCGCCTGGCCGACCGAGCAAATGGACATCGGCGTGGTCGGACCGTGTGCGCCGGGAGGGCCGGCGACGTTCGAGTTGCGCGCGTTCTTTACGGACCCGACCGGCCGCGTCATCGAGGATCCGGTGACGGGCAGCCTGAACGCGTCGGTCGCGCAATGGCTGCTGGCGACCGGACGCGCAGTGGCGCCCTATGTCGCGGCGCAGGGCACACGGCTCGGGCGCAGTGGCCGCGTGTCTATCACGCAAGACGCGCAGGGGCAGGTGTGGGTCGGCGGGTCGTCGGCGACCCTGTTTGAGGGTCGCGCGACATTCGACTGAGGCCGCCGCGTGATCGAAGGTGAGATACGCAAGACGCGGGTTGAACACTGTTCAACCCGCGTCTTGCGTTTGTGTGTTGATGTTCGACAGACGATCAGGGCACGACGATCACGCTGGTCCCGACGTCGGCCCAATAGAAGGCCCACTGCGCCTCGGGCGTTGGCATGTTGACACAGCCGTGGCTCATCGGCGTGCCGAAGTTGTTGTGCCAGTAGGTGCCGTGCAGGCCGTAGCCCTGATAGAAGTACATGGTGTACGGCACGTTCGGCAGATCGTAGCCTGGGCCCGTCATGCGGGTCGACTCGAGCTTGATCCAGATCTTGTACTCGCCCAACACGGTTGGCGTGGGCCAGCGCCCGGTCGAGACCAGGGTCTGGCGCACCAGGGTCTGGCCTTCGAAGGCGTACAGGCGCTGCTCGGAAAGGTCGACCAGGAAGTACTTGTCGGTGCGACCCGCCAGTGGCTCTTTATTGACGCCGACGTTGTTGGCGGGTGCGACGGCGTCCGCGTACTGTCCCGGCGCCGGGATAACCAGGGTCTGCCCGGTGTAGATGACGTCGCTGGCCAGGTTGTTCGCGGCCATGATCGCAGGCCAGGTCACGCCGTACTGACCGGCGATCGCGGCGAGCGTCTCGCCGGCCTGAACCACATGCGTGCGCTGGCCTTCGGCGGGCGCGGGCGCTGCGGTCGGCTCGGCCGCCGGCACGGGCGTGGCCTCGGCGGGCGTCGGCGTGTCGGCCGTCGGGGCCGTGGCGCCGTTGATCGGGATCACCAGGCGCTGGCCGGTATAGACGATATCGCCGGCGATGCCGTTGGCGGCCGCGATTTTGGTCCACACGATCCCATACTGCAGCCCGATCGTGAACAGCGTCTCGCCGGCCTGCACGATGTGCACGGGGTTGGTGCCGCTGTTGGCGACCGGCGCGGCGGGCGCCGGCGCGTTCGGATCCGGGATGGTCAGGGTCTGGCCGGCGTAGATGCGATCGCCGACGATGCCGTTGGCGGCCGCGATCGAGGTCCACGCCACGCCGTAGATCTGGGAGATGGTGAACAGGGTCTCCCCGGCCTGAACGACGTGGGTGGTGGCGCCGCTCTGCGCGGCGGGGCTCAGACGCGAGTCGGCCTGGGCCAGGTTAGGCGACACGAGGGCGATCACCATTACGGCGACAAGGGCAAGGGGGCGTAGACGCCGGCGCATAACTCTCCTCACAATAAACCAGACCTAAGTGGAATGTTTTTACACCTGAACCTTAAAGCGCGCAACTGCTTTGGGGTTGGATTAACATAGGACGCTGTAGGCGATGGTTAGGTTCCATAAGCCCCGCGCATTTGCGCATAGCCATCAACGTGTCGGTGGTGCTGGAACCCGGGCGTTCACGGGCCGACGTGATACCACCAGAGGTTCCCGCCAGGCGAGGTCTCGAGCGCCACGATCCGCTCGCCGGGCACGCGCAGGTAACAGACTTGGCTGGTGTCCGCGTTCGGGACGGCGCACTGAAGCGTCGTGGTGAAGGCGTATTCCAGCTCGACAGCCCAACCGATCGACGCGCGCATGGTCTGGCCGCCCAAGACTCCGAAGTCCCCATACACCTCGTCGCGCCAGATGTGGCCGAACCCGCGCACTGGTTGAACGAGGCCGGCCTGCGGCGTTTCGTCGATGCGGTTGTCGGCGTCGGCGCCCGGTTTGAGCGCCAGGGTCTGCAGGCGGATGAAGACCAGACGACCGTCGCCGGCTGTGGCCCCGAGGTTGAACAATACGTAGTAGGTGTCGTTCACCGAGGACCAGATCATCTGGCCACGCTCGAATCGCTCGGCCGCGCCCGACGACGTCTGCGCCGCCCCGGTCGGGCACTCCCCCGGTGCCGGCGTGAAGTACCAATCGATCGCGCAGGGCGTGGGTGTGAGCGTCGTCGTCGGCGAGGCGGTGGGGGTGAGCACCTCGGTGTGCGTCGCGGTGAGCGTCGGCCCGGTGGTGATCGTCGGCGCCGCGGTGGCCGGGTTCGGAGTGCGGACCGCGTTTGGGATGCACAGGTTCTGGCCGGTGAAAATCAGGCTTGGGCTCGCCAGGTTGTTGGCCGCGGCGATGGCATGCCAATCCGCGCCATATGCCTGGCCGATGGTCATCAGCGTGTCCCCGGCCTTGACGATGTGCCGGGCCACGCAGTCGCCGGTGGGCGGGGCCTCGCTCGCGTTGGGCGGGCCGTCTGTGGGCGATACGCCAGTCGGCGCGACCGTCTCGCCGGGCGTGGGCGGCAGCCCCTGCGTCGACGTCGGCGTGCCGCCGGATGTCGGTTGCGTGCCGGTCGCGTCGGCCATCACGGTCGGCGCGGCTGACGCCGGAGCCAGGGTGGGTTCGAAGCCGATCTCGATGCCCGTGCAAGCCGTGAGGAGCAGCGATAGGGTCATCAGTCCGAGGTGCTTGAGGGTCATGGCGTCTGTTGCTTTGATGGACGGGCCGCGCTGACGAACGCGGCGCCGGGGCCGCGTGGGCTCGGCCCCGGCCATACCGCAGACTTCGAATGATAGACGAACCCCTAGAAGTGGTAGTTCCAGCCATCGTCGATCAGCACCTTGCGACCGTCGGGCAACGTCATCGACAACGGGATGTTGTTGCGACTGACGATCGTGATCTGATAGCTCTGCTCCTGCGCCGTGGGCCAGCCCAACGCGCGCCGGATATAGAAGTCATTGGCCCAGACCCGCCCGAACCCGTTGATCGGGCAGATCATCCCCGGCGCGAGTTCGGTGCAGACGTTGTCGGGGAACGACTGATAGGAGCTTTCCGGATACGTGCCCATCCCCAGGCCGAAGACGTAGATCATGCCCGTGTCCTGGCGCCAGATCATGAACCCTTGCGCGTAAGGCTGAAAGGCGGCCTGGGTGGTGACTGTCGTGGCACGCTCGAGGACGTTCAGGCTGATGCTGGCCGAGGATCGCGTGATCCATTGCCTGGTCGGCGTGGTCGCGCCGAGGTCGGCCGCCAGCAATACCAGGCGCATCTCGTTTGTCAGCATGGTCGGCACCGTCATGGTCACGGTGCCCTCGGTCGGCAGGCTCTCCCAGCTGCGGATCGCCACGTTGGTGTCGCCGTCCCAGACCGTCAAGAGCGCAAATTGGGTGCCCTCGACCTTCCAGGTGACCGTCAACGTGTCGCCGACCTGCATCACCGGACCGGGCTGCGTCGCGAAGTTCACGATGCGCGAAACGGGCTCGACGGGCACTGGCGGGAATGGATCGCGCGGGCCGGTGCCGGTAACCATCCAGCCGGCGCTCGATTTCAAAGCGACCAGGCCGCTGGGCAGCGTGAAGGACGTCAACGCACCGCCGACCGTCCGGACCCACGGCGTGTAACTTAGCTCGGTGTTGACCGCCCAACCGAGCCGACGCCTGAGATCGCCGAGGTTGCTCCACACCCGATTGAAGCCCATGATCGGCGCGATGAAACCCGGCGGGGGAGTCACCGACTGCGCGGGAAGCCGGGCGTATTGCGCCGACGCGTATGTGAGTAGCTCGCCGGTGCCGCCCGACTGGTAGACGCCGACGTATGCCCACACATCGCCCGTGTCGGCCCGCCACACCAGGAATCCGTTCTGATAGGCCTGATAGGTCACGGGCACGATCTGGTCGCGCGTTCCGGGACCCGGCACCGGCACCGGGTCGCCGCCCCCGTTCCGGGGCACACGCAGCCGCTGCCCGACGTAGATGCGATTGGCGTTGGCCAAACAATTGCCGCTCGTGAGCGACGCCACTGTCGCGCCGAACCGCCGCGCGATCCGCGATAGCGTGTCGCCGCGGACGACCACATACGTGCCCCAGTCGGTTCGGGGCTGACACTGCGCCTGGGTCTCGCCGATCGGGGCGACGCTGACCGCGCCTAGCGCCACGACGAGCGCCAGGGCCAACCGGATCACACTCGCAAACCTTGCGTACATGGGAATACCTCCTCGACGTCGACCGACGGCCCGAGATGGGACGTCTGCCGGGCGTCTGCCTTTCGCTCAGTCTGGCAGCGCGACGTTTCGAGGGTGTGGCGAGCGTGTCACCGATTGGTGACGGGGTGTATCAGCCCGGAGGGGTCGTCAGGGGTAGACGAACGCTGAAGACCGTGCCCTTGCCGACCTGGCTGCGCACGGTCAGGAGGCCGCCGTGCCGATCGAGGATGGCGCGACAGAGCGCCAGCCCGAGCCCACTGCCCGGGATGCTGCGCGCGCCGGCGCCGCGATAGAGCTCTTCCCATACGTGCGGCTGCTCGTCGACCGGGATGCCGGGGCCGGTGTCGGCGACCTCGATCACGACGGCGCCCGAGTCCTCGCGGGCGCGGATCTCGATGCGCGCCCCGGCCGCCGTGAACTTGAGCGCGTTGTCGACCAGGTTGAGGATGGCCAGCAATAGCAGATCGAAGTCGCCCGAGACGGCGGGCACGGGCCACGGCGCCTGCGGCACGCTGAGCACGACCTGGCGTTCGGCATAATCGGGCCGCTCGCGCACCGCGGCGACGACGGCCTCGATCAACTCCTCGATGTTGACGGCGGTGCGCTCGAGCGGGCGATGTTCCAGTTCGGCCAGCTTGCGCAGATCGGTCGTCAGGCGGCTGATGCGCAGCACCTGCGACTCGACGCTGGCCAGCGCCGGGCCCTGGGTCTGGTCCTGAAGATTGGCCAGACCGGCGCGGATGGCGGTCAGCGGGTTTTTGAGTTCGTGGTCGAGACGCTCGAGGAAGCGTCGGCGATCGGCGGCCGCCGACTTCTGCGCCATCGCGCGCGCATCGGCGGCCGCGCGGCTGCCGAGCCAGGCCAGGTAGACCAGGCTGAGGCCCCAGGCCGTCAACACGGCGCCGGCCGTGAAGACGAAGGCGCTGGATTGCCCGCGCATGTACAGACCCGGGTCCGGCGCCCAGCCGACCGCGGCCGCCGCCGACCACGCCAGCGCGAGGAGCAGGGGGCCGAGCGCGACGAGGGTCAGAGCCAGAAGCCGTCGGGTCATCTCTGTGTCATTCGGGGTTCGAGGGCCTGCGGGTGGGCGCCCTCCGCCCTAGCCGGAGCGCACCAGGGCGACGAAGCGATAGCCCTGGCCCGGGACCGTCTCGATGTAGGTGGGGCGGGTCGGATCGTCGCGCAGCCCGCGCCGGAGCTCGGCCATGCGCGTATCGACCGTGCGTGTGCCGGTCGGGTAATCCCATCCCCAGACGGCGTCCAGCAGCCGCTCGCGACTGATCAACTCATCCGGGTGGGTCATCAGGTATTCGAGCAGCGTGACGGCCTTGGGTGTCAGCTGGATCTCGGCCCCGTCGAGCCAGACGCGTCGCGAGGCGCGTTCAAAGCTCAGCGCGCCGGCGTTCAGCCGCGACGCGGCGCTGAGCGGCGGTTGGCCTGGGCGGGCGCGGCGGAGCACGGCCCGCACGCGGGCGACCAGTTCATGGGGATCGAAAGGCTTGTTGAGATAGTCGTCGGCGCCTTCTTCGAGCGCCATGGCGCGCTCGGACGACTCGCCGACACGGGTGAGCAACACGACCGGGGTCCAGTCGTTGGCTCGCCGCAAACGGCGCAGCGCCTCGCGGCCGTCGAGCCGCGGCATCATCACGTCCATGACGATGACAGCCGGTTGACGCGCCGCGACGCGATCAAGCGCCTCCTGGCCGTCGCCCGCGACCTCGACGTCGAAGCCGGAGCGGCCGAGCAGCGGGGCCAGGTTGGCCGTGATCTCGGCCTCGTCGTCGACGAGCAACAGACGCGGCCGTTCGTCGGTCATTTCAAGAGGTTGCTGGCCATGAACCAGACGTTGGCCGGGCGCTCGGCGAGGCGGCGCATGAAGTACGGGTACCAGTGCGTGCCATAGGGCACATACGCGCGCACCGCGAAGCCATCGCGCGCGAGCGATTCCTGCAGATCGCGCCGAATGCCGTACAGCATCTGGATCTCGAACCTGTCGCGCGCGACCCCGCCACGCTCGGCGTGGCGTTTGATCGCGTGCAGCATGGCCACGTCGTGGGTCGCGAGCGCCGCCAGCGCGGGCCGGCGTCCGTTCGGGTCGGCCGGCGCCTGTTGAACCGAAGCGTCCATCAACTGCCGCGCGAGCTTGATGAAGTTCAGGTCCACGTCGCGCTTCTCCGGGAAGGCGACGTCGGCCGCCTCCTGGTAGGCGCCCTTGCACAGCCGCACAGGGATGCCGGCGGCGGTCACCGCGGCGAGATCGGCCTCGGTGCGGAACAGATACGCCTGCAGCACGATGCCGACGTTGTCGTACTCGGCGCGCAGGTCGTTGAGCACCGACAGGGTGACGTCGGTGTGCGCGCTGTCCTCCATGTCGATGCGCACGAAGTTGCCGGCCTCGCGCGCGCAGGCCACCAGACGGCGCACGTTGTCGAGGCAGAAGTCGCGGTCGATGTCCAGCCCGAACTGCGTCAGTTTGATCGAGACGTTGGCGCGCACGTCGGCATCGGCGATGGCCGCGATGGCGCGCAGGTACTCGTCACGCGCGCCCTCCGCGGCGCCGCGCTCGCTGACCGACTCGCCCAGACAATCGAGCGTGGCGTTGATGCCCAGCGCGTTGAGCTGGCGGATCGCGGCGATGGCATCGTGCAGGTGCTCGCCGGCGATGAAGCGGCGCGCCATGTTCCGCGAGAGCGGGGCGCGCGTGATCGTATCTTGCGCCCAGCGCACGTGCGAGAGGGAGATGAACATCGAGCGAAGCATGTGGTGGCCTTGGTGTTC
>JBGAJV010000027.1:0-74334 GCA_044224715.1 Anaerolineales bacterium | reverse complement strand
GGATTGCGGTCTCCGAGGCCTCGACCTCGGGGGTCGCGGTGCGATCGTCGGTCGGCCGCTGCGTCTCGGTCGGGCGGTGGGTGGCCGTGGTCACCGGCGCCAAAGTCGGCACCAGCGTCGGGATGCCCAGTCGCTCGACCTGCTCAGCCACGATCGCATCGACCGAGGCGTCCGAGTGGCCGGTGATGCGCACCTGTTGACCCACGCTGAAGCCGTTCCCGAGCGCGATCGACACCTGCACCGGAACTCCGCTCACGACCCACCGTTCGCCATCGATGACCTGGATGTCGCCGGCGAAGGTGATGGATGCCTCGCGTCGCGAGGCCAGCAAGGCCTGGGCCTCTTGGATGCGCCGGGCATCGAACTGCGCCTCGAGCGCTTCCCGGCTGGCCGGCTGAGGCGCCAGGGCCAGCTGCATATCCTCAACCGTGAGTTTGACGCCATATAGCAGGTCACCCGGCATCGCGTTCCCGGCGGCGTTGACCGTCACGGCTGTGCCGAGCGTCGCGACGCCGATGAAGACCAGGGACGCGAACTGGAGCGCAAAGCTGCGGCGCTTGACTGCCTGGGGCGTGGGTGCGAAGAGCCAGGCCCACAGACCGCGCTTCTGCGCGCGGCGCGCATCCTGAGCCAGGCTCAAGAAGTTCGTTCGGCTGGCTGCCTGGGCCTGGGCGCTGGGCTGGACCGGTGTGGCGACGCGCGCAAAGGCCGCCGCTTCGAGCATGGGGCGCAGATCGTCGACCAGCTCGGCCTGGGCGTGGGTCAGCGCCTCTTCGACGCTCGCGCCGGCCTCGAGCTCATGCAGACAATCGTCAAAAGCCGACAGCAGGGCGTCGTCGTTCATGCCGCACCCCCATCGATCTCCAGCTGGCGCTTGAGCGCGGCGACGGCCCGAAACTGCAGCTGTTTGATGGTGTTGACGCTCTTGCCCATCGCCGCCGCCGTTTCCTCAAGCGAATACCCCAGTCCGAACCGATAACTGACCACGTCCTGTTGTTCCCGCGTCAGCGTTTTGACCGCTTTCGCCACCTGGGCGTTCCGCAATCGCATTTCGACCTCTCCCGAGATCGACCCTGCGGAAGCCAAACCTTCGTGCAACTCCGCCGCTTCCCGCGGCGCCCTCCGAAAATGTTCTGCCACCAGATTGCCAGCCACCCCGAACAGCCACCCGCGCACCGTCTGCGAGGGGCCTCGCCCTCCCTTCACCGCGTCGATCAGCCTGACAAAGACATCGCTGGCGATGTCTTCCGCAACTTGCTGGTCGCTCGTGCGATAAAGCGCAAATCGGAACAGCTCAGGATAGTAGCGATCGTGCAGCTGGCCGAGAGTGCGTTCATCTAGTTCGCGGATCCGGTCGATCAGGATCTGGTCGTCGCCTTGAACCGACATGGCCGCGAGTATAGCAGCGCCTCCCGATGGGACCGTTTGAGCGCCGGCCCCCGATCCCGGGGGCCAGCGCCTGTCGTTTAGATCGTCGTTTTACGGGTTTTTGTCGTCGCCGCCGTGGCCGCCATTGTCGTCACCGCCATGGTTGCCGCCGTCGTCGCTGCCGCCACCGCTGCCGCCGTGGTCGTCATTGCCGCTATCGTCGCTGCCGCTGCCGCCATGGTCATCGCTGCCGACGGTCGTCGGCACCGGGGTCATGTCGTCGCTGCCGTGGTGGCCGCCCTTGTCGTCGCCGACATCGTCGCCCTGATCGTCCGCGCCGACTTTCTCGATCTCGCGGGCGAGCACAGTGCCGTCGGACTGGGTCACGCCGTGGACCTTGACCGTATCGCCGACCGCGATCGCGCCCTTGACCTCGCCGGCCGCGATGACCGTGACGCCGTTGACCACGTAAACGTTGCCGCTGATCGAGGACACGGTGCCCGTGAATTCGGTCTCGTTGGCCTCATGCGTGCCGCGCGGCTCGCGCGTTTCATCGGCGCGCGGCGTCCGGGTTAGATCCGGCTGATGCGTGGCCAGCCCATCGGGCACCGACTCGATCTCGCGGGCCAGGATGGAACCATCCGCCTGCAGCGTGCCGTGCACCTTGACGTTTAGGCCCTTCTGCGGCTGGAACTTGACCTCGGTCTGGGCCGTGATGACGACCTTGCGACCGCTGACCACCAACACCCCGCCGTCGAACGATTCGATCGTGCCGACGAACTCGACTTCCTGGCCGGCCACGGCCGTCACGCCGGGCTCCGGCGTCTGGCTCGCGTCGGGCGTGCCGACGATTTCGGTCATGCCGGGCTGGGCCGTATGGGTCGCCTCGGCCGTCTGGGTCAGGGTGTCATCGGCGCCCTGGTTCGCGGAGGCCTCGAGCGCGACACCGTTGGACGCCGGCTGGGCGCCTTCACCGGGCAGCGCGATCGGCGCGCAGGCCGCCAGGGTCAAACCGCCCAGGACGACGGCGCCGCGCAAGAACCAGGTGACGCTGTTGTGGATGGCGATGGGTTTCATGCTTCTCTTCACTCCTCGCACTGCGCTAACCGCTGTGCGTAATGGTCGGTTAAAGAGAAGTCGGATTCGAAACCGCAAAGTTACGGGGAGTAGATGAGTGTACGCTCAACTTCAACCGTAAAATTGCCGATCTTTGCTTATGTAATTGCGAGGGACTGGCGGAAATGCGCCGGGACGGCTGGACCTGGCCGATGCCACCCGGCGGAACGGGTCAAGGCTCCGTGACGCGGTGGGTCTCGCCGCGCAGGATGCGGTAATGGTCGAAGTCGCGCGCGACATAAGTGCGTGGAAACGTGCGCAGCGCTTCTTCATGAACGTCGCGCTCGCGGTGGCGGCGGGAGATGTGCGTGAGCAGCAGCTGACTGACGCCGGCATCGCGGGCCAGGGTCGCAGCCTGCGTGGCCGTGAGGTGGCCGAAGTCGTGGGCCATTTCGGCTTCTTCGCTCAGGTAGGTGGATTCGATCACGAGGGCGTCCGCGCCCCGGGCCACAGCCACGAGGTCGCGCGTGTCGCCGCAATCGCCCACATGCACGAACTTGACTCCCGGCTCGACCGGGCCCAGCACTGCGTCGGGCGAGATCACGCGACCGTCCGGCAGGGTGATCGGCTGGCCGGCCGCCAGCGTCCGGCGGACGGGCCCGGCGGGCACGCCGAGCGCCTCGGCCTGCTCGACCAGGAATGGCCGGCGCGACCGCTCTTCGAAGACGAATCCGAACGAATCCGCCCCACGGTGCGACACCGGGAACGCCGTCACCGTGAACGACTTGTCGGCGAAGATCTGCCCCGGCTTGATCTCATGAAACGAGAGCGGGAATGGAAGCCGCGCGCCCTTGAGCACGATCTCGTTCAGCAGCACCTGGATCCGTTGCAGCGCCCAGCGCCCCGCCCAGATCTCGAGTCGCTCGGCGGTCTCCCAGCGCGTGAAGGTGGAGACCAGGCCGGCCAGCCCCAGGATGTGGTCGAGATGGCCGTGCGTGATCAACACGCGCTCGAGGCGTTTGAAGCCGATTCCCGATTGCAGGATCTGACGTTGAGTCCCCTCACCGCAGTCGATCAGGAAGCGGTGCTCGTTGTGCATCACCACTTGCGCCGACAGGCCGCGATGGACTGATGGCGCAGACGCCGAGGTGCCGAGGAAGACGATCTCGAACATGCCGAGGCATTCTAACAGACAGTGTTGTGCGAGCGCGCTCCCGCGCTTGACGAGTGTGCACGGGCGAGTTGTCAGACGGCTCAAAACCCAGGCTGGATCTTGTACACGGATGTCACGGATTACGGCGGATGCCACGGAAACGGCGACGAAATGCTCCGTGCCATCCGTGAAAATCCGCGTGATCCGCGTACAAGTGCTTGCACACCTTTACGATGCCACAAACACGCCGTTCTTCAACGTCAATCGTTCGATGATGCGGGTGTCGATGTTCGAGTCGGCCGGGCGTGTGCAGGCCGTGATCGTCACCCAGTTGCGGAGCGGGCCGTTGACGACCTTCTTGGTCAACGTCTCCTCGATCTGGAAGATGCCGGCCGAGTTGTTCATCACCACCGTGATCTCCACCGGCACGTCGTGGCCGCGCGTGATCGTCACCTCGTCGATCGCCAGCGCCGAGACCGAGTGGATGTCGACCTTGCCCAGGTCAAAGGCCTTGCGCCCACGTCCCTTGGTGACGTCCGTGCCGTCGGCGACGGCGACCACGCCGGCTTCGAAGGTCAGCGGCGGCGGGTCGAAGTCGTGCGAGAGGATGGCGTGCAGGATGAAGGCGCGCAGTTCGACGCGATTGCCGACGTTCGGGTAGATCTCGGGCATCAATCGGTCGAGCAGGCCGCGCGCGAGCTCGACGCCGACCAACTCATGGTGCTTCCGATGGACCTGGTTGCCGATGTCGTGCAGCAGCGTCGCCGCCGCGACGACCAGACAGGCGTCGTCGACATCGCCCGCGCCCGAGACGACCACGTCGGGCTTGACGCCGCTGCCGACCAGCAGGTCGAAGATGCGCACCGCGTTCGAGGCCGCGATCTGCGCGTGCGTCATGCCGTGATCGTTGTAGTTGAGCTTGTTGGCCGTGAGGTAGTCGGCCATGTCCCAGTTGGCCTGCGCCTCGGGATCCTCGACCAGCAGGTTCCACATCTGCTGCGTCCTTGGATACTTCTCCCACAAAGGCTCGACGAGAGTCAGGCTCTGGCGCAGCAGATCCTCGTAGGACTCGGGCAGCGTGATGATCACGCCGCGGTTTTTGAAGACGCGGGGCTCATGCTGAGTGATTGGCATTGCTGATTGCTGATTTCTGACTGTTGACTGCTGATCGCCGGGATTCTACCAGTCGATTCGAATGGCAGCATCAAGGGCTCTCAATCGGCAATCAGAAATCAGAAATCAGCAATCATTGGATTTCAATCTCGCCAAGGCGCACGCGCAGACCCTGTTGCGCGAAGACCGGATCGAGCGGCGGCAGGTCGCGTTGGCTGAAGGCCTCATACCAGCCGAGCGAAAGGGTTGCCAGGCCCGGGGCCGCGTCGATCGGGATCTCGATCGGCACGCGATCCTGTAGCGCGGCGCCGGCCACCCACTTGAGGGTGGGCAGGGCGCCGCCGATCGGCGTGAGATCGACCTGGTTTGACCAGCCCGCGCCTTCGAGGCGCAGGGTCAGAGACAGGTCGCGGTTCAATGCGCGCGCCGACAGCGTGTTGATGACGACGATGATGCGGTCGCCTGGGCGTGCCGAGGCCGGCGCTGCGACGTCTGTGACGATCACCTGATTATCGAAGGAGAGCGGGAGTTCACCCGTTTGGAAGTTGAGGACCGGCCTCAAGGGGTCCGGCGGCAACGTTAAAGGAGCTGGGTCCGGCCAGTCGTCGAGCGGGGCATCGCCCAGGTTCGTGCCGTCGGGAAGGTAGGCGCCCGTGGTGAGCGTCACCACGCCGGGCGCGCGCAGCGGCGGAGCCGTGATCGTAAAGCGTCCGACCAAGAGGCCGCCTTCCCCGATCCGTGCCATCGTCCAGCGTTGGTCATCCTGCGCCACCAATTGGCCGGTGGCATCGAGTGCGTGAACGTAGACACTGACGTCCCGAGGTGCGCCGGTCAGACGCCAGGCCACCAAAAAAGCCCGCTGGTCGCCGCGTCCGCTGGACAGTTCGCGAGCGCCGAGATACGTGATCTGGTCGAAGGCCGTGCCGCCGGTCAGGCCGGCAGGCTCTGGCAACGCCCGGACCTCGACGCGCCAGGCCGCCTCGGCCGGCGTCGGCAATGGCTCGACGTACAGGCCACTCTGCTCGAGCGCCGGCTTGTCGAAGATCGTCAGCACGACCGGGCGCTCGGGCAGAAAGCGTCGAACGTCGCGCAACAGGCTCTCACCATAGGTGGCTTCGCCCTGATTGAGCACGTACACCACCTCGACGTCCGGCCTGAGCCCCTCGACCTGCTGCAGATACCACAGCGGCGTCGCCCAATGCCATGGCGCCAGCACGACGCCGTCCTGCGGCGTCTGATCCAACACGCTGCGGACGTAGGAGTCGGTCGTATCCTCGGCGGCCAGCGTCGCGAACGACGGCGCCAGCACCGCCAATCGCCAGACGCACAGCGCGGCGGCGGCGACCGCCAGGCCTTGCCGCACCCGGCCGCGCCGGCCCTCGTCGCCGACCAGGCCGCTCAACATCAACGCCAGCAGCACATACGTCGGCAGCAGATACTCCGTCGTCTGCGGCGCGCGGTACGTGATCGCGACGAACGCATGAACGACGGCGCCCAGGGTCAGCGTGGCGCGTGGCGCGTGCCCCGGCGAGCGAGCGCCCTCGCGTTCCCGCCCTCTCGCGCTCTCCGCCCCTCGACCCACGCCAACACCGCCCAGCGTCATCAACGCCACAAGCGCCCACGGCCACTGGAAGCCAATCAACTGCACGAGCACGGGCCAGCGCTCGGGAAGGTCGCGCGCGTTGGCGAAGCCGAGCATGTCGCCGCCGAAACCGCGCGCGGTCACATGTTGGATCAGGCCGTCGAGCGTGCCCAGGTTGGTCGGAGCGCCGACGCCGTGCGCGTTCAGCGGGAAGTACAGCCAGGCCAAAAACGGCACGAGCCCCGGCGCGATCAGCCAGGCCAGCCGGTTGAGACGCGTCGACGCCGACGAGGCGGCCCATACAACCCACGTGGCCGCGAGACCGAGCACGGCCGCGAGAAAGATCGTCGAGGGGTGATGCGAGGTCATCAACCCGAGGCCGAAACCGGTCACCGCCAGCGCCGGGCGTCGTTCGGGTTCGCGCCACAGCGCCGTCAGCCCAACCAGCGCCAGCGTCAGGGCGAAGACCGTGGGCATGCGCACGTTGGCCGTGGTCGCCTGCGCCCAAAACGTCGTGGCCGCGGCCAGGCCCAGGCTGGCCAGCAGGCCGCCGAGACGCGAGCCGGAGAGGGTTCGCCCGGCCCGCCCGATCAACGCGAGGGCAGCGGCCCCGAGCAAGGCCGAGAGCACGGTCACGGCGCGGGCGGGCGCGAGCCAGAACAACGCCTTTGTCGTCAGCCAGCCGGCGAGGGTGTACAGGGCATAACCCGGCGGGTGCGCGATGCCGAGCACGGCGCCGGTCAGTTGATATTCGCCGGAATCGGCGGGCTGCAGACCGGGCGCGAGCGTCAGGAGATACAGCGCCAGACCTGCGCCGAAGACGACGAGGTCAAGGCCGAGCGGGCCGAAACGCCGCAGTCGTTCAGACCACCGCGGCATACGCCTCCGCGGTCCGGCGGGCGGTGTCCTCCCAGGTGAAGCGCCGTGCGCGCTCGAGGCCACGTACGCGGAGATGGTCGGACACGCTCGGCTCGATCACGGTCGTGATGATCCCGGCGCCAAAGGCGCGCGTGTCGTTCGGATCGATCAAGAAGGCGGCATCGCCGACGATTTCCCCGATCGATCCGTTCTCCGTCGTGACGACCGGCGTGCCGCAGGCCATGGCCTCGAGCGGCGGCAGGCCGAAGCCCTCATACGCCGACGGATACACAAAGGCGGCGGCGCCCCGGTAGAGCGCGGGTTTATCGGCCTCGGCGATCGCGCCGACGAAGCGCACGCTGTCGGCGATGTCGAGTTCCTGTGTGCGCGCGCGGTAGTCGGCGAACAACCGTCCGTTTGGTTTGGGGAGCGCGCCGGCCAGCACGAGCGGGTAGCTCTCGCCGATCGCGCCCCCGACCCACGTCCAGGCGGCCAGTAAGGCGTCGACGTTCTTGCGGGTGTCGAAACCGCCGAGGTACAACACGTAGGCCTCGGGCAGGTCATAGCGCGCCCGGGCCGCGTCGTCGCCCGGGTCGACGCGGGACGAGTACTCGGCGCCCGCGGCGAGATAGACCGTGCGGACTCGCTCCTCGGGCAGGCCGATGTGCGTCAGGATGTCGCGACGCGACGCGTTTGAGTCCGCGAGCACCATCCCGGCGCCCCGGGCCGCGGCCCGCGCCAGCGCCGTGTAGGCGCGCACCCGCCAGCCGCCGCGATAGGCGGGGAGGACCAGCGGGATGACGTCGTGCACGGTGACGACGAGCGGGGCCGGCGACGAAAGCGGCGGCCCCCAGTGCGGCACATGCGCGACGTCGGCTTTGAGCGCCTTACAGATCGCCGGGTACAGGTTCTGTTCGAACCAGATCTTGGCGAGGTGCCCGCTCCCGCAGGCGACGCGCTGCACCCGGACGGCGTCGGGCAGCGGCGGCAGCGCGGCCGAACCGGGCACGACGACCCAATAGGAGTGTTCGGGCGCGACGATCGGGAGATGGGTCAGCAGGGCCTGCAGATAACGGCCGGTGCCGGTGTGTGGGTGATGGGCCAGAAACCAGCCGTTGAGCGCGATGCGCATGCGCCAAGTCTAGCATGCGCTCAATCGCGTCACGCGCGACTGCGCCACGAATGCACAACGACGAGCGCCAGACCGACCGAGACGATCAACGGCGCATAGGCCACGACGCCCAGGCTGAGCGCCGCCGCCGTGAGCGACGTCACGATCTGGAGCAGACGCTCCCCGGCTCCCGGCAGGTAGGCGACGAACGGCAACAGGATCGAGATCGCGAAGCAGAGCCCGAAGCCGAAGGCGAACGGCCACGGGGTCGGTCTCCGCACCGCGGGATGTGGGATGAGGACCGGGCGTTGGGTGAGCAGCGCGCTCCGCGCCGCGTTGAGACGCAGCATCTCGGCGTGCGCCCAGGCCTTGCGCGTCGACGGTTGACGATCGGGATGAGCCCGGGCGACCAGCACGCGATACGCACGTCGGATCTCGTCCGCGTCGGCGCCGCGCTTCACGCCCAGGGTGACATAGGGGTCTTGCATAGCAACTCGACTCGTCGGCGACGCGTGCGGCATCGGCCGATTGAGAATCGCAAAGCCCGCCTATAACTTTCGTGCGATGTTGGCATCGGAACTGTACTGCAACACGTCGAACCGCGCCAATAGAATCCGGTTAGTACACCCAAAATTCACCCCGGCAAGATGACAGTCAACTGAGCGAATCGGGATATAGACCACTGGCGCGAGCAAGGGGAACCGCACCACCGTGAGAGGGATCCATTCAACGGCGAGCGGGGGCGTTGTTACCGTGGCGGGTTGGAATCTCGAGGTCGTCTACTTCGTCTATGGTCTGGCCTTCTTCAGCATGGGCCTCGCGGTCTGGCTGGAGGGCGGCCGGGCCAGCGACACCCGGCTCCGCCGCGCGCTGCAGCCGCTCGCGATGTTCGGCCTCGTGCACGGCTGCCAGGAATGGCTGGAGATGTTCCAGCATCTGAGCCTGTTTCCGACAACGCTGACAGAGAGCGACGCCTGGCGCGCGTTTTCGCTGTGCGTCGTCACGCTTTCTCTGTTGCCGCTGGTGGCGTTCGGCGCGTTGCTCTTCGCCGTCCCGCCTCGCCGGCGCGCCAGCGTGCTGGCGATCCCGCTGACGCTCACCGTGATCTGGGGCGTGGGGACCGCGTTCCTGTCGATGACCACGCCCTTGAGCGACGCGCTCTGGCGCATGCTAAACGTCTGGACCCGCTACACGCTCGGCGTGCCCGGCGCGCTGCTGGCCGCGGCGGGCCTGACCCTGCAGCAACGCGCGTTTCGGCGGGTTGGGATGAGCGGCTTCGGCCGCGACAGCCTGTGGGCCGCCATCGCGTTTTTCTGGTATGGCGCCGTCGGCCAGGTCTTCGTCGGGGCCAGCGCGCTGCCGCCGTCGAACGTGATCAACCAGGATCTGTTTCTGGCGTGGTTCGGTCTCCCGATCCAGATCTTTCGCGCGGGGTGCGCGGTCTGCATCGCCGTCTTTGTCATTCGCTTTCTGCGGTCGTTCGAGGTCGAATCACAGGCCCAGATCGCGGCGCTTCAGGCGGCGCGCTTGCAGGAACTTCAGCGCCGAGAAGCGCATCGCGGCGAGCTCCTGCAACGCGTGGTCGAGGCCCAGGAGGCGGAGCGGCAGCGCGTGGCGCGCGAGTTGCATGACGCCACGGGCCAGAGCCTGACGGCGCTCGGGCTCGGTCTGCGCAGCGCGGTCCCCTTGCTGCACCAGGATGCGACGGCCGCCGAACAACGTCTGGGGACACTCGAGACCCTGACCACCGACGCGCTCGACGAGTTGCGCCACATCATCGCGGACCTGCGCCCATCGCACCTCGACGACCTCGGGCTGGCGTCGGCGTTGCGCTGGTATGCCAAGCAGGTCGAGTCGCGCGTCGCCCTACGGATCGACGTCGAGGTGACGGGGACTGAACGCCCGCTCGATCCGGCCGTGCGCATCGCGCTCTTTCGCATCGCCCAAGAGGCCATCGCCAACACGGTCAAACACAGCGGCGCGACGCTGGCTCGGCTCAGCCTGAGCTTCCCCCCGCGCTCGGTGCGGTTGAGCGTCGAGGACAATGGCCACGGTTTCGACCCCGACACACGCGCCGATCCGGCCCGGCCGACGTGGGGGTTGTTGGGCATGCAGGAGCGCGCGGCGTTGTTGCACGGCCGCTGTGAGGTCGACTCTCGCACAGGCGTGGGCACGCAGGTCGAAGTCGTCATCCCCGACTCCACCAAGGAAAACGGTTCATGAGCATCCGGTTGTTATTGGTCGACGATCACGCGGTGGTGCGTTCGGGTCTGCGCATGCTGCTCGAGAACGAACCAGATCTGACGATCGTGGGCGAGGCCGGCACGGCGCAAGAGGCCGTGACCCAGGCCGACTTGCTCGAGCCGGACGTGATCCTGATGGACATCGGGCTGCCGGATGCGACCGGCATCGAGGCGACCCGGCGGATCAAGGGCAAGCGGCCCGAAATCGCGATCGTGGCGCTCACTATCCACGAAGACGAGGAATACTTTTTCCAGATGCTGCAGGCCGGCGCCAACGGTTATGTGCCCAAGCGTGCCGCGCCCGAAGAGTTGCTCAGCGCCGTGCGCAGTGCCGCCGCGGGCGAGGTCTATCTCTACCCGTCGCTGGCCAAATTACTCGTGCACGACTATGTGAACTATCGGCGCGCGGGCTCGGCCGATAACGTCGTCAACACGCTGTCCGAGCGCGAGAGCGAGGTGCTCGCGCATGTGGCCGAGGGCAAGAGTAACCAGGCCATCGCCGACGCACTGGGGATCAGTCCCAAAACCGTCGCACGTCACCGGGAAAACATCATGCGCGAGTTGGGTCTGCATTCCCGCACCGAATTGGTCAAGTACGCGATCCGCCACGGCATCATTCAAGCGTGAACGCTCCCGCGCTCCTGCGCTCCCGCGCCCAATGGGTCATCCACCCCACCGAAAAATAGGGTTTACGCCGAATTTACAGCCGCCGCAGTGGCGCAGTAAGGTAAGTGTGCGCGAAAGCTCAGTCGCCTGCGCGCGGGAGGGTTGTATGTTCGGCCTGACGATCACGGTGTTGATGGTGACGTTGCGCCTGCTCATCCCTCTGGCTCTGACCGCCCTGCTGGTCTGGGCGCTCAAACGCCTGGACGCGCACTGGCAGAGCCAGGCGCCGCACCCTCACGTCTTACGCGTTCGCCATTGACCCCTAGTGGCTGACGCGAAAAACGCAATCGCCCCCGCGCACAGATTGGACCTGTGCACGGGGGCGATCGCGTTTTTCGTCCGGGTGGTGCGCCGGCCAGGCGCCGAAACGCCTGGCCGGCTCGGACACGGGTCAGTCGGCGCTTACGGGCGCGTCAGACCGCTGACATCACCCTTCAGATCGGCGATGCTGTCGTACAGCGCCTGCATGACGTACTTGGCGTTGTGCGCGAACGCGCCCGGATCCTTGACCGAGTACTGATAGTTGTACGCGGCCTGGAGGAGGCGCGGGGTGAAGGCGTTGTAGCCGATCGAGCCGCCCTGGTCGTTCTTGTCGGGCTTCCCGTCGCCGTCCGCATCCACGAAGAAGTACGGGTAGGCCACCGGGTTGTAGACGATGCCGGTGCCCTTGTCCGCGGCGTACTTCTGGATCGCAGCGTACAGGCGCTCCTGGAAGGCGCCGAGCTCGCTGGCGATGCCTTCCGCCACGTCGCCGTCACCGTCGTAATCGGTCTCGGAGACGCGGATGCCCTGCAGGTCCTCGGCCGACTTCACGGACTTGTGGCACTGCTGGCACGTGTCGGTCTGCACCGTCAGCGCGTGCGTGTTGTGGCACTCCGTGCACTGCTGCGGCCCAGCCAGGTTGCCCTCGCCGTGCAGGTTGCGGCCCAGGTATTCCTTGTCGGGATACTGGTAGATGCCGGCCGCATCCGCGCCGAACAGGGTTGCCCCGGCGGCGAAGTAGTGGACGTTCTTGAAGCCGATCGCCTTGTCCGGCGTGTCGACGTCCTTGCCGCGCAGCGCCGCAGCCAGGCTGCTGCCCGACTCACGGCCCTGGTGGCATTCCAGACACAGGTTGGAGTCGACCGGCTGGAGCTTGCCGTCGGCATCCGGCGTGCTGAAGGTCACGGACTTGCCCGACGGGAACGGAACGTTCGTCACCGCATAGCGGTTCGGCCAATCCGCCTCGTTGTGGCAGGTCGAGCACTGGAAGCCATTGCTGGGCTCCATCGCGCTCACGCCCACGGTGAAGGTCTGACCGCGGGAGTTGAAGGCAACCGTGCCGCCGTTCTTGATGAACTCGGGGAGGCCGCCCGCGGTGTGGCACTTGGCGCAGCCAAAGGGCACTTCGCCCTCGGCGTCCCAGTGGCGGAACGGCTCGGTGTTGCCGGCGAAGTGACCGGCGTCGTCACGGGCCAGCTTCGACACATCGCCGCCGATGTCTTCGATCGAGTCGAACAGCAGCTGGACGATGTACTTGTTGCCGTGCGCGAACGCGCCCGGATCCTTGACGGAGAGCTGGTAGTTGTACGCAGCCTTGAGCAGGCGGGCCGTCCAGTTCGGATAGGCCTTGCCGTCGGCGCCCATGAAGTACGGGTACGTCGTGGCATCGTACTTGATCTCGGCCCCGGCCTTGTCGGTGGCGTACTTCTGGATCGCGGCCAGCAGTTGTTCCTGCAAGCCCTGGACCTCGTAGTACATGCCTTCTTCGACGTTGCCGTCGCCGTCATAGTCGGCGAACGAGGCCTGCGGCTCGCGGATGTTCTGGAGACCGCCCTCGGCCTTCACTTCATCGCCATGGCACATCGCGCAGCTGTCGACGCGCACCTTGAGGGTGTGCGGATCGTGGCAGCCGATGCAGCTGTTGAAGCCCTCGACGTGATCGTGCTTGGCGTCGTAGGCCTTGCCTTCATACTCGTAGCCGCCCTTAACGGTCGTGCCGTACAGGGTCGCCGCCGCGGCGTAGTAGTGGATGTTGATGAAGCCGAACTTGACGTCGTTGCCCTTGTCGTCCTTGATCGGGGCGACCACGGCATCCACGTCCGCCACAGCAAACTTCTCGATCTGACCGTCGACCGACGCCTTGGAGGCGCGGCCCTGATGGCAGACCATGCAGCGCGCGGCGTCGCCGAGGCCGCTGACCACGATCGGCTCGCCGTCCTCGGTCTTGCCGGGGAAGGCGACGCTGGTCAGGTTCGAAGCGGCGTCGTTGTGGCAGGCCGTGCACTGCACGCCCTGCGCCTCGGCCGCGGGGACGGCCTTGTCGACCTTGCCGGCCTCGCTGCCGTCCGCGCCGAGATAGTCCTTGTAGCCGGCGCTGGTGTGGCACTGCGCGCAGCTCGCCGGGACTTCGGCCGGATCGTCGCCGTCCCAATGGCGGAACGGTTCGGAAGCGACGTCATTGTGCGGCGAACCGGCCCAGGCGTCGGCGTTCGGGACGCCGCCCACCGGGGTCACTTCGACCACGCTGGTGACTTCCACCTGTACCGTGACCTCGCGGGTCACTTCGACAGGCGCGGGTGGAGTAGGCTGCGCGCAGGAGGCCAGGACGAGCAGGCCCAACACGCTGATCACCCCACCGAGCACAATTCCTCTTCTCGATAGCATATGCACCCCTATTCTGCGCTGGGATCTCCAGCACGAGACCAAAGTAAATCGGGTTGTCGTCGTGGCTTGTCGGTCACGCCCCTCCTTCCCGCTTCGTGATCAAGCTGATCACGTCGATCAAGTCGCTCAGTTGACCGCCGCGATGTTGTTCGCTCTTCACGACCTGGATCCGGCCGTGTTGGGGGTCCAGGCGAATGACGGTGAGCGCCGGCATCGCATCCAGCAGGCCCTCGAGCGGGCACTGTTCCGCGATCACGCTGTCGGTGGCGTCGAGAATGACGCTGTTGGGTCGCGCGGCCAGCACGCGTTGCAGCGAATCGGATTGGCGCGCATCGACGATGGTCAATGAGTGCTCGCCCAGGCTCTGTCGCAGACTGGCGACAACGCCTTCGACGAAAATCGATTGGCTGGACAAAACGGCAACGCGCGGCATGTATCTGCCTCTTCCGAGACGCCCCCGGTCTCAATCTTAGAGGAAGATAAGAAGCCGCGTAACACTCATAGGGACGAGAAATTCCGGCTGATCTGGGTAGTGGTTCTCCCACCCATCCGGGTAGGAAAACAAGAGCCGACGACTCGCCTTAGTTCGACAGCGCCGAGTGACTGCGCACCAGCCCCACCCGGATGGCGTGCGTCGCGGCTTCGGTGCGATTGTGCACCGCCAGCTTTTGCAGGATGTTCTTCATGTGGTACTTGACCGTGTTCTCGCTGACTTTGAGCGAGTGCGCGATGTCGCGGTTCGAGCAGCCTTCGACGATCAGACGTAGCAGCTCGATTTCGCGCTCGGTCAGGTCGCTGGAGGCGCGGTGCGGCGCATGCGAGAGGGCGTTGAGCAATCGACCGGTCGTGCGGTGGGTCATGGCGGCCTCGCCGCGGCTCATACCTTGGAGCAGGCGAATGAACTCCTCGGCGTTGAGGCTCTTCGAGAGATAGCCGCGGGCCCCGGCCTCGACGACGTCCCACAATTCGCTATCGTCTTCGGCATCGGTGAGGATGACGACCTGGGCCGTATTCCACTCGGCGCGCACCCGCCGCAGGATCTCGAGCCCGGACAAGTCCGCCATGTCCATGTCGATCAGAAGAACGTCGGGTCGCAGCGCCAGGGCCGCCTCGATCGCGGTTGCGCCGGAACCGACCTGGCTGACCACGGCAAAACCGGCGGCCTCGAGCAAGGTCACCAATCCATCGCGGAATAGAGTGTGGTCGTCAGCGACCAGGAGTTTCACGACGTATGTGCCCCGAATAGCGGAATAGGCATTCAGGCTATCTTGACCTGTGAAGGCGTGTACTTACAGTGGGGACCATCAGCCTTTGGTCGTGACATACGTAAGAATTCGGCTCAAAATAGTCCGTGCATGCATTAGAGGGGACAAATATCACAAGACATGGCGATGAAGCCCACTGATAATTCCCCTGATCGGTCCATAAAATACACCATCCGTCATTCTGGGCCTAATTATGCGTTTGTCAGGGGCATGGTCCGATGACGTCTTGCGGGGAGCCATCTCTATGAAGCGTTCGCTCAACTGGGTACTAACTGTGACGGGTGTCATTGGTGGACTTGTGATTCTGGCCGCCTGCACGAGTACAAGCAGCGTCCAGCAGGGCCCGGCCGGCCCGGCTGGGCCGGTTGGCCCGACAGGTCCGCAGGGCCCGGTCGGCCCGGTTGGTGGCCCTGGCCCGACGGGCCCGAGCTCGGCCGAGTACGTGGGCTCCGAGAAGTGCAAGGGGTGCCACACCTCCATCAGCAAGACCATGTCGCAATCGGGACACGCCTTTGCGCTCAGCACGATCGCCGAGGGCAAGTCGCCCGATCTGCCGTTTTCGGAGCTGGCGGCCCCACCGAGCGGTTACACCTGGGCAGACGTCGCGTATGTGATCGGCGGCTACAACTGGAAGGCGCTGTTCGTCGACCAGACAGGCCACCTCATCACCGACAAGCCCGGCGCCACCGAAAGCGACGCGACCTACGCCAATCAGTACAACCTGGCCAACGCGAAGCTGCGCATCCCGGCCGGTTGGGTGAGCTACAAGTCGGGCGAGGCGAATGTGCCCGTCGATTGCGTGAAATGCCATACCACGGGCTATCGCGCCAACGGCCATCAGGATGACAAGGCCGGCGTGGTCGGCACCTGGGCCGAAGCCGGCGTGCAATGCGAGGAATGCCACGGCCCTGGCAGCCTGCACGCCAAGGCGCCGTATGGGTCGGCCTTGAAGGTCGAGCGCGATGCCAAGGCCTGCACGCAGTGCCACGAGCGCGGCGCCGACGTCGCGCTCGACGTCCACGACGGCTTCATTCAACACGACGGCCCGGGCGGCGACCTGTATCAGAGCAAGCACCTCGTGCTCGATTGCGTCGACTGCCACGACCCGCACTCCGGCGTCGTCCAGCTCCGCCAGACCTCCCAGCCGACCGTGGAGAACGACTGCACGACCTGCCACTTCCAGCAGGCCCAGAACGCCAAGGTCGCGCGTCACGCCGTCTTCGGCCTGGCCTGCCAGAGCTGCCATATGCCCAAGTTGCTCTCGGTGGCCACCGGCAACGCGGACCTGTTGACCGGCGACCTGCGCACGCACGTGATGGCCATCGACACGACGCAAATCAGCCAGTTCAACGCGGACGGTTCGATCAAGCCGCAAATCGCGCTCGACTACTCGTGCCGCGGCTGTCACACACCCGGCACCGGCGTCGCCCTGAATGACGCGTTGATGACCGAGCTGGCGACCGGCTATCACGACGCTCCGTGAACCCGGTGAAGAGAGTTGCAAGCATGAGACACGTGCGGATGAGCGACCGACGTCTGGGCTGGATCGCGCTCGGCGTCTGCGTCGCGGCCCTCAGCGCGCTGGCCTGGTTCGGCGCCGTCGCCGTGCGGCCGGCGCAGGCTGCAGCCCCGGCCGCGGTTACAGCCAAGGCGCAACCGGCGGCCGTCACCGAGCCGGGCGTCAGCAACGACTACTGCCTCGAGTGCCATGCCAAGCCGGGGCAGGTCAACACCTTGCCGAGCGGCGAGCAGCAGTACCTGAGCATCGACCCGGCCGGCTACAACGCCTCGGTGCACGGCAGCGGCGGCTACGCCTGCGTGCAATGCCACACCACGATCCGGACGTTCCCGCATCCGGAGCAAACCGCGCAGGATCTGCGCGACGTGACACTGCAGAACTACGAGACCTGCAAGCAATGCCACGAGAGCAACTTCGATCTGACGCACGATAGCGTGCATCAGGCCGCGCTCGACGACGGCAATCGCGACGCCGCGGTCTGCAGCGACTGCCACAACCCGCACTACCAGAAGGCGTTGACCGATCCCAGCACCGGCGAGCTTTGGCCGAATGCGCGGCTGGCCGTGCCGCAGACCTGCGCGCGCTGCCACAGCGCGATCTACGATCAATACAAGGAATCGGTCCACGGCGCGGCGCTGCTCGGCTCGACCGATCAGCCCGGCGGCAACTCCGACGTGCCGACCTGCATCGACTGTCACGGCGTGCACAACGTCGAAGACCCGACGACCGCGGCCTTCCGGCTGAACTCGCCGCAGACCTGCGCCAAATGCCACACCGACCCCGCGCGGATGGCGCCGTACAAGCTGTCGACCGACGTGCTGACCACGTACGTCGCGGACTTCCACGGCACGACGGTCACCCTGTTCGAGCGCGAAACGCCCGATCAGGAGACCAACAAGCCGGTCTGTTCGGACTGCCACGGCATCCACAACATCAGCTCGGTGAAAGACCCCACAAAGGGTCTCGAGGTCAAACACAACCTTTTGGGCACGTGCCAGAAATGCCACCCGGACGCTTCCTCGTCGTTCCCGGACTCGTGGCTGAGCCACTACGTGCCCAGCGCGGAGCACAATCCGCTGGTGTACTTCGTCGACGTCTTCTATCGCTACTTCATCCCGATCGTGGTCGGAGGCATGGTGGTCTTCGTCCTGGCTGATGCGGGTCGCCGGATCTATCAACGCGTGAAGGGGGGCGCCCACGCATGAGCAAGTCTCAAGGCTACGTGCGCTTCACGCTCGCCCAGCGCGTCGAGCACCTGACCCAGTTGCTGTCGTTCACGATCCTGGCGATCACCGGGTTGCCGCAGAAGTTCGCCACCGAGCCCTGGGCGCAAACGATGATCGCCGTGATGGGCGGCATCGAGGCCGTGCGCATCGTGCACCGCGTGGCGGCGACCGTGCTGCTGCTCGCCACCGTCTACCATCTGGTTCTGCTGGCTTACAAGCTCTACGTCACGCGCGTGCGCCTGACGATGTTGCCGGGCATCAAAGACGCCATCGACGCCTGGCAGGTGTTCGCGCACAACATCGGGCTGAGCAAGATCTGGCCGAAGATGGGCCGCTACACTTTCGAGGAGAAGGTCGAGTACTGGGCGTTCGTCTGGGGCACCGTGGTGATGGCCGTCACCGGGTTCATCCTGTGGAACCCGATCGCGGCGTCGCGCTTCCTGCCGGGTCAGGCGATCCCGGCCGCCAAAGCCGCACACGGCGGCGAGGCCCTGCTGGCGGTGTTGTCGATCTTGATCTGGCACATGTACGGCGTGCATCTGCGCCGGTTCAACAAGAGCATGTGGACGGGCAAGCTCTCCGAGGAGGAGATGCATCACGAGCATCCGCTCGAGCTGGCCGACATCCAGGCCGGCACGGCGGTGCGCCCGGTCGACCCGGCGGCGGTCAAGGAGCGTCAGCGCAAATTCCTGCCCGTGGCCAGCGTCGTCTCGGTCGTGCTGTTGGCCGGCGTGGCCTGGTTCGTGACGTTCGAGGAGACCGCGATCGCGACCGTGCCCGTCCAGCCGACGATCGAGGCTTTTGTGCCGCAGACCCCGACGCCGCTGCCGCCGTCACCGACGCCGCCGCCGGTGAAGAGCCTGACGTGGAACGGCTACATCGGCACGTTGTTCGCCATTAAGTGCACGGGCTGCCACGGCGGTGCCGGCGGGCTGTCGATGACGACGTACGCAGAGCTGCTGCAGGGCGGCGCGAACGGCTCCGTGCTGAACAGCGCTGCGCCCGATGCCAGCCGGCTGATCGCCGTCCAGGCGACCGGCGAGCACCCGGGCATCCTGTCCGAAGAAGAATTGGCGCGGATCCGGCAGTGGATCGAAGCCGGCGCGCCGGAACAGTAAATCAGTACGTTTGCATCGGTAGAGGGAGGGGTCATGCTGAAGCGGATCGGTTCGGCAGTCCGGAACTTCTTCTTCCCGCCGCCCGGCGCGCGTCGGTCGGCGATGTTGATGGGCTATCTGACGTTGACCCTGATCTTCTTCGGGCTCTTCGTCGGCGGCGCCTATGCGTGGGATTACACGAACTCCCCGCAGTTCTGCGGCACGCAGTGTCATACCATGCCGCCGGAGTTCAACGCCTATCTGGTCTCGCCGCACGCGCGGATCTCGTGCACCGAGTGCCACATCGGGCGCGAGTTCTTCGGCAACCAGTTCCTGCGCAAGGCCGGCGACATGCGCCACGTGATCGCGCAGGCCTTCACGACGTACACCTACCCGATCACGGTCCACGAGATGCGGCCGGCGCGCGAGATCTGCGAGCGCTGCCACTCGCCCGAGAAGTTCGCCGACGACAGCCTGCGCACCATTCGGCACTACGGCACCGACGCGGCCAACACGCCCTACGACATCTACCTGGTCCTCAAGACCGGCGGTGGCTCCAAACAACTGGGGCAGGGCCAGGGCATCCACTGGCACATCCAGAACGACGTCCGCTATTACGAGTCGGACGCGAGCGGTCAGAGCATCCCGGTCGTGCGGGTGTACGCCGATGACGGCACGTACACCGAATACAAAGACCTGGAATCCGGCGTCGACACGTCGACGCTCGCCGAGGGCGATCTGCACGAGATGGACTGCATCACGTGCCACAATCGCATCTCGCACTTGATCCAATCGCCCGAGGAATCGGTCGAGGGCGCTCTCGAGCGCGGCGCGTTGGACGTCGCCATGCCCGAGATCCGGTTGAAGGGCGTCGAGGTGCTCCGCGCGCCGTATGCGTCGAGCGAGCTGGCCATGAACGGCATCGCCGGGCTCGAGAGCTACTATCGAGTCGCGCACCCCGATTACTACGCCGCGAACAAGGACGCGGTGTTGGCCGCGGTGAAGACGCTGCAGGACATCTACACCAGCTCGGTGTATCCGGAGCAGAAGGTCGACTGGGACGCGCACCCGAACAACCTCGGCCACGAGGATTTCGCGGGCTGTTTCCGCTGCCACGACGGCAAGCACCTCAACGACAAGCAGGAAGCCATCCCGCTCGAGTGCAACCTGTGCCATTCGGTGCCGGTCGTCGCCGGACGCGAAGACTTCGTCACCGATATCCAGATCAGCCGTGGGCCCGAGCCCGAGAGCCACAAGAACTCGAACTGGATTTCGGGCCACCGCGATTACTTCGACCGCACCTGCCAGAAGTGCCACACCGTGACCGACCCGGGCGGCACAAGCAACACATCGTTCTGCTCGAATTCGGCCTGCCACGGCTCGGCCTGGGAGTTCGCGGGCTTCGACGCCCCCGGGCTGCGCGAGATGGTGCTGGCGCAGCTGCCGCCGCCCGAGCCCGAGGTGACCTTTGGCGAGCTCGCGCCGAACTATGAGTCGCTGCAACCCGTCTTCGAGGCCGAATGTGGTTTGTGCCACGGCACCACCGATCCGTCGGCCGGGCTGGTACTGACCACGTACGCCGGGATCACGCGCGGCAGCGAGAACGGCCCCGTGGTCGTCGCCGGTGACGTCGAAGGCAGCAAGCTCATCGAGGTGCAGACGGGCGAGCACTTCGGTCTGTTGAGCCTGGATGCGCTCGAAGTGGTCAAGCAGTGGATCGCTGACGGATTGGCAGAGCAGTAAGAGCCCCCACGACGCCCACCCCTGTCGGGGGCGATCGGCGACTTGTGATTTCCTGACGATCCTGAGGAAATCGTAAGGCAGCCATCGCCACCGGCCCGGGTGGGCGTCGTTTCGTTTATCATCGAGACGAACGTGTGCTCCGCGCACAACCGCCGCGCCGAAGGCGGGACCGGCCGCAGGATCGCCCTGTGACCATTGGTCGGGCGCCCTTTTCCGATGACAATAGTCAAATTCGCTCGGGAGGATCGGCACTAACCGGGCCCCTATGCGTCGGCTAGGATGCTGACGAACCCGACTAAGACCCTATGCATGCTCGTATCCGCTTCGTCAGCTTGATCGTGTCGCTCGCCTGCGTGGTGGGGTCGACGACCCTTGCGGCACAGGCGCAGGCTCCGGCCACCCTCGATACGCTTCAAATCGCGCTCTGGCCCGAATTCGATCAGGCCGGCGTTTTGGTGTTGATCGACGGTGGCGTGGGCGCTGACACCACGTTGCCCGCCACGCTCACGTTGACGCTCCCGGTCGAGCCGTCGGCTGTGGCCGAGCAGGAGACCGACGGCAGCCTGCTCAATGCGACCTTCACCACGGCCGCGGGCAATGGCGGCGTCGTCGTCACGATGACGCTGCAGCAGCCTCGCTTTCGAGTCGAATACTACGACCCGAACCTGAAGCTGGACGGCGATACGCGCACGTTCAATTACGCCTGGCAGGCGCCGACCGCCGTCGGCGCGGCCGTTTTGCGCGTGCAGCAGCCGGCCGGAGCCGGCGAATTGGGATTGCCTGAGGGTTTTGGGGCGGCCACGGTCGGAGAGTTCGGATTAAGTTATTATCAGAAGAGCCTGGGCGCCCTGACCGCGGGCGCGCCGATTTCGGTGTCCGTCACCTACACAAAATCGGGCACGGCGCTGACATCCGAGCAAATCAACGTCAACCCGGCGCCGGCCGCCACCGCGGCGCCCGTCGCGGCCCCGGTCGCGACGACGGCCCCTGACAATAACTTGTGGTTGGCCGGTCTCGTCGGCGCCGTCGGCGTGGTGCTGGCCGTGATCGCCGGGGTGTTGTACCTGCGCGGTCGAGATCCCGGGTCGGCGCGACGCGCGGCGCGTACTGGCGGTCCGGCGCGACGCCATCGCCGCCCCCAGCCCGCGCCAAATGCGACACCCGTGGCGAGCGCCACAACCGCTCCGCGTCGGTTCTGCACCCAATGCGGCCAACCCGTTTCTGAGGACGACCGTTTCTGTCGTCAGTGCGGGGCGCCGGTCAAAGCCTGATCCAAACAGCCAGGCGTGATCAAGAAAGGGAATGTGTGATGACTCAATCTGCGGCTGCCGCCCGTCCCCTCGTGGCTACCCGATCCTCCGCGCGTTTGAAGTTCGTGCTCGGCGGCTTGGTCATCGTCGGCGCCATCGTGTTGCTGGTCGCCACCACGCTGACCAGCACGGCCCAGTACTTCTACTCGGTCGACGAGATCTCGGCCAAGGGCAGCGCGCTGGTCGGCAAGAACCTGCGTGCCTCGGGCGCCGTGATCGGCGACACGATCACCTACGACCCCGAGACCCTGACGATCACATTCGAGATGGCCAACGTCCCGGTTGACGAGAACGAGATCAACCGCCAGGGCGGGCTCGCCACCGTGCTGCATAACGCCGTGATGGACCCGAACGCCAGCCGCATCCGCGTGATCGTCCAGAATCAGGCCAAGCCGGACCTGCTCAAGAATGAGGCGCAGGCGATCGTCACCGGCACCCTTGGCGAGGACGGCGCATTCTACGCCGAAGAACTCCTGCTCAAGTGCCCGACCCGCTACGAAGAAGCCGTGCCGGCTCAGGTCGAGGACGGGAGCAAATAGCACATGCTGGCGCTTCTTGGCTACCTGTGCCTGGTCCTCACGCTGGCGTGCGCGCTCTACAGCGTGATCTCGGCGATCCTTGTGATCCGCACGCCGGATCCCGCCATGCTCGAGAGCGCGCGGCGCGCGGCGTTCCTCACCTGGCCGTTGCTCACGCTGGCCTCGCTGCTGCTGATCGTGCTGCTGGTCACCGAGCACTTCGAGGTGAGCTATGTCGCCGAGGTCACGAGCCGCGCGATGCCCACCTATCTGCGCGTGACGGCGCTGTGGGGCGGCCAGGCCGGCAGTCTGCTCTTCTGGGCCTGGCTGATGTCGACCTTCACCGGCATCGCCATGCTGCGCAAGTGGGATCAGGATCGTGAGTTGATGCCGGCCGTGATCGTGGCGACCATGGTCACGCTGGGCTTCTTCACGGGCCTGACGATCTTCGTCGAGAACCCCTTCGCCTTCATGTGGCAGACGACCACCGGCGAGATCGTGCAGGCCATGCTCCAGCCGGCCGGCACGCTGGCCTTCGTCGCTCAGGACGGCCGCGGCCTCAACCCGCTGCTCCGGCACCCGGGCATGATCATCCACCCACCGGCGCTGTATCTGGGCTTTGTCAGCTTCGTGATCCCGTACGCGTTCGCGATGGCCGCGCTCTTCAACCGGCGCACCGACTCCGAGTGGATCCAGACCACGCGGCGCTGGACGCTGGTCGGCTGGCTGTTTCTGTCGCTCGGCCTGATCCTGGGCGGGCGCTGGGCGTACGACGTGCTCGGCTGGGGCGGCTACTGGGGCTGGGACCCGGTCGAGAACGCCGCCTTCATGCCGTGGTTGACGGGCACCGCCTTCCTGCATTCGGTGATGATCCAGGAAAAGCGCGGCATGCTCAAGAAGTGGAACATGGTGCTGATCATCCTGACGTATTCCCTGGTGATCTTCGGCACCTTCCTGACCCGCTCGGGCGTGCTCTCGTCGGTGCACGCGTTCGCGCAGAGCGCGATCGGCCCGGCGTTCTTCACCTTCATCGGCGTGACATTCGTGGTCTCGATGATCCTGCTCTTCCGCGAGTGGGATCACCTGCGCAGCGACACCCCGATCGAAGAGCCCTTCTCGCGTGAAGGCGCCTTCCTGCTCAATAACCTGCTGTTCATGGGCATCGCGGCCTCGGTCTTCTGGGGCACCATCTTCCCGATGATCTCCGAGCTCGTGACGGGCCAGAAGATCACGGTCGGCCCGCCGTTCTACAACCAGGTGACCGGCCCGCAGTTCGCGGCGCTCGTGCTGCTGATGGGCGTCGCGCCGCTCCTGGCGTGGCGCAAGGCCTCGGCGCGCCAACTCGGCCGGCAGATCCTGATCCCGTTTGCGATCTCGCTCGTGCTGGTGATCGTGCTCGTCGCGTTCGGCATCACAAGCATCGGCGCGTTGCTCGGGTTCTGGATCAGCGCGTTCGTGACCGGCACCACGCTGCTCGAGTTCTATCGCGGCACGCTCGCGCGCATGCGCACCAACCGCGAAAACGTCTTCACCGCGCTGGGGGCGTTGCTGGCGCGCAACCGCCGGCGCTATGGTGGTTACACGATCCATCTCGGCGTGGTGTTGATCGCGATCGGCGTGATCGGCACGAACTTCTTCCAGCAGGAAACGCAGGGCCGTCTGGCCCCGGGCGAACAGATGACGGTCGGCCGGTACGTCATGGTGTACGACAGCCTCGACCAATTCGCGGCCGAGGACAGCCGCGAGGTGGCCCGCGCGACGGTCAGTGTGTATCGCGACGGTCAGTTGCTCGGGCAGCTGCACCCGCGGCGTGACTTCTACACCGACAGCCAGCAGCCGATGACCATCCCCGGCGTGCGCAGCACGATCGAAGACGACTTCTACGTGCTGCTGGTCGATTGGGAGCAGATCGGGGCGAGCGGCGCCACGTTCAAGGTGTATCTGAACCCGCTCGTGAACTGGATCTGGGCCGGCGGCATCGTCTTCATCCTCGGCACGCTGATCGCGGCCTGGCCCGAGGCCGTCGAACGTCGCCGGGCCGCGTTGGCCGCGGTGCCGGTGCGCTCGTAGGAGGCCGTGATGAAGAAGTTGCTGATCGGATTGTTCGTGCTGGCGGCCGCGCTGGTGGTCGTACGCGTCGCGCTGGCTCAGGACGGCGGCGGGACGGTCACCGACGACGACGTCAACCGGGTCGCCAAACAGCTGTATTGCCCAGTCTGCGAAAACATCCCGCTCGACGTGTGCCCGACGCAGGCCTGCACGCAATGGCGGGCCACGATCCGCGAGAAGCTTGCGGCGGGCTGGTCCGAGCAACAGATCAAGGATTACTTCGCGGCGCAGTATGGCGAGCGCGTGCTCGCCGCGCCGAAGTCCGACGGGTTCAGCCTGTGGGTGTGGGTCATCCCGCCCGTGGCTGTCGCGGTCGGCGTGTTCGTCTTGTGGCGCTTCCTGAAGGGCGCGGCCCGGCCCGTTGCCGCGCCGACCGAGCCGCCGGCGTCGCCGGCGGAGGTCGACCCGTACTTGAAACGCCTCGAGCAGGAACTGGAACGGAGACGTTGACAATGTCCGAAACGACGGCAACACCTTCGACATCGGCGCCCGGCCGCAAGATCAAGCCCTGGCAGATCGCGGTCTTCGCCGTCGTGATCGGCCTGCTCGTGCTCGTTGCGTTGCAGATGCAGCGCAACGGACCGCTGGCGGCCGGACCCGTCGGGCAGGGCGAGCTTGCGCCGACGTTCGAGTTGACCACCTTCGACGGCCAAAAAGTCTCCACGGCCGATCTGCGCGGCAAGGTTGTGGTGGTCAATTTCTGGGCGTCCTGGTGCGGCCCGTGCGAGGCCGAGGCGGCCGAGCTCGAGAACACCTGGCGGCACTACAAGGAACAACCCGTGGTCTTCCTGGGCGTCGACTACGTCGACACCGAGACCGAAGCCAGGGCCTATCTCGCGAAGTTCGACATCACCTATATCAATGGGCCGGATCTCGGCACCAACATCTCGCAGGCTTTCCGCATCCGCGGCGTGCCCGAGACCTACATCATCGATCAGACCGGCACGCTGGCGAGCGCCTTCATCGGACCGACGGATCAAGCGTCGCTGATGAGCGTGATCGACCCGCTGATTCAGTAGCCGCGTCACAGGGCTTTCATGGACCTTGGTTTCATCTTCCTGGCAATCGCGCTGATCGGCCTTGTCATCTTCGTGGTCGCGCAGCCCTTTCTCGAACGCAGCCGACACGTCGAGCGCGCGCCCGACGACCCCCTGGTCGTCGAGCGCGAGTCGATCCTCGTCGCCCTGCGCGATCTCGATTTCGACCACGCCACCGGCAAGGTCGCCGACGAAGACTACGGGCCGCAGCGCGCGGCGCTGATGGCGCGCGGCGCCGCCGTGCTCAAGCAACTCGACACCGCCGGCGTCGTCGACGAGGCGACCGCCATCGAACGGGCCATCGCCGCGCGCCGCAAGACCGCCGCGGCCGCTTCGGCCAGCGTGGCCCAGCCAAAGCCGGCTGGCGGCGTGGCCTGCCCGAGCTGTGGCGCAACCGTGCAGGCCGGCGATCGCTTCTGTTCCGGTTGCGGCGCGTCGCTGAATCGAACCTGCGCGCAATGCGGGACGGCGGTCACGGCCGGTGACCGGTTCTGCGGCAAGTGCGGCGCGCCCGTGGCGCTGGAGGCCCAGTCATCATGAAGCGTCTGGGTCTGCTTGCGGGCCTGCTGGGTGCAGGGCTGTGGCTGAGCGCCTGTTCGCTGGCCGGCGACATCACCCCGCCGCCGGGTTCGTCGAGCTCGGTGTCGGCCGCCCAACCAGCCGCCACCGAGGCCGTGTTGGTCCCGGCGACGCCCGTGGACGTGAGCGTCGCTGAGCCGGCCGGGCGACCCTCGGCGGCCTCCGGCAGCGTGCTCTTCGCCGCGCATTGCGCCGAGTGCCATGGCACGACCGGGAACAGCGACGGCGCTTCGGTCGCCAAACTGCCGGCGCCTCCGCCCAAGTTCTCTGACCCCGCGACCTTGCGCGGTCTGACGCCACGCGAGGTCTACGCCACCATCACACAGGGGCGCATCGACAAGTTCATGCCCCCGTTCGCCGAGTCGCTCAGCGACTCGGCCCGTTGGGACCTGGCTGCCTACGTCTACACGCTCAGCACCACCCGGGACGAGATCGACGCCGGCAAGACGCTGTACGCCGCGAACTGCGGCGAGTGCCACGGCGACACCGGCACCACCCTGAAGGACTGGACGGCGCCGACCTACATCGCGGCCACCAGCCCGCAGCAGATCTACACCGCCATCCAGACCGGCGTGCCCGAGATGGCCGATCACATCTACACGCCCAAGTTCGACGACGCGCAGTTGTGGTCGATCGTGAACTACGCGCGGACCTTGAGCTACGAGTACCTGGCCCCGGGCGCGCCGTTGCCCGAGCGGACGGGTTCCGTCGTGGGTCAACTGGCCAACGGCACGGCCGGCGGGACGGTGCCCGAGGCGTTGTCGATCACGTTGCTTGGCTTCACCAACATGACGATGTCGGGCACGTACACGGCGACTTCGGACGCCGACGGCCGGTTCACGTTCGATCCCGTGCCGTTCATCGACGGCGAACAGTTCATCCTCACAACCGAGTACGGCGGCGCGACGTACCATTCGGATGTCTTTGCCTTCGACGGCGGCACAACCGAGAAACAGATCGCGCTGCCGATCTACGACGTCACCGACAGTGCCGCCGCCATCCGCATTTCGCAGTTGCACACGTTCGTCATGTTCGACACGCCCGGCCAGGTGACCGTCGGGCAGATGGCCGTGATCTCCAACGACGGCGACAAGACCTACGCGCCGACGAACGGCCAGACCATTCAGTTTACGGTGCCGTCCGGCGCCACCGGTGTGAGCGCGCCGGACGGTTTGGAGGGGCAGACGTACACCACCACCGACGGGGCCTACATCGACATGCGCCCGGTGCCGCCGGGCGAGTCGACGCTGCAGATCTTCTATCAGTATCAGATGCCGTACACGGGGCAGTTGAGCTTTGCGCAAAAGCTCGATTACCCGGCCGACGTCGTCAACCTGCTGATCGGCGACACGCAGGTCTCGGTGTCGGGCCAGGATGTGACGGACCTTGGCGTTCAGTCGATCCAGGGCGTCTCCTTCCAGCAATACCAGCGCTCGAAGGTCAATGCCGGTGACACGCTGGCCTTCGATGTGAGCGGCACGGCGAGCGCGGCATCGTCCTCCGGCGTCGGCGCGTCGGCCACGACCATCACGACCAACGACACGCTCAGCATCGGCGTCGGTCTGGGCGCCCTGGCGGCGCTCGGCGCGGGCGTCGGGCTGTGGTGGTTCCGGCGCCGGCAGCCGGCGGGCGTGCCGGACGCGCCGGATGGGCCGACCACGCAAGAAGACTGGCTCCAGGCCATCGCCGAGCTCGACGACGACCATGCGGCCGGCAAGATCAACGACGCCGACTATCACCGCGAGCGCGCCTGGCTGATGGCCGAACTGCAGAAGGTCTGGGGCGGCAACTAAATACCGGGAGTACCCCGATGTGCCCCGCTGTCGGCGTGGAACGCGCCGACAGCGGGGCACATGGGGGCACTCCCGGTATTTAGTTGCCGCCCCAGACCTTCTGCAGTTCGGCCATCAGCCAGGCGCGCTCGCGGTGATAGTCGGCGTCGTTGAGCCTCGCGCCGCACATCGGGAGACATCGGGACACTCCCGGTTTCTTTCCGCCACGCCCGAGGCGCCCCTGAGACCACCGTTTCCCGCTATTTCCCCATCCCCGGCTGCGAAGGTATGATTGCGGCATGGATGAGCCCGGTCTGATCCGTGACGCCCAGGACGGCGATGCCGACGCCTTCAACAGCCTGGTGTTGGCCTACCAGAACCTGGCCTACAACGTGGCCTACCGCATCATGGGCGACGCGGCCTCGGCCTCCGACGCCACCCAGGACGCCTTCATCGCTGCCTATCGCCACCTCCCCGATTATCGGGGCGGCTCGTTCAAGGCCTGGCTGATGCGCATCGTCACCAACGCCTGCTACGACGAACTCCGCCGCCGTCAGCGCCGACCGGCCACGTCGCTCGAGGACCTTGTGAGCGAAGATGGGCCGGACCTCGAAAGCGAACTGGCTCTGGCCTCGCCCGACGATGGACCGGAGGAGTTGTCGCAACGACGCGAGGTCGCTCACGCCATCCAGGATTGTCTCAACCATCTTCCGGAGGACATGCGCGTCGTCGCTGTGCTCTGCGACGTCCAGGGCTTCGATTATGGCGAGATCGCCAGCAGCACCGGGCTGGCGTTGGGCACCGTGAAGTCGCGTCTGTCGCGGGCGCGCGCGCGGTTGCGGGATTGTCTGCAAGGCGTCCGGGAACTATTGCCGGCGATCTATCGTCTGAGCGATGAGGCGTCGGTATGATTTCTGAACGCGACTTCGAAGCACTTTCCGCTTATGTTGATGGTCAGCTGAGCCAGCGTGATCGAGAGGCTTTGGAGTCTCGGCTGGCCGGTGAACGCGAGCTTCGGCATGCGCTCAAAGACCTGCGGCAAGACAGGCTTCTGCTCCAGAAGCTTCCGAGCCAGCGCGCCCCGCGGAACTTCACCCTGACGCGCGCTCAGGCCGCCGCCATACGTCCGCCGCGTCGATCCGGGTTTCTCTCCTTCTCGACCTTCAACGTGATGCGCCTGGCCACCGGCCTGGCCAGCCTGCTCTTCGTGACGCTGCTGGGTCTGGACCTGGCGCGTTCGGGTGCCATGGCCGACCGGCAGTATGAGCCGCAGGCCGACACCGGCAGCGCGTTGGTGATGTCGACGGCGCCGATCGATGCGGCTGCGCCTCAGATCGAAAGCGCGGAGACCGTCATCCCCGGCGGCATCGCTGGCCTGGCGCCGGTGGCCGAAGGCACGCCCCTCCCCGAGCAACTCACGCAGGATCAGGCCACGCTGATGCAGTCCAGCGCGCCGACCGACCTGGAGGGCGCGCAGGGCGGTGGCATCGCCGGGACCGGCGCCGGCCCCGAAACGCCCGACATCACGGCCGCAAAGACCAACGCGGACGCCCCGACCGAAACACCGGATGGCTCCGCGGCGCGCATGAATGTGGAGGGGCAGACCCCCGAGGCGACGCCTGAAGCCGCATATGAGGCCTACTTGGCCCCGGCCGACGAGTCGACCTCGTCGACGGCGATCACGAGCGCCGCCCCGACAAGCGTCGAGCAACCGCGCCCGATGTTCGAACTATGGACCATCGGCGCGGGTGTGCTGGCGCTGGCCCTGGCCTCGTTCACCGTGGCGCTCTGGTTGTTCCGACGATCATCCTAGTCACCCAGTCCGACTAACAACGAAAAGCGGGATGCGTCGGCGGTCACGGCCACCCACGCACCCCGCTTTTCGACCAACGCGTGGCTGGCTGGACGGTCACCACCTCCGCGCATGTCTCCCCGCTTCGATGACGAACTGGTCCTATACTGATCGGCATGGAATCTGCAGAACGTCTGGCCAGGATCAAGTACTGCATCCAGTGCGGGACCCTGTTCGAGCGGCGCTTCGTCTACGGCGCCGAGCGCCCCGTATGCCCCCGGTGCGGGCATATCCACTTCATGGACCCGAAAGTGGCCGTCGCCGCCGTGGTCGAGCAGGATAACCGGATCCTGCTGATCCTGCGCAAGGGCAACCCCGAGGCGGGCAAGTGGTCGTTGCCGGCCGGGTTCATGGACGCGGGCGAGGATCCACGCCATGCCGCCGAGCGCGAGGCGCTCGAGGAGACGGGATTGCAGGTGCGGGCGACCACGCTGTGGGACCTGTTCCCGCGGAGTGAGCCGGCCGAGGGCGCGGATCTCCTGTTGGCCTTCAGGGCCGACGTGATCGGCGGAACGCTGCAGCCCGGCGACGACGCGGCCGATGCGCGCTTCTTCGCTCGTGACGAGCTCCCGCAGGCGATCGCCTTCACTTCCGCACGGGCGATCGTCGACCGATGGCGCGGCGCGGTTTAGACGTCCTTAAGTTGTAATTTACACACCTTTTGGAGCCGGGCGAGCGGGTGCTGATTATGATAAGGACATTGTGATGCGCGACTCCGCCCCAATGCACCGCACCGGCCCGACTGGATCGTTGAATGCCAACAGCGACCCGACGACGGCCCCTGGTCAGTTGCTGAAAGACGTCAACCGTCTGGCGGAAGATCTGCGTCATCGACTCGAGCGCCAGGCCAACTCCATGCGAAACGTCCCGCCGGCGCTGATCGACGGTCTCAATCAGATCCGCATCGCGCTCGAGTCGGCTCAGCCGGCCGTGATGGCCCAGGAGGGCGAGCTGGCGCGACTACGCGCGCTGGCCGACACCGCCTCGGTCGTCAATTCCTCGCTCGACCTCACCCTGGTGCTCAACCAGGTCATGGACACGATCATCGCCTTGATCGGCGCCGAGCGCGGCTTCTTGATGTTGCGCAACGATCGCAACGAACTGCAACTGCGCATCGCGCGCGGCATGGATCGCGAGCAGCTGGCGCAGGAAGATTTCACCGTCAGCCGCACCGTGCTGGCGGCGGTCGCCGAGAGCGGCCAGCCCGTCGTCACCACAAATGCGTCGGATGATCCGCGGTTCTCGGCGCAGGCCAGCGTGATCGGCTACAACCTGCGCTCGATCGTGTGCGTGCCGCTCAAGGTGCGCGGCCGACTGACCGGCGTGATCTACGCCGACAGCCGCATCCGCACCGGTCTGTTCACCGAACGCGAGCGCGATCTGTTGGCCGCCTTCTCCAACCAGGCCGCGATCGCGATCGAGAATGCGCGCCAGTTCCAGCAGGTCAACGAGCTGAAGGAACTGCTCGACAACGTCTTCGCCTCGATCGCGTCGGGCGTGATCACCACCGACATGCAAGACGTGGTGACCCTCGCCAACCGGGCCGCCGAGGCCATCCTGGGCCGCACGCGCGCCGAGCTGATCGGCAAGCCGCTGGCTCAGGCGCTGCCCCACGTCGACCACGCCCTGCAGGAGATGATGGGCCAGGTCAAGCGCGACGGCCGGGCGCTGCTCGGTCAGGAGGCGCAGACCGATCTGCCCGGACGCGGCGCCCGCGATTGGCGGCTCAACGTCAGCCCGTTGGCGTCTGGCACGCGCAGCTCGCAGGGCGTCGTCATCGTGCTCGACGACGTCACCGAGCAGCGTCGGCTGCGCGACAAGCTCGACATCTTCACCCGCATGGTCCCGCCGCAAGTCGTCGAGCGCCTGAACATCCAGGGCCTCAACCTCGGCGGCGAGCGCAAAGACGTGAGCGTGCTCTTCGCCGACATCGAAGGCTTCACCAGCCTGAGCGAGAGCGTCGACCCCGAGATCCTGATCGAGGCGCTCAACCGCTACGTCGGCACGGCGGCCGAGGTGCTGCTCGACGAAGAGGCCACGGTCGACAAATTCGTGGGCGACGCCGTCATGGCGTTCTTCAACGCCCCCGACGACCAGCCCGACCATCCCTTGCGCGCGTGTCGCGCGGCGCTGCGCATGCGCGACGCCGTGGCGGCGCTGCAGGCCGAGATGCCCGCCGAGTATCAGATGAGCTTCCGGATCGGCGTCCACTGCGGCGAGGCCGTCGTCGGGCTCGTCGGTCACAAGAACCGCCTCGACTACACGATCATCGGCGACACCGTCAACACCACCAAGCGCATCGAGGACCGCGGCACAGCCGGCAAGGTCACGATCAGCGAGGCCGTGTACCGGCGCATCGCCGAGCATGCCGTGGTCGGCGCCGCTCAGAACCTCCAGCTGAAGGGCCGTGTGCAACCGGTTGTGGTGTATGAGTTGCTGGAACTGAAGTAGCCGACGCGGCGGACCACCCCCTGACCCCCTCCACGAAAACGCGCGCTGGTTGAACGATCGACCAACGCGCGTTGCGCGTTTTCTCGGAGGGGGGATCTGCGCGTCGTTTCGCGAAGCGAGTAACCGCCGTGCGGAGCGCGCTTTCACAGAAGAGGAGAAACGTCTCTCGCAACGTCTCCCACGCTCTTGCGCTCCTGCCCCCCGCTCCCCGCTCCTGCGCGCCCACGCTCCCCCCGCCTCCAGATCGCTTCGGTACAATGAAGCCGTATGTTGACAGAAACCATCGGGTGGGCGTACACCGCCACCGTCATTGGGATCGCCCTATTCGGCTGCCACATGGCCCTGCTGCTGGCCGTGGCGCTGACGAGCCAGCTGCCAGGCGGGCGCCGGAGGGCCGGCCGTGAGCCAGGCGACGGATCGCGAAACAACCCGTTCGTGCTCGTGCAACTGCCGCTGTTCAACGAGCGGACCGTGGTCGAACGCGTCATCGAGGCGGCGGCGACGTTAGCCTATCCGCGCGATCGACTCCACATCCAGGTGCTCGACGACTCGACCGACGAAACGGCCGCGCTGGCGCGTGCCTGCGTCGCGCGTTTTGCGAGCGCCGGCGTTCCGATCAGCCATCACCACAGACGTCAGCGCGTGGGCTTCAAGGCCGGCGCCCTGGCGGCAGGCCTGGCGCGGGCCCCGCACGCCGAATTCGTGGCGATATTCGACGCGGACTTCGTGCCGGCGCCGGATGTGATCGATCGATTGCTGGCCGAATTCGACGACCGGCCCAACCTTGGCCTGGTGCAGGCGCGCTGGGAGCACCTCAACCGCGAGGCGAATGCGCTGACCCAGGCTCAGGCCGTGATGTTCGACAGCTACTTCGCCGTCGATCAGGTCGCGCGCTCCGCTTCGGGGCTGCTGATGAACTTCAACGGCAGCGCCGGCCTCTGGCGCCGGGCCTGCATCGACGCCGCCGGCGGCTGGCAGGGCGATACGCTCGCCGAGGACCTCGACCTCTCGTACCGCGCGCAGATCGCGGGCTGGCGCCTCGGCTATTGCAGGGACATCGGCGTCCCGGCCGAGTTGCCGACTTCGCTGGCGGCCTTTCGGCAGCAGCAGTTCCGTTGGGCGCAAGGTTCCTTTCAGGTCTTTCGAAAACTTGGCGGTCGACTATGTCGCGCCCGCCTCGGCCTCCCCCGACAGGCCCTCGGCACCCTGCACATGCTCGGCTATCTGCCGCACGTGCTCCTGGTTGCGTCCCTGCTCCTCAGCCTGCCGCTGGTTTTGCTCGGCGGACATGCCCCGGTCCATTGGGACGCGCTCTCGGCCCTGGCTTTCGTGCCGCTGCTCGTGGCGGCCTGGGGCCAGTGGGCTCTGGCTGCGCCGCGCGGCGAATCGCCGTGGCGAGCCTTGCTGCGATTGTGGACGTTCCCGCTGCTCACGCTGATCTTCCTTGGCCTGTCCTGGAGTACGACGCGGGCATTCTGGGGCGCGTGCACCGGGCGCGGCCGCGCGTTCGAGCGCACGCCCAAGCAGGGCGCCGGCGAAGCGCCCGGCTATCGCCTCCATACCGGCGACTACTTTCTGGGCGAACTCGCGCTGGCCGCGTACGCGGCGTTCACCAGTTGGATGGCCTGGACCCTTGCGCCAGCCCTTGCCCCCGTGCTGGCGCTGTACGCCGCCAGCTTCGGGCTGACCGGCGGCCTTGGCCTGATCGAGCAGCGCACGGCCGCCCGCCAAACGGGCGGACGTCAGGATCTTGGTCTGAAGGGGGCCCACGACCGACGATGGAGCGAGTTGCGCCGCGACAACGAATCGTGACCCAATCGTGACCCACGCAGCCCCGATGCGTCGTAGCATCTGCGAATGCCGACGCATCGCGCCCACCTGGGTTTGGCCAACCGGGCGTCCGTCTTTCTCACGACTCTGCTGCTCGGGCTGACGGCCTGCGCGGCGCCGCCGATCACGCCGACGCCGGAGGCCACCCTCACTCCGACACTCCCGGATTGCGTCTTCGTCACCGCGATCCCGGCCGGCACGCGGCTGTTGCCCGAATTCACACCGGACTGTCCGTGCGACCTGGAGAACGCGTCGGCCCGCGTCGACGACTGCCTCGTGCACGCCGCGCCGGACCAGGTCTACCCGTGCTCGCGATCGGAGTCGGTCAGCGAAGTGGTGCTGGCAGAGACCGAGAAGCGCCGGCTCATCCAGCGCGATGCCCACACCAGCGCCGGGTGTTGGACGGGCTTTTCCCACGACGTGCGGACATTGCGTCTGTGTGAGGTCGAGGATGGCACCAGTCGTGTCGTGGGCCAACCGGTCTGGGGCGACCCGGTGGCTGCGCCCGACGGCGGTCGTTGGGCTTATGTCGTCGCCGGACCGGAGAACGACGGCCTGGCCGCGCATCTGCTGGTGCTGGATCTCGATACGGGCGAGCCGATCCAGCTCGACACGCGACAGTTCCCGCAGGACAGCGTGGTCGGGGCCAAGATCCTGGGCTGGTCGTCGGACGATGTCTGGCTGGAGGTCACATTATGGGACGGCCACGTGGCCGGCTATCACGGCTATCGCCTGCGCACGGACGGCAGTGGGGTGTTCGAACGTCTGCCGTGAGCGCCGTCAGCCGGCCGCGGGCGCGGTGGGCGCGGCGCTGCGGCGGAGCCAGGCGCGGACGCGCGGCAGCGCACGCGTGAACAGCCGATAGCGCCACGGTGTTGGCGCGAAGTCCCAGGCGCCCAGCCCGTGATGGACCGCGCCATTGAAGCCCTCTTTGAAGCGCCAGACCCCCCACATGCGGTCGTGCTCGTCGAACGTGTCGGGAGCGCCCCACAGATCGTAGCTCGCGAGGCCGCGTTCGGCGGCCCAGCGGATCGCCTCCCACTGCAGCAAATGGTTGGGCATGCGGTCGCGGTGCGCGGCCCGGCTCATGCCGTAGAAGTACCAGGCCGTCGAGCCATAGGCGAAGAGCACGATCGCCGCGACGGCCTCGCCCTCGACCTCGGCGATCAGCGGCTGCGCGTGGCCGGCCGCCAGCATCGTGCGCCAGACGTCTGCGTAGTAAGCCGGCGGGCGGATGAGGAAGCCGTCGCGCGCCGCGGTCTCGGCATACAGCGCCGCCAAAGTATCGAGATCGGCCAGGCCTCCGGCGCGCACCGTCACGCCCTTGCGCGCCGCCAGCCGGACGTTGTAGCGCATCTTCTGTTTCATGTCGGCGAGGACGGCGTCGGCGCCGCGGGTCAGATCGAGACAGACGGTGTTGCGGAACTGAACCTGCTCGGGCGAGAAGACCCAACCCCGCGCGAGAAGCGCGTCGCGGGTCGCGAGCCCGGCCGCTTGATCGGCCTCGCCTCCGAACGGCCCGAACTTCAGCGCGACGTCGGGATCGAGCTTGAGCGCGATCGCGCCGCGGCGGCGGGCAAGGTCCTCGAGATCCGTCAGCACCTGCGCGCGCAGTTCCGCGTCGCCCCAATCGAGCAGCGGTCCGCGCGGAACGTACAGATAGCGGACGAGGCCACGCGCGGCCGTGCGGGTGAGCACCTGGGCGGCGGCGCGACCGTCGGGCCAGGCAAATCGCTCGGCCCGCCAGCCCCAACGGCCCTTGATCTCGCCCCAGGCCCAGGATTGCAGGATGTGGGCGCCGGGCAGCGATTGGGCGAGCGCGTCCCAGGCGCGCGGGTCGGTCAGAGGGGTGAGGGTCATGACAGCAGGTGGCGCGTCGGCTCAGTCGCCGGGGGCGCGGCGCGCGACGTACCAGGTGTACAGCCGGTATAGCAGCGGATTGTAGACGCGATCCCACGCCCCGACGGTGCGGGTCAACCGGCCGCCCCAGCCGCGCTTGAAGCGGTACACGCCCCATAGGCCATCGCGGCGGGTCTCGAAACCGGCCTCGAGCTCGGCTTCGTCGGCGTCGGGCACGCCCCAGAGGTCGTAGGCCGTCGCGCCGTGCTCGCGGGCCCAGGCGATGCCCGCCCACTGCGCCAGATACGGCGCCATGCGCTGGCGTTCGTGGTCCGACGAGGCGCCATACAGGTACCAGGCCGTGTCGCCGACGTGAAAGACCATGACCGCGGCTAGCAGCCGACCCTCGAACTCGGCCAACGCCAGCGCGACCCGGCCCTGTGGCGCGAAGAGGGCGTAGGCGGCCTCATAGTAGTCGGGCGCGTGAACCCCGAACCCGTCGCGCGCGCCGGTCTCGTGCATCAGGGCGTTGAAGGCCGGGAGATCCGCGGCCGTGCCGATCCGGGCCAGAACGCCCTTCTTTTCGGCCAGGCGAATATTGTAGCGGGTCTTCTGTTTCATCCGCGCGAGCGCGGCCTCGGCGTCGCCGGCCAGGTCGATCAAGACCGAGCGCCGCGGCTGGATGGTCTGCGGCGAAGGCCGCAGGCCAAGGCCGCGCAGTTTGGCGACGGCCTCCAGCGACTCCTCGACGTCAGGCTCGAGCTTGAGCATGAACGCGCCCCGGCGGCGCGCAGCGGCTGTCAGCGCCGCAAGTTGGTCGCGTGTCGGCAGAGGCCCGCGTGGCACATACGCCAGCCGCAGGCCGAGCGGCAGCCGGCGGTACAGCACCAGCTGATCGGCGATGGTCTCGGCCTCCCAGCCGAAACGGCTCTTGAGGTCACCCCAGGCAGGGGTTTGCAGGACGTGGGGCATCGCGGACCATTGTAAACTGACGGCGGACTCGGCCACCATCGCCAACGGGAGTAATGGCGGAGAACGGGTGGGCCTAGGGTCAGGGCTTCGCCCCGCTCTCCGCCCAACTTCCTGCTGGCTGAGTCGATACGCGAATACTGCTCTGCGATGGATGCCCGGATTCCAATCCGCGCCAATCGCGGAAATCGCACCCAGACCTCGCGCCTGACAACTTGCGATGCTGTTGGTAAACCTGGGCGGTCTCCGCCTCGCGGGGCGGACACCGGATAAGAGAACGAATCAGCGCATGAAACGGACGGATGCCTGGGATTCTGCATACGCCGCCATCGATACATGGCCACGACGGCCGTGTCTCAGCCGGCTTTGTGAGGCGCGCTGGTGCCCTCAGGCGCGTATCCGCTTCATCCGTTGATCCGTTACACAATCCGTTGTGGGCATCTCCCGGTCGGCCGAGTCCGCCAACACCATCAACTCGCCCGGGCACACGCGGCCCATCCTTGGGCATCGATCCTGGCTAATCCAACAAGGAAGTCGATACGGGTGCGCCTGGGTCGGGGCCTCGCCCGACCCTCGGTTGGCCCGCGCCGCCCTCGCCCGGAGCCGCTTTTGCCGTCGCGACGTTGCCATAACCGCCGAGGTCGGCCATTCCGCTGCGATTAGCAACAATGGATGACCGAAACCGGGTGGCCAGAAACTGTGAATCTGGTTTGACGCCCCGAAAGACTCGTGTTAGCATCCGTTCCGGAATTCACAAATGCCCCGTTTGGAGCCGTAATGGTCGATAATAACTGGATTTTTATCGGCGTCTTTCTGCTGATTGCTGGCATCTTCCCGGCCGCTCCCATCATCATGGGCAGCATGATCTTCGGCCCCAAGAAGAGCAACTCAGTCAAAAACAGCACCTACGAATGCGGCGTCGAGACCGTCGGCGACACGTGGGTCCAGTTCAAGATGCAGTACTACATCTTCACGCTGGTCTTCGTCGTCTTCGACGTGGGCATGGTGTTCCTGTTCCCGTTTGCCATCGCCTATCAGCAGGTCTCGCTCTTCTCGGCCCTCGCCGTGATGGGCTTCCTGATGATCATCGTCGGCGGCCTCGCCTACATGTGGCAAAAGGGCGCGCTGCGCTGGGTCTGATCTGAGACCGTCAATCTGAGTACGCCGACCGCGACGCGCGGTCGGCGTTTTGTTGTCGAGTAGAATGATGGGGCGTGTCCCCGTTCAAACGAAGCGAACAATCGAGGTTGCGGGATGGACTTCTTTCTTGACCCCCTGGGCTTCATTCGCGGTTGGCTGACGTCGCTTCTGGCCACGATCGGCCTGACGGGCTCCTCTGCGGATGTCGCGCTGATCGTGATCGGCGCGCTCGTCGTCGGCGGCATGGGGCTCACGCTACCGCTGGCCCTGATCTACATCGAGCGCCGCCTGATCGGCCGCTTCCAGGACCGCATCGGCCCGAACCGCGTCGGGCCCGAGGGCATCTTCCAGACCGTCGCCGACGCGATCAAGCTGCTCATCAAAGAAGACATCACGCCGCTCGGCGCCGACAAGTTCATCTACAACATGGCCCCGATCATGGCCGTGGTCTCGGTGCTGACGATGTGGGCGATCCTGCCGTTCGCGTACAACGTCTTCGGCACTGACCTGAACGTCGGCGCCCTGTACTTCGTGAGCGTGGGCTCGCTCGGCACGCTGGCGATCATGCTCGGTGGCTGGGCCTCGAACAACAAGTACGCGCTGCTCGGCGCGTTCCGCACCGTGGCGCAGATGGTGTGCTACGAAGTGCCCATGATCCTCTCGATCCTGGTGCCGGTGCTGCTGGCGTCGAGCATGTCGATGAACGCGATCTCGGCGGCGCAAGGGCAGGTGTGGTTCCTGTTCAGCGCCCCGGTGGCCGCGTTCCTGTTCTTCATCACCTCGGTGGCCGAGACCGGCCGCGCGCCGTTTGACCTGCTCGAGGCCGAATCCGAGATCGTCGCCGGCTTCAACATCGAGTACTCGGGCATGAAGTTCGGCATGTTCTTCGTCGGCGAGTTCCTGCACGCCTTCACGGTCGGCGCGTTGACGGCCACGCTCTTCATGGGCGGCTGGACGGGCCCGGGCGCCGACACCTACCCGCTCCTGGGGATCCTGTACTTCGCGGCCAAGGCCTTTGTCGCCTACTTCATCGTGGTCTGGATGCGCGCGACCTTCCCGCGCATCCGCATCGACCATATGCTCGAACTCAACTGGAAATACCTGGTCCCGCTGGCGCTGGGCTCGATCCTGGTGACCATGCTGGTCGACAAGCTGTACGCCGAGTACCTGCGGGCGCTGTTCGTCGAGGGCGCGCAGGCGTACGTGCGTGGCGGCCTGCTCTTCCTGGGCAACGTCGCGCTGGCGGCCGTGGCGCTGGTCATCGCGACCCGCGCCGCCCGGCACATGCGGCTGAAGGAAGAGTCGGACAAGTACATGCCGGTCGTCGAAGAGGGCCACGGCCACGACGACCACGGACACGAGGCGCACGGCGCCGTCGTGGCGGCTCACTAACGGGGGATTTGCCACGGATTGCCGCGAATTCACGCGGGTATCACTCGCGAGAATTCGGTTCAACGCGTGGCAACGGTTTGAATGAATGATGCCTGGGCGTTTCCGGGCGTCGAGTTGGCGGAACACGTCTATGCTGCTTCCTGATGCCCCACAATTCGTCTTCCTGATCACGGCGGCGGTGATCGTCGTCTCGGCCTTGATGGTTGTGACCGCGCGCAACCTGGTGCACGCCGCGTTGTGGCTGATCGCGACCTTTGCCGGGATGGCGGTCGTGTTCGTGCTGCTCAACGCGGGCTTCCTGGCGCTGGTCCAGGTGGTCGTGTACATCGGCGCGATCTCGATCCTGATCATCTTCGCCATCATGCTCACCAGGCGCGTGATGCAGGACACCGGGCCGCAGACCAACGGGCTCTGGCCGTGGGCCGCCGCGATCGCGGCAATCGTCCTGGTTGCGGCGCTGTGGACCTTGGGTCTGCCGAACGCGCTCACGCCCGGCGCGTCGAGCCTGGTGCCCGGCTTCTCGTCGGTGCCCGTGCCGCCGGCCGAGTTCGCCAACGACGCGGCCGGGCTGAACACGGCCACGCTCTCGAACCTCGGCCTGGCGCTCTCGAGCCCGAACGCCTACCTGCTGCCGTTGATCCTGGTCGGCGCGCTGCTCGCCGTCGCGATGGTCGGCTCGATCAACATCGCCCGTGACGACAAGGAGAGGGAGTAAGCGATGACCATCCCGCTGTCGTGGTATCTGGCCCTCTCGGCCGCGCTCTTTAGCATCGGCGTGTTCGGCGTGCTCTCGCGCCGCAACGCCGTCGGCGTGTTGATGGGCGTCGAGCTCATGCTCAACGCCGTAAACATCAACCTGGTGGCCTTCTGGCATTACGGCGCCTTTGGCGCCTCCAACGGCCTGGCTTTCGCCCTGATCGTGATCGCGATCGCGGCGGCTGAGGCGGCCGTCGGCCTGGCCTTGATCATCTCGGTTTACCGCCGCCGCAAGACCGTGGTGGTCGAAGACATCAACCTGATGAAGTTCTAGCTGCTCGGCTGTAAGCCGCCGGCTGGCGAAAGACAAACGCGCGCATGAGCCCTGCACTCATTTCCTACACCTGGTTGATCCCGGTCCCGCCGCTGATCAGTTTCTTCCTGATCATCCTGCTCGCCAACCGCTGGAAGGGGTTGAGCCACACGATCGCGATCGTGTCGATCGCGACCTCGTTCGTGCTGAGTTGGGCGGTGGCGTTCTCGGTCTTCGGCATCGCACACTTCGGTGAAGAGGTGGTGGCCGACTCCCGCCCGTGGTTCGACGTCGGCGCCGGCGCCTTCAACATGGGCGTGCTGGTCGACCCGCTGACGGCGATCATGCTCTTCTTCGCCTCGTTGTGCATGCTCGCGATCTTCGTCTACAGCGTGGGTTATCACAACTATGGCAAGGCCCGCGACGCGCACGACAAGCCCGGTTGGCCGGCGCACAACGGCATCGAGCCGCTGTACTCGCGCTTCTTTGCCTATCTCTCGCTCTTCGCCTTCGGCATGCTGGTGCTGATCGTGGCCGACAACCTGCTCCTGATGTTCATGGGCTGGGAGGTCATGGGCCTGTGCTCGTACCTGCTGATCGGCTTCTGGTACGCGCGCAAATACGACGACCCGAACAAGATCACGCCGCGCCAGGCCGCGGTCAAGGCCTTCATGACCACGCGCGTCGCCGACGTGATCATGCTGCTCGGCATCGTGTATCTGTACTTCGCCACCGGCACGCTCTCGTTCCGCGACATCATGTTCGCGCACGAGGGCGAGATGCTCAAGCAACTGGCGAGCAACCCCTCGCTGATCGCCGGTCTCTCGCAGGCCAGCCTGATCGGCATCCTGCTCTTGATCGGCACGGTCGGCAAGAGCGCGCAGTTCCCGCTGCACACCTGGCTGCCCGACGCCATGGAAGGCCCGACCCCGGTCTCGGCCATGATCCATGCGGCCGCCATGGTCTCAGCCGGCGTTTACGCCGTGATCCGCATGTACCCGGTGCTTGCGGCCGATGGGCTTGTGGCGCAGACCGCCGAGGCGGCCGGGCACGCGGCCGAGGGCGCGGCGGCGGCCGCCCACGTCGTCATCACCACGCCGATGGGCGTGCTGGCCACGATCGGCGCCTTTACGGCCCTGTTCGCGGCGACCATCGCCGTCGCGCAGAACGACGTCAAGAAGGTGCTGGCCTACTCGACGATCTCGCAGCTCGGCTTCATGCTGGCGGCGCTGGGCATCGGCGGCTACGTGGCCGCGGCCTTCCACCTGATGACCCACGCCTTCTTCAAGGCCCTGCTCTTCCTGGGTTCGGGCTCGATCATCCACGGCATGGAGCACGGCGCGCACCACGCGCACGACCATGCCAGCGACCCGCAGGACATGCGCTACATGGGCGGGCTGCGGACCAAGATGCCCGTCACCTTCTATACCTTCTTCATCGGCGGCATGGCGCTGGCCGGTCTGCCTTTCATCACCGCCGGCTTCTGGTCGAAGGACGAGATCCTGCTCGACGCGCTGCTGCACGCACCGGTCGTGTTCTGGACCCTGTCGCTCGCTGCGCTGCTGACCGCGTTCTACACCACGCGCCAGCTGTGGATGGTCTTCTTCGGCGCACCGCGCTCGCCTTCGGCCGAGCACGCCCATGAGAGCAGCCCGGCGATGACGGTGCCGCTCGTGGTGCTCTCGGTCTTCGCGATCTTCGCCGGGTACCTGAACGTGCCCGAGGAGTTCCCGTTCTTTGGCCCGATCGTCAATGCGCTCGGCCTGGGCACGGGCTGGTTCCACCACTTCATCGGCGGCACGCTGTTCGAACACCCGGCAGCGTTGCCGACGCTGGCTGAGGAGCCGCGGGCGCTGATCGCTTCATTCGTCGTCGCTGTCGGCGGTATCCTGCTCGGCTGGCTGGTCTATCGCAACGCCTGGAAGACCTCGAGCGACACCGATCCGGTCGAGCGCGGCATCGGCGGCGTGCTGTACGGCGTGCTCAAGAACAAGTACGGCATCGACGAGCTATACGACGTGCTCTTCGTGAAGCCGGCGTTCTGGCTAGGGCGCGTGTTCTTCACCGGCATCGACAAGGGCGTGATCGACAACGCCCTGCACGGCGTGGCCTGGATCAGCGTGTGGTTGGGCAACGTCTTCCGCGATTACTTCGACAGGCCCGTCGTCAACGGGGCTAGCGACGGCTCGGGTACATCGGTCAAGTGGGCCGGGCGCGAGCTGCGGCTGGTCCAGACCGGGCGCGTCCAACAATATCTGGTGATGGTCATGGCCGCGGCCATCCTCATCGGCCTCTTCCTGATCTTCGTGCCCAGGTGAGCAGCATGGACCTCCTGAACAGCCACCTTCTGAGTTTGATCCTGTTTACGCCGACGCTCGGCGCGCTGGTGCTGCTGCTGATCCCCAAGGACCAGGTCGGCGCGATCCGCTGGGCGGCGCTGGTCGCCTCGCTCGTGCCGCTAGTCCTTTCGATCGTGCTATGGCTGAGCTTCAACGCGGGCGCGGCCGGGTTCCAGTTCCGCGAGGACTTCCTCTGGTTCCAGACGATCGGGGCCGATTACCGCCTGGGCGTCGACGGCGTCAGCCTGCCGATGGTGCTGCTGACCGCCATCCTCTCGCCGCTGGGCATCCTCTTCAGCTTCGGGGTGCAGGACAAGGTCAAGGCCTACATGATCCTGTTCCTGCTGCTGGAGACCGGCAGCTTTGGCGTGTTCATGGCGCTCGACCTGCTGCTGTTCTTCCTGTTCTACGAGATCGGCCTGATCCCGATGTACTTCCTGATCAACATCTGGGGCAGCGCCAACAAGCAGTACGCGTCGTTCAAGTTCATGCTCTACACCATGGCCGGCTCGCTCGGCCTGCTGCTGGGCATCCAGATCATCGGCCTGACGCTGGGCTCGTTCGGCATCGAGAACGCGATCGCCAACTGGCCGACCTGGTCGGGCACGATCGCGGGCCTGCCGGCGACGACGATCCGCATGGTCGCCTTTGTGGCCTTCGTGGTGGCGTTCGCCATCAAGGTGCCGATCTGGCCGCTGCACACCTGGTTGCCCGACGCGCACACCGAGGCCCCGACGGCCGGCTCAATGATGCTGGCCGGCATCCTGCTGAAACTCGGCGCCTACGGCTTCCTGCGGCTGGTGCTGCCGCTGTACCCGGTCGAGGCCGCGGCGGGTGCGCCGGTGCTGGCGATCTTCGCCACCATCGCGATCGTGGCCACCGCCTTCGCCTCGTTCGGCCAGACCGACTTCAAGCGTCTGGTCGCGTACTCGTCGGTCAACCACATGGGCTTTGTGGCCATGGGCGTGGCCGTGGCGGCCTGGACGGCGCAGAACGGCAGCGCGCAGGAGGGCATCCTGGCCCTCAACGGCGCGGTGCTGCAGATGTTCAACCATGGCCTGAGCGCGGCCGGCATGTTCCTGCTCGTCGGCGTCCTTTATGACCGGACGCACACGCGTAACCTCGATGACTTCGGCGGCCTGATGCCGCTCATGCCGATCTACGGCGGCCTGCTGATCTTCACCAGCATGGCCTCGCTCGGCCTGCCCGGGTTGAACGGCTTCGTGTCGGAGTTCATGGTCGTGCGCGGCAGCTTCCCGGTGTTCGCGATCCAGACCGCTGTCTCGATGCTCGGTCTGCTCATGACCGGCGCGTACATCCTGCGCGGAATCTACAAGACCATCTACGGCCCGCTCAACACCAAGTGGGTCGGACACACGTCGGACATCTCGGTGCGCGAGATCATCGCGTGGGCGCCGCTGGGCGTGCTGATGCTCGTCCTCGGCCTGGCGCCGAACTGGATGGTGAGCGTGATCAACGCGGCGGTGACAAGGCTGTTCTGAGGCGGGGTGCCCACAAGGGGCGCCCTTACGACTGCGAGTGGCATTATGACCTTTCCTTTTCTCTCGGTCATCACGTTTGCGCCGTTGGTGGCGGGCCTGGGCATCCTGCTGTTGCCGCCCGAGCGCAAAGACGCGGCCCGGGCGACGGCCCTGGTGACGGCGGTCTTCACGGTGCTGTTGTCGGGCTATCTGTACTTCGCCTATGACCAGGCGGCGGGCGGCTTTCAGTTCGTCGAGGACATGGCCTGGATCCCGCAGTTGGGCATCCGCTACCACATGGGCGTCGACGGCTTCAGCCTGCCGATGCTGCTGTTGACCGGCATCGTGCTGATGACCGGCGTGATGATCTCGTGGGGCATCGAGGATCGAGCCCGCGAGTACATGTCGTTCTTCCTGATCCTGTCGGTGGGCGTGTTCGGCGTGTTCGCCGCGCTCGACCTGTTCCTGTTCTTTTTCCTGCTCGAAATCGCGGTCTTCCCCAAGTTCCTGATGATCGTCGTCTGGGGCTACCCGAAGACGCGCGAATACGGCGGCATGAAGCTGACGCTCTACCTGTTCCTGGCGTCGCTGGTGGCCCTGGTCGGCGTGCTGGCGCTGTACGCCAACATGGCGCCCGGAGCCCGCTCGTTCGGGCTGCTCGACATGGCGGCCACGACCTTCTCGCCGGAACTACAGCGCTGGGTCTTCCCGCTGATCTTCGGCGGCTTCGCGATCATGGGCGCGATCTTCCCGCTGCACTCCTGGGCGCCTGACGGCCACGTGGCCGCGCCGACCGCGATCTCGATGATGCTCGCCGGAGTCGAGATGAAGATCGGCATGTACGCCGCGCTGCGGCTTGGCGTGTATCTGCTGCCCGAGGGCGCCAAGTTCTGGGCGCCCGTGATCGTGGCGATCGCGCTCGTCAACGTGATCTACGCCGCGTACATCGCGCTGATCCAGAAGGACTTCAAGTACATCATCGGCTTCTCGTCGGTGTCGCACATGGGTCTGGTGATGCTGGGCTTCGCCACGCTCAACCCGCTCGGGCTGACCGGCGCCGGGCTGCAGATGTTCTCGCACGGCGTGATGACGGCCCTCTTCTTCTCCATCGTCGGCATGGTCTACGACCGCGCGCACACCCGCATGCTTCCGGAACTCGGCGGCATGATGCAGCGGATGCCCTGGGCGGGCATCGCCTTCCTCGTCGCCGGCTTCACGTCGATGGGCATGCCGGGCTTCTCCGGCTTCGTGGCCGAGATCCCGATCTACATGGGCCTGTGGCAGGGCGTCGCGCTGGATCCGATCAACCTGCCGGGCTTCATGACCACACCGTGGTTTTTCCCGCTGGCGGCCGTGATCGCGGCGCTCTCGATCGTGATCACCGCGGCGTATATCCTGCTGGCGGTGCGGCGTGTGTTCTTCGGCGAGCTCCCGACGCAGTTCGCTGAGCTGCCTGACGTGACGGCGCTCGACAAGGTCGCGCTCGGCGTGCTCAGCGGTCTGATGATCGTGCTGGGTCTGTATCCGGCCATCATGGCGCCGCTCGTCGAGAGCGGCCTGCGGCCGGTGCTGCAGGCGTTGGGCGGGGGCTAAGCGGGCGACGCACGCTTTCAGGTGTTGACCGCAGTCGGCGGTCGGTGGTCAGCGGTCGGACATACGGACAGGGCGAGTTTTGATGAACATCCAGCCTTTTGAACCTTCTCACCTTCTGGCGCTCGCGCCCGAGATCGTGCTCGTGATCTCGGCCGCCGTGATCATGATCGCCGACGTGCGCCGTGGCCGCGAACGCAAACGCGAGCTCGGCGTGGTCGCCGCGCTCGGGTTCGGCGCCGCGCTCGTCGCCGCCCTGCTCGTGACGCTGCCCGGGTTGACCGCCGTCGAGCAATTCGGCGGCATGATCCGCAACGACAACGCCGCCTTCGCCTTCCGCATCCTGTTCCTGTTCGCCGGCATGGTGACGGCCCTGATCGCGACCGACTCGCCCGCGATCGGCAAAGAGGGCGAGTTCTACCTCGTGTTGACCGGTTCGGTGCTGGGCATGTGTCTGATGGCCGCGGCCACCGATCTGGTCATGTTGTACCTGGCCATCGAGGCCTCGTCGATCGCGCTGTACGCCCTGGCGGGTTCGTTGCGCGAGAGCGACAAGAGCGCGGAATCCGGCATCAAGTACTTCCTGTTCGGCGCCTTCACGTCGACCATCCTGCTCTACGGCTTCAGCCTGCTCTACGGCTTCACCGGCAGCACAAACCTGTACGAGATCGGCGCCAAGATCGGCCAGGCCGGCGTCGGCGGCGTGCCGACCCTGCCCGTGATCTTCGCCCTGCTCCTGGTGTTGATCGGCCTCGGCTTCAAGATCTCGGCCGTGCCCTTCCACTTCTGGGCCCCCGACGTGTACGAGGGCGCGCCGACCCCGGTGACGGCCTTCCTGTCGGTGGCGTCGAAGGCGGCCGGCTTCGCCGTGCTGCTGCGGATGCTGCTGACGGTCTTCCCCGGCTATGGCGCGATCTGGACCGGTGTGATCGCGGCGCTGGCGCTGATCACGATGACGCTCGGCAACCTGCTGGCGATGCAGCAGCGCAACATCAAGCGCCTGCTCGCCTATTCGTCGATCGCGCAGGCCGGCTACATCCTGCTTGGCCTGGCCGCCTTCTACAACCTGAACACCGACGGCAACGTCGGCGGCGAGCACGCCATCGGCGCGGTCGTGTACTACCTCGGCATGTACACGCTCACCAACCTGGTGGCGTTCGGCGTGATCGTGCTGGTCACGCGGATCACGGGCTCCGAGGAGATCAGCGACTTCAGCGGCCTCTCGCGCAAGTCGCCGGGTCTGGCGCTGGCGATGTTGGTCGCATTGCTCTCGCTCGGCGGCATCCCGCCGCTGGCAGGGTTCTTCGGCAAGCTGTACCTGTTCGCGGCCGCGGCCGAATCCGGCCAGCTGCTGCTGGTCGTGGTCGGCGCGATCAACGCCCTGCTGGCCCTGTACTACTACCTGATCGTGCTCAAGGTCATCTACCTTGGGCAGCCCAAGGACGAGGCGACATTCCCGGTCAGCCGGCCGTACGTCTTCGCACTCTGGCTGTGCTCGATTGGCGTGATCCTGGTCGGCGTGATCGCCGGGCCGTTTGTGCAGATCGCTCAGGCCGCCGGGGCAAACTTTATTCGGTAGGCCCCTCCGGCCCGGCTACTGGCTTGGTCTCCAGGCGCTCAAGCTGGCTTGAGCCGGGCCACCTCCCCCGAAGGGGGAGGTGGGGAGGGTCGTTTGACCCAAGTTCACCTGATCACTCGCATTGACTCTCGATTAATGTGAGTGATAAAATGCACAATCTAATGACGCAGGACCCTAATTCGGCGCCGCCGCGGACCCCGCAACCGGTCTCGACGGCGCTTCTCGTGGCGATGGCCCTGGGGGGCGTCGTGGTGCTGGCCTTCGTGCTGGCGATGGTTTTCGTCGGCCGCTTGCTCGACCAGGCCGCGGGGACCCGGTTGCTGTTCACGGTGGGCCTCGCGGTGTTGAGCGCGCCGGTGAGCATCGGCATCCTGTATCAGTTTCTTCTGCGTGCGGTGAAAACCGGCCAGAAGCAATCAAACTCGACCGTCGACAAATCATCATCTACGGAGAAGCAGCCTTGAGTTCACACGAGCATGCTGAACCCACACGGCGCGTCGGCTTTTGGCGCTGGTTCTGGCTGGCGATCATGATCGCGGGCGCCGTCCTTGCCTTTGGCATCGGCGGTGTCTGGAAGCCCGCCGCACCCGCAGTCGTGCTGCCGGCCGAGCCCGCCTGGCCGACCTGGAAGTTGTTCAATCTCTGGGGCCAGGAATTCTTCATCAGCAACACGATGCTGTCGGCCTTTGTGGTGGCCTTGCTGCTGTTCGCCGTCGTCTTCCTGGTCATCCAGCCCTTCCTGCGCAGCGGGAACCTCGTGCCGGATGGCTCCTATAACCTGATCGAGATGGCCATCGAGATGCTGTGGGACATGGCGGAAGCCGCGGCCGGCAGCAAGTGGGCATCGTGGATCTTCCCCTTCACGGCGACGATCTTCGTGTTGGTGCTGTCGATCAACCTGTTCGGCCTTGTGCCGATCCACGAGACGATCGGCTACACCAAGATCTCGCATGGCAGCGCCAAGGGCTATCACACCCAGGTTTGGGGCGGCGTGCAGATCCTGGACGGTAGCGCGCAGGGCACCACGGCCGACCAGGAAGCCGCCATCGCCGCAGTCAGTGACGGCCATGAGGCCACAGCCGAAGGCGAAGCTAAGGCCGAGCATTACTGGACGCTGGACACCGCCTGCCCGTACTGCGAAGTGGTCCCGTCTTTCCGGCGCGCCTCAACGGACCTGAATTTCACGCTGGCGTTGGCGTTGTTCACGATGTTCTGGGTCCAGGTGATGGGCGTGAAGGCTTTGGGCCTGGATTACTTCTCGAAGTTCTTCAATCTCAAGACCATCGTCAACAAGCCATTCTTCGGCCTGATGGACTTCATCGTCAGCTTGCTCGAGTTGATCTCCGAGTTGGCGAAGAATCTCTCGTTCTCATTGCGGTTGTTCGGCAACATGTTCGCCGGCGGCCTGCTGCTCGCCATCCTGGGCTCGATGACCGTCTTCTTCGTCCCCGGCCTGCTGGTCGGACTCGAAGTGGCCGTCGGCGCGCTCCAGGCGTACGTGTTCTCGGCCCTGGCCCTCACCTTCATGAGCCAGGCGACCGTGAGCCACAGCGGCGAGGGACATTGATCACACCCGAACTGATTAGCGCAGAAACACGCATCTAGGAGGAAGAACACATGGAGTTCAACGAAGTCTTTCAGGCCACGATGGTCCAGGTCGCCCGTTTGATCGGCGCCGGCCTGGCGATCATCGGCGTGGCGGGCGCCGGCGCCGGTATCGGCACCGTCGTGGGCGGCGCGGTTCAGGCCATGAGCCGCAACCCCGATTACACCGGCACCATCCAGACCAACATGATCCTGGGCATCGCCTTCGCCGAGTCGACGGCCATTTACGCCCTGGCTATCGCGCTCATCATCCTGTTCGTCTAAGACCGAGGTCGTCCATGGAAGCCCTTTCTCGACTTGGCATCAACTTCGGTTTTCTGTTCGTCTTTCTTGCGTATTTCCTGTTGGTGACGTTTGTGCTCTGGCGCTGGGCTTATCAGCCCGTGTTGAAGGTCCTTCATGAGCGCAAGCGCAAGATCGCCCAGGGCCTCGAGGATGCGCGGATCGCCAGCGAGGCGCGCGCCAACGCCGAGGCGCAGGCGAAGCTCGTGATCGCCGACGCTCAGCAGGAAGCCAACCGCCGCGTGGCTGAGGCCGTCGAACGCGCCGAGAAGCAGGCCGCCGAAGTGCGCGCCGCTGCCGAGGCCGATCGCGCCGCCAAGCTCAAGCAGGCGGAGACCGAGGCCCTGGCCGAGCGCAACCGCGTGCTCGGTGACCTGCGCGGCCAGGTGGCCGCCCTGGCGATGGCCGCGGCCAACAAGGTCGTCGGCGAGGCGCTCGACGAGACCCGTCAGCGCGCGCTGATCAACGAGTTCTTCAGCGGCGTCAAGGCCGGCAAGCTCACCCTGGTCGACGCCTCGGCGCACAACACAGTGGCCGAAGTCACCAGCGCGCTGCCGCTGACGTCCGATGAGCAGAGCACGGTCAAGCGCGACCTGGGCGCCTCCGACGTGCACTTCAAGGTCGATCCCGAGATCCTCGGCGGCCTGGTCGTGCGCGTGGGCGACCGCGTCGTCGACGGCTCGGTGGCCGGCAAGCTCGACGGTCTGCGGACCGCCGTGCGCTGAGCCTCACTCGCAACTAGATGCGCCTAGCGCCCCGGGCCGGAAGGCTCGGGGCGCTTTTTGTTGGGGACGGGCGGGCGTGACATCGACGGGTGGACGTGGCCGGACCCGACGCGGCGAACGCCGGGGTGTCGAAATGACGACGAGGGCGGCCACAAGGGCCACCCCTGCCGGGCGCCTTCGGGCGGATCGGGCGGCGCGGGGCGCGGCGAACGTCGACGCGCCACTATAATCACCCCATGCGCCTCTCGGACCTGCTTGACGGTATCCCGCTGGCCTTCACACGCACGGGTTGGAGCGAGCCCGATGTGACCGCCGTCACGGCCGACTCGCGCGAGGTGAAGCCCGGCACGCTTTTCGTGGCCGTGCGCGGGGGCACCGTCGACGGTCATCGCTTCGTCGCGCAGGCGCTCGATCGCGGTGCGTCTGCCGTGGTCGTCGAGGCGGGCAGCCTCGAAGCCGGTCTGACCCCGCTGGCGCCGCTCCTGGTCGTGCCAGACACGCGCGAGGCTCTGGCCTGGCTGGCCGCGGCGCTCAACGGTTATCCGGCCCGCAGGCTTGTGATGATCGGGGTCACCGGCACCGACGGCAAGACCACCACGGCCACGTTGATCCACACGATCCTGACCGCCGCCGGTCTGCGCGCCGGCCTGATCTCGACAGTCGGCGCCGTGATCGGCGACTCCACGCTCGACACCGGTCTGCATGTCACCACGCCCGATGCGCCGGCGTTGCAGGGCTATCTGGCGCGCATGGTCGCCGCCGGTTTCACGCATTGCGTGCTCGAGACCACGTCACACGGCTGGGTGCAACGCCGCACTGATGCCTGCGAATTCGACGTCGGTGTGATCACCAACATCACCCACGAACACCTCGATTACCACGGCACCTATGAGGCCTATCGCGAGGCCAAAGCGCGGCTCCTGACCGGATTGACGCAGGCCGCGTCCAAACCCGGCGTCGTCAAGTGCGGCGTGCTCAACGCCGACGACGAGGCGTACGCCTACCTTTCAGGCGCCTTTGACGCCAGACGATTGAGCTACAGCCAGCGTCAGGTTGCCGAAGCCGACTTCACGGCGCTGCGGGTGCGCTTCTCTGCAAACGGAATGGGCTTCGACGTCCGTGCTCCCGGCGGCGAGATCGCCGAGCTGCGCACGCCGCTGGTCGGGCGTTTCATGATCTCGAACATCCTGGCGGCGCTGACGGCGACCGTCGGCGCGCTCGGCATCCCGGCCGAGGCCGCTCACGCCGGGATCGCGGCGCTGCAGGGCGTGCCCGGTCGGCTCGAGCGCATCGACCTCGGGCAGTCCTTCACCGCCATCGTCGACTTCGCGCACACACCGAACGCCCTGCGTCGGGCTTTGGAAACCTGTCGAGACCTGTTGGCGGACCGCGAGCCACGACCCGCCGGCTCCTCCAAGGTCGTCGCCGTCTTCGGCTCCGCCGGGCTGCGCGACGTCGAAAAACGGCGGATGATGGCCGAGGTCGCGGCCGAGCTGGCCGACATCAGCATATTGACGGCCGAGGACCCGCGCACCGAGTCGCTCGACGCCATATTGGAGATGATGGCGTTCGGGGCGCGGCTCCGCGGCGCAGTCGAAGGGGCGGCCGAGGGACGCAGCTTTTTCCGCGTACCCGATCGCGGCGACGCGCTGCGGCTCGCCGTGCGTCTGGCCCGGCCCGGTGACATCGTCATCACGTGCGGCAAGGGGCACGAGCAGTCGATGTGCTTTGGCACAACCGAGCATCCCTGGGACGATCGCGTCGCCCTCCGCGCCGCCCTGAGCGAGCTGCTGGGTGTGCCCGGGCCGGTCATGCCCGTCCTGCCCACCAGCCAAGAATAGCGCGGCAAAAACCGGCGGCGTGCAAGCGCGAGTCTCAGCGAAGGCTTCTGGCCACGAATTGCACGAATCGTGATGAATGCTCACGAATGAGCGAGGACTGCCCCACACACCGCCTCAGACTCGTTCGTCTCAATTCGCGGGATTCGCGGCAATAATCCGCCTTTCTCGGTGTCGTGCCCGAACTGAGGCGACTGCCCGCCCGTGCACATGGCGGCGTATTCTGCCTATCGCCAGACTGTTTCGGCTTATAATCCTCGACGATGTCCACCCCAGACCTGATGGGCCGTTTGCGCGGGATGATCGACGCCCGCGTCAAGCTCTACAACGTGTACAAGGGCGTCCTCGTCAACTACGAGGCGACGATCAAGCACGTCGCGGAACGGGCCGTCAAGCTGCAGGTGGCCCGGGCGCAGGCTGTGGCGCTGGCGTTCGAACGCCAGACCCGGATGGAGGCCCCGGGGTTCAGCACCGTGATCGAGGGGTTCGTCTCCGAGATCGACATCCCTGGCGAGACCGCTTGGCTGCGCGATTTGCACCCGGCGTTGAGCACGTTGCTGCGACGCATGGAGACGCGGGTCGAGCCCAAGGACACCGTGCAGGTCGAGGTCGAGACGTCGCGGATGAAGCTCACCACGCAGCTCGTGGATATCTCGGGCTCCGGCATGGGCCTGGCCGTCGGCGTGCTCTATGCCACGACCACGATCTTCCCTCCGGGTAGCGAGATCACGGCCCGCATCTTTGGGCTGCCGACGAGCCGCAACCCGGTCGTCGTGCAGGGCCGCGTCATGTACGTTCGCAACGAAATCGATCAGGGCCGCCTGGGGATCGGCGGCGTCAGCAGCCTGCTCAATACACCCGCGATCCGCGATTACATCGGCCAACGACAGAGCGAGATCATGCGTGAGCTCAATCTGATCTATCAGGCCGAGGTCCAGAAACGACTCAAGGGCTAACCGTCGCCGCGGGCCGTGGAAGACGCGAGGCTTCCGCCGTCCGGTCGTCGCCCCGACTGCGCCTATGGCTTCCGTCGCCTCATCGTCCCGCGCCGATCAGCAGCCTGATCTGGGCGTCGTCATCCTCAACTGGAACACACGTGACCTGCTGCGCGATTGTCTGCGCTCGGCCTTCGCCTCGGCCGGCCTGACCTATCGCATCTGCGTCGTCGATAACGCCTCGCCCGACGGTTCGGCCGACATGGTGGCTGAGGAGTTCCCGCAGGCGCTGCTGATCCGCAACCCCGTGAACAACGGCTATGCGGCGGGCAACAACCTCGGGCTGCAAGCCCTTGGCTTTGGCCGCGATCGTCTGGACGCGCCGCGCTACGCGTTGCTGCTCAACCCGGACACCGTCGTCCCGCCGGACGCGTTCGCGCGCATGGCCGCGCACCTCGACGCACACCCGGAGACCGGAGTGGCGGGGCCGCGGCTGGTCCTGCCCGATGGGCGGCTCGATCTGGCCTGTCGGCGGAGCTTCCCGACGCCCGAGGTGGCCTTCTATCGTCTGACCGGTCTGAGCCTGCTGTTCCCCCGCAGCCGCCGGTTCGGCCGGTACAATCTGACGTATCTCGACCCGAGCCAGGAGGCCCCCGTCGATAGCGTCGTCGGCGCCTTTATGTTAGTCCGCCGGGAGGCTATTGCCAGAGCCGGGCTGCTCGACGAGAATTTCTTCATGTACGGCGAGGACCTCGATTGGGCCCTCGAGATCCGCAAGGCGGGGTGGAACGCGCGCTACTTCCCGGACGTCACGGTGTTGCACGTCAAGCGCGCCGCCAGCCGGCGGAGCAGTCGGGCCCAGATCGCGTTTCACGAGGCCATGCTGTACTTCTATCGCAAGCACTATGAGGGGGTCACCAACCCGGTGCTGGGGGGATTGGTGGTCGCCGGGATCCGGGCCAATCTGTGGTGGACGCGCCTGCGCGAGGCGTTGCTGCCGCGGCGTTGAGGCCCTGGCGTTGGATCTTTCATGTCTGCACGACGTTTTCGAACCCTGTACTCGCTGGCGCTGATCATCATCGACTCCGCCCTGCTCGTGCTCACGCTGTACACCGCCTTCCAATTGCGGGTACGGATCGATTGGCCGAGCGAGGCGGTCGACATGCCCTCGCGGTTCCTGCCATATTCGACCACGGTGTTGCCGGCGTATGTGCTCAGCATCGTCGGCGTGTTCTTCTTCTTCAAGCTCTACCACGTGCCGCGCGCCACGAGCCGGGTCGATGAGTTCTATGCCATCGTGGGCGGGCTGACGCTGGGCACGCTCCTGTTCGTCGCCGTGATCGCGCTGACGCTCAAGGGCGTCGTCGATCTGCCCGTGCCGCGCGTGATGCTCGTCTACGCCATGATCCTCAGCGTCCCGTCGATCTCGCTGGGTCGCTGGATGCTCGGGGCCTGGCGCGACCTGCTGCGCAGCCGCGGGACGGCGGCCGATCGGTTGATGATCGTCGGCACCGGCGAAACCGCCCGGCTCGTCGCGCACAAGATCAAGAGCTCGGCCTATCTCGGCTACAACATGCTCGGCGTGGTCTCCGAAGCCGGCCCGGGGATCGAACTGCCGCGTCGCGTGTTCGGACAGCCGGTGCTGGGGCGCATCGCCGAATTGCCGGAACTGATCGATCGACACCTGCCGGACGAGATCATCATCGCGTTGCCGCCGATGAGCGACGCCGAGATCCTGAACGTCATCAACATCTGTCAGCGCGACAGGCTGAGCCTGAAGGTGTTCCCGGACGTGTACGACATCATGGCCGCCGGCGTGACCATCGACGACCTTGGCGGTCTGCCGCTCATGAGCGTGCGCGACAGCGCCTCGCGCAGTTGGCGCGCCGCCACCAAACGCATCATCGACGTGGTGGTGGGCGGATTGATCCTGATCGCCATCTCGCCGCTGCTGCTGCTCATCGCGCTGGCCGTGAAGTTCGATTCGCCGGGGCCGGTGTTCTTCGTTCAGGAGCGCATGGGTCTGGACGGCAAACTGTTCCCGATGGTGAAATACCGGTCGATGCGGATCGATTCGGAGGCGAAGGGCCCCGGTTGGACCGTGAAAGACGACCCGCGCGTCACCCGGCTCGGGCGCTTCATCCGCAAGTATTCGATCGACGAATTCCCGCAGTTCATCAACGTCCTGCTCGGCGACATGAGCCTTGTCGGGCCGCGTCCCGAACAGCCCGCCTTTGTCGAGCAATTCCGCAAGATGATCCCACGCTACATGGAGCGGCATCGCGAGAAGGCCGGGCTCACGGGTTGGGCCCAGGTCAACGGCCTGCGCGGCGACACCTCGATCGAGGAGCGGACCAAATACGACCTGTGGTACATCGAGAACTGGTCGATCTGGCTCGACTTCAAAATTATCATCCGCACCGCCTTCAAGTTGTTCTTCGACCGTAGCGCCTATTGATGCGCGTGGCGCGCTTCGTCGGGTCGCCACACGGCCCTGACGGCCAGCGCATGCGCCGCCGCACCGGCGCTTTCGCGGGCGATCGAGACCGGCGCCGACCGCGGCCCAAGGATCGCGGAGACGCGCGCCACCACGTCGACCGGTCGGTAGGGCGCCACGATCACGTCGACAACCCCGGCCGCCGCGGCCTCGGCGTGCAGATCGGGCGAGGCGAACTCGGTGAGCAGGATGGCGGGCACCCGGTGCGAACAGGCGCGTAGCACATCCAGCCCCGGACATTGCGACAACCACAGATCGACCACAACCAGGCCCAGACGATGCCCTTGCACCAAGCGGAGGCCGGACACGCCGTCCGTAGCCGTGTAGATCGGAATACCGGGATGCACCACGCGCTCAAGGGCCATCTCGAGCGCCCGCGGATCGGCGAGGATCAGGGCGATGCCCGGCAGTAAGGCGTCGCTCCGCTTGCCGGCGATGGCAGCGTCCGTGGGCCGCTCGCGTGGGCTCGGGTCGGGTGTGTGTGGCCGTGGTGTCGGCGTGGGGCCGACCGCAGGCGCGGAGACTCGGTTCATGCTGAAGCGCTCCTGACTGCCTCAGCGGTGGAGCGGCGCTCTCCAACCGTCGGGGAGTAGACCCCCTGGACATGTGCAGGCTGCTCCTGCCATTCACCACCGTACTGCGACTCACCCCGGTCGCGCAATACCCTTTCCCTTATGATCGCCTTAAGGTCCGGCAACCCGCGTGCTCGGCACATGTGGCGGCAAACGCATCAAGTCGGCCCCACATGTGCGCAGAGTCGATCCGGCAACGCCTACGCGCGGGTCGCCTGATAGCTTTTGAACCACTCCAGCGTGCGGCGGACGCCTTCAACATGCGGTGTCGGCGTCATGCCGAAGACGCTTTGAAAGCGCGAGCTGTCCATGACGAACGGCGCCGTGAACTCGTAGATCATCTCGTGCACCTCGCGGACGGCCGGCACGAACAACCCGACGAGTTGAAGCATCAACGGGCTGTAGCTGCCGATCTTGGGCGGGAGACCGGCGGTCTCGAAGATCAGACGCATCAGCGCGCGCTGGGTCATCGGCTCTGGGCTCGGGATGTGCCAGACGCGACCGAGGGCCTCGTCGCGCTCGCCCAGGATGACGAGCGCCTCGCCGAAATCCTCCACCAGGCTGAACGTGTGCGGTTGATCGATGTCGGCCAGACCGTTGGCCGTCTTGCCCTGGAGCGCCGCGAGGAAGAGCCGCTCACCGAGCAGGTCACCGGGCCCGTAGAAATCGCTGGCGCGGCCGGCGGTCGCCCGCACGACGCCGCGCGCGTGCGCGTCGAACAGCGCCGCAGACATCTCGGCTCGCACGCGTCCCTTGCGCGTGTTCGGGCGTTCCGGCGTGTCCTCGGTCAAGGGTTTGCCCTGCGGGTCGCCATAGGGGTACAGGTTCTCGGCGACGATGAAGCGAGCGCCGATCGCGGCCGTGGCCTCGAGTACCGTGCGCTGCAGGGCCGGAAACTGTTCGGGCCAGCGATGGTACGGCGGTTGCGCGCACTGATAAACGTGAGTCGCCCCGGAGACCGCGGTCGCCGTGCTGGTCGGGTCGTAGGCGTCGGCGGCCATGATCTCGATCGTGGGTTTTGGCCCAATCGCCGGCGACGGCCGACCGGTGCGGTTGATCATGCGGACGCGCTTGCCGCGCCGCACGAGGCCGCGCATGACGGCCGCGCCAAGCGGGCCGGTGCCGAAGACGACGTGTAATTCGGACGTTGGGTTCATGATCGGTTCTCCACGGGCGCGGGTTCCGTCGCCCGGCTAGGCAGTCGTTGACGATCGACAGGCGCGTTGAAGCACGCCCATGCCGCGGACATGGGCGCTCACCACGCAGGTCGGTTGTTACGAATTGGGTCGTCAGTCGTTCGTCAGCAAGGCGTCCACCAGCCGCTCGTAAAACGCAGCCGGGTCGCCAACCACGGACGGCGTATGGCCGTACAACTCGAGCTGGACGGCGCCGTGGATCCGGGTCCAGCCCACCATGCATGTGTGCAGGACCTCGGCGGTCGAGCCGTATTGCCGCGCCATCTGGTCGAGGTGCGCACGGACGCTTGCCGGCATCTTGGTGAACTCGGCGCGCAGCGTCAGCACTCCGGCCGACACGGCGCGATCGGTGCAGCGACCGAGGATCTCGAGCGCACGCGACGCGGCGGGCACCGTGACTTCACGTGGCGCCTCGTAACCCGGGATCGGGTTGCCGTAGATCAACTGAAAGTCGATCGGGTGCGCGAGCGCCCAGGCCCGGTAGGCAAGCAGCGCGGCCCGGAGCTGCGTCTTGGGCTGATCGGCCGGGATGCCGGTCTCGGCGATTTCGAGCGCGTCAGCCAGAGCGTTGAAACCGTCCAGGATCAGGGCCGTGATCAGGGCATCGAGGTTCGGGTAGTAGCGATACAACGCCGGGGCCGAGACCTTCATGTCCCGCGCGATGGCGCGGAGGGAGAGCCCGGCCGTCCCGTGTTGCGCCATCTGGCTGCGGGCAACGACCTTGATCTCCTGCTGGATCCGTTCGTAGTCGGCGAGGTCTCGGGTGCGTGGCATCGTGGATGTCTTTCTGTTTACGGTGTTTAGTATACAGTGTTAATTTTATCTGTCAAGAGGGCAAACGGCGGAGAAGGCAAAAAGGGGCGCTCACGTTCGGTGAGCGCCCCAGGCAACACGCGATCAAGCCACAGCTGGCCACGCACGCAGGTAGTAGGTCCAATAACCCTGCATGGGCCCGTACGGCGCCGCCAATGCCGCGATCTCGCGAGCCGTCGCCGGTCGCCCGAAGAGATAGGTCGCACCGACGGCGCGGCTGATCTCTTCGCCGGCGTCGAGGGTCGCATCCATGCGCCCTAACCCGCGAATCAGGATGAAGGCGGCCGACCAGGGTCCGATGCCGGGGATGTTCCTCAGCCAGGCTTCGACCTCGAGCGTCGGCGCGGTGCGCAGCCAAGGTTCGTCGACGCGGGCGAACGCCGCGATCACGTTCGACAGGTAGGCGGCCTTCTGCGCGTGATTGATCCGCTCGGCAAGTTCGGGCTCGGTGAGCCCGGCGAGTTGATCAGCTTGAGGAAAGATCGGGTAGCGTTGAGCGTCGACCGTCACTGTCGCGCCGTGCGCGGCGATGAGCGCCTCCTTCATCCGGCGGGCGCGCGCCATCGGAGTGCGTTGCGTGAGCACGGCCCACACGGCATTCTCGAATGGTGTCATGAACTTCACCTGGTGGAAGCCGTACAGCCGGTCGACCAGCGGCGCGAACGCGTCGTCCCGCCGTCCGATCGCATAGAACGGTTCGAGCGCATCATCCAGGCTGAGAAAGAAGCGCAACCGGTCCTCGATCATCGGGCGCAGCGGCTCGAGCGAAGCGGCCGATTCCGACCATGCCTGATACTGCAGGCCAGATCCGGCTTCGACGAGGCGAAAGACCACCGGATGGCCAGACACCATCACGCCGCGTGTCAGGCTGAGCCCGGCCCGGAACTGCTCGCCTCGCGTGGGTGGAAACCCGTCGATAAAGGCCAGACTCTTGGCGAAGTCGAACGGCTGCACGGGCGCTAAGTGCCCGGCGATTTGAGCGATCATTCTGTATCGTCCTGTTCGTGTGGTCAGTCGCGATTGACGACGGCCAATTCGTTCGCGCGAGGCGCGGTCAGGCTTCCTGAAGATGGCTGTTGGGCACCCAGCCTTCGCGGCCGTCCGCGGCGCGGCAGAGGCGCCAGCCGCCCAACGCCAGGAGCGCGTCCACGCGCTCATCGGCCCTGACCGACAGTTCGCGCGCGTCGTACGCCTGGCGCGCGACGCCCACGCCCTCGGCGGCCTCGTCGACGAGTTCGGCCGGGACCCAGCCTTCGCGGCCGTCGGCCGCGATGGCCCATCTCCAAACCCATGCGACGTTCCCCTCCCACTGATCGGTCTTGCCGGTGAGCGTCAGGCGTTCGCCGGCAGCGAGCCGGATGGGGTCGTCGTACTGGGCTGTGTAGTCGCGGATCACGCGGTGTCGGTTCAAGGTGGATCTTCCTGTGTCGCCGCGCCGCACTGAACGCGGGCGGCGCGGCGGCACCCTGCAGCACCGGCGTCAATCGGTGTGCAGGCCGATGCGGTTGCCCTCGGTGTCGACGAGGACGGCGATGCGGCCAAACGGCAAGGGCGGCGTCGGCGGAACGATCACCTTTGCCCCGGCCTGCTCTGCCCGCGCCGTCGCGCCGTCGAGGTCCCCGTTGACATTGAAGTAGATCAAGGCGCCGCCGCCGGGGGCAAAGCCCTCGCGCAACACAAGCGCGCCGCCGACGCCCGGCTGCGCATATGGCAGGATGCCGTTGGGCTCGCCCGCGATCACCTCGCGTTTCACGGAACCTTGCAGCACCTGCTCGTAGAACCGCGCGGCGCGGTCTAGATCGACGACCGGAAGCTCGAACCAGTTCAAAACGTTTTTCATCTCGCTGTGTCCTTTGTTTGCATGGGCGAACCGATGAACACAGCGTAGCGTCGGCCTGTGACACCCCTATGGCAACAGCGAAAACAGGTAACTGTTCAGCCGCCAACGGGAATACAAGGCGAAAAACGGGTGGGCCCCACCCCGTTTTTCGCCCAACTCCCTGCCGGCTGAGCAGTTACGAAAACAGGGCCCTGCGCGTTCCGTCGTCTACAGCGACACGCCGTACGCCTCGGTGAAGGCGGCCTGCGCGTACGACACGGAGGCATAGCCGAAACCCTTGTCGCCCCACAGCTGCGTGCCCCAGCTGTTGCGGACGATGAAGCGATCGGCCGTGTAGCCGACCAGCGCCACGGCGTGGCCGCCGCGCGTCGTCGCCGGCTGGTACGTGTCGAGGTTGCCGCCGGTCGACTTCGCGTTGTCCCAGGTGGCATCGACGTCGAGCCGGGTGAGGATCGGGCCGTTGTTGGCGATCCAGACCCGCCATTGGGTCAGATCGCGGCCGAGGTTGAAATAGCTGGCGATCTTGAGTTGGGCGGCGATGGCGTAGAAGGCGTCGGCGCCGCCCTGATACAGACGCTTCGATTTGAACGGCAGCACTTTGTCGAGCACGACGCCGTACCTGCGGGCGATGTCGAGCGCGGCCTTGAGGCTCGTGCCGTCGCTTTCGATGAACGTGGTTGGCCGGTTGACGAACTCGTCCGTCTCTTTGGCCGCCATCCAGATGAAACGCGGCGACAGCCTGTCGGCCTTGCCGAGTTCCTCGGCCTTGACGAAGTGCCAGCGGAGGACCGAATCGGCCGTGGCCCAACCGACGCACGAGCCGGTCGCGCCCTGGTCGCCGATCGACCACCACGATTCGCGGAGATCGACGCTGGTTGGCAAAGGTCCGCCGGCCGCCAGCACGTCGGCGGCTCGGGCGGTCGCGAAGGTCCAATCCTGTTCGGTCTTCGTCGAGGGCAGGCAGTTGAGGATGCGCTTGTGCACGGAGCGTCGCTGAGCCATGGGGATGTCTCCTGTGGCCCGGCGGTAGAGAGGCTGTCGGGCCGTGAAAGGCTATGTCGACTTAACGCACGATCGGCGACGGTTGCGCCGGATGGGCGGCCGTCTCAGTCGGGTCCGTAGCAGGCCGCCACGGCCAGCGCGGCCTCGCGCAGCCGCGTTTGCAGCGCGGCGGGCTCGAGCACCTGAACCTGGTCGCCCCAACTCAACAGCCAACCCACCAGGTCCTCCACGCCGCGCACGCGCAAGGTCATGTGCAGGCCGTCGGAGTCGGCGTGATCCGAGACCCAATAGTACGGCCGCGCCTCCTGAGCAAAGCGCGCGACGCCCATCGAAAACCGCACGCGCACGGTGAGCCGACGGTCATCGGGCTGCGCGCGACCGGCACGAAAGTGTTTGGGGCGCGTGAACGACTTCGGCAACGCGGTCAGCGATTCGATCCGGTCGAGCCGGAAGTTTCGCAGGTCGTGTCGGGCATGATCCAGCGCGACCAGATACCACGCGCCGCCGACGAAGGCCAGACTGTACGGGTCCACCTCCCGCCATTCGCCGGGTCTGCCGTCGAGCGACTGGCGCGCAAAATACCGAAAGCGCAGCCGCTGCCGTGCCACGATCGCGCGACGGAGCACGCGCAGGCGCTCGTGCAAGGGCTGGCGCGTGTCGCTGCGGCCCGGGAAATCCTCGGCCACGAAGCGGATGTTCTCGCGCAGATAGCCGACCTCGGTTCGAGTGGGCCCGGGCAGGACGGCCTCGATCTTGGCGCCGGCGGCCTGCGCGGCAGCGCGATACTGCGCGTCGAAACTCTGCGCCATGAAGTCCGCGCCGAGCAGCAGGAGCGTGGCCTCGTCGGACGTGAAGCGCAGCGGCGGCAGGAAGTACTCGGGATCGAGCTCGTAACCGCGACCTGGCGTGCTGATGAGCGGCACGCCCGCTTCGCCGAGCGCGTCGAGGTCGCGGTAGATCGTGCGTTTGCTGGTCTCGAAACGCGCGGCGAGCGCCGCGGCCGTGCGCGGTCCGCCGCGTTGCAGTTCCAGGATCAGGGCGAGCAGGCGATCTGTACGGTTCATGTCATTGCCGATGGGTGAGTGATCACAGATTGGCGCTGTGGCGTTGGGCCGAATTCGGTGATGTAGGCCTGCAGGGCGGCCTCAGCCTCGAGGCATTGCCAGCTGCGTCGATCGAGGTCCTCGCGACGGGTTTCAACGGCGGCCACGGCGCGGCGCGGCTGATCGGCCTCGAGTTCATCGAGCACCGTCCGGATGGCGCCGAAGTCGTGGTTCGCCCGGCGCAAGAGCGCCAGCACCCTCAATCGGCGCAGTTGGCGCAGATCGTATACCCGATACCGACTACCGGGCTCGCGGTTGGGGTGCAACAGGCCCAGCTTCTCCCAGAAGCGCAGCGCCGAGACGCGGACATCGGCCAACCGGGCGGCCGCGCCAACCCGCAGCCGTGTGGGCCGTCGCCAGCGGTCATCGTCGGGCAAGCCGGTCGTGAGGGTGAGCAGGGCGGCGAGCGTTTGCTCGAACTGGCGCCGCTGACGATCGAGCTCGGCGTGTTGCTCGTCGACGAGGGCCAGCGCGCTGGCGAGGTCGCCTTGATGAAGGGCGCGCATCACCGCCAGCGCGCGCTGGTTCCCGTAGGCGCGTATGAGCATCCGGCCGGTGCGGATCGCGGCAAGATGCTGTGGCGTGTAGTGCCGATAGCCCGAAGGCCGACGCCCAACCGGCGGCAAGAGGCCTTGCGCCTCGTAGTTGCGAACCTGTTGGACGCTGACACCGGCCGCGCGAGCCAAATCCCGGGTGCGGATCGAAGCCATGACCGTGAACTAAAACCCTGAACTGTGAGTAGAGACTGCGAGCCCCAATCTTGCCAGAATTCTCGGTATTGCGCAAAAAACTCGCAGGTCTTGCATCCGAATTCTACAATGGGATCATCTGTCGTCATCCAAGTCACTCGAGGAGACTCCGCATGGATCAACCCCACATCGAAGTGCGCGGCGCGCGAGAGAACAACCTGCAGAACATCTCGATCGACATCCCAAAGCGCAAGATCACGGTCTTCACCGGCGTCTCGGGATCGGGGAAGTCGTCGCTGGTCTTCGACACGATCGCGGCCGAAGCGCAGCGCCAGCTGAACGAGACGTTCACGGCGTTTGTGCAAGGCTATTTGCCGCACTATGGCCAACCCGAAGTCGACCACATCGACTACCTGAACGCTCCGATCATCATCGACCAGAAGCGCGTCGGGGGCGGATCGCGCTCGACGGTCGGCACCTACACCGACATCGCCGCCGTGCTGCGGCTCTTCTTCTCGCGCGTTGGCCAGCCGCACGTCGGCCCGGCCTTCATGTTCTCGTTCAACACACCGCAGGGGATGTGTCCGGAGTGCGAGGGCATCGGGCGCACGATCCAGCTGGATCTCGATCGCTTTCTCGATCGTTCGAAGTCGCTCAACGACGGCGCGGTGCAGCACCCGGACTTCAAGGTCGGGAGCTGGATCTGGAAATCGTATGCGAAATCGGGTCTGTTCGACAACGACAAGCCGATCGCCGAGTATGCGGAGGACGAACTGCACAAGCTGCTTTACGGCGCCGACCTCAAGGTCTCGTTCGGCGAATTCAACCTCACCTATGAAGGCCTGGTCGAGCGCTTCATTCGCAGCTACATCAAGAAGGATGCGGCGACGATGTCGGATCGCAACCGCGCCGTGTTCGAGCGGTTCACGACCACGCGCGTGTGCCCGGCCTGCCACGGCGCGCGGTTGAACGAGACCGTGCTCAACTGCCGCATCGGCGGACGCAACATCGCCGACCTGGCCGATCTGGAAGCGACGGCCTTGATCGAGGTACTCAAGGGCTACACCGACCCCGTCGCAGCGCGGCTCTCCGGGAAGTTGCTCGAGCGGCTGCAGCACCTGGTCGACATCGGTCTCGGCTACCTGAGCCTGAGCCGCGAGACGGCGACGCTTTCTGGCGGCGAGTCGCAGCGCATCAAGATGATCCGCCATCTGGGCAATGCGTTGACCGAGATGCTCTACATCCTCGACGAGCCGAGCGTCGGGCTGCACGCCCGCGACGTCGGGCGGCTGACGGGGCTGCTGCAGAAACTGCGCGACAAGGGCAACACGGTGCTGGTCGTCGAACATGATCCGGACATGATCGCGATCGCCGATCACGTCGTCGATCTCGGTCCGGGCGCCGGGGCGCACGGCGGGCGCGTCGTGTTCGAGGGCGCTTACGATGCCCTGCTCGGCGCCGACACCCTCACCAGCCGCCACCTCAAGCAGCAGCTGCCACTCAAAACCGCGGTCCGTGTGCCAAAAGGCCAGCTGGCGATCCGGGGCGCCGCGCTGCACAACCTCAAGAACGTCTCGGTCGACATACCGGCGGGCGTCATGACGGTCGTCACTGGCGTGGCCGGATCGGGCAAGAGCACGCTGATCAACGAGGTCTTTCTCGAACAGCACCCCGACGCGATCGTCATCGACCAGTCACGCGTCACGGCCAACAGCCGCTCGGCGCCCGTGACCTACACCGGCATCATGGACGAGATCCGCAAAACCTTCGCCAGGGCCAACGACGTGAGCGCGTCGCTGTTCAGCTTCAATTCCGAGGGCAGCTGCCCGAACTGCAACGGCCTGGGCGTCACGTATGCCGACCTGGCGTTCATGGAGGGGTTCACGTCGACTTGCGAGGTGTGCGAGGGCAGGCGCTTCAAGGCCGCGGTACTGGCCTACACCCTGCGTGGCAAGACCATCAGCGACGTTTTGGATATGACGGCCGAAGAAGCGCACGACTACTTCACCGAGAAGAAGATCCGGCCCGTACTCAAGGCCCTGAACGACGTCGGCCTGGGGTACCTCAAGCTGGGCCAGCCGCTGAGCACCGTATCGGGCGGCGAGGGTCAACGGCTCAAGCTGGCTACCGAGCTGCACAAACAGGGCAGCGTCTACGTCCTCGACGAGCCGACGACCGGCCTGCACCTGTCGGACATCGGCCAGCTGATGGGCATCCTCAATCGCCTGGTTGACGCGGGCAACACGGCCATTCTGATCGAGCATCACCTCGATGTGATCCGGCAGGCCGACTGGATCATCGACCTGGGGCCCGAGGGCGGCAGCGCTGGTGGCGACGTGTTGTTCTCTGGGCCGCCGGCGGCGCTGAAAACCTGCGCGCGCAGCATCACGGCCCGGTTTGTGTAGGGGTGGGCGCCGGGCCGCGGATGATCTGCGGCAGAAAGAGGCAGCCGGTCGTGCAGGGCGGCGCCGCAAAGGCCGTCTCGAGCACCCAGGCCGGGCCCATGGGCGATCCACCGACGCGCAGCAGGCCATTACTCGGACCGCCGGCCGCCAGCGCCGAGTCGCCGGCCGTGGTGCCGGAACCCTCGTCGAAGTGGTACAGCGCGACGGTTGCCGCGTCCGGCGAGAACGGTGTGGCAGGGCGCGTGAACGCCGTCGAGTAGCGCAGGACGGTCGACAGACGAAGTTCGTCGATCAGACCGTTGTACGACGGATAGGCGGCACCGGCGTCGTGCTTCTCGGCGCCGATGACCAAGAACGGGTCGCTGTTCACGCACGGCCCGCCGCAGAAATCGCCGGGCACGCCGTCGTCGGGATATGAGATATCGCCGTCGGGACCGTCGGTTTCGGCCTGAAGCGCGCCGTCGACGAACAGCCACAGGCGGCCGTCGCTGCGGCGGCGCTGAACGGCGATGTGGTGCCAGGCGTCGTCGAGCACACTTGTCGTCCCGCACAGCGTGCGGTCGCCCGTGCCGTCCCCGCTGACGCCGAAGACCACGCGGCCGGCGCCGAGCGAGAGCCCGAACTTGCGGTCCTGGTTGTACCGATCGCGGTCGATGACGACGTTGCCGTTGATCCAGGCGACGTTGGCGCCGCAGGTGACGGCGCCGGCGGTGTTGTCGGCGGCCCGGGCACGCAGCCAAAACTCGAGCGTGATATCGGCCGCGCCGATGTCGGCCGGGAAGGCGCCGGTGGTCGAGGCCGGGTCGTCGATGCGGATCTTGACCCGATCGATGTCGTTGACGCCGTTGCCGTAGAAACGCAACGCCCCGCCGGTCGCTCCGCGCGCCGACGGGAGGGCGAGCGCGAGCACGGCGGCCAGGGCAAGCAGGCAGGCGAATCGACGCGGCATGGTTAGAAATCGAGAAACCGGGAGTGTCCCGATTTATCCCGATGTATCCCGATGTACCCCGATGTCGGTCAGCGCGTCCAGGCGCTTGTGGATAAAGGCGCGTTCGACCTGGTTCTGGGTGAGCGCGAGCGCGCACTCATAGGCCGCGCGCGCCGGCGCGATCTGACCCAGACGCCGGAACATGTCGGCGCGCGCCAGGTGATACGGCGCGTAGTCGCGCAGCGCCTCGGCGAGCAGGTCCGTCAGACGCAAACCGAGCCCCGGTCCGAACGCGAGCGACGCCGCGACCGCCTGGTTGAGGCGGACGATCGGCGTATCGGTAAAGCGCCGCAGTTGATCGTACAGCAGGACGATCTGGCGCCAGTCGGTGTCGGCGGCCGTCGCCGAGCGCGTGTGCACGGCACTGATCGCCGCCTGGATCTGGTACGGCCCGGGCCGGCGCATCTGCAGCGCCGACTCGATCAACCGCAGGCCCTCCTGGGCGGCGCGCGCGTCCCAGGCCGACCGATCCTGTTCTTCCAGGAGGATCAACGCCCCGTCGGGTCCGACCCGTGCCTCGCGACGCGCGTGGTGCAAGAGCATCAGGGCCAGCAGACCAAGCACCTCGGCCTGTTCGGCCGGCGACACGTCGGTGGCCGATTGTCGGATCAGGAGAGTCAGCACGCGCGTCAGCCGGATCGCGTCGTCGCACAACGTGTGGCGGATCAAGGCGTCGCCGGACGTCGCGGCATAGCCTTCGGTGAAGATCAGGTAGAGCACCGCGAGCACGGCTTCGAGGCGTTCGGCCAGCAGACGCGCGGGCGGCACGTCGAACGGGATGCCGGCCATCTTGATCTTGCGCTTGGCGCGCACCAGCCGTTGGGCCAGCGTCGGCACCGGTAGGAGAAAGGCCGCCGCGATCTCCTCGGTGGTCAGGCCGCCGAGCGTGTGCAAGGTGAGCGCGACCTGGCCCTCGAGCGGCAGCGCCGGGTGGCAACAGGTGAAGATCAGCTTGAGGCGTTCATCAGGGATCTCGCCGATGACGTCTTGATCATCGACGACCGGGATCGCCTCGAGCTCCGACGGGTCAGCGGAATCCGTCCGCGCGCGCCGGATACGATCGAGCGCTTTCCGTCGCGCCGTCGTCGTCAGCCAGGCCCCGGGCTTGATCGGGACACCGTCACGTCCCCAGTGCTCGAGGGCGGCGACGAACGCGTCCTGCGCGGCCTCTTCCGCCAGGTCGATGTCGCCCAGCCAGCCGATCAGCGTGGCCAGGATCTGGCCGTATTCCTGCCGGTGAGCGCGTTCGACTGCCGCTGGAATCGAGTCCGACATGATCCGAAAAGTATAACCACGCGCGCTCGAGAAAGCACAACCGGCCGCAGGACGTGCGGCCGGTTGAAGCAGCGGCGAGTCCGGTCGCCGATCTAGCCCGGGTTTTGTTCGACCTCGCGCTTGAGGTCTGAGAAGTACTGTTCGAACGTCTGCCGAAAGTCGGGCAGCGAGCCGGCGATCATGGGCAGCATGAGGCCGCTGTAGACCTCGGCCATCGAAAAGAGCGTGCCGCCGTCCGCGGCGGGCGAGAGTGTGAACGTGCGCACGCCGGTGAACATCGGCGCGGCGCCGTCGCGCCAGACCATCGAGCGGTTGGGCACGACATCGGTGATCTTGAGATTGAAGACACGATCGGCCGCGATCCTGGCCTTGAGCGCGATCTTCTCACCGGGTGCGATGCGGCCGTCGATCTGTGTAACCGTCGAATTCCAGCGTGGAAAATCGGCGGCGTTGGTGAGCAGCCCCCAGATCCGCTCGGGCGCCGCGGCGATGGCGCCGCTGATCGAGTACTCCAGGCGAAACGTGCTTCGGTTAACCTGTGCAGTTGCCATGGTGGGGTCCTAGCGCGCGCGGACGCGGTTGTTCTTTGGGTTGTGCTCGAGCTCAACCAGGCCGAGGACCTCGAGCAGCGGCGGCACGTACATGCCGAAGCGTCCGCGATAGCCCTTGCGCAGGCCATACCACCCGCCGACGGGGTTCTTGGACGAGCGGCCCCAGGCCTCGACCGTGCCTTCGGCGGCGGGCTTCTGCTCGTCGGCCGCGCCGAGCGGCATCCAGTCGCCGTGTTTCTTCAACATGGCGTGCAGGTCTTCGATGCAGCGCAGGTGATAACGCAGCTCTGTGCTGCCGACCTTGCACACAAGCGCCGGCGGATCGAGTGTCTCGTCGCGGAACATAACGTATTCGGAGCCGCCGTTCGCCGTGGTCAGCTTCCATGGCGCCTCGCGCGTTCCCGCGCCCTTCGGCGCGGCGGCCTTTGGCGCAGGCGGGGTCTTTGCGGCGCTTTTGACGGCCGTGGCCTTCACGGGCTTTGCCACCGGCCTGGTTTTCGCGCTTTTCGGAGTGGATTTCGTCGGCATGAGCGGCCTCCTGTTGGATGGCGAACCGGGTCCGAATCAGGACCCGGCGTGTTCAAAGGCGGTCTTGATCCAGCCCGTTAACTCTCGATCGACCTCGCTCGTCTTTGTCAGGAATACCTTGTACTGGCACATGCCGCCGGCCGGTTGGGCGATGAGGCGTTCGGTGGCAGCGACGCCCTTCATGTTCAGCCCAAGCTCGACCCGGCCTTTTGTGCCTGGGCCGAGCATGGCGAACTGTTTCTTTCGGCGGAGGCTGACATAGCCTTTCTTTGGCGCGACTTCGAACTCGCCTAGTTTGGCGATGACGCGCATGACGGCCTCGTGGACCGGGCGCAGCTCGGCTTTTGCGCCGGCATAGATCTCGTCGAGCACATCGGCTCCGGCGGGAGCAGGGCCGGCAGCGCCCTTGAGATACTCGGTGGCGATCAAGTTGGCGTCGCCATGCCCCATGCCCAGTTCGCGCTTGAGCAGATCGCGAATCTCACCGTGTTTGGTGAGGCCACTCTTACGCACAATCGCCTGGAGCTGAGCCAGGGTCTTGCCCGAACGCTTCTGGATGTTTTCGAGTTGATTGGCGATCGCTTTATCGATGGTGCTCATCTCGTCTTGTTCCCTCGGGTCGACGTCTTTCTCGTCTTTGGCGCTTTGGGTGGCAATGCGCGGACGTCGCGGAACGTCGCCGCGAAGAACGCCGCCAGCCTTTCCGGATCCTCAGTGATCGACTGGGGCAAGAGCCACCAATCCTTCATGCCTTTGCCGGTGCCCATCGGGTCGAAGGGCGCGGCCCCGGCGAGCTCCGAGAACTGGTCTTTGAGATCACCAGGCAGGCGCACGATGGCGTTCTCATTGTGCAGGCCCACGAAGAAATGCCCGTTGACGAAGCACGCCGGATACCCGAACATCTTGCGCGGTTTCGCCTCAGGGTGAACAGGCAGCGCTGCGTTGAAGCGTTCGACCAGATCAGCCGGTGGCTTGCGCCACTCCGCCTTGCCGGGCCGGCGCGAGGGTGCTTTCTTCGCGCGCGAGGCTGTCATGGTTGGGCCTCGAGACTCGACAGATCTTGTCGCACGGCGTCGATCTGCCTGTGATGGAAGGCTTCATGGCCGCCGTACGACTCGAGCCATTCAAGCGCGTTCATCGGCGCTCCACCGAAGACCGCCACAAGGCCGCCGTCGTGGCGAGCAGTCAGGTCAGCGTCGACCGGCCAAGCCAGCAACAGCCGACGCGTCTCGGCGCGAGCGCGCTTGAACCAGAACGCGATCACGTCCTTCGATAGCCCGGCCGCCGGCGGCGGTGGCACGAACCCTACCCCTTCCGGCGGCAGCACGCCTTCGAGCAGGGGCCGGGCGATCAATTCGCGCAGATAGATCTCATCGCCGGCGATGTGCATGAAGATCTCGCCGAGCGACCAGGCACCGCTGTTGTGAGGTGTTGGGGTCGGACGCGCGTCGAGTTGAGCCTGGGTCGCTGTTTCCAGGCGTAGAAGCGTCCCCGCGCGGACGGCGTCCAGTTCGCTCAGGATGGCGCGTGGTTCCTGCATCGCCGGCGCTCACCCCATCTGGCTGAAGTCGACGATCGGGCGCAGTTCGAGCGAGCCGGTGCGAGCGCCCGGGCACTTCGACGCCCACTCGATGGCCTCATCCAGGTCCTTGCAGTTGAGCACGTAGTAGCCGCCCAGCTGTTCTTTGGTCTCTGCGAAGGGCCCATGGGTGGTGACGATCTTGCCGTCTTTGGACCGCACGGTCGTGGCCGTCGAAGTGGGGTGGAGGGCGTCGCCGGCGGGGCTGATGCCGGCTTCGCGAAGCGCCTTGTCGTAGGCGAACCATTCGCCCATCCAGGCGTCCTGTTCGGCCTTGGACATGGCGGCATCGGCCTGCTCGTTGCCGTAGATCAACATGAGGTATTGCATGACGTCGTCTCCTTGTGTGAGTGTGGCGGCTTGGATGGTTCCGCTTACCCTACCGACGCCCGAGATAGCTCGATTTCGACACCTAACCAAAAACGTGCACCGATCCAACCAGCAATAACAACCGCCCGACCGCAATTAGGCCAGAGTGTATCCGATTTCAGACGCAGAAAACAAGCGGGAATCCTCGTGTGCACGAGCAAGTTTCCAGGCAGAGCCACAAGCCGCAGATTTCGCGGATGAAGCCGAAGTAAGCGTGAGCGAGGCCGCCCGGGCTGGAGCGGCAGGGCAACAACCGTATTTCTCACATATAGATGCGTTTGCCCTGGCTGGAGCGGCCAAATCCGGCGAATCCGCGAATATCTCCGGCAATACACGCCGACCACGCGCGCTTGCCCACGAATCTTCGCGGTGGGGGGGGACACCCTGGAACGACCCGATATCGTGCGATATGCGGCTATTCCAGGGATCGGTCAGATCTCGAGGCCCTTGTACTGGCTGAGGTGCAGCTGATAGTAGAAACCGCGCCGATCCATGAGCTGGGTGTGGGTGCCCTGCTCGACGATCCGCCCATGGTCGATGACGACGACGTTGTCGGCGTCGCGGATCGTGCTGAGCCGGTGGGCGATGACGAAGCTGGTGCGACCCTCCATCAGCCGCAACAGGCTGCGTTGGATGCGCGCCTCGGTGCGCGTGTCGACGCTCGAGGTAGCTTCGTCGAGGATGAGGATGGCCGGATCCGCGAGGATGGCGCGCGCGATCGCAAGCAACTGCCGCTGCCCCTGGCTGAGGTTCCCGGCGCGCTCGGTGAGCACGGTGTGGTACCCCTTGGGCAGCTGATGAATGAAGTGATCGGCGTCGGCCAGTTCGGCCGCATGCATGACCTCGGCGTCGGTCGCGTCGAGCCGACCGTAGCGGATGTTCTCGATCACCGTGTCGGCGAACAAGAACGTGTCCTGCAGCACGATGCCCAGGTTGCGGCGCAGATCGGCTTTGCGGATGTCGCGCAGATCGCGGCCGTCGAGCAGGATCTTGCCGCCCTGGATCTCGTAGAAGCGCGTCAGCAGGTTGATCACCGTGGTCTTGCCGGCGCCGGTCGGTCCGACCAGCGCGACGACCTGACCGGAGTGAGCCTCGAGCGTCATGTGCTGAAGCACCGGCTTGTCCGCGGTGTAGCCGAAGGTGACGTCCTGGAACTCGACGTGGCCGTGGACCTCGCCGAGCGGCGCCGCATCGGCCCGATCCGGGGGCTCGGGCGCTGTGTCGATGATCTCGAAGACGCGCTCGGCGCCGGCCAGCGCCGCCTGGATCGAGTTGTAGAGCGTTGCCAGCTGGCGGAGCGGTTGGATGAAGTTCTGGCCGTAGTTGATAAAGGTGGCGATCAGGCCGACCGTCACGAGCCCCTGCAGGGCCAGCCAGCCGCCGAGCCCGGCTAGCGCGATGACGAAGAAATTGCCGAGCACGTTGGTGAGCGGCATCAGCATCAGCGCATACGTGTTGGCCGAGACCGCCGCGGTGTACACGGCCTGATTGTGCGCGCGGAACTCGCGGATGACCGAGTCGCTGCGCTGGAAAGCCTTGACGACTTTCTGGCCGCTGAGCGTCTCCTCAGCCACCGCGTTGAGGCCGCCCAGGTCCTTCTGCAACGCGCGGAATCCACGGCGCGTGTAGCGCGCGACGAAATCCGCGAACCACAACATGACGGGCACCACGACCACGGCCGCTAGCGCGAGCCAGCGATCGAGCACGAACATGGTGATCAGGATGCCGCCCATGGTGAGCACGCTCGCGACCAGCGAGATCACGTTTTGCGAGACGGCCTGGTTGATGGCATCGATGTCGTTGGTCAGGCGGCTCATCAGCTCGCCAGCCGGCTGTGTGTCGAAGAAGCCGATCGACAGCGCCTGCAGGTGTCCGAACAGGTCGCGACGCAGATCGCGCAGCGCGCGCTGCGAGACGCGCGCCATCGCCCAGGCCGCGGCCGCCTGGAGCACGTTGTAGATCAGGTAGACCGCCAGCATCTCGAGCGTGATCGTGGCCAGACCGGCCGCGTCTTGCCCGTCGATGAACACGTCGATCGCCTGGCCGAGCAGATACGGACCAAGCAGGCCGAGCAGCGTCGTGGCAAGGACCACGATCAGCACCAGGGTCAGGATGGGCCAATACGGCATCAGATACGGCAGGAGCCGCCGCAGGGCGCGGTTGGGGTCGCCGGCGTTCTCGAACTTGCCGGGCTGAGCCGGCGCGGGACCGACGCCGTGACGTTGTACACGCGGGCGGGCGGTTGTCATGCGCGACCTCCCGCCCCGGTGTCGAGCGTCTCGCGAACGCCTGCCCCGAGCTGCGATTCGTAGATCTCTTGATAGATCGGGCTGCGGGTCATCAACTCCGCGTGTGTGCCGACCGCCTCGACCATGCCTTTGTCGAGCACGACGATGGCGTCCGCCGCCAGCACCGAGCTGATGCGTTGAGCCACGATGATCGTGGTCCGCCCGGCGCGTCGCTCACGCAGCGCGGCCCGAATGCGCCCTTCGGTCTCGACGTCGACGGCGCTCGTGCTGTCGTCGAGGATCAGGATCGCCGGGTTTGCCAGGAGCGCACGCGCGATGGCGAGCCGCTGTTTCTGGCCGCCTGAGAGGTTGACGCCGCGTTCGGCCACCGGCGTGTCGTAACCGTTCGGCAGACGCAAGATGAAATCGTGGGCCTGCGCGGCCCGGGCCGCGGCCTCGACCTCTTCGTCTGCGGCGGACGGCCGGGCATAGCGGATGTTGTCGCGCACGCTGCCGGTGAACAGGATGGCTTCCTGAGGCACAAGCGCCACATGACCGACCAGCGAATCTTGGCGGACCGCGCGCACGTCGACGCCGTCGATCGCCACGCTGCCCGTCGTGACGTCGTAGAACCTGGGGATCAGGTTGATCAGCGACGTCTTGCCGGCGCCGGTCGCGCCGAGGATGGCCAGCGTCTGGCCCGGCGCGACGTCGAGCGACACGTCCTTGAGCACCGCCTGGTCGCGGCCGCCGTTGGCGTCGGCGCTGGCATATTGGAACGAGACGCCCGTGAACGTCACCCGGCCGCGCACCGGCTCAGGTAGCGCCGGCGCGTCGGGTCGATCCTGGACCTCGGGTACCGTGTCGAGCACCTCGTTGATACGGCGCGCCGAGGCGATGCCGTTGGCCCAGGTGTTGGCCAGCAGCCCGGTCAGGATGAGCGGGTTGAGCGTGTTGAGCAGATAGTTATAGAAGGCCATGATCTGGCCGTCGGTCAATCCGCCCGAGATCGCGCGCAGGCCGCCGAAATAGACCACGACGACCATACCGACGTTGATGAACAGCGTCAGCACCGGGGTCATGGTCGACATGAACTGCATCACCTCGACGTTGCGCTGGGTGAAATCCTCGTTGGCCTCGCCAAAGCGTCGGCGCTCATGCTCGTCGCGGACGAACGCCTTGACCAGCCGCGCGCCGGCGATGTTCTCCTGCAGCACGGTGTTGAGCCGATCGAGCTTGAGTTGGACGCTCCAGAACAGCGGCTCCATGCGCAGGCTGAAGAACACGATGATGGCGCTGGTCACGATCAGGAGCGGCAGCAGCGTCAGCGACAGATCGCGGCTCGTGACGAACATCAGGATCAGGCTGCCGATCAACATCAGCGGCGCGCGTGTGCCGATGCGCAGCGAGATCTGGAACACGCGCTGCACCGCGCCGGTGTCGCTGGCCAGGCGCACCATGAGGTTGCCGGTGGTGAACTTGTCGATGTCACCGTAGGCGAAGGACTGGATCTTGACGAACAGGGCGTCGCGCAGGTCGCGCGCCATGCCCTCGCCGACGCGCACCGAGTACATGTTGTTGCCCAGCGCGAAGACCGTGCTCAACGCCGTCGCGCCCAGCATGAGCGCGGCCGTCTGCAGCACCACGGGCATGTCGCCCTGTTTGATGCCCTCATCGACGATCCGCTGGATCAGACGCGGGATCGCCAGATCGGTGAAGACCTGCGTGAGCAGCAAGGTCATCGCGAAGAGGGCCGGTATTTTGTAGGGGTTGATGAAGTGGAAGAGCTTGCGCAGAGCGGTCATGGGGTATCAGTTGATTGTATCGTCAAGCAGACACCGGGAGTGCCCCGATGTATCCCGATGTCGGCGG
>JBGAJV010000026.1:0-74495 GCA_044224715.1 Anaerolineales bacterium | reverse complement strand
CGTCGCTGTTGATGCACGTGCGATCAACAGCGACGCGGCCCGGTTCTGCCAGAATCCGCATCAGGCGAGCTGCACCGAGATCCGTTCGGCGATATGCGCGGCCAGGGCATCCAGGCCTTCGGCCAGGTCGGCGTCCCCATCGGCCCGCACGCGTGCGGCCTCGCGGCGCACCTGCTCGAGCAGCTCGGGAGTCAACGCCGCGTTGTCCGCGGCGGTCTCCAGCGCCTCGACGATATCGTCCGCGTCGAGCAGGCGCTGCAGGGTTTCGGCCGCGGAGACCGAAGCCGCAGACGCGGCGGGGCGCCTGGGTTCGACGCCTCCGGTCGAGATCGCCAGAAGGCGTTGCGCGACTTCGACAAGGCCGGGTTGATTCCGCAACGCTGTCTCATACAGCGTCCGGGCCTGGGCGATGTCGCCGCCGGTCACATAACAGTCGCCCAACGCCGTCAACACCCCAGGGCTGTTCGGCTCTTCATTGAGCATTTCGACCAGGATCTCGGCCGCCTCGGTCCAGCGGCCCTGGTCGCGCCACAACTGAGCCAGCCAGTAGCGGGCGATGCTGTCGTCGGGGTTCAGCGTCACGGCTCGGACCAGGTACGGCTCGGCATCGTTTCGCTGCGTCTGGGCCAACAGCGCGCAGCCCACGCGCCGGTACAACGTCCCATCCTGGGGGTCGAGCGCGATGGCGCGGTCGAAGGCGGTCAGGGCGAGCGGGATATTGCGGCCCAGCAGCAGGGCGTCGCCGGCCACGGTCAGGAGCTCGGCCGTATGCGGCCCGTGCTGCAAGCGCTCTGCGAGCGTATCGATCACGCCCTGAGGATCCTCGCGAAAACTGAAGTCCAGCGCGCGGGCCATCTCGCGCCGAGCGGGCGAGATGCTCGGCCGCTGGCGCGCCCGGCTGACGGATTGGTAGACCTCGACGGTCTGGCGCGCCACGGCATCCCAGGCATAGCGCTCGCGGATCGCCGTTCGCAGACCGCCGCGTCGTTCGGCATCGGCCCCATGGCGGTCATAGGCGGCGAGCACCGCCGCCCGGATCGAGGCCGTGTCCGCGGGATCGCAGTAGTACGCCGCGGCGCCGAAGTACTCGGGCTCGGCCGCGCGATCGCCCATCACCACGTTGCAGTCCGCCAGGGCGGCCTCGAGGCTCGAGATCCCGGCGCACTCCCACCAGCTCGGCAGCGCATGCACGCGCGCGGCCGCGCGCGCAGAGGCCAGCATGGCAGCGTCCAGTCGGCCGGTGAACAGAGTGTTCCTCGGGGCGAAGCGCCGGCACAGAGCCAGGTAGTCCGGGTTGACCTGCGCGCCGGCGACCACCACTGGCAGGTCGGTGTCACGCAACGCCAGCAGCAACATCAACTGGTTCTTGCGCGGCTCAACCCGCCCGGTCACGAGCACGAAGTCGCGCACGCCGTAAGCCTGGGTGAAGAGATCCGGCGAAGCCGACCCCTCGTCGTCAACGCCCGTCGGCACGACGAAGGCCATCGGCGAACTGGCGAAGTCCTGCGCCAGGCGTTCGCGTTCGCGCTCGCTGATCGGGATCACGGCGTCGACGTAGTCGAGCACGGTGCGTTGCTGCGCCGCATAGTCGACGTGGTGTCGGTTGCGCCCACCCCGCGTGAACCGACCCGCGGGCAACAGGCCGCTGGCGATCCCCAGCAGCGCCGAGCCGAGCTCCTCTTCGGTCTCGACGACTTTCAAGGCCTCGCTCGTGACCCGCTCGCCCCACAGGCTCTCGCTCACGTTCCAGTAGAACGGGGTGAGCACGATCGGGACCTCGGTGGCGGCACGGAGCGCCGCGACCTGACGCCGCGTGATGTCCGGCAGGAGCAGATTGAAGACGTTGATGACGTCGTAACCTTCCGGGTCGGGCGTCAACGAGCAATCGATGTCGACGGTATGTCCGAGCGCCTCGAGACTAGCCTTCAGGCGCACCATGTGCGTGGTGTCGCCGCCCGGCACGGTCAACGCGTTCGGGCGATTGACGAACAGGATCCGCAACGCCTCGGACTTGCGTCCGGCCCGACGGGTCGCGGCGCGCCGTGTCGCGGCGCGCGATGGCCGGGTCGACGCGGTCTGGCTCAGCTGCGCCGAGTGCCAGGCCGGGGCAGCGGTATGCAGCGCGCGAAGGCGTTCGAGCATCGCGCGCGCCGGGCGGGTCTCATTGAACTCGCGCGCAATGAAAGCCCGCGCCGCGCGCCCCTTGGCCCGCGCCGTCGTGGGGTCGTCGGCCACAGATCGCAGCACGTGTGTGAGGGCTTCGGTCGACGGCTCGCCCCAGCGGTGGCCTTTGAAGAAGAACGTCGCGCCGGCGTCGTTCCAGCCCGCTTCGGCGACCTCGACCTCCTCCACCGGCAGGAGATAGGTGTGCTCCGGGCGCATGAACGCGAGACTGCCGCCCCAGTTCGGGCCGATGACGGCGCGCTCCATCGCCATCGCCTCCATGTACGGAATGCCCCAACCCTCGCCGCGACTCGGGAGCACGAACGCGTCGCACGCCTCGTACAACGCCGGCAGTTGTGCGGCGGGCACGTGCTGCTCGAGCAGGATGATGTGCGGGCTGGTGGCCCAGGTGCGCCCCTGCGCGCGGAGATGCGCCTCGACCCGCGCGCGAATGCTCGACTGGCTCTCCCCGCCGCGGTACGTGCGGATGACCAGCGATACGTCGTCGCCGGGTTTGAACGCGCGCAGATAGGCGTTGAGCAGGATGTCCCAGCCCTTGCGATAGGTCCAGTCGAAGACCGACAGGAAAGCGAAGCTGCGCTTGTCCGGGATCGGCCACGGCGCTTGTCGCCCGGGGCGGTACAGCTCGGTATCGAGCCCAGAGGGCGTGACGTAGATCTTGCTCGGGTCGACGCCGGAGCCGACGAAGGTGCGGCGATTGAATTCGCTCGGCACCCAGACCTCGTCCATCGCGTTTAACGATGGCACCCAGGATTCGGGGATGCGATCGGTCTCGAACATCGTGAAGCCGACATAGGCGCGATGCCCGGGGTTGTTCGTGCGCTGCACCGCGTAGACGTCGGTCTCGTTGTGCGGCATGACCGGCTGCGCGAACGTCACGTACACGCCCGGCTCTGGCGCGCGGCTGATCAGACGCCGCCAATAAGCGCGCTCCTCCGGCCCGATCTGCTGGATGAACTTGCCCTCACTGATCGTCGGCGTCACCTGCACCGCCACGCCGGCAGCATCCAACGCTTTGAGCGAGGTGCGCGCCATCCAACAGTAGCCGCTGAACCCGAGCAACGGGGTCTCCCAATGCGTGCTCAGCCCCAACCCGGATACGGTGGGCTCGGGCGGGGTCGCAACCACCGGCACGGCCGTCTCGTGATCGGCGACGCGCTGTCGGGCCAGGGTCGTCAGCTCGGCTTGCAGCACCTCGAGGCCTTCAGTCAGATCCAAGTTGCCGTCACTGCGCGCTTGCTCCAGGTTGAGTGTCACCAGCGCCAGGAACTCCGGCGTCAACTCGGTCGACTGTTCCGCCGCAAAGGCCAGGATGTCGGGAGCGGCCAGGAGGGTTTGAAAGAAGCCGACGGCGCGATCGAGTTCGGCGGCCGTCAATGGCGAACGACCGAGCATGGCGCCGATCCGTTCGCAGGCGACGCGCTCGGCTGCTTCATCGCGACGGGTTGCCCCGGCGCTCCGTCCGTTCCGGCGCACTACGTAACCCTCAGCATCGAGGTAGCCCAGACGACGCCACTTGGCGGCCAGATAGCGCTGGTTCTCGGGTGACCCACCCTGCGCGATCACGCCCGGTTGCGCCACGCCCGACTGATGCTCATGGTGCGTCAACGGCGCCTCCGGCACGGCGTAGACATCCCAGCCGTTGGCCAGCGCCCGGACACAGTAGTCGTCGTCCTCGTGCCAGAACCGACCGAGACGCTCGTCGAACAGGCCGATCGCGCGCGCGGCTGCGGCGCGGACCCAGAAGCAGAAGCCGGTGACGACGTCCACGGGTGTCGGCCCGGTGCTTGGGGCCGGCAACAACTCGCGCCGATCGCCCTGCACCACAAACGGATGACCGTGCGCGCCGGCGACACCGACCTCGGGCTGCGCTTTGAAGAGTGCTTCGAACGGCGCCTGCCAGCCGGCGTGCACCTCGACGTCGTTGTCGAGGAAGACGACACATCCATCCTCGGGCAGATGCGGCAGGATGGTCTTGAGCAACCGATTCCGGCCGCACGGCACGCCCAGGTTTTCGGCGCACAGGTCGACGTGGATGTGCCCCGCCGTGAGCGAGCGCAGCCAGGTCGGCGTGTCGTCGCTCGAGGCATTGTCGAGGATGAAGATGTGATGCGGCGTCGGCGTGTGGGCCGCCAGGCTCGCCAGACAGCGCTGGGTGTACTCGAGCGCGTTGCGCGTCAGGATCGCGATGTACAGCTTCGCCGGGGTCACCGGTCGACGCGCGGCCAGGGCTTTGAGCCCGCCACGATATGCCGTTTCGATCTGGCCCACGACGACCTCGGCGGAGAACGTCGTCTCCACGGTCTGGCGCGCCGCGGCGCCCATCCGCTGGCGGAGCGCCGGATCGGCCAGCAACGTTCGCAGCGCTAGCGCCAGCGCGTCGACATCGCCGGGCGGCACGACCAGCGCATCGACGCCGTTGGATACGTATTCGGCGTTGCCCTGCCCGCTGGTCATCACGGTCGGTCGGCCGCAAGCCAGCGCCTCGAGCGCGGTGTGCGAAACGTTCTCGTACAGCGACGGGTTGACGCAGACGTCCGCGGCCGCATATTCAGCCGGCAGATCTTCGCGCGGCACCGGGCCGGGGATCTCGAGCCGATCGTCGGGCAGCCCCAGCGAGCGGGCCAGCCGGCGCAGGAATTGCGACGCCGGCTCGCCAGACCAATCGGCGTCTCGACCCAACATGCGGAAACGCGCCGTCGGGTGGTCGGCATGCACGGCCGCGGCAGCGCGGACGAACACCTCGGCGCCTTTGAGCGGCGAATAGCGATTGACGCACACGACAAGCGGGTTCGGATTCTCTGGGCGGTCGCCTGGCGGAGCGAAACGTGCCGCGTCGATGCCGTTGGGGATCACGCGCGCCGCGCCCGAATCGACGGACCAACGCTCGGTGAGCCTTCGGGCGCCCAGCCGCGACGGCGCCGTCACAAGATCGGCGCGCTCCAACGCCCAACGCTCGAGTTCGTCGATCTGCAGCTCGGCGGCGTCGCCGTCTGCGTACTCGAAATCGCGGATGACCCAGCTCGGTGTCTGCGTCCGCACGACGAACAACTGGTCGGGCCTGGGCACGAACGCCCAACCCTCGGCCGCCCACTCCTGGAATTCCACCACGTCGAAACGGTGGACCGCATCCAGGTCCTTAAGCTTGTCAGCCACGGCCCGGCTGTACGCGCGCACGGCCGCCGGGTCTTTGGCGTTTGGGCCCGCTAGATGGATCTGGTGGACCTGCACGCCTTCGTCGACCCAGGTCGCGGGCTGTCCGGGATGCGCGCAGGTGACGACGTGCACCCGATGGCCGCGGGCTGCGAACCCGCGCGCGACAGTCACAACGTAGGCTCCGATACCCTCCGTGGGTTGGCCGGGCGCCGGCCAGTGCTGGGTGCCGAACGCGAGCGTCAGCGCCCGCTGATCGTTGGCGCCGGTCGGCGCGGCCCCGGGGGCGCTGATTGCCATCGGATCTCGACGCAGGATCAGCACCTGATCGTCGGCGTAACCGGTCTCAAAATGGAACCGCGCGACCTCCTCGGCGACGTAACCGCGGGCCGCGATGAACTGATCGAAGCGCAGCCGGGAATAGGCGTTGTTGTACCAGGTGCCATCGAACGTGATCTGGTCGTTCGGCGAGTCGGACAGCGGGATGAAGAAGATGACGAAGACTTCGCCGCGGCAAACGCGCAGCATCTCGGCCAGCAGGTCCGCGTAGTGCGTCTGGTGCTCGAGCACGTGGCGCATGTAGACCACATCGAAGAAGCCATCCGGGAACGGCAGTCGATAGCCGTCGATCAGATTCGGTTTCATGTGGGTGTAGTGACGTCGCGCGTGGTCCACGAACTTGTGCGTGACGTCGGCGCCGTAGTAATCGAGCCCGGGTCGATCTAGCAGGCCGTCGCGTTCGAGCCCGCGGTAGTCGATACCGGCGCCGAAGCCGATCTCGAGCATGCGGACCTCGCCTTGGTCCAGGCGAGACCTCAGATAGTCGCGCCAGACCCGGCGCCCCGGGGTGTCCACGTCCTGGTGGTCGCCCCACAAATCGTCCGCCGCCAGGAAGTCCTCAACCTTGCGGTCGGCCATCAGCTTGTCCCAGTTGAAGTGATTGTTCATGTGGAACGCCGGCTCCGTCCGGCTCAGGCGTCGCGGCGGTCTGCGCTGCGACGCCCTGGTCTTCTCGCGTTTGCCCGACGCGCCGCGCGCCTCAGGCCAACGCCTCCAGCCAGCGTTCGGCGATGTGGGTCGCCTCGCGCCGTTCGGCCTGCGCACGGCCTTCGCCGCCCAGGCGCTCACGCAGCGCGGGCTCGGCGATCAGCCGGGCCAGCGCCGCGCCCCACTCGCCCGGCGTGTCCGCATACAGCCCGCCTGCGCCCCAGGCCATGTACGCGGCGCGCGGCGACGCCACCCACGGGATCCGGCGGATGCCGGCTTCAAGGAGCTTGATGTCGCTCTTGCCGGCGTTGAACGGATTCGCAGACAGCGGGGCCAGCAACACGTCGAACTGCGCGAGCACGGTCGGGAACATCTCGAACGGGACCATCGGCACGAACGTGCGCCGGGTCTCGGGCAGCTCGTGGAACATCTGCCACACACCGGGGTCTCCCCCGATCACGAGGTGCGTCTGCGGTGCGCGCCGCAGCAACTCGACGACGTCCGGCACGAGCAGGGCCACGTCGGCGCGGTGAGTTGGGGTTCCGGCCCAGCCGATGTTGAGGGTTTGGCGTTCAGACGCGGCCTGGTCCCACAGCGGGTTCGAGCGTGACCAGCCGTTTGGGATGACCGCCAAGCGGCGACACAAGGGGGCGTAGCGTTCGGCCAGGACGGGCGTGGCGACGACGACCAGGTCAGCCTGCGCGAGCGCCGCCTCGAGCGCCTGCAGTCGCGCCGGGTTCCCGGGGCCGACGCCGCGATAGCCGGGGTGATCGACAGGGATCGAATGGAAGTCGTCGTCGAGGTCGACGATCACGCGTTTCCCGAGACGTCGCGCCTGATCGATCTCGCGCAAACCGGTCGGCGAGATCTGCGGTCGGGCGAAGACGATCGTGTCGAAACGCGCCGGGTCGAGGTTGGCAAGGCTCCGGGAGAAGGCCGCCCGCCGGCCGAGGGCGGCCAGCCCGGCAACCGGCACGCCCAGTCGGATGCCGTCCGACACCTCGCCGACGCCGATGAACGCCAGCGCCTCGACATGCGGCGTCGCCGCCAGCCTGCCCTTGAGCGCGGAAAGCCGGGCTGTCAGGGCGGCGCGTGTCGCTGGCTTGACGGCGTTGGCTTCGGCTGTCAGCGTGCGTGGTTCGGCCTCGCGACCCGTGGGAGACATGTCTCCCACTTTATGAAAGGCCGCGGATGGCGTCTGTAAACCAAATCCAAATGGTCGCTAAAAACGGGGTGAAGGCAATTCAGTTCGGGCTCGCTGCGCCGACTCTAGAGGACTCAGGACGCCGCTCCGGTTGGACGGGGGGAGCTCACGGTCCCGTTGAGCGTGAATAGATAGAGCCCGGTCACCGCAGAAATGGCCGCGCCGACCATGGGCACACCCCAATGGCTGAAATCCAGTCGGAACGCGATCGACTCGCCCACGATCCAGGCCATCGTCATGACCAGGATCCAGAGGAACGACCGGGCCGTCATGCGGCGCACCAACCACCAGGTGGCCAGGCCCTGCGCGGCGCCCATGACGACGCCAAACACGATGGCCAGCGCCGTGGTTTCGGTCGCCAGCCTGAAAGAGACGATCGGACCGAGACGCGCGCCGACCAGAAAACCGACGGCCGTTAGGGCAATCCACCACGCCGAGAGCCCGCGCCAATGCAACGCCCGCAACACCAGCCACTGCGCCAGCCCGATGCAAGCGCCGAAGACCAGATCGCCGACGACCAGGCCTACACGCGCCAGTGACCCCGTCAACTGCCCCGAAATCCAGCCGCCATCGGTGGCCCCCAGCAGGCTGCCCACGAGGAACCCGGCCATATTGGCGACCAGCCAAATCAGGAGTGTGCGGACCAGAATAGATGGCTTTGTCACACGCAGAGTATATCGCGTCATTCCGTGCCTGATCTATTGGGATTCTAACCCGCCTTGGCTTAGAATCGCCCCGTGTTACCCGACTTCCGCGTCCGCCAGCGCGACTATCTCCTCGAGATCGCTCGCGCGATCACCGAGGAGCTTGAGCTGCCGACGGTGCTGAAGCGCATCCTGCAGGCAGCCGTCGAGCTGACGGCCGGGCAGGCCGGGCTGATCGCGCTCCGCGAGGGCGGTCGTTGGCGGCTGCGCGCCTACGTGGGCATCCCCGAGCAGTTTGTTTCGGCCTTTGACCCCTTGCTCGCGGACATCCCCGATCAGGGTGACCCCGAGCGTTTCGAGATCCCGGAGGTCAGCCGACGACTGCAGCGCATCGGCGAGGTGGCGACGCTTGGGCTGTTGACCGGTGTCGGCCTGCCGATGGTGGCGCGCAAGGAAGTCGTCGGCCTCATCTTCATCCTGCGCGGGTATGGCGCGCAGTTCTCGGCCAACGACCGCGCCCTGCTCTCGAGTTTCGCCGTCCAGGCCGCGATCGCTGTCCACAACGCCGTGCTCTACCAGCAGGTGTCGGCCGAGAAGCGCCGCCTCGACGCCGTGCTCGACGCCTATGCCGACGGGGTGTTGATCATCGACCCGGCCGGCAAGGTCACGCGTTTCAATCGCGCGCTCAGCTCGATCACGGCGCTGTCGGCTGCCGACGCGCTTGGGCTGCATCACGACGACGTCGTGAAGTGGGCTCACCGCGAGCGCGGCCCGGACCTCAACGCGGCCATGGCCGACGGTTGGCCGCTGCCCGGGACGACCGCCCCGCTCTACGTCGAAGGCGACCTGTTGCGACACAACGGCGGCATCGTGCCGGTCGGTATCAGTTATGCCGCGGTCTTCGACCGCGAGGGCCGGCTGGTGAACGTCATCGCCGACGTGCACGACATGACCAAGATCCGCGAGGCCGAGGAGCTCAAAAGCACGTTCGTCTCGGTCGTCAGCCATGAGCTCAAGACGCCCGTGGCGCTGATCAAGGGCTACGCCGAGACGCTCAGCCGCGAGGACGCCGATTGGGACCCGGCCACGGTGCGCGACTCGCTCAATGTGATCATCGACGAGGCCGACCGCCTGACCGAACTGATCGAAAGCCTGCTCGACGCCTCACGGCTCCAGTCCGGTGACCTCAAGCTCAACGTGTCGGACGTCGCACTCGACGACCTGGCGCGGCGGCTCGTCGAGAAGTTCAAGACCCAGACCGACAAACACACGCTGGTCGCCGATTTCCTGCCCGGGTTCCCCGAGGTGCGCGGCGACGAGGAGCGGTTGCGCCAGGTGCTGGCCAACCTGCTTGGCAACGCGATCAAGTACGCGCCGGGCGGCGGCGAGATCCGCGTCAGCGGTAGCGCGACGCCGACCGGGGTGACCCTGCGGGTCAGCGACCAGGGCGCGGGCATCGCCGCACACGACCTGCCGCACGTCTTCGAGCGCTTCTACCGCGCCGAAGGTGACCTGACACGCCGTGTCAAGGGCACCGGGCTGGGTCTGTACCTCTGCCGCGCCATCATCCGCGCCCACGGCGGCGAGATCCGGGTCGACTCGGAGCTCGGCCAGGGCGCCACCTTTACCATCACGCTGCCACGATACAATGGGGAACTTGCGAGCTGAGCGCTGGCGCCGATTGGCCCCACGACCCTGCCCGCGATCCCATCATCCTTTCGAGATCGAGGAACGTTATGCCCCCCATCCGCACGATGACATCCTGCCCCAAGTGCCGCACGCCCGTGCAGGTCGAGTTGGAGCAGTTGTTCGACGTCAGCCAGGACCCGTCGGCCAAGCAACGCTTCCTGAGCGGGAATTTCAACGTCATCTCCTGCCCGACCTGCGGCTACCGTGGTCAGGCCAGCAGCCTGCTCGTCTACCACGATAACGAGAAGGAACTGCTGCTCTCGTATGTGCCGCTCGAGCTGGGTCTGCCCCAACCCGAGACCGAGCGCGTCATTGGCCGGCTCGTCAATGAAGTGGTCAACAAGCTCCCGCAGGAGCGGCGCAAGGCGTATCTGTTCAGCCCGCGTCAGGCGCTTACGCTCAATGGCCTCATGGACTGGGTCCTCGAGAAGGACGGCGTCACACGCGAGCAGCTCGACGCGCAGCGCGCCAAGGCGCAGTTGCTGCAGCGCATGCTCCAGTCGAGCGAGACCGGCCTGCCCGCCCTGATCCAGGAGAACGACGCGCAGATCGATGCCCAGCTCTTCCAGATCCTGTCGGCGTCGGCGTCGCGGACCGCGCAGAGCGGAAACAGCGCGGCCGTGCAGGTATTTGCCGGGCTGCAACGTGCGCTGCTCGAGCACAGCACCTTCGGCAAGCAGATCGTCGAGCGCCAGAAGGTGGCCGACGCCGCCGCCGAGGAGCTGCGCCAGCTCGGCGACAAGCTCTCGCCCGATACCTTCATGGACCTGGTGCTCAAAGCCACGTCCGACGATCAGCTGGCCGTCTATGTGTCGATGGCCAGGCCGTTGGCCGATTACGCGTTCTTCGAGTCGCTCACGCGGCGGATCGAACGCTCGCAGGAGCCCGAGAAGGCCGGCCTGACGCACAAGCGCGACGTGCTGCTCCAGCTGACCCAGGAGATCGACGCCGAGGCGCGCGCCCGGCTCGACGTCGCCGCGGGCACGCTGCGCAAGCTGATGGAAGCCCAGGACCTCAAGAAGGCGCTGAACGAGAACGTCGAGCAGATCGACGACACGTTCCTGGCGCTGCTCGAGGATCAGATGGCGGCGGCGCAGCGCGCCAACCGCCCCGACGTGCTCGGCCGGCTGCAACTGATCAACGGCTTGATCACCGAAATGATCCGCGAAGCCGCGCCGCCCGAGGTGAAGCTGGTCAACGAGTTGATGGCCATCCCGACCGAGGTTGAGGCCGAGGCCGCGATCCGTGGCCGGGCGGCCGAGGTTACGCCGCAGCTCCTGCAGACGCTCAACTATCTGAGCAACCAGATGCGCGAGCAGGGCCAGGACGCGGCGGCCGATCGTCTCGACTTTCTGTACGGCATCGCCGTGCAACTCGAGATGGAAAAGAACTGGAAGAAATAACTGGGGGCGATAAGGAGCGTTGATGAGCACCAATAGCAAATTGGGCATCGGGCTGGCGGTCGGCCTGGGCGTGTTGATGTTGTGCTGCTGTGGTTTCCTGACGGTGGCCTTCGTCTATGGCTTCGTCGCGAGCCGGCAGACCTCGGGCCCGATCGGCCCGATCGTCGTCACGGCGATCGCCCAGCCCACGCCGCGGCCGTTCAACACCACAATCCCGGGCGGCGCGACGCCGACGCCTTTCGCGACAGCCCTCCCCGGTTCCGGTGACGAGACCCTGGCCGCGCTGCAGGCGATCGAAGTGCCGGCCCGCGACCTGCGCGAAGTGGCTATGCGGCTCAAGGGCATCGCCGACATCCCCGAAGTCGTGGCGACGGCGCCGGCCGATTGGCCGATCGGCCAGGAGCTCGAATTCAACGCGTCCAACAATGACACGAACGAAAACTTCAAGGTCAACGCGCGTCTGATCTACAAGACCGACAACGTATACTTCTTCGCGCAGACCGGCGTCGAGGTCGACCAGGGCGCCGTGCAGGCGCTGGTCGACGACTTCCAGCAGCGCTCCTACCCGACCGATCGCGAGTTCTTCGGCGAGGAGTGGACGCCGGGCGTCGACGGCGACCCGCGGCTGTACATCCTGTACGCGCGCGGCCTGGGCATGTCGATCGCGGGTTACTACTCGTCGAACGACGAATACTCGAACCTGGCGTACACCGACTCGAACCAGAAAGAGATGTTCTACATCAACGCCGACGCCGTCGGCATCGAGGAGGAGTACATTCGCGGCACGCTGGCGCACGAGTTCCAGCACATGATCCACTGGCATCACGACATCAACGAGACGTCGTGGGTCAACGAGGGCAGCTCGATGCTGGCCGAGCAGCTGAACAACTTCGACGACGGCGGGTTCGACGAGTCGTTCCTGGCCGATCCCGACGTTCAGCTCACGACCTGGAGCGAGGGCAACGACAATTACGCGCACTACGGCGCGTCGTATCTGTTCATGTCCTACTTCCTCGACCGGTTCGGCGAGGATGCCACCAAGCAACTCGTGGCGGATCCTGAGAACGGCATGGAAGCGGTCGACACGGTGCTCGCCGCGCTCGGCAAGACGGCAGCGGATGGTCAGCCGCTGACCCACGTCGACGTGTTCGCCGACTGGGTACTTGCCAACTACATCGGCGACGCCTCGATCGACGACGGTCGTTACGGTTACGTCACGAAGAAGGACGTCGGTCGGGCCGACCCGAACGACAGGATCCGCGACTGCAGCGGCCACCAGGAGCGCGGCACGGTCGCGCAATTCGCGGCCGATTACTTCCTGCTCGATTGCCCCGGCACGTACACGCTCGATTTCCAGGGCGCGGCGACGGTGCCGGTGGCGCCGATCGACATCCCGAACGGCGGCCACGCCATCTGGGCCAACCGCGTCGACGAGTCGGTTACCCTGATGACGCGCGAGTTTGACCTCTCGAGCGTGAGCCAGGCCACGCTGACCTACGACGCCTGGTGGAGCATCGAGACCGATTACGATTATGCGTACGTCGAGGTCTCGGCCGACGGCGGCGCCACCTGGTCGCTGCTCAAGACGCCCAACATGACCGACTCGAACCCGAGCGGCCAGAACTTCGGCTGGGCCTACACCGACGAGAGCAATGGCTGGAAGAGCGAGAGCATCGATCTGAGCGCCTACGCCGGCAAGAAGGTCTTCATCCGCTTCGAGTACATCACCGACGCGGCCGTCAACATGCCCGGCTTCCTGGTCGACAACGTCGCCATCCCCGAGATCCAATACAGCGCCGATTTCGAGACCGACACCGGGGGCTGGGAGCTGATCGGCATGGCGCGCATGAACAACATCCTGCCGCAGAAGTTCCTGGTCCAGGTCGTTCATCAGACGGCGAGCGCCGTGACGGTCGAGCGCCAGATCATCTCCGACGGCGCCGAGTCGTTGAGTCTGACGGTCGGCGACAACGAGACGGTCACGCTCGTGATCTCGGGCATGACGCCCTACACGACCGAACCGGCCGGGTATAGCTTCTCGCTCAACTGAACGTCGAGGTCCGCATGACGCTGCGATCACCGTCTTCCACCCGCACAACACGGCTCAGCCCGCTGGCCCTGGCGACCACTGCGCTGGCGGCCGCCAGCCTGGCCTGCACGAGCCTCAACACCCTCGTGCCACGGTCGGCGCCGCAGCTCACGCCGGTGCCGCAGGCCGATAGCCCGACCGCGGCGCCCGGCGAAACCCAGGCGCCGCCCGACAGCTCCGGCCTGGGCGCCGACGCGGTCGGGCCGTTCCAGATCGAGGGCGGGCCGACGGTCGCGTCGCCGCGCGACGCGCGGGCCGCGATCGAGTCGCAGGAGGCGACGGCGCTGCTCGACCTGGCGCCCGAGAGTCAGAACTACACGAACGAAGACCTCAATACGGTGCCCGGCATCCTGCGCTACACGGTCAAGCTCGACCAGGAGCGCCAGACCATGCTGTTCTACGGCTGGTGCGCAAAAGGGCAGGATCTGCTCGAGCAAAACCTGCACGACATGACGATCGAGTTCAAGGTCGGCGACACGGTCATCCCCGAGGAGCAGCTGCTCATCGCGCGCAGCCAGCAGCCCGACGTCAACACCGGCGAGACCCTGGTCTGCCAGAGCTACTACGCAGTGCTGTCCGACTGGCCGGAGGGCGAGACCATGCTCACGGTCACCATCGACTTCACAAAGGCGGTCAACGACGGGATCTCGGAATACGGGCCCGGCACGCAGGAGATGATCTACACGGTGACGCGCTGACGCCGGTCACCTGAATCGAAAAGCGGGGGCGTCGCAGCGACGCCCCCGCTTCGTTTTCCCGGAGCCGCAGTCTCAGCGCAGGGTGAAGTGCACGTCCGACAGATCGCGCAGACGCGCGGCGGCCGTCTCGGCGGTCAGGTCCCGCTGGGGCTGCGCCAGCATCTCATACCCCACCAAAAACTTCCGCACCGTCGCCGACCGCAACAACGGCGGATACCAGTGCCCGTGCAACACCCATTCCGGATGCGCGGCGCCGTCGATCGGCGCCTGATGCCAACCGAAGGAATATGGGAACGAGATCTCGAACAGGTTGTCGTACTTGGCGAGCGCGCGCCGCATGACGTCGGCCAGTGCCGTGAACTCGTCGTCGGTCAGGTCATACAGATACGCCACGGGTCGATGCGCGACCACCATCATCTCGAACGGCCAGACCGCCCAAAACGGCACGAGCACCGTGAAGAGGTCGTTGGCGACGACGAGGCGCTCCTGCAGACGCCGCTCCTGCTCGACGTAATCGACCAGCAAGGGCCGCCCGTGACGCGCCAGGTAGTCGCGCTGGGTCTCGGCCTCGAGCGCCACGACGTGCGGGGCGTTGGAGGTCGCCCACAGCTGGCTGTGCGGGTGGGGGTTCGAAGCGCCCATCGACGCGCCCTTGTTCTCGAAGACCTGTACGTAGCCGACGTGCGGCAGCGCGCCGAGTTCGCGCGTCTGGTCGGCCCAGGTGCGCAGCACGGCCTCGACCTCGGGGCCGGAGAGTTGCGGCAGGCTGAGGTCGTGGCGTGGCGAGAAACACACCACCCGGCTGTTGCCGGAGACCGGCTCGGCCCGAAACAGATCGGTCGACCCGATGGCCGCATCGGCGTGGCCCTCGGCCTGCGCCATGGCTTCGGGGGTCAGCAGCGCCGGAAAGTCGTTGTCGAACACGTACGGCCCGACGTAGTCGGGATTAACGATCGTGCCGCCGACGCGTGTGTTGCGCGGGCAGAGGTAGCAGGTCGGGTCGTGCTGCGCGATCGTCTCGCGCGCCGTTTTCTCAACCTGGCCGAGCCATGGCCGTTTGGCGCGGTGCGGCGACACGAGGACCCACTCACGGGTCATGGGGTTGTAGCGTCGATGTGGGAGATCGTAATTCATCGGCGGCGATTGTAGCAGGGATATGCGCGGTGTATCATTGCCTTTCCATGACCGCCTTTGGCCGCGCGCCTGCCTCCCCGACCCACCGCGCCAACTTCAACGCGCTGTATTGGGACATCTTCGGTTTCGGCGTGCTCGCCGGCACCGCCATCAACTTCCTGCCCATCTATGCGGTGCGCATCGGCGCCGATCCCTTTCACGTCGGCTTGCTCACCAGCGGGCCGGCGCTCGTCAACCTGATCCTGTCGTTGCCGGCCGGCCAGTGGCTCCGCCACCGCGACGTGCTGCGCATGACGCAGGTTACGGCGCTGATCAACCGGCTCGGCTACGTCATCATGGCCGTGTTGCCCTGGCTCCTGCCGCCGGCCCTCATCCTCGACGTGCTCCCGATCGTCGTCGTCGGCATGGCGCTGCCAGGCGTGATCCTGGCCATCAGCTTCAACGCCACGTTTGCCGAGGTCGTCCCGCCCGAGTGGCGCGCGGTCGTCGTCGGGCGGCGCAACGCGTTGCTGGCCATCGCCTCGACGATCGCGTCGCTGGGCGGCGGCCAGTTGCTCGGTCTGTTGCCCGAGCCGCTCAACTATCAGGTGCTCTTCATGATCGGCGCGCTCGGCGGGTATGCGAGCGCCTACTTCGTCTGGCGGGTGCGGCGGCTCGCCCCGCTCCGGAACGGCGATACGGCGGCGCAATCGGCCCAGGCGGGCCGGTTTTCGCGCTGGTTGAACCGCGCCCGCGTGCGCGAAGTCCTGCGCCTCGACCTGATCCGCAGCCGTTTCGGGCTGCTGATGCTCGCGTATCTGGTGTTCTACCTCGCGCAGTTCACGTCGATACCGCTTCAGCCGGTGTTCTGGGTTCAGGAACTACGGCTCACCGACTTCGAGATCGGCATCGGCAACGCGCTGTTCTATCTCACGCTGATGGTGGGGTCGCTGGCCCTGGCGCCGGTGACGGCGCGGATCGGCATGTATTGGCCGATGACCGTCGGGGCCGTGCTGTACGGCCTCTATCCCCTGATCATGGCGCAGGCGCACGACGCCTGGCTGTACTATGTTGCGTCGCTGCTGGGCGGCGTGATCTGGGGGATCGCGGGCGGGAGTCTGACCGGCTGGTTGATGGAGGGCGTGCCCGCCGACGATCGGCCGTCGCACATGGCGCTCCACAACGTCGTGCTCAACCTCGGCACGCTCTCGGGCACGCTTCTCGGCCCGGCGCTCGCGAGTCTGGTGGGCACGCGCGACGGTTTGTGGATCTCGGGTTGGATGCGCGTCGTGGCTGGCGTGGCGATCGGCCTGTTGGCGCGCCCACGACCGACGGCGGCGCTCACGCCCGCCGCGCCCACGGTCGACGATCAATCCGTCTAACTTCGTTCAGCCCTTCAGCCCCGTCATCTTGATGCCCTCGAGGAAGTACCGCTGGGCCGCGAAGAAGATGACGATCAGGGGCACGGTCGTCAGCGTCGCGCCGGCCATCATCAGGTGCCACTCGGTGAACCGCCGCGTGCGGAACGCGTAAAGCCCAAGCGATAGCGGGTACAGCTCCGAGTCGGTGAGGAAGACCAGCGGCAGAAAGAACTCGTGCCACGTCCACAGGAACGTGAACACGGCCATCACCAGGAGCGCCGGCTGGACCATCGGCAGCATGATCTGCCAGAAGATCCTGAACTCGCCGGCGCCGTCGACGCGCGCCGCGTCGGCCAGCTCGGTCGGCAGCCCCATATAGAACTGCCGCATCATGAAGATGAAGAAGCCGTTGCCGAAGAACGCCGGCACGATCAACGGCGCGTACCCCCCCAGCCAGCCGAGCGCCTTGAACATGAGAAAGCTCGGCACGAGCGTGACGATCGTCGGGATCATCAGCGTCGCGACCGTGATCCCGAACAACAGATCGCGGCCCGGGAAACGCAGCCGCGCGAAGCCGTAGCCGGCCAGCGCACACGACACCACGGTCCCGAGCGTCACGGTGCCCGCGTAGAAGAAGCTGTTCCCCAGAAAGCGCAAGAACGGAAAGCCCGGATAGTTCGCGGCCGTGATGAAGTTCTCCCAGTGTAGGACCTCGGGCAGCCAGACGATCGGCACCGAGAAGACAGTCTCCTTGGTCTTCAGCGCCGTGATCACCATCCAGTAGAAGGGCGTGACGAAGACCAACATCACGACGATCAACAACACGTGGCGCAGCAGCGGCACGACGACGTTGCGCCAGATCGCGCCGGCGGGTCGTGGCACGGGCAAAGCTTCAGCTGTCTCGGACGTCATCCCGGCCCCCTCATCGCGTAGTCTCATCGCTCTCGGTGAACACCCAGACACGCGCGGTGCGGAAGATCAGGCCCGTGATCGCCAGCACCGCCAGGAACAACAGCACGGCCTGCGCCGACGCGTAGCCCATCTTGAAATAGCGGAAGGCGTTCTGATAGATCACGACCATGAACATCAGCGTCGACTGGACCGGGTCGCCGGTCGGCCCCCCGATGACAAGCGCGGGCCCGAAGATCTGGAACGCGCCGATGACGCCCATCACCAGATTGAACAGGATCACGGGCGAGAGCAACGGCAGGCTGATGTGCCTGAACTGCTGCCACGGGTTGGCGCCGTCGATGGCCGCCGCCTCGAGCAACACGGTCGGCACGTCCTGTAGCCCGGCCAGGAAGATCACGGTCGAGGCCCCGATCCCCCACAGGCTGAGCAGCGCCAGACCGGCCTTCGACCAGTTCGGGTCGTTGAACCAGGCCGGACCCGGAAGCCCGACCGAACGCAGCATCGTGTTCAACAGACCAGCGCGCGGCTCGAGCAGCACCATGAACACGATCGTGCCCGCCACCGGCGGCACGACCGACGGCAGATAGAACAGCGTGCGGTAGATTCCGATGCCGGTCGCGCGCATGTTGAGCAGCACGGCCAACGCCAGCGAGATCACCAGACCCAGCGGCACCGACAGCAGCGCGTAGATCGCGCTGTTCTTGAGCGCGACAGCGGCCGTGGCATCGGCGGTCAGCAGTGACTGGTAATTCTGCAGCCCGACCCACACCGGCGGCTGTAGCACGGAGTACTCCGTGAACGAGAAGGCCACGCTGGCGAGCACCGGATAGGCCGTAAAGGCGGCCAGCCCGATCAGCCAGGGCAACACGAACAAAAAACCGGCGATGGCCTCGCGCCGCCGCATCGGGCTGTATCCGCCCAAGGGGTTCAACGAACGTCGCATCGAACGACCTCGCTGCTTTCGTCACGATCGCGACGCGGCCCGGCTGAAATCCCCAGCCGGGCCGCGCGTTCAATCGATCTCAACTGGACGACTTGAGCGTCTTGTCCAGCTCCGCCTGGCTGGCGTCTTGAGCCTCGGTCAGCGCGTCCTTCGGGCTGGACGTCTTGCTGATGATCTTGCTGGCCGCCTCGCGAATGCGGTCGTTGGCGAAGTCTTGCACCGGCGAGTTCCACATCGGCGTCGCGACGTCGAGCTGGCCGCGGAAGAACGCCGTGACCTCGGCCGCGAAGTCCTGGCCGCGTTTTTCGATCGTGACCTTGGGGATCAGGTCCTTCGACACGAGCTTGTTCGCGGGCAGATCCGGGATGTTGTCGAACCAGACCTTGATGCCCTCGACCGCCATGTAGTCGAGGTACTTGAAGGCCTCCGCGACGTGTTTCGACCCCTTCGGGATGATCAGCCAGTTGGGCCAGTAGCCCGAGACACTTGAGGTGCCGCTGGGCCCGACCGGGAATTGCACGACGTTCCACTTCTCCCAGCCCTTGAACTCGGCGCCATACATGTCGCCGTTGAGCCAGAAGCCGTCCATGTGCATGGCCAGGCGGCCTTCCTGGAAGGCCGGCGGGCGACCGTTGCCGTCAGCGTAAGCGCCCCAGTTGTCGGAGGCGGTCACCTTGACCCAGTCGCCCTTGTACTGTTCGTCGAGCCAATCGACGAAGAACTGCATCAGTTGGATGTTCTGATCGGAGTTGATCACGAACTTGCCTGAGGCGGTGTCGTAGAACTGGCCGCCGTTGAGCGCCGCCCAGATCGTCAACTCGACGGGGTCGACGCGCGGCATGAAACCGGCGCTGACCAGCGTGTCGCCATCCCACTGGACGAACTCGGCCGAGAGCTTCTTGAGGTCGTCCCAGGTCTTGGGGAAGGAGGCGCGATCGGTGGGGATGCCCTTGGCCGCGAACGCCTCTTCGTTGTAATAGATGGCATACGTGCCGGCCGTCGCCGGCAGGCCGTAAGTCTTGCCCTGCCACTGGCACGACGCGAGCACGCCGGCCGGCCAGTTCTCGACCTTGGAGTACGTCGACGCCGCCATCAACTCGTCGAGCGGTTCGACGGCGTTGCGGGCCGCGAACGCCACCGGCGACGTCCACAAAATCGTCGAATCCGGCGGAGAGCCGGCCGCGATGTCGGCCAACAGCACCTGGTTGTAGCTTTCGCTCTCGGTCGTGCCGCAGCGCACCTCGCCGACCTCGATGTCGGGGTTCGCGGCCATGAAATTCTTGCCGATGGTATTGAACCCGCCGCAGAAAACGTCCGAGCCGCCGGGCGTCCAGAAGCTGATCGGCACCTTCGCGGCAGCCGTCGTCGCGGCCGCCGTGGCGCCGCTTGCGGCGGTCGGCGCGGCGGTGCCTGCCGGCGCGCAGGCCGCCAGCGCCGCGGCGCCTCCGCCGAGCCCCGCCCACTGCAGGAAGGCCCGTCGGCCGAGCCTGTTTCGAACGATCGACTTTCGTTGCGACAGCATGGTCTCCTCCTGGATCAGTAACGGTGTGTGCGAACGGTCACGTCACGCCACGCCTCAGCCCGCGCTTGGTCCGGCAGTCTGGGCTGCGTCGCGGCGTTGCTGCCAACTCGTCTTCTGCTGGGTCAGCCAGTAGAAATCGCGCGGGTGCTCGCGCTTCACGCGCGGCGCCCCGAAAGCCAGGATGTACGCCCGACGCGGCTCGTCGGTGCGGTTGGGTCCGGTGAAGTGCAACGTGCGGCTGTGATGCACCGTGGCGCCGCCGGGTGGCAACGGACACGCCACGGCGCCGGCGGCGCGCGCCGTCGGGTCGTCGACTTCGAGACCGATCACGCGCGGATCGTTGCCGATGGGATGGTGCGGCAGCACGTCGAGCACATGCGTGCCCGGAACGAACTGCATGCAGCCGTTGTCGAGCGTGGCCGGCTGCAGCGGGATCCAGATGCTCAGTTCGTCGTACTCGAGCTCGGGGTCCCAGTACGCTTCGTCCTGATGCCACGGTGTGGCAGCCTCGCTGTGCGGCGCCTTGCGGATCGCATGATCGCCGCGGAACGCCGCCTCGGGCCCAAGCAACTGTCTGACGATCGCCTCCGCGTTGGCGCGGAACAAGGTGTCGGCCAACTCGGGCGCGTACTTCGACGGATTCAGGATCTGCGGCAACACCGCCTCGGCCTCGTCGTCGTCGGCGCTGCTCAGATCAAGGTGATCGCCCTCGGCGCGCCCGGCGCGCGTCGCGAAGAGACGATCGTAGATCGCGCACAGGCTGGCGACCTCTTCCGGCGTCGTGATCGCCGATAGCTGCAGATAGCCCTCGCGTCGATAAAACGCGATCTGGTCGGCCGTGAGTTCAAGCGTGGGTGTGTGCACCGTGTTGCTCCTGTTTCACCGAGTTCGCAACGCGTTGTCCGATTGCCAAGGCCGCCCCACACAACGCCGCATCCGGACCGAGCTGCGCATGCACGATGGGCAGACCGCGGCCGGCCTCGGCCCAGATGTGCGCGCGTGTCGCCGTCGTCAGGCTGTTCCAGTACGGGCCATCGACGCTCCCCAGCCCGCCGCCGACGACGATCCGCTCCGGATCCAGCACGTCCACCAACAAACCGAGGCGCGCGCCCAGCGCCTGCCCCCCGCTCTCCACGATCTCACGCGCCAGCGCATCGTCCGCCGCCAGCACCTCCTCGGCCCGTGACACGGGCCGACCCGTGGCGGCTGCGTAGCGCCCGGCCAGCGCCGGCCCCGAGGCGTAGTCTTCGAGCGACGGCCAGTGCGTGTTGCCGCACCGCGGACACGGCAGCGACGCGGCCTGGCTGGCCAGCACCAGCGCGTTGCCACGCGCTCCCGCATACGGCACACCGTCGAGCACCAGGCAACTGCTGATCCCGGTGCCGACGCTGACGAAAACGAACTGCCGGCTGCCGCGTCCCGCGCCCCAGTGGGCTTCGGCCAGCGCGTGCGCGCGGACGTCGGCCTCGATCACGGTCGGCGCCAGGTTCGTGAAACGCTCGAATACCGGCTGACCGACCCAATTCACGGCCTGGCCGCTTGTGACGGCGCCCGATGCATCCACCAATTCGCATAGGCTGACGCCGATGCCCACGACGGCGCCTTCAGAAGCGTGTGCCGTGGCGAACACGGCCGCGGCCAGCTCGATCGCCTGGTCGAGCACGACGGCGCCGCCCTCGGACGAGCGCGTGGGCTCGCTGCGCCGATGCATCAGGGCGCCCGAGCCGAGGTCGACCAGGCCGGCGGCGACCTTCGTGCCGCCGACGTCGACGCCGACCGCAAAACGGCCCTCCGCGCGCATGGTCGCCGCGTTCTCACCCATCCTGCAGGTACTTCGGCGCGACGCCGAAGACGAACTTGACCGGCGCGCCCGAGACGTTGTAGTACTGGTGCGCGACGTCTTTCGGCAGATAGAACCCGTCGCCCGGGTTCAACTCGAACCAGCGCTGCCCGTCGTTGTCGGGCACCCGCACGTTGAGCGTGCCCGCCAGCACGTACAGGCTTTCGTCGCCGCCGTGGCAGTGCGCGTCGGTGTGTTGGCCGGGCAGCAGCGCGATCTGGCCGACCGTCAGATGCTCGGTCGCGACCCACAGCCCGACCAGGGCCGGGTTTTCTTCGCCCTCAAGCCGCCAGAGCAGGTCCTGCTCGCGCATCACCGTGATCGTCTGTTCGGCTGCCGCGGCGGCGCGCTCCATGGGCCAGCGCCCAAGCCAGTTGTCGCGCGTGTACCGCGGCGTCGTCACGTTCGGCCGCGTGCGCGCGTAGGCGCCCGAGGTGCCCTGCGACGGCGGCGGCGCGAAGAGCTCGAGCACACGCACCGGCTCGGCGCCCAGGTTGAACGCGTGGTGCCAGGTGTCGCGGCGGAAGAACGCGCCTTCGCCGGCGGCGACGCGGTGCACTTCGCCCGTCTCCGGGTTGGCCAGGGCCATCTCGCCGCTAAGGACGTAATAGATCTCGTCCGCGGCGAAGACCGTGCGATACGAGTCGGAGTGCTTGAACGCACCGCCCGGGGCGAGGCTGAACACCAGCTGATGGATCCTGTCGCTTGAGACGTAGATCCAGTCCGCCACTTCGCCCGAGACCGCATCGCCCCACAGGTGGCGCGTGGCCGCCTGATACGGGATGTGGGCCGGGCCGGTGAACGTCGGGCGCGGCGAAGCCGAGTAGCCCATGGTCAATCCGTCCGATCGTGAGCGAGATGGGCTGGCACAATCGCCGACCCATCCGCGAGGAACTCGGGCGGCGAGAACGTGCTGACGATATCGCGCGCCTGGCCGTCGCGACCGGCCTCCTGCGCCTTGATCATGATCTCAAGCACGTGGTACGAGTGCTCGGGCGTGATGATCGGGCGCGTCCCGGTGCGGATGCATTCGACCGCGTGACGCAGACCGTCGACCCAGGGCCAGGTCGGATCGGTTTCGCCGTACACCTGCCAGGCGCCGACGCCGTTTTGCCAGAGTTCGTAGCCGTTGGGATCCCAGTCGTCGCCCATCATCTGGATCGTGCCGGTCGTGCCGTAGATCTCGATGGCCGGGCAGCGGTACGCCTGGATCGTGAAGCCCGTGGTGACCACAGCATAGACGGCGTTCCCGAAATCCATCAGGACGTGCGCATTGTCGACGGCCTCGACCTTCATCATCTCGCCCTCGGCGATGCGCTCCTTGATCGCCGTGCCCGCCAACGCCGTCACGCGTTTGCACGGGCCGAGCAGGCCGGTGAGGCTCGTGACGTTGTACACGCCCAGGTCGAACAACACACCGCCGCCCGGCTGGTAGAACCACTTGCCCCACCATGGGCCGGCCCACCCGTACATGGCGCGCGCCAGCTTGACGTCGCCGATGTCGCCGTTGTGGATCCGCCGCCACATCGTCTGATACGTCTGGCTGAGCACCACGTGCGGCGCCGGGAGCAGGAACCCCTTGCTCGCCCGCGCCTGTTTGACGATCGTGTCGGCCTCCTCGAGCGTGACCGCCATCGGCTTCTCGACGAGGACGTTCTTGCCGGCCGAGAGCGCAGCGCGGACGATCGGCCCGTGCGCGGGCATCGACGTCAGCACCAGCACCAGATCGACGTCGTCCATCGCCAGCAGTTCCTCATACCGCCGGGTGAAGCGCTCGATGCCGTAGGACCTGGCGTAGTCGCGGCGGCTTTCGTCGATGTCGCAGGCGGCCACGACCGTGGCCAGCCCACGCATCTTCAGCTGCTCGGCCAAACCCAGATACTTGCTCGACACGCTGCCACAACCCACGACTCCGATCCGGACCAGGTCAGCCATTTCACTCCTCCGCGATAAAGTCGCAGACACCGGGAGTGTCCCGATGTGCCCCGATGTATCCCGATGTCGGCGATGGTCAGTGATCCTGCCTGAGCACGACGCTCAGGCGGTTCTGATCGGATTGACGGGCTTGTCCATGCCGCTGGCTCTCGAGCCGAAAGGCGAACTTGTCGCCGCGGTAGAGCGCCTTGAACGCCTCGACGGGCTGATCGGCGTCGGTATAGGTCACGCCTTCGAGCAGCAACAATGACGCGCCGTGCGCGATCTCGAAGAGCGCGGCTTCATCGTCGCGAGCCGTGGTGATCTCCAACGTCTGGCGCGCGTGGTGGAGATGCAGCCCGTAGCGTCTTTCAAGCACGTCATAGAGCGAGGCGCTGGAAAGATCCTCGCGCTCGAGCCCGGGCGCCAGCGCCTGGGGCACGTACACGGTCTCCAGCAGCAACGGTGTCTCTTGCGAGTAACGCAACCGGACGATCTGGACCGCCCGAGCTTCGTGGGGAATAGCCAATCGGTCGGCCACGGACGCCGGCGGCTCAATCACGTCGTGCTGCAACACGCGCGACGAAATCGCCTGGCCCGTGCTAAGCATTTCCTCGGTGAAGCCGAGCAGGTGCAGGGTGTCGTGGGTGAGCTTGGGCTCAGCGACAAAGGTGCCGATGCCCGGGCGGACGATGAGGTGGCCTTGCCGGACAAGGTACGTCAACGCCTGCCGGGCCGTCATCCGCGAAATGCGATAACGCTCGCTCAGGTCACGCTCCGAAGGCAATTGCTGCCCGGGCGTCAACTGGGCGGTCTCGATCTGCTCGCGGATCTGCTCCGCCAGCTGGTAATACAGAGGAACTGGCGTGTTCTTCTGGATTGGCATCGATGATGACGTCGACCTATACAGGTCTAGTGGTCTATACCGGATCATAGTCAGAGTCACGCGCGTTTGTCAAGATTCAGTTGCCCGATTGGGGGCCATCGATCGGGTGATGCGCTCGACCCTGGCTCCTTCGGCGCGACGGTTTCACGGGGCTGCGGGGCCCAACACGTGCCAGCAGGGTGCGCATCCCTCAGTCGCGGCGAAATGTGTGCGCCAGGGTGACGGCGCGGCTGGCATCGGGAGCGTAGCCGTCGGCGCCCACCTTCGCCGCGAACGCGTCGGTCACGGCGGCTCCGCCGATCATGATTTTGAGTGATTGGCGGAGCCCGGCGGCGGCAAGCGCCTGGACCGTGTTGCCGATGTACGGCATGGTCGTCGTGAGCAGTGCCGACATGGCGAGGATGTCGGGGTGATGCTGCTGGACAGCCTGCACGAAGGTCTCAGGCTTCACGTCGACGCCCAGGTCGATCACTTCATACCCGGCGCCCTCGAGCATCATGCCGACGAGGTTCTTGCCGATGTCGTGCAGATCGCCTTTCACCGTGCCGATCACGACCCGGCCCGAACGTGATATGGCGCCCGGCGCGAGTCGCGGTTTCAACACCTTCAGCCCGGCCTGCATGGCCATGGCCGCGATCATCATCTCCGGGACGAAGCACTCGCCTTCTTCGAACTGCCGCCCGACGTGGGCCATCGCCGCCATCATCCCGTCGTTGAGGATGGCCGACGGATCCAGCCCCGCGTCCAGCGCGGCCTTGACCGCGTCGGTCACGCCTTCGTCATCGCCGTCAACAACACAGTCAAAGACCGCCTTGAGTTTGTCGTCCACGCAACACCTTCTCCGGCCGTCGAACGCACCCGGCGCCGCGACGGTCAATAGCGCCCGTATTGTCGGGCAGTCGCATACATCGTTTGCAGATTGGCCAGCGGCGTGCACGGCGCAAGATCGTTGGCTTCGCGCAGGATGAACCGCCCGCCCTCCATGATCCCGGTGCCGAGGATGCGCCGCACTTCGGCCGCGACCTCGTCGGGCGTGCCGCTGACCAGCAATGTCGCGCGTGGCCCGCCCTGGATTTCGACCTCAGGGCCGAGCACCTGACGCATCTTGCCGAAGTCGATCGGGAAGCCGGTGTCGAACGAGTACGTGCCGAGTTCGTCGCGCAGCATCTTGAAGTGGCGCGTCGCATCGCCGCACAGATGGATGTTGATGCGGTCGGCGGTCGTCAGGGCCGCCTTGAGCTTGCGGTGCGCGGGCAACACGAATTCGCGCACCATCTTGGTCGATAGCATCTGGATCGCGTCGTCGGCAAACCCCCAGCCGTCCGATTTCTCGGGCAGGCCAAAGAACCGGCGATGCGCCAGGACCCGGGCGATGGTGCCCTCGACGATCATATCGAGCAACTGCCGCACATAGTCGGGATCCGTATAGAAATCGGTGAAGATCTCGGTGCCGCGCAGGCTCTGCGCCACGGTGAACGGCCCGTCCGTGCCGAGGCCGAAGGCGTCGAGGACCACGGGCCGATCGAGATAAGTCAGGCCGGCCTGCACCTGTTTGGCCATCACCTCGTTGAGGCGGTGGCTCTGCGCGAACACACCGCCCGTCAGCGGGTGAGGCAACCCGCGATCGAAGAGCATGTTCTTCTTGTCGCCGGTCAGGATCGGCTGCGTATCCGGCATCTGGCCTTCGCGATACTCCACCGGTGCGCCAAAGAAGCCGGCGTCGAAGTAACGCAGCTGGTCGACGGCGACGACGAATCGATCGGGCGTGCCGGCGACGTCATCGCAGCACGGCGCGATGTGCAGCGCGCGCCAGGCTGCCGCGCGCAACTGCACCTCCATCATCACAAGCGCATCTTCCGAGTAATTCTGAAAGCTGACGGCTTCGCCGGGATTGAAAGCATCGTCGAGGAGATAGAACCGCGCATCTGCCCAGAGAGTCACTGGCACGCGGATGGGTTTGCCGGCGCGATACGCGTCCCAGACGGCGCGTGCTTCTTCGTTGTGTTGGGTGAAGTCGGGTTCGGCCGTCATGGGCGCCATCCGCAGAAGTCAGTTCCGACGATCGATTGCGGAGAGCATAGGGATTAAGCCCTGTGCGGTCAAGCGGCAGTTTTTCGATTGCAGATCGTCGCACCCACGCCGCATCGTTTCGATTGACGGCCGTCGATCCGTCATCGGCCCGACGGCGCCCACGCCCGGCGTTTCGATTGACGGCCGTCGATCCGTCATCGGCCCGACGGCGCCCACGTAGGGGCGGCCCTTGTGGCCGCCCTGTTCGACATATCGACAAGCCGGCGTCCAAGGACGATGGACCACACAAGGCACACAGGCGCCGTCGGACCGAGCGGCCGGCCACCCACGCCGTCCCGTCGATGAGTCGACGGGCGCGGAACCCTCAACGGCCACCGCCGTGAAACGCCACGCGTCAATCCGGAACGACGATCTTCTTCGGGTCCCATGCTGGCTTGGGGTACGCCATGTCCAACCCCTTCAACGTCGACACCAACGTGTCGGCCACCACGAGGTTCCGGTACCACTTCCGATCGGCCGGAACCACATACCAGGGCGCCCACGGCCGGCTGGTCTTGTTCAACACGTCCTCATACGCGGCCATGTAATCCTCCCAACGCGCGCGCTCGTCAAGGTCACCAGGATTGAACTTCCAGCGCTTGTCGGGTTCGGCGACGCGTGCCTCGAGCCGTTCCTTCTGTTCTGCCCGTGAGATGTGCAGGAAGAACTTGACGATCGTCGTGCCTTCCTCGGCCAGCATCTGCTCGAAGGCATTGATCTGATCGTACCGGCGGCGCCAAACGGCCTTGGAAACCAATTCATGCACACGCACGACCAGCACGTCCTCATAATGGCTGCGGTTGAAGATCACGATCTCGCCTCGGCCGGGCATCTGTTGATGCACGCGCCAGAGGTAGTCGTGGGCCAGCTCCGTCGCGCTGGGCGCCTTGAAGTTCGCCACCCGCGCGCCCTGCTGACCGACTTTGGCGAACACGCTGCGAATCGTGCCGTCTTTGCCGCCCGTGTCCATCGCCTGCAGCACCACCAGCAGGCGTTGTTTGTTCTCGGCAAACAACATGTCCTGCAGGACGTTCAGTTCGTCGGCCAACTTGTCGACCCGCGCCTCGGCGGCCTCCTTATCGCCCTTGAAGCCTGGGGTTCCGGCCGGGTCGATCTTGGCGAGCCGGATCTTGCGATCGGCGGTGACACGATGGATTTTCATAGGGACCTCGCAGCTGCCACAGGGTCTCGGTAGTATAATCGCCCCAACGTTTCCGAACGCCAGATTGCGCGCGAAAGTGGGGTATCCCGGCGCGGGATGCCCCTTTTTCACGGATCGCGGTCGCGGCGGCCGGAGGCCAATCATCCCATCAGGACAGGTCGATCATGGCATACGAACACGTCAAAGTCCCCGCCGGCGGCAAAATCTCGATTTCCAACGGCAAACTCAATGTGCCCGACAACCCGATCGTGCCCTTCATCGAAGGGGATGGCACCGGGCGTGATATCTGGCGAGCTTCCGTACGCGTCCTCGACGCCGCTGTCGAAAAGGCCTATGGCGGCAAACGCAAGATCGCGTGGATGGAAGTCTATGCCGGCGAAAAATCGTTCACGCAGTTCAACACCTGGCTGCCCGACGAGACGGTCGAGGCATTCCGCGAGTTCCTGGTCGGGATCAAGGGCCCGCTGACGACGCCGATCGGCGGCGGCATCCGCTCGCTCAACGTCGCGCTCCGCCAACTGCTCGACCTGTACGTCTGTCTGCGTCCGGTCCGCTGGTTCAAGGGCGTGCCGTCTCCGGTCCGCCGGCCCGAGAAAGTCGATATGGTGATCTTCCGCGAGAACACGGAGGACATCTACGCCGGCATCGAGTTCGAAGCGGGCAGCGAAGCCAACGCCAAGTTCCTGGCGCTCTTCAAGGAAGCCTTCCCAAAGGAATTCGGCAAGATCCGCTTCCCCGAGAGTTCCGGCATCGGCATCAAGCCGGTCTCGCGCGAGGGCAGCGAGCGTCTGATCCGCTCGGCGATCGAGTACGCGATCGCCAACAAGCGCAAGTCGTTGACCCTGGTGCACAAGGGCAACATCATGAAGTTCACCGAGGGCGCGTTCCGCAACTACGGCTACGCCCTCGCCGAGCGCGAGTTCGGTGACGCCGTCTACACCTGGGATCAGTGGGAACGCACCAAGAAGGCCCAGGGCGAAGCGGCCGCCAACGCCGAGCAAAAGGCCGCCCTGGCCGCCGGCAAGATCCTGGTCAAGGACGCCATTGCCGACATCACGCTGCAGCAGGTGCTCACCCGCCCCGACGAGTTCGACGTGATCGCCACCATGAACCTCAACGGCGACTATCTCTCGGACGCGCTCGCCGCGCAGGTCGGCGGCATCGGCATCGCGCCCGGCGGCAACATCAATTATGTGACCGGCCACGCCGTGTTCGAGGCCACTCACGGCACCGCGCCCAAGTACGCGGACCTCGACAAGGTCAACCCCGGCTCGGTCGTTCTCTCGGGCGAGATGATGCTGCGCTACATGGGCTGGACCGAGGCCGCGGACCTGATCATCAAGGGCATGGACGGCGCCATCGCCGCCAAGACCGTCACCTACGACTTCGCCCGCCTGATGGACGGCGCGACCGAAGTGACCTGCAGCGCTTTCGGCGACGCGGTCATTCGACACATGTAAACAATCGCCGCTAGTTTGCTGGTCTGCTAGTCATGACCAGCAGACTAGCCGACCAGAGGACTAGAGGACCACAGATGACTTACAAACTCGTACTCGTCCGCCACGGGCAAAGCTCGTGGAACCTGGAAAACCGCTTTACCGGCTGGACCGATGTGCCGCTGTCGGATCTGGGTCGCGAAGAGGCCGCCAACGCCGGTAAGCTGCTCAAGAGCGAGGGCTACGACTTCGACGTCGCCTTCACGTCGGTGCTCAAGCGCGCGATCCATACCCTCAACCTCGTGCTCGACGGCCTCGGCCGCGACTGGTTGCCCGTGATCAAGGGCTGGCAGCTCAACGAACGGCACTACGGCGCGTTGCAGGGCCTGAACAAGGCTGAGACCGCCGCGCAGTACGGCGATGCCCAGGTCAAGATCTGGCGGCGCAGCTACGACATCATGCCGCCGGCGCTCGGGCTCGACGACGAACGTCACCCGCGCTTCGATCGCCGTTACGCCATGCTCCCGACGGCCGAGCTGCCGTGCACCGAGTCTCTCAAGGAGACCGTCGCGCGCATGGTGCCGTATTGGGTCAGCACGATCGCGCCGGCCGTCAAGTCGGGTCAGCGCGTCCTGATCGCCGCGCACGGCAACAGCATTCGCGCGTTGGTCAAGTACTTCGACAACGTCTCCGAGGCGGACATCACCGAGCTCAACATCCCGACGGGCGTCCCGCTGGTCTACGAACTCGACGCCGACCTCAAGCCGATCAAGAACTATTACCTTGGCGACGCCGCCGCCATCGCCGCCGCGCAAGCCGCCGTGGCCGCGCAAGGCAAAGCGAAATAACCGCGTGAGCGGGTGATCGGGCGATTGGGCGAGCGTGGCGCGATCGCGTCAATCAACCGATCCCCAGATCACCCACTCGCCAAATTCCATGTCCGAGTCCGATGCCATCACGCGCGCCGAACACCCGGCGACCGTGCGCACGCTGGTCCGCGATCTTCGCGCTTTGGGCGTGAACGAGGGGCAGACCGTGATCGTGCATACGTCGCTCAGTGCGCTCGGCTACATCATCAGCGGGCCGACGTCGCTGCTGTTGGCGCTGTTCGAGGCCGTCGGTCCGACGGGCACACTGGTCATGCCCACCCACTCGTCTGACCTGAGCGATCCGGCCGCCTGGGTCGCTCCACCCGTCCCGATCGAGTGGATCGCCACCCTCAGGGCCGAGATGCCCGCGTTCGACGTCGACCTCACGCCGACGCGCGGCATGGGCGTCACGGCCGAGCTGTTCCGCAAGCAGCCGGGCGTCCTGCGAAGCGGCCACCCCAAGTTGTCGTTCGCGGCCCGCGGCCAGCAGGCGGCGTTCATCACGTCGAACCACGAGCTGACGCCGAGCATGGGTGAAGGCTCGCCGCTCGCGCGCCTCTATGACGCCGATGGCTTTGTGCTACTGCTGGGCACGGGCCATGAACACAACACGTCGCTGCACCTGGCCGAGACCCGCGCCGATTGGCCCAAGAAGCGTTGGATCACCGAGGGCGGGCCGATCCGCGAAAACGGCGAGCGGATCTGGAAGACGTATCCCGATCTCGATTGGAACGACTCCGATTTTCCCCTCATCGGTCGAGACTTCGCCGAGGCCACTGGTCTCGAACGGCGGGGGACTGTCGGGATCGGTCCGGCGCGGCTTATGCCGCAGCGGGCGCTGATCGATTACGCGGTCACCTGGATGGGTCAGCACCGAGGCCACTGACGCACGGACACCGCTCCAGTGGTACATTAACGTCGATGACCGATTCACCCCAGCTCCCCACCCACCTCCAAGAAGTCGTCGAGGACTTCGCGCTCGCGGAAGGCCGTGAGAAACTCGAGTTGTTGATGCAATACGGCCAGGACCTCGCGCCGTTGCCCGATTGGCTCAAAACGCGCCGCGACCAGATGGATCCGGTGCCCGAATGCATGTCGCCCGTCTTTGCCCATGCCGAGGTCGAGGCGGGCCGGATGCGCTTCTATCTGGACGTGCCGGATGAAGCGCCGACCGTTCGCGGTTTTGCCGCGATATTGCAGCGCGGCCTGGACGGCGAAACCCCGGAATCTGTCCTGGGTGTGCCGATCACGTTCTATGAGAGAATGGGCTTGACGGGGTTGCTCTCGCATCAGCGCCTCAATGGCATGCGCGCGATTTTGAGCAGACTCAAGGGGTACGCGCAAAGGGCCGTCGAGGACGCAGGCAAAGCCGGGTAAACGATGCCGACCGAACCGCTAGTCACTGAACTGATCCTCTTGACCGTCGCCGGCGAACAAGTCGGCGATCTCACCCAAAAGCTGCGACAGGCCGGCTTCTATTCGACCATGGTCGACAGCCGCGGCGGGCTCGTCGAAGAGCGCACGTCGACGCTGCTGATCGGCATCGACCGGACGCAACGCGCCGCAGCGCTGACCATCGTCCGCGAAACCTGCCGCCGCCAGACGCGCCTGGTCCCTGCCCAGCTCGAAGCGCCGTCGCTGGCGTATCAACCGTTGATGATCGAAACCGAAACCGGTGGCGCAGTCGTCTACGTCCTGCCCATCGAGGCCTTCCACAGGTTGTGAGACCGCTATGAAGCTACTCCTCGCCATCATCCGTGATCGTGACGACGTTTCCGTCTCCGACGCGCTCAGCCAGGCCAATGTGCGGGTCACCCGCATCGCCAGCACGGGCGGTTTCCTGCGCCGGGGCAACGTGACGCTGCTGATCGGCGTCGAGGATGATCGTGTGCAGGCCGTGCTTGACCTGGTCAAAGGCGCCTGTGGCGAGCCCGAACCGGGCCAGCATCGCGCGACCGTCTTCGTGCTCAAGGCCGAGCAGTTCGAACAAGTCTGAGACCGAGCACTGCCCAAATCGAAATTAGGCCGCGCCAGACTCCTACAGAGTCTGGCGCGGCCTTTTCGTTGCGCCCATCAGACGTCGCCCTGGCTTCGGTTCCACTGCCAGGGCCACACAGCCGGGACGATCGCGGCGATCCCCAGAGCCAGCGCGCCGATCAAGATCAACCCGCCCAGCAGCGCCACGGGCGGCACCAAGACCCCGGCCGCCAGCAACGCCAACCCCAACACGAGCGCGAGGGCCGCGGCGACGCCCAGCATCGTCGCGAGCCGTTGACCCTTCCGCTGCGACGCCAGCCGCCGACCGCCCACGTGACCCGTGGCGCCATTGACGACGACGAGCTGCGGCACGCCGGCGTCATCGGTATAGAACGAGAGATAGGCCGGCAACAACAACTGCGTCCAACGCGGGTCCGGGTACTCGGCCGTGAGCGCGATCCGGCGCACATGCTGCGCGCCGGCCGCGGCCGCGCAATCGGCCGCGGCATGATCGTCGAGCCGGGATTTAACCAGCGGCCAGGCCTGCTCGGGCACAAGATCGGGGATGATGACAGCCGCCTGGCCGAGGGTGTCCGCGGCATACGCGAGCGGTTCGGCCTCCGGATACGCGCCGCCGCGTGCAAGCCAGCGCGCGTGATCCTTCAGCGCCGGGGTCGCGACGTTTTCGTATGCGCGGGTCAATTGGCCGGCGCGAGGTTCCCAGCGGATCCGGGTTTCGACGACTTTCTCGGAACGCCATTGACCGTTCGCCAGCGAGTCGCGCGCGCTTTCCACCTGGTAGTCGAAGCCGAGCTCACCCTCCCAGGCGCCGACGACCTTGCCGTCGACCAGCCACATCGGCCAGAACACGGGCACGGCCCGACGTGCTAGCGCGTCGGCCGAGAAGTCGTCCGATCGCAACCAGACGCCGCGCACGAAGCCCTCGAACAACGCGGGCAATGCCTCCGGCTGGCGCGCGAACGGCACGACGAGCTCGGGTGGCTCCTGGCGCATCAACGCCGGGCGGCTCTCCAGGCTTCCGCGCCCGCAGGTCGGGCACGGCTGGCCGAGGCGATCGGGCGCCATCAGAAAGCCGCGGCCACAGGTGCCGCAGCCGGCCGGCTGAAGGGTCGTATCCCAGACCGAAACCCCCGCATGGATCGGAGTAGATTCCGGCGCCATCGTCATTGCGACTTCTCCACGCCGCGTTCGTTCCGCGACACACGAGAGTACAAAATCAGCGCGCCGACCACGCCGGCGACGAACAAGACCAGGCCGATGAACAGTGGGATCAACCCCAGCCCGCCGACCAGCAACAGCGGCAGACCGATCAGGCTCAGGAACACGCCCGGCGCGAGCATCAGGGCGACGACGACCCAAACCTTGTTCCACGCGACGGGTTTCTGGCCCGCCACCGCACCGGTCTGACCGTTCACCATCACCTGATACACCTTGCCTTCGAACCGATAGGCCGAGAGATAGACCGGCAGAAGGACGTAGCGCCAGGTCTCGTCCTCGAAGTCGACCGTGACATGCAGGTTGCGGACGTGGCCGCTATGGATCTGTGCACGGCAGGCGGCTTCGGCTTGCTCTCGACATGTGGCCTTACCGCCTTCCCAAGCTTTGGGCAACGCTACGTCATAGGCCTGCGCCTGCCAGCCAGCAAGGAAATCGGGCGAAAACGTCTGCACCAGGTCGAGCTTGAACGGCTCGATATCGTGGAGGACCCCGGCATCGACGCGCGACGTGCCGGCCACGGGCAGGTCCGCGACGTCGACCGTCGCATGGCCGCTTTCCCAGCGCCAGCGAATGACCTCACGTGTCTTGCGCTTCATGTCGCTCGGATCCAGGTACGTCTCCGTTTCTGGATAACCGACCTCGGCCTTCCACGGCGCCTGGAGACGCGCCCCGAACAGCCAGAACGGCAGATAGACACCCGTAAGCGAGTCGAGCCGCGCCGCACCCGCCAGACCGTCTGGATGAAACCAGCCGCGTCCGAGCCAGCCCTGCACGAGCGGCCGTGCTGTGCCGACGGCCACCGTAAACGGCGCGAGACCGCCGGGACGCAATTGATCGCCGGCGGCGGCGCGGACGTTGACATGTGGGGAAGCGCAGAACGGGCAGGTCGTCGAGAGCGCGCCGTCGGCGAGTGTCAGATCGGCGCCGCACGTATCGCAATGGAGCTGTCGCCGCGATACCCCCCAGCCTTGTGCGCCGGCGGCCAAGGCCTCGAACGTGAATTCATAGTGCTCGGCCGGCGCGGCGGATTGGGTCGGCGCGACGTAGCCGCAGTGCTCGCACGCCACGCCGCCGGCGGAGACGTCGTAGGCCAGCGCGGCGCCGCATTGCGGACAGCTGAATGTTTTGGGCTCCGCCGCCCTGGATTCGGCGGGGCGCGGCCCAAAAACGGTGATCCCGTCGACTTTCGAGGCCACCGGGATATAGCCGGTCGGCGGTTGCCAGCTTGCGCGTTGAGTTGTGTTGGTGTCCATTGTCAAACTGAGTCTACGCGGTTTTCGCGTCAAAGTGGCGCCATAGGGCCCTCGGCCTTGGTGTTGTGTCAACCGAACCGGCAGCGGCGAGGGCGTCGGATTATGTACACATCGGTCGGAACCGGTTTTGTGTCAACCATAACCAACGGACGCCATCGCCGACCGGCATGGGGCCGATGGACAATAAGACCCGGACCTCGGTATGAAATCGGCGTTGAATGCGCGCGTCGAAGCAGGGTCCATAGCCGATCACGTCCGTAAGATTGGTTTGCCGAGGACTTCATGTCGAGTCGTCTCGCCCCAGCCCCCATCGCCCCACGCACGGCGCCGCCGCCGTCGCCGAGAGCATTCGTGCCGCGCCCCGTGGCCAAGATCGAGGACACGGGTCTGTCGATCTACGCGCTGTCGGAATTGACCCTGAAGCTCTTCTACAACAGCGGGACGCTGACCGGCTTTCGCGTTTCCGAATTGATCGCCCTGCCGTTTCTGGGCGTCATGGATCAGGTCCTCGAGTATCTCAAGCGTGAGAAGTTCCTGGAGATCAAGACGACCGGCGGCGCGGGCTTTGGCGAAGGCGCGTACCTGTACGGCATCACGGGCCTGGGCGTCGAGCGCGCCCGGGAGGCGCTGGCGCGGAACCAATACGCGGGCCCGGCGCCCGTGTTGATTGAAGAGTACATCTCGGCCATCCGAGCTCAGGCCGCGCAACGCAAGATGGTGAACATCCGCACCATCCGCCAGGCGCTCTCCGATCTGGTGATCAACGAACGCATGCTGGCGCGGATCGGACCCGCCGTCAACTCGGGCACATCGTTGTTCCTGTACGGCGCGCCGGGCAACGGCAAGACGTCCATCGCGCGGGCGATCGGCAACATCACTCTGCAGGAAGACATCTACGTGCCGTACGCCGTCGACGTCGACGGTCAGATCATCCAGATCTACGACAACGTCAACCACGTGGCCGTGCGCGACGACGATGCGACGAACGCCGCGCCCGCCGGCACGAGCATGCTCCGCAACGGGGCGACAAAGCGCGACCCCCGCTGGGTGCGCATCCGCCGGCCGTTCATCGTCGTTGGCGGCGAATTGACACTGGCCGGCCTCGACCTCCAGTTCAACGACGTCAGTCGCTTCTACGAAGCGCCGTTCCAGATGAAGGCCAACGGCGGCCTGTTTCTGATCGACGACTTCGGCCGTCAGCAGGCGCGACCGCGCGACCTGCTCAACCGCTGGATCGTGCCGCTCGAAAACCGGGTCGATTTCCTCACGCTGGCCAACGGGCGCAAGATCGAAATCCCGTTCGAAGTGCTTGTCGTGTTCTCGACCAACCTGCCGCCGAAGGATCTGGTCGACGAGGCCTTTCTGCGACGCATCCGCCACAAGATCGAGATCGTCGATCCGTCGGCCGATGAGTACCGCGAGATCATGCGTCGGGTCTGCGAGCAGAAGCACGTGGCCTACGACGACCGCGGCCTGGCCTATCTGATCCAGGAGTGGTACATCAAGCGCAACCGCAAGCTCCGCGCAAACCATCCGCGCGACCTCGCCGAGCAGATCATCGACGTTGCCTCGTTTCTCTCAGTCGAACCAGCCCTGACCAAGGACCTGATCGACCGCGGGGCCGAGTCTTACTTCGTCGAGTTGTAGCCCTGCCCGCGTCATCGCCGGGATCAGCGTCCGTGCCCCAGCTTGGGGGGCTGCTGGGCAGGCGGACAGTTTGGCATGCAACGGGGTAGTCGGGGCGAAGCTCGGACCCATCGACCACCCCGTTTCTTGCTTCATCCTCCGGGGCGGGAATGCCATGTCTTTGCCACGAAATCGCAAGAAAGCCCTTGCGGTTCCACATGAGGTGCGATCGCCCTGGAGAATCCTTTACCCCGGGCGATCTGCTATGATCAGGGGCTGTGCCAGACGCCTACAAACTCTCAGTCATCATCCCGTGTTACAACGAGCGCGCAACGATTTCGTCGCTCGTCGCGCGCGTGCGCGCCGTCGCCCCTGACGCCGAGGTCCTGATCATCGACGACGGCTCGACCGACGGAACCCGCGAGGTGCTGCCCGAGGTCGAGACGACCTTTGGGGCCCGAGTGCTGCTCCACGACGCGAACGGCGGCAAGGGCAAGGCCATCCGCACCGGGTTGCGGGCCGCCACCGGCGACATCCTGCTGATCCAGGACGCCGACCTCGAGTACGATCCGCGCGACTACCCGGCCTTGCTGCAGCCGATCCTCGAAGGCAACGCCGACGTCGTGTACGGCTCGCGCTTCCTCGGCGCGCCGCGGCGGGCGATGATGTTCTGGCACATGATCGCCAACAAACTGCTCACGCTGATGACCAACATCCTGTACGACACCATCCTGTCGGACATGGAAACGGGTTACAAGGTCTTCAAGCGCCACACGATCGACGGCCTGACCCTGCGCGCCAACCGCTTCGATTTCGAGCCCGAGATCACGGCCAAGATCCTGCGCCGACGGTATCGGATCTTCGAGGTGCCGATCACGTTCGTGCCCCGCGAGTATGCCGAGGGCAAGAAGATCGGCCTGTGGGACGCGTTCGAGGCGGTCTGGGCTTTGCTGCGGTATCGTTTTTTCGATTGAGGCGAATACAAGAGAGGCCGGGTCGGCTCCGCCGCCCCGGCCTCTTTCTTGTTTCTGAGAGCCCGATCAGGCGGTGACGAAGCCGTCGGTGATGGCCAGGGCTTCGTTGATGATCGCAAACACCTCGCGCAACTCGGCCTCGGTCACGCACAGCGGCGGGTTGGTGTGCAGCATGTTCCGCCAGGTAAAGGCATATACGCCCTTTTCTTTCAAGAAGGCACCCAGCTTCGACATCTCCGGGCTGGCGCCGACATAGGGACCCATCGGCTCCTTCGTCTCGCGGTTCTTGACCAACTCGATGGCGCCGAACAGACCGATATTGCGCACGTCGCCGATCGATGGATGTTCGGCCATCAGCTCGGACATCAGCTCGCCCATGACCTTGCCCATCCGAGCGCTGTTCCCGACCAGATCATCCTCCTTGAGGACGCGCAGATTGGCGACCGCTGCCGCCAGACACATCGGGTGCGCGCTGTAGGTCAGACCGCCGTAGAACACGTTCTTCTCGAAGTACTCGGCCACGCGACCGTTGATCGCGACGGCGCCGAGCGGCATGTACGCCGAGGTCAGGCCCTTGGCCATGGTGATGATGTCGGGTTTGACGCCCCAATGGTCGCTGGCGAACCAGGCGCCGGTGCGGCCGAGCCCCGCCATCACTTCGTCGCACACCAGCAGGATGCCGTGCTTGTCGCAAATGGCGCGCAGACCCTGCAGATACCCATCCGGCGGGACGATGATGCCGTTCGTGCCGGTGACGGTTTCAATGAACATGGCCGCGAAGGTGTGCGGGCCCTCGTACATCAGGATCTCTTCGACCTGATCGAGACAGCGCCGGGTGAACTCGGCATCGCTGTCGCCCGGGCGGTAAAGCGGGCTGCGGTACTTGTACGGGTCGAACATGCGCACCACGCCCGGGATGCCCGGCTCGTTGGCCCAGCGCCGGTGGTCGCCGGTGAGCGTGATCGCGCCCGACGTCGCGCCGTGATACGCACGATAACGCGTCAGGATCTTCTGCCGCCCCGTGACGGCGCGAGCCATCTTGATCGCATTCTCGTTGGCCTCGGCGCCGCCGAGCACAAAGAAGAACTTGTCGAGCCCCTCGGGTGTCACGGAGGCCAATTCGCGGCCCAACTCGGCGCGGACTTTCGTCGCCATGCTCGGGCCCGCATACACCAGTTCGTCGGCCTGCGCCTTGATGGCGTCGATGACGCGCCGGTCGCCGTGGCCGATGTTGACGCACATCAGCTGCGAATTCAGATCGAAGTAGCGCTTGTCGTTCGCGTCCCAGAAATAAACGCCCTTGCCGCGCGCCATCGGGATCGGCGAAACCGCGCCCTGAGCCGACCAGGAGAAAAAGCTGTGCTCGCGCGTGAGCGCGACCATTTCTTCAGCTGACATGGGAGGGAGATCGAAGCTCATTGGAGTTCCTTCTGCGTTTGGGCCGGCGGAACGCTCAAGACGCCGACACCCGGTGTGAGACCCAGCTTCAGACTGGCTCGACGATAGGCCTGCGCGAAAACGACCTCGCCGATCAACAAGGCGTACGTCATGTAGGCCATCATCAGAACCGGAATGACCAGGCAGAGTAAGACGGTCGCCATGGCGATGCCAGTAGCCATGTTGACGACGAGACCGAGCCCGATGAGGACGAGATAGCCCGACGCCCAGGCGCCGGTATCGGCGCGGAGAAGGCGCCACCATTCCTTGAACCGGAACAGAGCGCCCAGTTGCCCCGTGATCGCCACATGCATGGTCGGCACAGGCACGATCAGCGACACGATCAGGAGGATCGGAAATGCCACCGTGAACAGCCCGATCCCGGCCACGGAACTGAGCACGGCGATCACCGCGCCGAGGTCCTCGGCGCCGCGGCCGCCCGACTCGCCCAGGATCCCGCCCGTGATGGTGCCGCCGAACAAGATCGCGTAGGCGATCAACATCACGATCGCCAGCGGCAGGCTCATCAGGAAACGCGCGAGGCCGACTTTGAAGCCGTCGATCAGGTACGTCGTCCAGTCGGACCAGGGCGGTAGTTCGGGGTCACGGCCCTCAACCGCGACCTGACGCGCGATCTGGATCGCGTAGCCCGACAGCACCAACCACGGCAGGACCGGGACGATCCAACCGGCCAGGGCGACCAGGATGCCGATGCCGAGTCGCGTTTTCCAATCCGGTCCACGAAACGGAAAACCGAGGAGTCTTTGCAGGTTGTCGCTGGTCAGTTCCATAAGTGGCGGTGGGTGCAGTGTAGCATCGGCGTCGCCGGCGCGTCAAACCGGGGCGCGACGCGCCATCGCGTCTCAACGCGGTTCGGCTGAACGGACCGAGCTCATTCGCTTGTGCGCGGGGCGTCGGCGGCTCGCGCCCGGCGCGATTGATGGCGTTGTTCAGGGCGGAAACTCGAAGCCCCAGCGGACCGTCAGGCTCCAGGCATTGACCGGCCACGGAAGCGTGGCACAGGCTTTCGTCGTCCAGCCCTGCATCCAGGGGTTCAGGCTGCTGCAGATCCAGCAGGCATCCAACGACGCGCCGATCTGAAAGTGCGGCAGGGCCGTCGTGCCGACGCAGGCCTGGGCGGTCGTCCAGGGCGGCAACCCTGCCGTGGTTGGGCTGCTGGCCGGGATGAACAGCATGACCACGGCGGCCGCGCAGCAGGCGAACATCAGGGCGGCGCCGACGACGGCCAGCCGCACAAGTCGGATGCGTTTCATGGTTGGATTATCGCCCAGGTCGCTCCTGGGCCGGCTCGCGCCAGCGGGTCGACCATCACGGCCGCTCAAGCCCCGCCGCGACCCGCCGCAGCAGCGCCAGGATCTCGGCGTCCGACGAGCGCCCGGTTTGGGGTCGCACGGCATAGGCCGCTGCCCGCTCACGGAGCGCACGCCACAACGCCTGCCGATCCGCCGGCGCCGAGATCTTGAGCTGTCGAAACGAGTGGGCCGTCAACAGGCGCCCGCCGGTGGTGTAGAGAAACGTCAACCGAGACCAGGCGCCGTCGACGATCGGGCGCGGCAACGACAGCATGGGCCCCAGCTGAAGTTTGAAGTAGGCGTCGCCGACGTGGGGATGATCGGGCTGGTCGTGGAACAGCTGAGCGCGTGTCGCCAGTTCGTGGCCCAACACGGGCGCGATCGAATAGATCCCGGCCCGACCGCCCGCGCAGCGCGCGGTTTGATACAAGGCCAGCCAATCGACGGAGACCATCTTGGGTGCCCGGCGCACTGGGATCCGGTACCAGCCCAACACCCGTGCGATCTCCAGGTCCGACGCGCGGGGCACGACACCGACGAGGACGAGGTCCTCGGCGTGCAGGTCCATGTGCGGTTCCCCCTCCTGACGCGATCGTCGACCGCGCCGACGCCGGCGCACCGGCGCCCTAGCCGCGCCCCAAACCCGCCATCGCCCGAAAGGCCCGATACGCCACCATCGCGTCAGGCGCCGTGTAGGCCAGACGCGTTCCGGTGCGGCGCTCGACCCCCGGGATCAAGAACGCGCGCTCGGCCTGCTCGGGATAGAAGAACTCGACCTCGAGCGCGATCGGTGTCGACACGGCCCAGGGCGCCGGCGCCTTGCCGGTCGACTGCTTGCTGACCGCGCTCGCCACGGCGCTGCAGATGCGCTCGCGCGCCTCGCCAAGCGGCAGGCAATCTGCCGCGTACCGCCCGGTCGCCTGTTTCACCACGGCCACCTCGACGCCCGTGCCCAGCAGCGTCTGCGCTTCGAGACAGGCGACCCGGTCGCCCGTGACGGCGATCACCGGGAGGTTGAAGTATGCGCCGACGGCGGCGTTGAGCCCGATCTCGCCGACTGCCTGACCGTTGAGCCAGACGCCGGCGATCGTGCTGTTCGACCACGTATGGCACAGGATCGCCTTCTTGGCGCCGGCCATCGCGTGATATCCGACGAACACGAGCGCCTGATAAGGCGGCTGGTCGTCGATGCCGGTGAGCATGCCATGCGGCGACGGGCTCCCGGATTGGAGCCGTGCACGCGGGTCGAGCCCGTCGAGCGGAAGGTTGCGCCCAAGATTGTGCGCGTCCGCCACCGTCACCGCCTCGGCGCCGCCGACAAACGCGCCGTTGATGGCCGCGTTGACGTCACCCAGCATGAGCTGACGGCCCGCTGCGTAGTCGGCGCCGTCGGGCATGATCTGGCCCCAATCGACGATGCCCGAGATGCCTTCCATGTCGGCGGAAATCAGGATACGCATGTGCAACTGTCTCGCTTTTCGGTCTTTCAGCGGCCGAGGAGGTGCCGCTGTCGGAGCGATCATACCATGCCCATCGCGAGCGAGTTCGCGAACAGTGCAGGAGAAAAGAGGAACGGCGCCGCGATCTGATCAACGCGGCCAGAAGGAGCCTGACGAGAAACGAGGCAGTACGCGGTCGGGTTTCCGCCTCGACCCGGCACCACCTCGTTTCTCGCCTGATCGGCCGGTGGCAGCCATGCTAGACTCCCGCGACGGTGCGTGGTTCATACTCGGAGGCAGGTTATGTGGGCTGGTCTCATCATCGGCGTTATCGTCTTCGGAGCTGTGGTGCTCGCCGCCGTCGGTGTTGTCGCCTATTTCCTCCTTGGGCGGCGGGAGAGTCAGGCGCAAGCCCAACGGGTCACTCAAGCGTTGCCGGGCGGCACCGCCAAGATCATCGAAATCGGCAATCACTCGGCGAACCAGGAAAAGGACAGCATCTCGTATGCCTTGCGGCTCGAGATCACGCCGCCTTCCGGCGACGTGTACCAGACGATCTCGCTGTGGATCGTGGAATACGATCGTCGGGCGGATATCCAGGTCGGTCGTGTGATCCCGGTCAAGATCGACAGGGCCAAGCCGAAGGTCGTCTATCCGGAACCGAAATGGATCTTGCAGCCCGTCGATTTCGAGTACGGCGAGGACGATATGACGAACTAACCGGTCGACGCGCCCTGGCTCGACTCGACCTCATTGATCGGCTTGTGACTCGCAAGCCACGCGTCGCGCCGTCTCAACAACTCCGGGGCGGCTCGATTGGCCTCGGCCATAAGGTCGCGAAGGTCGGCGGTCAGCAACCGACCGCCGTCGACCACGACGCGCCCCGCCACCATCGTCAGGTCGACGTCGCCGCCCTGGACCGCGTGGACGAGGTTGTGGTGCAGGTTCCCGTCGGCGCCGGCGATCAGCGGAGTCAGCCGAGGCGTGTCGGTGCGCACCGCGATCAAGTCGGCCTGTTTGCCGACCTCGAGCGAGCCGGTGACGGCCTCGAGGCCCAACGCCCGGGCGCCCGTGATCGTGGCCATCCGACAGACGGACCAGGCGTCAAGGGCCGCGGCGTCGAGGCTGGCGAGTTTCGCCATCAAGGACGCGGTCTTCATCTCCTCAAAGACGTCGAGGTTGTTGTTTTCCTTCTCGCCGTCGGTCCCTAGGCCGACGGCCACGCCGGCCGCCAGGAGGTCCACCGTGCGCGCCGCGCCGCTGGCCAACTTCATGTTGCTGATCGGGTTGTGAGCCACGCCGACGCCGCGCTCGGCCAACAACGCGATTTCCTCGTCCGATAGCCAGACGCAGTGCGCGAGCAACGTTCGCGGCGCGTCGAGCAGGCCAAAGGCGGCCAGGGCTTCGATCGGGCGCTTGCCGTGGCGGCGCAGGGTCTCGTCGACGTCGAAACGGCTCTCGTTGCTGTGAGTGTGAAAGCCGACGTCGTAGTGCCGGCACATGTCGATCGCACGCTTCCACGCGTCGGGCGTGCCGTAAAACATGTGCTCAAGCCCGACCCAGACCTGAACGCGGCCGGCCGCGCCGCCGTGCCATTGCTGGATCAGGGCCTCGTTCGTCCGCAGCGTCTCGAAGTAATCGTGCGCCGGATGCTCGGCGACGTACGGCACGAGCACGGCGCGGATCCCGAGCTCATCGGCCGCCTTCGCGCTGCCGTGCATGTAGCGCCACATGTCCACGATCGTGGTCGTGCCGGAGAGCAGGGCCTCGGCGTAGCACAGGAACGAGGCGACCTCGGCGTCGCGCGGCGTGAGCACGCGATGCATCGGGTCGATGAAGCGCTGGAGCCACTCCCAGACGGGCAGGCCCTCGGCCGTGCCGCGCAGCAGGCCCGAGTGCGCGTGGGCGTTGATCAACCCTGGCATGAGCAGGCGATCCGCGAGGCGGCGGACGGGTGTCGCGGGCGCCGCGCCGATCACGTCGGCGGCCGGGCCGACCGCCCCGATCCGGCCGTCGGGGTTGACCAACACGGCCCCGTCGGTGATCACGGGCTCGCCCGCGCTCATCGGAATGACATGATCGGCATGCAGGATGAGGGAGTCCATCGTCGGGCCTCCGTTGGCCGCGGTCGGGCGGCGTCAGGAACGCGCGGATGACGTGTCAGCGACCGCGTTCGCCGCGCACGTAGGGCACGCCGAGCGCCGCTGGCGCGCCGAGCCGCTGGCGGATGGCCTGACGCGAACCGAGCACAAGCACGATGATCGTGAACGCGTAGGGCAGCATCGCCAGGAAGAAACCGTAATAGGCGTTGTAGTAGAACGGGTTCGCGAAACCGAGGAGCACCTGCGGCGCCTGAATGTCGAGGATCAGACGACGCAGCGCGCCGAACGCGTAGGACCCGAACGCCGCGCGCCACGGATCCCACTGCGCGAAGATCACCAGACCGACCGCGATCCAGCCCTGGCCCGACGTCGTCAACTCGCTGAACCAGCCCGGCGACACCGCCAGGCTGATCGTGCCGCCGGCCAGCCCGGCCAGCGCCCCACCCACCACGACATAGGCGTAGCGCAGCGTGTAGACCGGGATCCCCATGGCATCGGCAGCCGTCGGGTTCTCGCCCACGGCGCGTAGATGCAGACCGGGCCGGGTGTAGTTGATGTAGTACCAGGCCAACGGCAAGAACAGATAACCGACGTACACCATGATGCTTTGATCGTCGAAGAAGATCGGTCCGACGAACGGGATCGCCGCGAGACCAGGGATGGTGAACCGCGGCAGAAGGTTGATCGCCCCGGCCTTGCTCAGACCTTCGCCGAGCACGAGGCTCAGCCCCGTGCCGAGGAACGTCAGCGCCAGACCGCTGACCACCTGGTCGGCCTGAAAGTGGATGGTCACCACGCCATGCAACACCGCCAGCATCGCGCCGGCCAGCATCGCCATGACGAGCCCGAGCCAGCCGTTGCCCGTCGACACCGTGGTGCTGAAAGCCGCCATCGCGCCCATCAGCATCATGCCTTCGACGCCCAGGTTCATGACGCCCGCGCGCTCGTTGAAGATCGCGCCCAGCGTGGCGAAAAGCAGCACGGTTCCGCTGGCGATGCCCGCATGCAGGATGATGATCGGGTCCATGGTCCTCTTGAAGCCGTGCGCGCTCAGGCTCGCGCGATGCGCACGCGATAGCGCAACAGCACATCGCTGGCGATCAACATGAACAGGATGACGCCCTGGATCAGCCGCGGGACACCCGCCGGCTGGATCTCGCGTCCCGCCAGGATCAGGCCGCCGAACAGCACCGACACCAGGATCACGACGAGCGGGTTGAGCTTGGCCAGCCAGGCGATGATGATGCCCGTGAAGCCATAGCCCGAGGAGATCGCGCCCTGCAATCGATGCACCACACCCGCAATCTCCGACATGCCCGCCAGACCGGCCAGCGCGCCCGACGTCATCAACACAAGCACCGAGTTCTTGACGATGTCGATGCCGGCGTACTCGGCGGCGCGCGGGTTGTCGCCGATCAAGCGGATCTCGTAGCCCCAACGGCTGCGGTACAGGATGTACCACACCACCACGACGGCGATCAGCGCGAACACAAGCCCGAAGTGCGTCGTCATCCCGCGGAACAGCGGCACCGACTTGGCGAAATCGCCCAGCCGCGGCAGCCAGGCCGTCTTCGGGAAGACCTTGCTCATCTGAAAGCCGCTGTCGCTCCAGACGCTGAAGACGAAATAATTCACGAGCTGGATGGCGATGTAGTTCATCATCAGCGTGCTGATGATCTCGCTCACGCGCAGCTTGGCCTTGAGCAGGCCCGGGATCAGGCCCCAGATCGCGCCGGCCACGATGCCGGCGAGCAGCATAGCGCCCAACGTCACCGCCTGCGGCGTCCCCTCGGGGAGCCAGCCGGCGAGGACCACTGAGCTCGCGCCCAACGCGCCCATGTAAAACTGGCCTTCGGCCCCGATGTTCCAGAGCTTCATTCGGAACGCCAGCGAACAGGCCAGGCCCACCAGGATCAGGGGCGTGGCGATCACCAGCGTGTCGCTGAAGACGCCCAAATCGCCGAACGCGGCCTTGCCGATGTGCGCATAAGTCGCCAACGGGTCACCGCCGACATAGGCGATCACGCCGCCGCCCACCACCAATGCGGCCAGGATGGCGCCGATCGACACGACCGGCCCGAGCCAGGGCGGCGTCGTCAGACGTGGTTCGATGATGACTTTGAAGGAGGGTCTGGGTTGCGTTACCGTTGTCGCCACGTCGCCTCACTCCCCGGCCGGCGCCTGGGTCTTGCCGCCGCCCGTCATCAACAGACCGATCCGCTCGGTATTACCGTCGGTCACCTCGCCCGCGATCTCGCCCTCGTACATCACCAGGATGCGATCGCTGAGCGCCAACAGTTCTTCGAGCTCCTCGGAGGCCAGCAGGATCGCGGCGCCTGCCTCGCGCTGGGCGAGCAACAATCGCTGCACGCCCTCGATCGCGCCGACGTCGAGCCCGCGGGTCGGCTGCATGGCGATCAGCAGCCGCGGCTCCTGCGATAGCTCGCGCGACAGGATGGCACGCTGCAAGTTGCCGCCGGAGAGCAACCGCGCCTCTGTGTCGACCGTGGGCGCCAGGATCGCGTAGGCGGCCTTGAGCTCCTCGGCCCGCTGGCGCGCCCTGGCGTAGTTGAGCGACCAGCCGTTCGCCAGCGGCGCCTGACGGTAGCTCTTCATGATCACGTTGTCCGTGATGCTCAGGTTGGGCGCCGAGCCGACATGCGTGCGATCCTCCGGCACGTGCGCGACGCGATGCCGGATGGCGTCGAGCGGCGAGTGATTGGCCACGTCGTCGCCCTGGACGCGAACGCGGCCCGCCGTGCAGCGCCGCAGACCGGTAAGCACCTCGGCCAGTTCGCTCTGCCCATTGCCGGCGACGCCGGCCAGCCCGACGATCTCGCCGGCGTGCACCTGCAACGACACGTTCTTGAGCGCGGGCAGCCCCTTGGCGCCGCTCGCGCTGACGCCCTCGACCGAGAGCACGACCTCGCCGGGCGTCTGCGCCTTCTTCTCGAGGTTGAAGATCACCGACCGCCCGACCATCAACTTCGCCAACTCGGGGATGCTGGTGTCGGCCGTCTTCAGCCCCGCGGCGGTCACCTTGCCCTGCCGCAGCACCGTGACGCGATCGGCCACGCGCATCACCTCGTTCAGCTTGTGGCTGATGAACACGATCGACTTGCCGTCGGCGACCATCGCCCGGAGCGTCTCGAACAGCCCGTCGATCTCCTGGGGCGCGAGCACCGCGGTGGGTTCGTCCATGATCAGGACGTCGACGCCGCGGTAAAGCATCTTGAGGATCTCGACCCGCTGTTGCTCGCCGACCGAGAGCTGCCAGACCTTCGCCGTCGGCGAGACGGCCATGCCAAAGCGCTTGCCGATCTCGGCCATGCGTTTGTCGTAGTCGGGCAGCCGCAGAAAGAAGCGTGGTTGGTCGAGGCCGAGCAGGATGTTCTCGGTGACCGTCTGCGACGGGATCAGGCTGAAGTGCTGGTGGATCATGCCGATGCCACGGGCGTTGGCATCGCGCGGCGAATTGAAGCTGACGACCTTGCCGCGAACCGAGATCGTGCCACCTTCGGGCTTGTACAGCCCGGCCAGCACGCTCATCAGCGTGCTCTTGCCGGCGCCGTTCTCGCCGAGCAAAGCGTGGATCTCGCCGGCTCGCAGGTCGAAATCGACGGCATCGTTTGCGAGGACGCCCGGAAAACGCTTGACGATCCCGCGCATCTCGACGGCATTGACGACGTCGGTCATAGGGCCTTTTTACAACAAACGGGGTGTCCGTTGGGCCGGGCCAGACTCGGCCCTCGGGACACCCCGCTTGTCGCGGATTCATCGGGCGATCGGCGACGGGTCGGCATCGTTCCAGTAGCCTGTCGACCCGTGCCCATCGGTCACCTTGGGATCAGTTGCCGAGCTTCGGCAGTTCGGCCGTGATGCCGTCGGCCCACCAGTACATGCCGGTCTTGCACGGCACGTCGCCACCGGCGAAGCAGTCGATGTCGATCTGCTCCATCTTGGCGCCGGCTGGCAGGATTTCGTTACCCTGGTTGTCCTTGATCGGACCGGCAAACACGTCGAAGCGCGTGAACTGCCCGGCCAGCATCTTGCTGAGCGTGTCCTTGATCAGGGTCATGTCCTCGGCGGGCAGCCCTTCCATGCCCTTGGTCGGGGTCTGGCCTTCCATCAGGCCGAAGATCCCCAACGAGCCGGAGTCGACGTCGAAGTACTCGGAGCCGGGCGTGTACGTCTTGGCCTGAACGGCCTTGGCGATACGCGCATACTCGGGGCCCCAGTTCCAGTACATGGTGGTCAGACAGCGATCCTTCACGCAGTTGCCCGACCAGTCGTAGTTGATGCCCCACTTGTCGCCGCGCTCGGTGGCGACGTCGGCGGTCGCGGGCGTGTCGGCGCCGGTGAAGACGATGTAGGCGCCGGCGTCGAACAGCGACGCGGCGGCTTCCTTCTCGACCACCGGGTCGTGCCAGGTGTTGATCCAGCGCACGTCGAGCGTGCAGTCCGGGCAGGTCTTGCGCATGCCGAGCGCGAAGGCGTTGCCGAGACGCAGTTCCTCAGGGATCGGGAACGTCGCCAGATAGCCGATCTTGGTCTGGCCATCGGTCTTGGCGCGGCTGCCCGACAGCATGCCGGCCAGGTACTTCATGCTCTCCATCGCGCCGAAGAGATTGCCGAAGTTCTTGCCGTTGCTCTTGAAGCCGCTGATGTGCACGAACATCTGATCCGGGAATTCCTCGGCCACGGTCGCCATCGCGTCCATGTAGCCGAACGACGTGCCGAAGATCAGATCGAAACCCTTGCGCGCGAGGCTGCGGTAGACCTGCTCGGCCTGGGCGCCCTCGGGCACGAGTTCGACGTAGGCGATGTGCGCGTTCTCGACGTTCTTCTCGACGTACTGCAAGCCCTCATAGTGGGCTTGGCTCCAGCCGCCATCGTCATGAGGTCCGATCAAGACCATGGCGATGTTGAACTTGCCTTCTTCGATTTCGGGGATCTGGAACGAACCGGTGTCGGCCGGTGCCGTCGTGGGGGCCGCCGCATCGGTCGCGGCCGGGGCCGCGGTGGGCGTGGCCGCGGGCGTACAGGCCGCAACGGCGAGCGCCACCACCGACAGCAGACTGGTGCCGCGCCAAAGCAGTTTCTTCATCGTATCTCCTCCTGAAAGACAACGGATGCGAAACGAAACCAGCTAAGCAGACAGCCAAACATGGAACACAACCTGCAAGAGTGTCACCTCCTGCCGCTGGCGTGATTCGATTGTGCCGAGCGGAACAACCGCGATTCTAGTCAAATCTTGAAAAAGCGTTTGTCAGGAATTCACACGATTCTACAGCCGGGCGGCTTGTGCAGAAGAACCCCGAAATCCTGGAGCGCAGGAGCGTGGCGTTCGTGCTTCCACGCCCCACGCGCCCCTAGGCCTCACTTGCCGCTTCGCTCGGCCGCAGTCAGCGTGTTCTGCAGCAACATGGCGATCGTCATCGGGCCGACCCCGCCGGGGACGGGCGTGATCGCGCCGGCCACCTCGACGGCTTCGGGGAAGCACACGTCACCGACCAGACGCGTGCCCGACTTGCGGGTCGCGTCAGCAATGCGGTTGATGCCGACGTCGATGACCACGGCACCGGGCTTGACCCAGTCGCCGCGCACCATCTCGGCCCGGCCGACGGCCGCGATCAGGATGTCGGCCGAGCGCACCACGGCCGGCAGATCCTTCGTGCGGCTGTGGCAGATCGTCACCGTGCAGTCGCGCCGCTGGAGCAACATGGCCATCGGTAGACCGACGATGTTGCTGCGGCCGAGCACGACCGCATTCGCGCCCGAGAACGTCACGCCGGTCTCCTCCAGAAGGCGGATGCAGCCGGCGGGCGTGCACGGGATGAACCACGGGTCGCGGCCCTTCATCGAGAGCCGGCCGATGTTGAGCGGATGGAAGCCGTCGACGTCCTTGGTGACGTCGATGCCCGACAGGACGCGTTCCTCGTCAAGATGCTTGGGCAGCGGCAGCTGAACCAGGATGCCGTTGACCCGCGGGTCCGCGTTGAGCCGCGCGACAAGGTCGTCGACTTCGGCCTGCGTGGCGCTCGCCGGCAGCTTGTGCGCGAACGGCTCGGCCTCGATGCCGGCCTCGGCACACGCCTTGCGCTTATTTGAGACGTAGACCTGCGAGGCCGGATCCTCGCCGACCAGCACCGTGGCCAACCCCGGGCGCGATTTGCCCGCGGCCACGCGCTCGGTCACGCGCTGCGCCACTTCGGCTCGCACCTTGGCGGCGATGGCCGTGCCGTCAATCAACTTAGCAGTCATACACCCTCCCCCGTCTGGATGCAGCGTCGCCTGCCGCCGACCCCGGATCAGGCCTCACGGGGCGCGCCGCAATGTGGACACACCGTAACGACATCGTCGGGCCAACGCGCACCGCAACGCTGGCAGAACTGCCGCTTCTGTTCGGCCGACAGCGCCGCCTCGCGTTCCTTGTCGCGCTCGCGCCATTCGGTCTCGAGCGCCAGGCCAACGCGTTGGATCGCGCTCCGCACCTTGCTGCTGAACGTCAAAGCATCCGCCGCCGCGCTCGCGCGTCCGAGATTGCCCGCGGCCGCCATGGCGCCGCCGATCAGATCACCGCGTAGGACCCGGCCAGCGGCCTGCGCCGCCGCGCCGCCCAGATCGGCGGCCGCCCCACCCAGGGCCGCCAGGTTCGGCGCCCCGGCCGTCACGGTCACTTCTTCGTCGCGTTGCAGCAGACCGACGCTCAACAGATCCACCCAGCCCACCACCGCGACCTGCTGGCGATACATCACCGTCGCCTGCGACCCGCCGCCGGTGACCTGGGCCTGCGTGTCGGAGTCGCTCAGCGCCGTCAAGGAATCGACGAACGCGGCCAGAGCGGCTCCGCTCGGACGCTGCGTGTGATAGACATATTGGGCCGGATGGCGCGCATCGGCCACGGTTTGCGCCAGACCGCCGGCTGCCCCGCCGGCCAATAGGGCTGCCGCGCCAACGTCACCGCCGGATGCGTCCTTCCCGGCCTCGGATTCGTAGCGCTGACCGGCCTCCTGCGCGCGACGGCTGGCTCTCTCGAACAGGCTTTCCGCTTCGTCTTCGTCAGTCATGGTGGCGTGATACTCCGTCCAATGGGATCGACATGAGAGTTACGCAGCGCCGCCCACACGGGTTTCTGGCGGCTCCGGTATTGTACGGCGACCCCAATTGACGTGCACGCGCCGATGGAACCCAGTGTTGCACCGTGCCACGGCTTGCCTAGTGATAATCTTCCTGATTCCTATCCAAACGGGGCGGGCCTGTTTGGGGCACATGCCGCCGAGAGCGGTCCGAGCGCCCTGCCCGGGTGGCGCCGCCTCGGAGAAAAGCAAAGCCGGCAGGGGCAGTAGCGCCCCTGCCGGCTTTGACAGGATTTCGAACGACAGTCGTCGCTATTCGACGAGGATGTTGGTCAGAACACAGGCTCCCGTGGTGCCGCCCTCATTGACATCGCCCGAGAACTTGGCGCTGTCGCCAAAGGAGTACACGGTCTTGCCGTCGCCGGCGGTCAGTTTCAGGTCCTCGTCCGCGAACTGGTCGACCACGTCGGCCACCTGATTGGCGTCCGTGCCGATCGAGACAGTGACCTCGATGACTTCGCCCTCGTACGGCGCCGTCTCGTAGACCCACAGATTCACGCTGTCGCCCTCGATGGTGTCCGGAAGCACCGGAAAACCGGTCACCTGGACGCGTTCGCCCTTCATGTCACAGACGTCGCCGAACGCAACGGCCTTGCCCGGCTTGGGGGGCGAACAGGCCGCCAGCGCCAGGGCAGCCGCGGCCGCCAGGCAGGTCAGTTGAGTTTTGTTCATAATCCTTGCCTCCTGCAGATGAATCCCGTGGGCATCCATGAACCCCGAACCACCGAGGATGATCACCCACCGCGCCACTTGGTTGTCGGGCGACCGGTCCGTTCTGGCCGACCCGCCGACATTCTAACGTGATTCTTATGATTCGGCGTGTTGGCTTCGGTTTGGGCCGGTCGAGTTGAATCTACCCAGAGGCCCACCATCACGCTCAAGGCGTCGGCTTAACGTCGGTGGCCAATGCAATTGCCGGATTCCCGAGGAAGCACGTCGTGCCGTCGCCCATGTCGCCCGCGGTGACCAGGCCACTGACGCGCACCTGGCGGCTCATGTCAGCCACTTCGTTCGCGCCGGTGTGGACTCGTATCTCCTGATCGGTGGCGTCGGCCGGAGGCGCCTCGACCTGGTTGGGTCCCGTCCCGACCGGAACCTTCACGTGAACGTAAGGTTCGACGCCGCCCGGGCCGGCGCTGAGGATCAAGGTCAACGCGTCGCCTGCCACGATCACATCCGGGAAGATGAAGAACCCTTCAACCGTTCGGACCTGGCCGACGTTCTCGGGTTCGCAGATCGTCGCCAGGCTGGTCGCCGGCGCCGGCGTGGCCGTCGGCGCGACGGCCTGCGCGCACCCGGTCAGCGAGGCCAACACAATGCAAACAAGTGGGATACGGACGTTCAGATAATTGAGTGGGGACATGGGGCCATTTTACAGCCCCGGCTGGCTCGCGATGGGCCCAGCCAGAGAGGGTTGAAGAGGCCGAAAACGGGGTGGTCATGGGTCGGTGGGTCGGGGCTGCGCCCCAACCCATGACCACCCCGTTTCTGGCCCAACTTCCTGCCTGGCCGATCGGCAACGCAATTGCGGCTGAACCGACGTGACCGCGCGCGCCAGGCCCGTCGATCACGCGGGAGCCAGGGTCTGGGCCGTAGCGCCCCGCGCCGAAGCTCGCTGCATGATGTTGATGAAGCTCAGACCGCCTAACAACACCGACGTCGTCGCGACGCCGCCCATCAGCGCGCCCGCGATGCCGAGCATGCCGGCATCGGTGCCGGTCATGAGCAGACCGGGCACCGGCGTGCGCGGCGTCAGCCAGTCGGCGCGCAGCCGCTCGGGTGTCGCCGGCACGCCGTAGATGGCGCCGCCGGCATGCCCGGTGAAATGCGCGACGGACAGCGGCGTCGACACCTCGACAAAGCTGACCAGGTCGCGGAAGCCCGGGTGCCGGCTTTCGACCAGATCCAGCAGCCCATCGGCGACCTGTCGCTTGAGGTCCTCGTAGGCGGCGTCGCGATTGCGCCAGGGCTGGTCTTGCCAGCGGGCGACGGCCTCATAGTCGAGTTGCGTGATGATCTCGGCGGTGTGCGCCCTGGCCTGTGGGTCCTTCAGCGACGGGAACGACAGGTAGCATGACGTCGGCCGACCCGCGAACAGGTCCGCGCGGCGCGCGAACAGGTCGTCGTGATCGAAGCCGGTGTAGATCCAGTGATTGCCGCCGGTCAGGCCGAGCTCGACCGGGCTGCGCTTGAGGCCGAGGTAGACCGTGGCAACGCCCTGCCCATGCGGCATGGCGCGAAGCTCGTCGCGGAACGGGATCGGCAGGCTCGCGGGCAGCAGGCGCTCGAACGTGGTGCGGGCGCCCGCGTTCGAGATGACCACAGGCGCGAGGAACGTTTGCTCGCCGCGACGGGTCTTCACGCGCACGCCGATCGCGCGGCCCTCGTGCAACACGATCTCGCTGACCGCGTGATTCGGGAGACAACGACCGCCGGCCGCTTCGATGACGCGACGGGCGCCATCCGCGATCGCGCCGGCGCCGCCCACCGGGTACCAGGCGCCGTCGAAGTAGTGGCTGACGATCATGGCGTGCACGGCGAATGCGCTCTCGGCCGGAGGGAGGCCGTAGTCGCCCCATTGGGAGGCGAGCACAGCCTTCAAGTTCGGATCGCGAAAGTGCGCGTTCAGGTAATCGCGCGTCGTCATGCGCGCCAGCGCGTCGGGTCCGGCGGTCATTTTCATCGACCACTTTACGAACCACGGCGCGCCGGGCGCGACGATACGGTGCGCCAGCCATTGCGCCGCCCGTTCGACATCCCGGAAATACCCGTGGAGCGCGCCACGCTCTTGTGGGAAGCGCGCGCACAACGCGTCACGGAACGCCGTCTTGCCGACCGGGACTTCGAACTCGAGACCGGGATACGAAAACGTCTCGAAGGGAGCAGGCATCGGCTGCCAATCGACGTCGCCGCCGGTCACCAGATCCATCAATTGCCGCCCCTGATCGCCAGGGGCCATGCCGCCGACGTAGTGCAGGCCCACATCCCAGCTGTAGCCGCCAGGCCGCGTGAACGCGTGCGTGAATCCGCCCAACTGGAAGTGGCGCTCGAGCACGAGCACGCGTTGCCCTTCCAGTTGCGCCAGCAGGCTGGCCACGGTCAGGCCGCCAATGCCCGAACCGATCACGATCGCGTCGAAGGGGATCTCTTGCATGACTGAACCTCCAGATGTATTTGCGCCTGTGTTGCTCGGTGGCCGGCACGGTGTCTGCGTTCACGTGCCTCGCACTCGGCCGCATCAGCCGGGCCACGCGTTCCCATTCACGTCATTCGCGGCCCGGCTCCGCGCCAGACGATTCGCCCGTGCGCGCCGGGTCCCGGTTCGAATGCCCGGTCACCGTCGGCGCTGGTACACTACCGGCCGATGGGTCACGTACGCGAGTGCCGGAGGTCACGGCCTGGCATCCGTCTCGGGCTGAGCGCGCTCGTCCTGGCGGCGTGCGCGCCGGCGACCGTGCCCACCCTGACCACCGCGACATCCCGGCCCACGTTTCAGCCGACAACTCCACCGCAGCCCACCGCCTCCGTGAGCCCTTCGCCAACGCGCGCGGCAGCGCCGACGTCGACGCCAACCGAACTCGTGCCGCTCGCGACATCGTGCGCCAGCCCCGACGACGTGGACGTTTCTCCGGATGGACGTTGGACCGCGGTGGATTGCCACGACTTCGCGGCGCGGTTCACGGTGCTGCGCGCCGACGGCCCGCGCTGGACGATCGGCGATGAACCGCTCGCCGCCAGTCAGACCCTGACACGCCGCGCCTTGTGGTGGAGCCCAGACGGGCGTTATCTGTTCTTCGCGCAGACGCTGGTGCGCGCCGACACGGATCCGCACGCGTACGCGCAGGTCGGTTCGATCAAGCGACTGGCGCTCGCGACAGGCGACGTGCAGCCGATCGTGATCAGCGTCAACGACGTCGCCGCGTACGCCGTGGCCTTCGACGCCGGCTCGCAGCGGATGGCGTGGGTGCAGGCGGATTCGCCCGACCGGCTCACCGTGTTGGATCTACTTTCGTATGTGCCGCAGAAACACACGCTGCAGCTGGAACTGACGGTGGGCGGCGATCTGGTCTGGAGCCCCGAAGGGGATCGCCTCGCCATGAGCGCGGTGCGGCCCGGCGGACGAGGCGTGGTGGTGATGATCGAGCCGGATACGGGCACCGTGGTGGCGCTTCCCACGCCCGACGAGCGCGTCTTGCGCGTGCTGGCGTGGGAGCCCGGTGGGCTGGTGCGTCTGCAGGACGAATCGTGGCCGGCGCCGGGCGCCTGGCTGCTCAACCTGACAACCGGCGATTTTCTACGTCAGCTGGCCGAGGATTCGCCTTGAGGCGCGGGTAGCGAGTGCGGCGCCGCCGCGGCGCTCTCCGCCTCGAGGAGGTCGAGGAAGGCCGTCACGACGTCCGGGTCGTAGAGCTTGCCCGATTGCTCGGCGATGTGTTGGACGCAGACCGCCTCGGGAAGCGCCTGGCGGTATGGGCGATCGGAGCGCAACGCGTCCCACACATCGACGACCGCGAAGATGCGGGCCCATAAGGGGATGTCGGTGCCGCGCAGCCCGAAGGGATAGCCGGTGCCGTCCCAGCGTTCGTGGTGGTACAACGGGATCACGAGCGCATCCTCGAGATACCGCACCGGTGCCAGCAGGATCTGGGCGTACACCGGGTGTTTGCGCATGACCGCCCATTCGTCCTGCGTCAACGGCCCGGGCTTGAGCAGGATGCTGTCGGGGACGCCCATCTTGCCGATGTCGTGCAAGATCACGCCGCGCTGAAACGCCAGCAGGTCGTCGCCGCACAGCCCCATGCGCTCCGCCAGCCTGACCGCGATGGCGGCCACCCGCTGCGTGTGGCCCTCGGTCTCGCGATCACGCAGGTCGAGCGCGCGCGACCAGCCGCGCAGCGTCGCATCGTACGCCTGGGCCATCTCGGCGTTCGAATCCTGGAGATCCTCCACAAGCCGCGAATGCACGATCGCGATCGCGGCCTGACCCGCCAGGGCTTCGAGGTCGTTGCGCCACGCCTCGTCCGGGTGTGAAGCGCGATCGTAGATCTCGAGCACGCCCTTCAAATCGCCGTGCGCCACAAGCGGGACCGCGTAATACGCGATCACACCCTTGCCCTGGATCAGCTGCGAAAACACAGGATCGATCGCGCCCAGGTCGGCGATGTGGATGGTGCGCCGCTCGCGCGCCGCCTGTTCGGCGCCGCTGCCGTCGGCACGATCGGCTGCGCGCGGCGACACCTCGCCGAACAGCCCAAGGCTGGCCTTCACTTCGAGCGACGCGGTCTTCGGATTTCGCCAGTAGATGACCGCGGCCTCGGCCTCGAGCAGGTGCATCAGGCTTTCAAGCAGCAGATACAGGGTGCCGTTGAGATCGCTTCCGGCATTGATCGCCTTGTCGATCGCGCGCAGCGCCGTGATCCGCTCGAGTTGACGCGCGACCTGGCGGCGGTGCGCTTTCTCTTGATCGGAGAGAAAACTCGTCACAAGCGCGGCGGCGTTGAACGAGATGATCTGGAACATCACGCGCTGCACCGATACTGTGTTGACCGACTCGATGTTCCGGATCACGAGCGACCCGCTCACCAGGCTGGCCGCGAACGCGATAAGCAAACCGCCCGACTGCCCGAAATAAAAGGCGCCCACCAGGATCGGGATGACCTGCGAGAACGCGACCATCTCGCGCACGTCGTCCGGCAGGCCAGGAACGACCAGGACGGCCAGGGCGGCCGCGCCGATCCAGGTCGCGATCAAGCCGATCGCCGCCGCCCGTGGCAGCGCTACCCGTGGGCGCATCACCAGCGTCGCTCCGGTTCGCGGTAGAGCCGCTTCTGCAACAACACGATCAACAACACGATCGCGACGACGCCGACCGTGGTCTCGGTCGTGATCCCGAGGGCCAGCGTCTCGGGGTGATCCAACGACAACAGGCCGAACCGCCAGTAGAACATGAGGTTGAGCACGTGGCCGAGCACGATCGTCAACGCTGCGGCCGTCTGCGACCGCGTCGCGCCGAGCCACCCGGCCGCCATGCCCATCGTCGCATGCGGGACGATCGACATCGCATCGTAGATGTCGCCGCCGAAGAAGGCCGACAGCCCCGTGCCCAACGCGCCGGCCAGCGCGCCGCTCACCGGCCCGTAGAAGTAACCGGCCAGGACCGGGAAGATCATGTTGAGCGCGAGATTGGCAGTCGGCACAAACGGGTTTGGGATGTACCGCACGATGAAATGCGTGATCGGGTACGCAAGAGTCAGAAGGATCAGACCAAGGTTCCAGGCACCCGGGCGCGCATCAGTAGACGTCTGCATTGTTCGCCAATGTCTCTGGGGTCTCAACCCTGAGGAGGTCAGCCCTGGTTGGGCCAAGTGCGGTCATTTTATGCAGAAGCGACGCCCACGACAAGCAAAACCTGTGACATCGGTCGCTTGGGCGCCCAACCGACCGCGGTTTTGGTTGGTCCAATCAACCCTGCGATCCCGTCCGTCGACGGATGCGCTCAGCCTCGCCACGGCCCCGCCGCGCGTCGGCCTTCTCCGCGGCGGCCGCGGCGCGCAATGCCTTAAGGTACGCGTCCAGCATGAAGCGAAAGTCGTCGCCGGCGTGGGTCTCGAGAAACAGCGGCGCCAACCGGGCCAGATTGGGAAGCAGCTCGGGGTTCCAGCGGGTCGGGCCCTGGCGATCCCACTCGGCCTGCGCGGCGGTAGCGCTCGTGGTCAGGCCCTGGGTGTGCGCGACGACGAAGCCGAGGCACATCGACAGCAGGCTGCGATAGGCGTTGACCTGCTGGCGCGGGCTGAGCCCCGCCTCGGCCAGCGCGGCGAGGATGCTGTCCATGCCCTGGAGCACGCGGACGTCCTTGGGTTGGCCTTGCTCGGAGGCCAAAACGGTGACCAGGGCCGGATGCGCGATGAGGGCGTTGTAGATGCCGTTGGCGAGTGCCTCGAGCCGCGCATCCCAGGGCAGCCGCGAATCAGGCAGCGCGATCCGCGCCAACACGAGATCCACGAGGCCGTTCAGAAGATCCTGTTTGTCGGCGACGTGGTTGTACAGCGACATCGCCTCGACCTTGACCGCCGCGGCCACGCGCCGCATCGACAGCGCCGCCAGGCCCTCCTTGTCGAGGATCTCGAGCGCGGCCTCGAGCACGAGGTCGCGGGTGAGCGGTTTGCGGTTGCGGGGCATAGCTCATCCTCCAAAGACGGGATTGACAACTTACAGTGTAAGTTGTAATCTCCTTACAGCGTAAGTCTAGCACAACCCGGTTGTGGCGCAACCGATCCAGCCGCGCCGGTCGGATCCTGCCGGCGGGCCAAAGCTATTCGGCTGGGTCGACGGCCGTTTGAATGTCCGACAGTCGGGGTTTTCGCGGCCTGGGACAGTGCCCGAAAACCTGTGCGGGCGCACGCGCACCCGCTGGGTTGCGCCGAACCGACTCAACCTGAACGAACGTGTGGAGCATGAACGATGGAGATGCGGATCGCGGACTTCGATGCCTTCGAACGGGTGGTTCGGGCCCGACGCTCGGTCAGGGTGTTCGAGCCGGAGCCCATTCCCGAGGAGGTCCTCGGCCGGTGCCTCGACCTGGCGCTTCTTGCCCCGAACTCGCAGAACCTGCATCCCTGGGAATTCGTCCACGTCGCCGATCCGACGAAACTTGCCGCGCTCCGCGTCCTGTGTCTCGACCAGACTCCGGCACGCAACGCTCCGACTCTGCTCGTTCTGGCGGCCCGCCCCGACCAGTGGCGTCGCGCCCGACAGCTGAATCTCGACCACTACACAAACGCCGGTGGACCGGATTGGGCGCTCGAGAAGTATCGGCGCACCGTGCCGTTGATCTTCGAGGAGGGCCCGTTCCACGTTCTGGCCCCGATCAAGGCGCTCGTGCTGGATCTCCTGGGGCTGTTCCGGCCGACCTGGCGCGGCCCGTTTGGTTTCTGGGGTCTGCAACTCTGGGCGACCAAGACGACGGCGCTTGCCTGTGAGAACCTGATGCTCGCGCTGTGCGCCGCCGGATACGACAGCTGCCCCATGGAAGGTTTCGACGAACCCCGTGTGAAGCGGCTGGTCGGTCTGCCGGGCGAGGCCCGCGTCGTGATGGTATTGGCGGTCGGACGACGCGCCGCTGGGGGCGCGATCCCCCAGGTGCGGTTCGACCGCGCGTTGTTCGTCAGAACGGTTTGACCCGCCAAAACGGGAGCGGGTGTTCTCATAGCGTAGAAAGGATCAACACATGCTCGCGATAGCTGAATTCCTGATCACCCTGCACGGCCTGGTACGCTGGTTGGCGATCGTCGCCGCGAGTTGGATGCTGGCCCTGGCGCTCGTGATGGTCGTTCGCCGCCGCGGAGCCGGAGTGCTCGAGCGGCGTTCACTGAGTGCGCTGACCGGAGCGCTCCACGGCCAGGTCGGGCTGGGTGTGATCATCGCCTTGCTGCTCACCAGCGCCGGCGCCCCACCCTTCGAGGGCCGCAACGCCACCTTGATCGGTCATGCCCTCGGCGGTGTATTGATGGCGGCGTGCGCGATACTCGCGATCGTCCTGAGCCGTAGAGCCGCGACGCCACGCGTCCAGGGGCTCTGGCTGGCCGTGTGCGTCGGGCTGGCATGGCTGCTGTTGGGCAAATGGGTAGTTTCGATCCCGGCCCTGGCAATCGCCCTGATCGTAGTCGTGGTGTTGCAGCGCAGCGCGCGCCTCAACGCGACACCCGACGCCACTCGGACGCGAGAGGGGTAGGGCTCACGTGTCGACCACGCAGCGCCGACCTTGGGCGTTCTTTGCGCTGTTCCTGGCGCTGTCGATCCCCTTCTGGATCATCGGCGCATCGTCCAGGTCGTTTTTGCCGGCCTGGATCCCGATCAACCTGCCGACGGCCGCGCTGATGACGTTCAATCCGGCGCTGGCGGCCCTCATCCTCTCGTACCGGGACGGGGGGTGGCGCGCAGTTCGCGATCTATTGGCGCGCGCGCTGGACATCCGGCGACTGCGACGCATTCGTTGGTGGGTGCCGATCGTGGCGTTGATGCCAGGCGTGCTGGCGCTCAACTACGCCTGGGTGGTCGCGCAGGGTCGCGGGCCAGAGCCGGCGGTGTTTCCACTCGAGCTTGTCCCGCTGCTGTTCGTCATGTTCATCGTCGGCGATCTGGGCGAGGAACTGGGCTGGCAGGGCTACGCGTACGATCCGCTCGAAACGCGCTGGGGCGCCCTGGCGACGGGTCTCGGCATGGGCGTGTTCTGGGCCCTCATCCACGTCGTGCCGCTGCTCGAGGCGCATCGTGCGCCGCTTTGGATCCTGTGGCATTGCTCCGGGCAGGTGTGCCTGCGGGTGCTCCATGTCTGGATCTACGTCAACACCGGGCGCAGCGTGTTGGCGACGACGGTCTTCCACACCATGACGAACATGAGCGAATACCTCGTCCCCAACTACGGCTCGAGTTATGATCCAATGATCACGACGCTCGTCTTGTCGGTCCTGGTGCTGGCCGTTGTCGGATTGTGGGATGCGCGCACGTTGACCCACTATCGATTCGCGCCCCGCCCGACGACCTGAAGGAAAGATCTTGATGACCCACTCGCCCGCCCCCCACACCGCGACCAAGTTGCGCGCCGACTTGCACGCCCTCGGCGTCGCGCCTGGGTCCGTGCTCATGCTGCACAGCTCGGTCAAGGCCGTCGGGTCGGTGATGGGTGGGCCGAACACGATCCTTCAGGCCGTGCTGGACGCGCTGACGCCGAGCGGCACGGTGATGATGTACGCCGGCTGGCAGGACATCCCTGACTTCCTCGCCGATCTGCCGGAGGATTTGCGGGCCTTGTACCGCGACCAACATCCGGTGTTCGATCCGGCACTGGCGCGCTCGGTCCGCGAGAACAGCATCCTTGCCGAATTCCTCCGCACGTGGCCGGGGACGCGGCGCAGCCTGAACCCGGAGGCGTCGATGGTCGCCAACGGCGCGGTCGCGGAGTGGATCACCGCCGCTCATCCGCTGAACTACGGGTACGGCGCAGGGTCACCGCTGGCGAAGCTCGTCGAGGCCCGCGGCCAGGTGCTCATGCTTGGCGCGCCGCTCGACACGATCACGCTGCTGCACCACGCCGAGTTCCAGGCGCGGCTGCGGCACAAGCACGTCATCCACTACACCTGCCCGCTCTTGCGCGACGGACGCAAGGTCTGGGTCGAGATCGAGGACTTCGATACGGGGGAGCCGCACGACGCGTACACCTTTGAGGAGATCGCGCGCGCCTATCTGGCGGCCGGGCGTGGCGCGCATGGGCGGGTCGGCGACGCGGAGTCATACCTTTTCGGCGCCGCCGATCTGATGGCTTTCGCCGTGCCATGGCTTGAGACGCGCTTCGGGCCGGCCGCGTAAACTCGCGGCATTCGAGATCCCGGCCTACTCGCGGCGGCCGTTGCAGGAACGGCCCGCGGAGCATCCGGACCGGGCTCGCCGGCATCTCAAACGCGGGATTTGCGGCAACGCACCTGCGCGACCTGACGGCCCGCCGATATGGCCCGCGCGCGATCGGTTCACGCAGGCCGCGGCAAAATCCGCTTTTCTCACCGTGAGATGCGATTGCCCGGTGCGTGGCGGTGGGAGCCGGTCAACGAGACGACGCGGAGAGCGCCATGGCGATAACAAACCTCCTTAAGAAGTCTATGACCGTCCTGAGCGCGGCTTTGGCCCTGGCCGCCTGTGCCACGCCGCCGCTGCCGACGGCGCCCCCCACCCTGGTCGCGGCTGAGACGCCCTCGCTGCCAACGCCGATGGACAATGGCCTGGGGTGGATCCAAGGCCATGCCTGGCGTGATGTCTGTATCGCCGAACAGGGCGGCCGAACGGCCGCAGACCTCACCAATTGCGTGCCCAACCCGGATGGCAGTTACCATGCCGATGGTCGCATTCAGGCGGGTGAGCCGCGGTTGTCGGGTGTGCGCGTGCTGCTTGGCGCCGGCCCATGCCCCGCCAGCGGTTTTGCCGAGACCGTCACCGGCGTGGACGGCGGCTACGCCTTTGGGAGCCTTGTCCCGGGTGTGTATTGCGTATCAGTTGATCCGACGACGGGCCCGACCGAAACCGTCGGCATCAATGGCGGCGAGGCAAGCCCCCTTCTCGAGACGCCGGCCTTCACCGTCTCCGTGCGCGGCGGCGAGACACAGGGCGACGTCAACTTCGGTTGGGACTTTCAGTTCGTCGCCCCACCCGCGACAACGATCGGCACCTGCGACTACAAAGCGACCTTCATCGAAGACGTCTCGATCCCAGATCGTGCGACCGTCGCACCTGGCGCGGTATTCGTCAAGACCTGGCGCGTCCGCAATGACGGCACATGCAGTTGGGGGCCCGACTACGTCGTGAATTCGCTCGTGCCGACGGGCGGCGACTCGCTCAACGCCGACGCGGGCAGCACATCGCTGCGCGCGACCATCAACCCCGGCGACACGGCCGATCTCTCCGTGACGTTCACGGCGCCCACGAAACCCGGGCACTACGTCAGCGAGTGGCGCCTGTCTGCGGGTGAAATGGGCGTCTTTGGCGTCGGTCCCCATGACGCGCCGCTGACTGTAAACATCCTCGTCGGGCCTTGAGTATGCCGGTGCCCCGTGAGCGGCCGGCGAATGGGCGCTAGATCCGCGTTCGCCACGCTGCAACCGATCAACGATCGTTGGGCGCGAGATCCCGCGTCGACAGATCGAACGACCACGGCGCCCCCAACTCGTCGTACAGCGTCAGACGGTTCGGCTCCGGCCAGGCGACCGTCGAAAACGTGCGTGTCGCCGAATCCAGCAACACAAGCGGCCGACCGTGCGCCATGTCAACACGCGTCAGACGTGTCGTCCGAAACGGCGGGCATCCCGCGCCGTTCTCGAGGTAGACGATAGAGGCGCCGTCGGGCGCCCAGGCGATGGGGCCGCCGAACGATTGCGCGCCGGCGGCCGGCACCCGCGCCAGTTCACCCAGGTTCAGATCCCAGATCACGACGTCGCGATTCTGCCAGGTCGCGAGCCGTGTGCCGTCGGGCGAGAGGGGTCCGCCGCCAATGGGTTCGACGCGGCCGGTGGCGGCCTCTAGCCGCGAGATCGTGGGCTCCCAAAACCAGCACAGGCCGTCGGGCGAGCCCTCACGGGCGGTCGTGAAGTAGAAGAAGCGGCTGTTCGACGACCAGGTCAGACCCTCGAAACCGTAGCTCCCCAACCCGCCACAGAAGGTCAGCTGGCTCGCGATCTCTGTGACCGCGCCGCCGTCGCGTTCGACACGCAACACCTGCTCGACCGCCTGGTTATCGGCGCCCGCTTGTTCGGCCGCCGTCACGCAACCCGTGGACACCACGTCGATTCGCCAGGCACCGTCCGGCGACGGGTACGAAGCGATGGGCGTGGGCGGCGCCGCCGCGAGGACCGCGCTCGCGAGTGCGGTGGCCGTCTGGGAGAGCGCCATAGGGTCGGAGGTCGCGGTCGGCTGAGGCGTCGGCGTGTGATCCGCCGCGCGTGCGGCGACGATCGACGGCTTCGCCGTGTCGGCGATCGGCGCCGTCGGCACGGCCGCGGCGGGTCGCGTCGAGTCGTCGGCCGTCCGCGAAAACGCGAGCGGGCTGCACGCAGCCAGGAGCACGACGAGCAACACCGCTTTGAGGACCACTGACGTTTCCATCATGAGGCATCTCCCGCGCGGCCGGCCCGCGCTTCACGTCGACCCGAATGATCGACGCGGTCAGCCTAACAAGCGGATGTGACAGCACCGCGCGAACCTCCGTGGCAGATCGGTAATTCGGCGTTGCGTTTCGGTAACAGGGTGCGGAAAACGAAGACGCCGGATGCGGGTCGCATCCGGCGCCTTCGTTACGGTCGTGTCGGCCGCTCAGGCTGAGGTGTCCACGGCGGGACGGTTCGGCGTGGCCAACGGGGCGCTCGGGCCGCGGCGCAGGTCGCGTGCCTTGCGCCAGCCCAGGCCGCCAAGCATGACCACGAGCGTGATCCCGGCCATCACCGCAGCGTTCTTGGCGATGTTGATCCAGCCGGAGACGCCGCCCGCCTCACGCCCGCCGTCGCGGTGAGTTTCCAGCGCGTTGCCGGTGTCGGCTGTGGCGGTCTCACCGGCCGGCGGGGCAAAAGCCGCCGTGTCGCTCGGAAGGCCGCGTTCGGTCCCGGAGGCCGCGAGGCTGCTTCCGGTCGACTGCACGATGGCGAAGGCGCCACCGACCACGAACAAGGTGGCGGCAAGGATGGCCGCCGCACGCATCAGGGTCTTCATGACTTCACCTCCTGGGTGATGATGGCGCCGTTGAGCGCCGGACGGGTCGGGCGAAACAGGTTACGGATCGGCTGCCACACGTACCGCTTGATGGCGCTGCCGATCCAGCGCCAGTGCAGGGCCACATGCATGCCGGTCAAGTACAGGCTCCAGTCCGCCGTGAGTCGATGGATCCCTTCCCAGCCGCGGCCGCCGCTCAGTGAAAGGCCCAACACCGGCAGGGCCTCGCGCGAGATCATCAGCCCCGAGAAGATCACGACCGTCATGTCGATGAAGAGCAGGATGTTCAGGATCAGGTTGACACGGGCCGACCATGGGATGCGGCCAAACAGCCGCTTGAGCGTGTTGACCGTCCAGGACCAGTGCAGCAACAGGTGCAGCACGATCGTGACCCAGAAACCGATGCTCAGCCATTCGTGGATGGCGAGGCCGGTGAAGTTCGGCGCCAGCGCCAGCAGGACGGCGATCAAGAGCACCAGGTCCAGCCAGAAATTGTTTCGCGTCGGATTGCCCGATCGGGTTTGCGGTGAAGCAGTCATCGTGTGTTTCGCGCTCCTTGAGTTTCGGTCCGCCGGCTCCGAGATGCGGACACGTGATGTCTCGATGCAGGCAGATCCTAAGGAAACCGGGTTTAGAAGGGGCGAAGCCGGGATAAAGAAACGGTTCAGATCGAACCCGATCACCCTGGCCGACTCTCGTACGGTGGATCGCGCCATATTTGCGATACAATGCCGGCGTGATCTACGCTTTTCCTGTCGCGCAGACGATGCGGATCGTCGCCCGAACCGGCGGCTTTTTTCGCGTTCCTTGTCGGATTCCGCCTGCCGACCGGAGCGCCTGACACAGATTGACGCTCCGAGTTCTTCGAGCCGCAGGCGATGCCTGCGGCTCTTTTGTTTCGGAGTGGATCATGATCGCCATCGGTTTAGCCAACATCAGCCTCAGCCTCGGGGCCCGTCCGATCTTCAACAACCTGTCCTGGGAGATCCAACACGACCAGCGCATCGGCCTGATCGGGCCGAACGGCGCGGGCAAATCGTCGCTGCTCAAACTCATCGTGGGCGAACACGCGCCCGACCCCGGCGGAACGTTGGCCCGTGCCAAGGGTGTGACGGTCGGCTATCTGCCGCAGCAACCCGACCCACAGTCGGGCCAGACCGCGCTCGCGACGGCGCTGGCCGGGAATGCGGAACTGGCCCGGGTCGAGGCGGAGCTGGAGCGCCTCGAGACGAAACTGGGCGACCCGGCCGTCTTTGGCGACGAGAAAGCGCTGACCCGAACGCTCGATGCTCAGGAGAAGGCGCTTCAGGCTTTTCGAGATCTGGGCGGCGAGACCTACGCGGCCCGCGCGCGCGACCTCTTGCGCGGCCTGGGTCTGACCGAACACGACCTGTCCAAATCCATGGACCTACTCAGCGGCGGCCAGAAGAAACTGGTGGGTCTTGTTCGGCTGCTGCTCGCCCGCCCCGCCGTGCTGTTGCTCGATGAACCGGACAACCACCTCGATCTGGCGGGCAAGGCCTTTCTGGAGAGCCTGATCCGCGACTACCCGGGCGCCGTCGTCCTCGTGTCGCACGATCGCTACCTGCTCGATGCCGTGGTCACGCACATTGCCGATCTCGAGGACGGACGTTTGAGCACCTTTAACGGCGACTACTCGAACTATGTACTCGAGAAGGAAACCCGGCTGGCGCGCCAGGAGGAGCTCTATCAGGTTCAACAGCGCACCGTCGCGCGGATGGAGGCCGCCATCAAACGCTACGCCCAGTGGGTCGTCTTCAACGACAAGTTTGCCAGCCGCTTGCGCGCGTTGCGAACGCGGTTGGATCGCATCGAGTCGGTCGAACGCCCGACGCTCGAGCGACGCCGGATGGGCCTGGCGTTTTCGGGTTGGCGTGGATCGACGAAGGTCCTGGAGCTCAAGCGTGTCCACAAGGCCTTCGGCGAGACCCGGCCCTTGCAGGGCGTCGACCTGCTCGTCCAGCACGGTGAACGCGTCGGCGTGATCGGCGCCAACGGGGCGGGCAAATCGGTGCTGCTCCGTTTGGTGCTTGGCCGTGAGCAGCCCGACCTGGGCGAGGTCAAGATCGGCCCCAGCGTGCAACTCGGCTACTACGCCCAGGAGCACGAGACGCTTGACCTCGAGCAGACCCCGCTCGAGGCCGTGCGGCATGCGGCCTACATCACAGAGAACGGCGCCGTGTCATTCCTCAAACGGTATCTCTTCACCTATCGCCAGGTGTCACAGCCAATCGGGGCTCTCTCCGGCGGCGAGCGCAGCCGACTTCAGCTCGCCCTGCTCGCCCTCCCCGGCCGTGTCTCAAACGTGAACTGTCTGCTGTTGGACGAACCCACGAACAACCTCGACATCGCCTCGGCCGAAGTGTTGGAGGACGCGTTGGCCGAGTTCGATGGGACCGTGATCGTCATCTCGCACGATCGCTACTTTTTGGACCGCGTTGTCGAACGGACCGTGGAGCTCGACTCCGGTCGTCTTCGTGAGTACGCCGGTGGTTACAGCGACTTCGTCGAGGCCAAGACCCATCGTGGGCCGGAGACAGGCTGACAGACGCGCGATCGACGACCGAGGAGCGCCAGCCGCGCGTGGTGCGGTCCCGTTTGTGAGCACCACGCGCGAACCCCATCGCATCGTCCGGCCATGACGCTGGCTACGGTCGAGTCGCTGACGGCTCCGAAGCCGGCGCACAGACATTCAAGGGCGGCCGTTGCCAGCCTGGGCCGTGGCGTCGCTTCCACCGTAACTGTTGTTGGCGCCGGAAGGCGTCACCGACGGATTGCCTGGGCCGGGCCCATAGCTGTTGCCATCCTGTTCGGGCGTGCAACTCGCCTGCGGCACCGACGTCGCCTGAAGCTCGGCCGTTGCCTGCGGCCCCGGTCCGTAGCCGCCCGGACTCGCCTGAGTTGGGTCCGGGGTGTTCCCTGGCTGACCGGTCTGCGACCCATTGCCGACACCGTTCGTCGGGCCGGGACCGGACCCGTCGCTGACAGGTGGCGTCCCCGTCGTGAGCGGTCCGGTGCCGGGCGTCGTGCTTGGGTTGCCGGGGCCGCGCCCGAAGCTGCTTCCGTCCTGAGCGGGCGTGCAAGCCCCGAGCGGATCGAGGCAGTCGCCGGTGCCTGGACCATAGCCCTGACCGCCGCTCAGCGGGGTCGACGTCGGTCGCCGTGTGGGCGTAGTCGCCACGCTGGGTGCGACAGGGGGTTCGGACTGGCCGCTGCGGACGCGCTGACGGAATTGGCCGGGATCTTCAGTGCCGAGCCGCGCCATCGCTTGCAGGCGAATGAGCATGGCTTCGGCGCCGTCCAGGCTCGGGTCATCGGGCGCCATGATCTGCATACGCGCCATGGCCTGCAACTGAGCCTCACTACGCTCGCCAAGCCGTTCTGTGGCCGTGGTCAGCGCCGCGTCATCGAGTTCGGCGGCTGCCTGAAGCGCCGCTTCGATATGGTTCTGCAGCCGCGCGGTGATCTGGGCCGGCACCGGCCGCTCTGACTCAACGAGATCGTTCATCTCCTGCGTGCGCGTCTGGATCAGGTTAAGCGCGAGGGCGAGACGCTCCTGTGGATCCTGGCTCCAGCCGAGTCGAAGGTCCTCGGTCAAGAGTTTGGCGCCGTACAACGCGTCCTCGGGTCGGCTGTTTTGGGCCGCGTAGGCCGTGGCCCCGACGCCGCCGAATGCCAGGGTCAGGACCAGTGCGATCGTCGCCATGGCGTTCATGGGTGTTGCCTCCTGTCGGAAGGGAATGACCTTCCATAGAGGATGACGACCTGGCGTCGCGGCGGATACGGGCAGAGCGCGAGCCTCGCCCAGAAAGGCCGCCAGCCCGCGAGCCGCGGCTTGTGCTGACCGGGGCGGTACATCGAGCAATGGATCCAACGCGGAAAGCGTGTCGAGCCAGGGCCGCACCTCTGCGTCGATCGGGCTGCCGCGGCGAACACTGATGTCGATCCGATCGATGAGGTCGTTCATGCCAGCACCTCTGCTGCCGTCCGGCCTTCACGTGCCAGCACGCGCCGCATGGCCTCCAGGCCGCGGTGCTGCAGAGACTTGACCGTGCCGACGTTCTTGCCCAGCACGGCCGCGATCTCGTCGTTGGAGAGGCCTTCGAAGTATTTCAGCGTGATCACGAACCGCTGTTCGGGCGTCAACTGCACCAGCAGCGCGCGGGCCTGCGCCCGCCGACGCCTCTGATCGCTGATACCCTCCGGGTCGCTGTCGGCTTCGACGTCGTCTTCAAGTGGCACCGCGGCCGGTGTCTTCCGCCGGAATCGGTCGGTGATCAGGTTGTGAAGGATGCGGAACAGGTAGCCGGAGAGGTGCTGCCGCGGACCGGCTCCGTTGCGGAGCGATATCAGGAAACGATGGAAGGTCTCAGCCACGAGTTCCTCGGCCTCGTTGGCTTCGCCCAGTAAGCGGCAGGCATGACGATACAGACGTGGACTGAACGTCATGTACAGGTCGGTCAGGGCGCGTTCATCTCGAACTAGCGCGCCTGGATCGCTTGCGCTCCACCCCGCTTGCGTGTGCATCTATCTCTGAAGACGCCGAAACGCGGCCCAAGATACGGCCTGCCCAGGACCGATCCGGCCGTACCCGGCCCCTCGGCTTGCCCGACAAATCACGCGGGTCCCAACCTAATATGCGCGTCCTCTGTGGAAGTTCGATGGAGAAGCCCCCGTGCGTACTCAGGGGGTCGCCGGCGCTGCTGGCACGAACATTGCACGGATTCCGCTGTCCTACCGGCGCAGAGACGGCAAAGCAAACTGCAGACAACTCGAAGCCCGGCGGGTGCTCGAGGCAATCGCCCTGACGAAAGCGAGAACGTACATGATCGAAGCAGATCGCCAGGAAGGCCCTCGCTCCGGATCGGTCGTGCCAGACACAGCCAATGCAGCAATGCCCCGCTTGCAGCCAGCGCGTCTGGCCCTCATCGGTTCGAGTGTGTTGATCGCGTTGATCGGACAGGTCTGGCTGTACGTGACACCGGTCGACCAGACCATCGTCTTTCCAGCCGCGGCCTGGCTGAGCCTTCTAGGCGGTGCGTTGTTCGCAGTCGCGAATCTGCTGCCGCCCCGCCTGTTTCCAGCCCACTGGCCCCGTGGGAAAAGCCCATCGCGACACTGGGCCTGGGTCGTCGCGGCCTTTGCCCTTTCGGCCACTGCCGCCGGCGCCGCAATCGCGTTCGAACGCTCGCATAACAGCCAGTACATGGCCATTATCACCGTGTGGTTGCTGGGGGCCGGGTGCTACGCGATCGCGTTTCTGCCCGAAGCAATCGCCCTGCCCGATCCGCGTCGCGTGTGGGGCGACGCCTGGAACGGGCATCGCGCCGAATTGCTGGCGGTGACCGCCATCATCGCGCTCGGGATCGGGCTCAGGTTCTATCAGCTTGGCGGACTGCCGATCGTCATCAACGGCGACGAGGGCCTGATCGGTCTGTTCGCGCTATCGACAAGCGACGGTGCTCTCGCGAACCCCTTCGGGTTGTGGGAGAACATCGGCACGCTGTACATGCAGTTGATCAACACCGCTCTGCGCGCCTTTGGCACTTCGCCGTTTGCGCTGCGCCTGTTGCCGGCCATCGGCGGCTCGCTGGCGGTGTGCACCACCTATTTGTTCGCACGGCGGATCGCCGGTCGGCGCGTGGCGCTTCTGGCTGCCCTGTTGTTGGCGACATCGCACATCCACCTGCACTTCAGTCGGACCGCGGCCGTCACGTACATCCAGGGCACCTGGATCGTTCCGCTCGAGCTCTACCTGTTGTTGAGCGGCATCCAGGATCGGTCTCACTGGAAGGCTGCGCTCGGCGGCATCCTGCTGGCGATCCACATGAATGTCTACATCACGGCTCAGATCGTGACCGGGATCCTGGCGATCTACACGATCATCGCGCTCAGCCTGATGCGACCCAGGTTCCCCGGGATCGTCCGATGTTTCGCGGTGTTCTGGGGCGGTTTTGCGATCACCGTCCTGCCGCAGGCCTCGTACATGCTCCGTCGTCCGGACGAGCTGCTGAGCCGGTTGAACGCCGAGGGCACATTCAACTCGGGCTGGATGGCGAACGAGGTTGCGCTCACCGGGAAGTCGATGATCCAGATCCTGATCGAGCGCGTCGTGCATGCCTTTCTGTCGTTGATCTACTATCCGGCCATCGACTTTTACGGTTCGCCGATGCCGGTGCTTAGCTTCGTCGCCGCGGTCCTCTTCCTGCTTGGCCTCGGCTACTGCCTGCTACGGGCGCGCTCGCTGGATGGTCTGTTGCTCAACGGGTATTTTTGGGGAATGACCGTCGCCGTCGGGACCTTTGCCATTCCGCCTTCCGCCGACTCCTACCGCATGATCGTCGCCCTTCCGGCCGCCATGATCCTGGCCGGCATCGGCCTCGACCAGATCCTCACCCAGGTCGGCCTGGGCTGGTCGACGGATCGCATTCGCTACGGCGCGATCGTGTCGATCATCTTTGCCGGATTGATCACGCTCAACACCTGGACGTATTTCTTCGACTTCGTCGGGCGCTGCCGCTACGGTGGCGACCCCCAGACACGCTTTGCGTCGCATCTGGGCACCGTAGTCCGTTCGATCGAAAACGAGGGCGCGATCTATCTGCTCAGCGACACCATATACTTCTACGGCTCGCATGCCTCGGTGGATTTCCTCACGCACAAGCGGCCGATCCAGAACGTGGCGGAGCCGGTTGACAGTCTGCAGGTTGTGTCAGGCGAGACCGTGATCGCGAGCACCCCGCGCATTGCCGAGTTGCTCGAATGGACGCGCGCCCATCCCGGAGGCGCGCTACACTATGAGCGCGATTGCGGCAATGTGATCTTGCTGGCTTACCAGATGCCCTGAAATGGAGCCGCACGAGTACGCCCGGATGGCCCGTGTCGAGGACACACACTGGTGGTATCAGGGCATGGCCGCCCTGACTGCGAGCCTGTTGGAGCGCTTTCGCCCGCGCCCAGGCCCGATGCGCCTCCTCGACGCTGGTTGCGGCACCGGGGGCGCGCTGGCCCGGTATCTTGGCGGCCTGGGTGAAGGGTTTGGCTGCGATGTCGCACGCGAAGCCATCCGCTACTCCCGTCTGCGAGGGCTCGACCGCCTGGCTCGAGCGTCGATCACAGAATTGCCGTATGCCGATGACGCCTATGACGTCGTGACCAGTCTCGATGTGCTCTATGAACGGGCTGTTGGCGACGACGCATTGGCGCTCCGCGAGATGGCCCGCGTGTTGCGGCCGGGCGGCGTCTTGCTGATCCGGGTCCCGGCCCACGATTGGCTGCGAGGCCAACACGACCGCGCCACACACACGGCAAGACGGTACGCGGCCGGCAGGCTGCGGTGTCTGATCGCGCAGGCCGGACTGCGGCTCGCTCACCTGACGTATGCCAACGCCCTCCTCTTTCTGCCCGCGGCCGCCAAGCGTCTGTTCGAGCGCATTGCCCCACCGCCTTCCACATCCTCGGACCTAGATTGGGACGCCGGTCTCCTGCAACCCTGGCTGCGGCGGCTGCTTGTCACAGAGAACAAGCTGGCGGCGGGCCGCGGTCTGCCACTTGGGCTGAGCCTCGTCGTCGTCGCCGTCAAGGACACGCATTGATGGCCGCCCCGGCGCCCGGGCGTCTTCCCAGCTTGAGCCTGTTCTTCCCCGCGTACAACGATGCCGCCGCCATCGCGGGCCTGGTCGAACGGGCAGAGCGTATCGCGTGCCAGGTGAGCGCCGCTCACGAGATCATCGTCGTCAACGACGGCAGCCGCGATGCCACGGCAACCGTCCTCGAGCGCCTCCAGGAGCGGCACCCGAGTCTGCGCGTCGTCACGCATGCTCATAACCGCGGGTACGGCGGCGCGTTGCGTAGCGGTTTTGCCGCTGCGCGCATGGACTGGGTGTTCTACACCGATGGCGACGGCCAATACGATCCGGGCGAATTGAGCCGACTGGTCGACGCGCTTGCCCCGGGCATCGATGTAGTCAACGGCTACAAGCGCAGACGAGGCGATTCGCTGGCGCGGATCGCGCTCGGTGACACATACAACGCCGTGGTGCGCCTGCTGTTCGGTCTTCGGATCCGCGACGTCGACTGCGACTTCCGTCTGATCCGGCGTCAGACGCTCGCCGGGCTGTCGCTCAAGAGCGATAGCGGCGCGATCTGCGTCGAACTGGTCAGGGCGCTGCAGGACGGCGGCGCGCGATTTGCCGAGGTCCCAGTCTCACACTATCATCGCCCATATGGGACGTCGCAATTCTTCACGGTCCCGCGCGTTACGCGCACGGCATCTCAGCTGGCTCGATTGTGGTGGACGCTGACCATGAAGAAACGCGACGCGGCGCCGCAGCATGAACTGGAATGATTGGTTCCGGGGGCGACGGATCCTCATCACCGGTGGGCTGGGCTTCATCGGTAGCAATCTGGCGCAGCGCCTGGTCGGGCTAGGCGCGCAAGTGCGTATCGTCGACGCTGAACTGCCCAATTCCGGCGCAAACCTCTACAATCTCAAGGGAGTCGCGGGCGAGGTAGAGCTTTGGCGCGCCGACCTGCGCGATCGCGATGTCGTGCACGCGATGCTCGCCGATCAGGAAGTGCTTTTCAACCTCGCCGCCCAGTCGGGTCATCTGGCCAGCATGGAGAAGCCGGAGGACGACCTCGCGATCAACGCGGTTTGCCAGCTTTCGGTCGTCGAAGCGGCACGCAGGACGAACCCGGAAATCAAAATCGTGTACACGGCCACGCGCCAGATGTACGGCCGGACGAGGACCTTTCCGATCGGCGAGAGCCATCCGATCGATCCGATCGACTACAACGGTGTCAGCAAGCGAGCCGGCGAGCTGTTTCACCTCGTGGCGCATCGGGCCTACGGCCTGAACGCCACAAGTCTGCGGCTGACCAATACCTACGGCCCGCGCATGCGCTGCCGGGACGCCCGGCTGATGTTCCTTGGCGAATGGATCCGGCGTCTGCTCTGCGGCGAACCGATCCTGATCTATGGCTCGGGGGAACAGATCCGTGACCTCAACTATGTCGATGACGTCGTGACCGCGCTCCTCGCTGCGGCCGCTCATCCCGCGACCGCGGGCAGGGTGTACAACCTGGGCAGCCGCGAGCCCGTCAGCCTGGGCCGCCTGGCGCGTCTGTTGATCGCCGTGCATGGCGCCGGCAGCGTCGACTACGTGCCCTTTCCCGCCGATCTGGGCAAGATCGATATCGGCGATTATCAAGGTGACTTCACGCGCATCCAGGACGAACTCGCCTGGTCGCCGCAAGTCTCGTTGTGCGAAGGGTTGCGTCAGACATTGGCGTATGTCGCCTGCCATCGCGAGCACTACCTGTGAACGACATCGTTCCCCTGGTCGATCTGGCCGCCCAGCACGCGTCACTGCATCCGGCGCTCGATGCGGCGATCCAGCGGGTGCTGGCTTCTGGCCGCTTCATCCTGGACGCCGAGGTCGCGGCGTTTGAACGCGCCTTCGCCGAGTACCTCGGTATCGGGCATGCCGTGGGCGTCAGCTCGGGAACAGCGGCCCTGCAACTGGCGTTGCTGGCGGTCGGCATCGGGGTCGGCGATGAAGTCATCACGGTCAGCCACACAGCTGTGGCCACCATCGCCGCCATCGTCGGCACTGGGGCCGTGCCCGTCTTCGTCGACATCGAGGCGACCCACTATACGCTAGACCCGGGCCGAATCGCCGCCGCGATCACGCCGCGCACACGCGCGATTGTCCCGGTCCACCTGTACGGCTGCCCAGCCGATCTCGCGCCGATCCTCGCCGTCGCCCAGGAACATGGGTTGCGTGTGATCGAAGATTGCGCACAGGCCCACGGCGCGCGATACCGCGGTCGGCCGGTCGGCGCCTGGGGCGACCTCGGCGCGTTCAGTTTCTATCCGACCAAGAACCTCGGGGCGCTCGGCGACGCCGGCGCCGTGGTCACCGCCGATCCCGAGTTGGCGGCCCGCGTGGCCGGGCTGCGCCAATACGGCTGGGGCCGCCGGCACGTCAGCGACATACACGGCCTCAATGCACGTCTTGACGAGTTCCAGGCCGCCGTCCTTGCGGTCAAGCTCGACCATCTGGATGCCTGGAACACGCGCCGGCGCGTGCTTGCGCTCCGGTATCAGGCGGCGTTGGCGGAGACGGGCCTGGGGTTGCCGACCGAGCCCACCGAAACCACGCACGTCTTTCATCAGTTTGTGGTGCACACCGCGCGGCGGGACGACCTGGCCGATCACCTCAGGCGCCTGCGGATCTCGACCGCGGTCCTGTACCCGGTTCCCGTCCATCTCCAGCCGGCCTACCGCCAGGCAGCGCGCCGGGCCGCCGACCTCGACTGCACGGAGCAGGCGGCCGCCTGCGTGCTCTCGCTGCCGTTGTATCCGGAATTGACGGACGCGCAGCACGCCCGGGTCTGCGACGCCGTTTTGGCCTGGCGGGGGTGAGACAGCGCGGCGTCCGCGCCGTGCGCGCCGGCAGCGCGGGGCTGCCGGCAGCTAGAGTCATACGGCCCGCGTCTGGCGCTCAGACGCGGGCCGGGTGGCGTGTGTCGTTGACCTGATGCGTTTTGCGGGCGAGTCATCAGTTCAAGGATGCCTCGAACTCACCGCGCAGACGGATCATGGTCGGCTCGTCGAGCACCGCCATCAACTTCTGGATCACCT
>JBGAJV010000112.1:0-10091 GCA_044224715.1 Anaerolineales bacterium | reverse complement strand
CCTGATACAGTCGCATGGCGTGATTCTCACCCAAAGCGTGCGGAATGTAAGGCGCGGGGAGCGCGGGTGCGCGGGTGCGGGGAGCGCAGGAACGCGAGACGCAGAGAACGCCTACTCCCCCTCCACCGACACGCGCCAGACACGCGCGATGCGAGCCCACCCGATTGGTGGAGCCCCAGCCTGAGACCAAACGATGTAAGACCAGGCGACCTCTGGCTCCCCCTCCACCGACACGCGCCCGACACGTTTGACATGAGCCCGACGGGTGCGCGTGTCGGTGGAGGGAGTTGGGGGGTGGGCCAACCCGACACACCCTTAGCTTTCTCCTGCCTCCCGCAACCGTGCGACATCCACGGGCGTTGCGCCTTTAGGATACGGCCCAAAGGCAACGCGCAGACGTTTAGCCGGGCTTGCACCCGCCCGCAGGAGGTCCTGAGCCAACGCGGCGTGACCGTTGGCCACGGCCTCGTGCAGCGGCGTGAAGCCGTACCGATCCTGCAGATCCGGCGTCGCGCCGGCCTTGAGCAGCCGACGGGTGAGGCTTCGGTCACCGGCGTGCGCGGCGTAGTGCAGCACCGTCAGACCGAGATGGTCGCGGGCATCGAGATCGATGTCAGGCGCGCGCAGCAGCATCGCGATCAAGGGGTGCACGCCGCGGTCGATCGCGCCGAACAGCGCCGTCTGCCGATAGCGGGTCGTGCGCGCGTTCACAGCGACGCCGTGGCTCAGGAGGTAACGGGCAACGCCCAGCAAACGCCGCTGCAACGCCTCGATCTCGGCGCGGGCGATGCCGTCTTTGGATCCAGGCTGGTCGGCCCGCGTCCAGGCGTCCGCGATGACGTACAGTAACGGCACGCCGGCCCGTCGCTCGACGTCGAGACGAGCGCCTGCCCCGTGCAAAGCGCGCACCGTCGGCAACGCCCCGGCGAACGTGGCGGCCGCGATCGGCGGCACGATCTCGTCGGACCAGGCGTTCACGTCGGCGCCGGCGGCGATCAGGGCGCGGGCGATCCTGGCGCGGGCGGCCTCGTCGGCGAAGGGTCCCCGGCACACGTAATGGAGCGCGGTATCGCCGTCGAGCTCGCGCTGCCGCACAATCGTCCGTCGACGCGCGTCGGGCAGTCGGCGCAGCTCAGTCAGCAGGGCCACCCAATCACCGGAGGCGGCCAGTTCGAGAAGCAGTGTCTTGCTCATGGGGTAAACGAAAACGGAGTGGGCCCCGGGCTTGCCGCCCTTGGTCCACTCCGCTTGTGTCGATCGTGACTCGCTCAGGCGTCCGCGGGCTTGTCGCCCTCGGCGGGCTTGGGCGCGGGCTTGGCCGGGGCCGGTTTGGCGGGCGCGGCGCCGCCCTCGGCCGCGGGCTTGGCGACTGCGGCGGGCTTCGCGGCAGCGGCCGCCGCCTTGGCGGCCTTCTTCGCCTCTTCCTCGGCGCGGGCGGCTTCTTCGGCCTGGAAGTTCCGCGGGCGGATCGAGGCGTAGTAGCTCAGCGGCTTGCCTAGCGCCGCCTTGTTCATGATGTGCTTGACCGAGCGATCGTACGAGGCCATCTCGTAGTTGTGGTCCATCTTGATCGCATCGAACGGGCAGAACTCGGCGCAGAAGCCGCAGTTCATGCAGATGTCGATGTCGATGTGGAACTCGCGCGGCTGCGGCACGGGCCGGCCGGTCTTCGGATCGTTGGTGCGCTCGATCCAGATGCACTGCGGCGGGCAGACCTTGGCGCAGATGCCGCAGGATGTGCAGCGATAGTCCTTCTCGGTGCCCTTCTCTTCGTACACCAGGAACGGCGTGAACCGGAACTCCTCGGGCACCGGCATCTTCTCGTCCGGATACATCACAGTCATGGCGCCTTTGCCCTTCGGGCCCTGACGCGCCAACAGCTGCTTCGGATCCGAGCTGTAATACTTGCGCCCGAGATACTTGATGTCGTCCAGATAGCTGCCACCAATGTGGCGCAGAACGACCCACATGCCTTTCAGGATCCCAGTTCCGAACATAGCACCTCTCGGAATTGCTGATTGCTGATTTCTGATTGCTGATCGGAGTCCAATCAGCAATCAGAAATCAGCGATCAGCAATAGATCATCTGTCGACTTCGCCCAACACGATATCGATGCTACCCAGGATGGCGACGACGTCGGCCACCTTCCAGCCTTCGCACGCCCTGCCCAGCGACGTCAGGTTGATGAAGCTGGGGGCGCGGACGTGATAGCGATAGGGGTTCGGCTTGCCGTTCGAGACGACATAGAACCCGAGCTCGCCCTTCGGGCTTTCGATCCGGCCATAGGCCTCGCCGGCCGGCACGCGCGCCTGATACTGCTGCTTGCCCGAGAGGATCTCGCCTTCAGGCAGCTGCGTCAGCGCCTGCTGCAGGATCTTGATGCTCTCGCGCGCCTCGGTCACGCGCACCTTGTAGCGATCGAACAGGTCGCCGGTTTGACCCACCGCAATGTTGAAGTCAAAACGATCGTAGATGCCGTAAGGTTCGGCCTTGCGGATGTCATACGGCACGCCCGTCGAGCGCAGGATCGGGCCGGAGACGCTGTAGCCGATCGCCTCCTCGGCCGACAGCTTGGCGACGCCGATGCAGCGCGAGCGCACGATCTCGTTGTCGGTGAGATACGCTTCGATCTCGTCGATCTTGCGCGGCAGGCGCTCGAACGCAAGTTCCTTGAGCGTCTCGAGCGCGCCCGGCGGCAGGTCGCGCGACACGCCGCCGAAGCGCATGTAGTTGACCATCATGCGCGACCCGGCGGTGGCCTCGAACACGTCGAGGATCATCTCGCGCTCGGTCATCATGTACAACGCCGGGGTGAAGAACGCGCCCAGGTCGTTGAGGAAGAAGCCGATCCACCACAGGTGGCTGGCCACGCGCGTGAATTCATCCATGATCACGCGCAGGTACTCGGCGCGCTCGGGCACTTTCGCGCCCATGAGCTTCTCGACAGCCATCACATAGCCGTGGTTGTTGCACATCGGCGTGAGGTAATCGAGCCGATCGGTGAACGGGATGTTCTGGATGAAGGTGTTGCGCTCGCCGATCTTCTCGTGATTGCGGTGCAGGTACCCCATCACGGGCTCGAGCTTGACGATCGTCTCGCCGTCGAGCGTGACCACCAGCCGGAGCACGCCGTGCGTCGAGGGGTGCTGCGGGCCGAGGTTGACCGTCACGAGGTCGGTCTGCATGCCTTCGATCGTCACGCCCTTGCCGTCGACGGGCATGGCCTCGTACGTCGCGCGCTCGGCCTGTTCGGTCCAGTTCTCGAGCGTGAACCCGTCGGGGTAGGCGACGTTGTTGCCGAAGGGGTTCTTGTCTTCGGCACGATGCACCGCCCCGCCCGGCCAACGCGTGTCGTAGGGCTTGCCGTCTTGCTCGAAGTAGGCTTCCTTCCAATCTTTGCGCATCGGGTGGCCGTGGAAGCCCTCCCACATCAGAATGCGCTTGAGGTTCGGATGCCCCGCGAACTTGATGCCGTACAGATCCCAGGCCTCGCGCTCCTGAAAGCCGACGCCCGGGAAGAGCGGCGTGAGGCTCGGCACCGTAGGCTCGTCGTGGCTGGTCGCCGCGTGCAACACGATCGGCCCGCCCCCCGCGTCCAGATTGTAGAAATGGTAGACCATCTCCATCTGGCTCTGCTCGAGGTAATGCACGGGCGTCGCCGACGACAGGTACTTGAAGTTATACCGATCGCGTAGCGCCGTCGCTACCTCGACCAGGTGCTCGGGCTTGACCGTGTAGCCGGAGTAGCCCTTGCGACTTTCGACGCTCACGGACTCCGGGAATGCCTCGTTGAGCTTGACGTCCTCGGCCTTGAGCTTGAGATTGGAGAGTTCAGCAGTGGCCATGTTCTGGGTTCTTACCTGTGGCTGGGTGTGCGACGGACCTCAGGCAGCCGCCGGCGGTTCGGCCGGGGCTGGCGCGGCGGCAAGAGCCGCCTGCTCCGCCGCGCGCTGACGCAGCAACGCGGCCTGGCGCGGGTCGATCAGATCCGGGCCCAGGATCGGCACCGGGATCGGCTCCTCGTTTCCGGGTTGGTACCAGCGCACGGTGCGGATCGACTGTGTGTCGATCTTCTTTTGAAGCGTGATCAGGCCATGCAACAGGGCCTGCGGCGTGGGTGGGCACCCCGGCACATAGACATCGACCGGCAGAAATTTGTCGATGCCCGAGACCACGTTGTAGCCGTCCTTGAACGGCCCGCCGCCGCTGGCGCAGGCGCCCATGGCCATCACGTATTTGGGTTCCGGCATCTGGTTGTACAGACGCACGATCTGCGGGACCATCTTCTTCGTCACCGTGCCGGAGACGATCATCAGGTCAGCCTGACGCGCGGACGGGCGCATGACCTCCATGCCGAACCGGCTGAGGTCGAACCGCGCCGCCGCCGTGCAGATCATCTCGATCGCGCAGCACGCGAGGCCGAACAGCATCGGCCACATCGAATTGCGCCGACTCCAGTTGTAGATCTTGTCGAGGGACGTCACGAAGATGTTGCCCTGGACGTCGGCGGGCACCTGAATATCGGGGCTGGCAAGTTCTTGGGGAATGCTGCTCATAGGCTCGTCCTGCTCTCGTACCACTCCTGATAGATCGCTTCCAGGAAATCGTCGTTGGCAAGCTCGGGGTCGTCTTTGAAATCTGGCAGGGAGATCACCCAATTGTAGATCATATTAAGGGTGACATCCTCGAGATCGGCTTCCGGGTGGTCCTGATCCAGCCTGCGGGACAACGCATAGGCGGCATCCCAATACAGATCGTCCATGACCATTTCTCGCTCGATCGGGGCAGACGCAAAAAGGGAGGTGCTCCAAAGGCCATCCCCAGTCGGAGCACCCCGCTTGGTTGATCAAGCCGCGGTCGACGCGCCGGATCCCGATCGTGACAGATTTCGCAATTGAATTATATCTGTCGGATTTGTTGTGTCAAATTGTTTGGACCGGATTCGTGCTATTCTTTGCGGCGCCAAGATATTTCAGGCGTAATTGACAAATAATCGGTCGACGCTAGAATTTGTCTACGGAAACTGGGATCGCCTATGCAAGCAACTCGGCAGCAAATCCTCGATTACCTCAAGGTGCATGGCCCCTCGACCGTCGACCAGCTGGCGGCGGTGCTGGAGCTGAGCCCGGTCACGGTGCGCCATCACCTCGATATCTTGCGCAGCGAGGAGTTGATCGGCGAACCCGTGGTGCGCCGACGCGCGACCCGCGGCCGCCCGCAACACCTCTTCGCCCTCACCGACAAGGCATCGAGCCACTTTCCGAAGCGCTATCACGAGCTGGCCAATGGTCTGCTCAGCCAGCTCAAGCAGCACGCCGACGATCGTACGGTCAACGTCATCTTCGCGGGGTTGAGCGATACCATGCTCGCGACGGCGCCGCGCCCCGATCACGGCAGCCCACTTCCCGCTCGACTGAACCACGCCATCGCGTATCTGAACACCCAGGGCTACGTGGCGCATTGGTCCGAAGTCGAAGACGGCTTCGAGGTCCACACGTGCAACTGCCCATTCGAGGGCGTGGCATCCGATCACTCGGAGCTGTGCGGCCTCGATGCGCGCCTGGTCAGCACCCTGATCGGCGCGCCGGTCGAACGGCGCACGCACATGGCCGACGGCGATGTGAGCTGTACGTATTTCGTGCGCATGGTCCCGCCCGCGACGAGCGCGGCGATCGGGAGCAATTGAACAGAAAACAATCGCCGAAAAGTTGACAGCCCCAGGCGAAGGCGTTACCATTCCCGCCAATCTCTGATCGACCTGGGCCCAACAGGTAGAACCTTTCGAGACGCCGGAGGACACATGACGACACAGACCGAACTGCCGACCACCCTGACCGAGATTCCCACCGCGGCGGAGCCGATCCTGACACTGCTGCCTGCGGCGGCGACCAAGCTGACCGAGCTGCTGGCCTCCCGCAATCTGACGGATCACGGGCTGCGCGTGTTCGTTTCCGGCGGCGGTTGCTCGGGCATGCAATACGGCATGGCGATTGAAAAGGAAGCCAGCGAGTTCGACACGGTCTTCGAACAGGCCGGCATCCGCGTGATCGTCGATCCCACGTCGCTTGGGTATCTCTCCGGCGCCACGATCGATTACATCGACAACCTGATGGGCGGCGGCTTCCGCATCGACAACCCCAACGCGGTGTCGACCTGCGGTTGCGGCCATTCGTTCCGCACCTCGGGCCAGGCGTCCTCGTCCGAGGAAAGCGGCGGCTGCTCCTGCAGCCGGTGATCGTCGATCCCGTTCGACGCACCTCCCCCAGCGTCTGACGGCGCGACCGGGCCATCAACCCGGTCGCGCTTTGATTTCGCCCTGTATCGATCACACCACTTCGCTTGACGTCGACCAGCCAGGCTCGCTGGCCGGCGACCCGTCCCCAGTGCATGACCTGACCGGAAATAAACTTGACAAATCCAATCAGATACAATATATTACCTATAGGTTATATAAACAAGTTGGAACGCAGGAGATCCCCATGATCGACACCCCGAAAGTCATCCAGATTCAATCCCAGACAACCGCCATCATTCGCATCACCGTGCCGCGAGATAGGATCCAAGAAGTGATGGGTCCAGGGTATCAGGAGTTGATGAGCACGCTGGCCGCCCAGGGCGTCCAACCCGCCGGGCCCTGGTACACGCATCACCTGCGGATGGATCCCGACGTGTTCGACTACGAGCTCGGCGTGCCCGTGAGCGGGCCAGTCGCACCGAGCGGTCGCGTCGTCGGCGGAAGCCTGCCGACCGTGCGCGCGGCGCACACGGTGTATCACGGCGGCTATGAGGGCCTGGGCGAGGGCTGGGGCCAGTTCGAGGCCTGGTTGGCGGCCGAGGGCCACACGCCCGCGGGCGATCTGTGGGAAGTGTATGCGGCCGGTCCCGAGACGGGCCAGGACCCGTCGACCTGGCGCACCGAGCTGTTTCGGCCGTTGAAGGATTGAGCGAACGCCCGACCCGGTTGAGCCACGCGAGAAAACGAGCACCCATGACCGACCCGGCCCGCCCCCTGCACCACCGTACCGTCGTCGCCAACCTCAGCCTCTCGCTCGATGGGCGGACCAACGGCCCGGGCGGTGATTACGACATGAGTTGGATCGTCCCACACGCGATCACGCCAGGTGCGCGCGACCACATGATCGCCGTGACCTCGCCGGCGACCACCGTGCTCCTCGGCCGCAAGAACTACCAGGGCTTCGGCGGCTATTGGCCGCCGGTGGCCGATGATCCGGCAGCCGACCCGCGCGACCGCGCCTTCTCGCGCTGGCTGACGGCGACCGAGAAGCTGGTGTTCTCGACGACGTTGAAGGAAGCGACCTGGGCCAACTCGCGCCTGGTCGCGGGCGACCCGGCCCAGGTCGTCGCCAACCTGCAGACGCATCCGGGCGGCGACATCATCGTGCTGGCGAGCCTGAGCCTGATCAAGTCGCTCCTGGCGGCCGACGCGATTGATCGGCTGAGCTTCACGCTCTGCCCCGAGATCGCCGGCGGCGGGACACGCCTCTTCGACGCCGGGCTGCCGGGCTCCGCCTGGAGCCTGCGCCAGTGCAAAGCCACCGAGAGCGGCGCGCTCACGGCGCTGTACGACCGCAAGCGCTGACCGGTCCGACTGGAGGTCCACCATGGCACAACCCAGGTCACGCGTGTCGAAAGAGCCGACCGTCGACGCCTTCATGGCCGAGTTGCGGCACCCGCACAAGGACGCGATCGCGGCGCTGCGCCGGATCATCCTGGGCATCGATCGCCGCATCGGCGAGACGATCAAGTGGAACGCGCCGAGCTTCCACACGACCACCGATTTTGCGACGTTTCACCTGCGCTCCAAGACCGGCATCCTGGTCGTCCTGCACCACGGCGCCAAGGCCGCGCGTGTCGTCAAAGCATTCGTCATCGACGATCCGGCGGGGTTGCTTGCCTGGCGCGGCAAGGACCGCGCGATCGTCACTTTCGCCGATGCCGACGATGTCGCGGCGCGGCGGGTCGCATTCGTGCGTGTGCTCAAGCAATGGATCAAGCAGGTCTAACCCAGACGACATCGGAAAGGTCTGAGACATCATGTTCGCGACACAGAAGATCACGCCGTATCTCTGGTTCGATCGCCAGGCCGAAGAGGCCGCCGCGTTCTACACGTCGCTCTTCCCGGAGTCGAAGATCGTCAGCGTTTCGCGCTTCCCCGAAGGCGCCCCTCAACCTGCGGGCAGCGTGCTCTCGGTTGTTTTTGAGCTCGCTGGGCAGCAGTTCGTGGCGCTCAATGGCGGCCCGGCCTTCACATTCACCGAAGCCGTGTCGTTCTTCGTGAATTGCGCGGACCAGGCCGAGGTCGATCACTATTGGAACAGGCTGCTGGACGGGGGCGAGGCGCAACAATGCGGCTGGCTCAAGGATCGCTATGGGCTCTCGTGGCAGATCGTCCCGAACGAACTCGGCGCGCTGCTGTCCGACCCGGACCCCGCGCGGGCCCGCCGCGTCACCGAGGCCATGCTCAAGATGATCAAACTCGACGTGGCTGAATTGAGGGCCGCCTATGACCGCAGCTAGCCTGCCCTTCACCACGGCGCTCGACCTGACGTTCGCGGCGTTGGCCGACCCGACGCGGCGCGCGATCCTCGACCGTCTGGCCGCCGGCGAGGCGACGGTGATGGAATTGGCGCGGCCGTTCAAGCTGAGCCAGCCGGCCATCTCGAAGCATCTCAAGGTCCTCGAACGCGCCGGCCTGATCTCACGCGGCCGGGATGCGCAGCGCCGCCCGTGTCGGCTCGAGGCGCGTCGGCTGGCCGAGGCCAATCAATGGCTCGAGGGCTATCGCCAGTTCTGGGAAGGCACGTATCAACGGCTCGACAATCTGCTCGAGGAACTCAAGGCCGAAGAGGCCGGGGGACGCGGCTCTAGCCGCACAGGAGGCCACTCATGAAACTCGTCGGCGCGCTTCAGGTCACGACGCCTTCGGACCGCGAGATCGCGATGACGCGCGAGTTCAACGCGCCGCGTCGGCTCGTCTTCGACGCGTACACAAAACCCGAGCTCGTGATGCGCTGGGCCGGCGGCCCGCCCGGCTGGCGCATGGTGGCCTGCGAGATCGATCTTCGCGTGGGCGGTCGGTGGCATTGGCTGACCGAGGGCCCTGACGGCATGCAGATGGGGTTCGGGGGTGTGTATCAGGAGATCGTGGCGCCCGAGCATCTGGTTTCCACTGAGGTCTTCGACCAGCCCTGGTACGAGGGCGAGGCGGTCAACCGCATGGACCTGGCGGAGACGGCCGGCCGCACCCGGCTCACCGTCACCGTGCGCTACGCCTCCCAGGCCGTCCGCGACGCGGTCCTCAAGACCCCGATGGCCGAGGGCATGGAGTCGGGCTTTACAAGCCTGGCGGCGTTGCTCGCCGCCTTGTGACCTCGCGATCGCGCGGTCTCGCCGCGCTCACCGCCGACCCTGAAAGTAGCTCAGCATGCCGGCGAAGGCGCCGACGACCAGCAGGACCAGGATGATGAGCATCGGCGGGACACCGCCGGTGACACTGGTCGAGGCGCCGGTCACGGGCAGCAGCGTCGGGCGCAGGATGACCGCGGGCGCCGTAAACGTCGGCGGGCGGACGGTCACGGGCGCCTCCGTGGGCGCGATGCCGCCGAACTCGAGCGTGGGCGTGGCAACCCGCGTGGGCGTGGCCGGGATGGCGACGACGGGCACAGCGTCGAGTTGGCCGGTGAAGGCGATGTTGTCGAGCCAGACCCAACCCACGTTGTCGTTGGGGCCCAGATAGACGATCTGCAGCCAGACCCGCGGTTCGGCCTCGCCCTCACCGATCACGACCTTGCCCAGCACGGATTCGACTTCTCCGGCCACGATGTGGCCGACGCGGTCGTAGGTCGTGCCCGGGCCGCTGCGCACGGTCGCGCCCTCGCCGATGCCCGTGATGAACGGCCCCGACGGCGTGGCCTCCTGGCGCCGCGGCGCCCCGCTCGCGCGGCCGACGCCGCCCCACCCCAACATCGCCAACAGCCCGATCAGGGCCAACACTGCGCCAGATCGGCGCCGATTGAAGCGTTTCATCGCGAGGATTGTACCCAGAGAAACAAAAACGAGCGCCACGCGA
>JBGAJV010000025.1:0-77143 GCA_044224715.1 Anaerolineales bacterium | reverse complement strand
CGTTCCGCGCCGACATCGGGATACATCGGGGCACTCCCGGTCTCTTTGCTTGAAAATTTAAGGTTGACGAATCGCCCATCGGCACACGCCATGCACTATGTCACGCAGACACGGCAAAAGCGGGCAAACGGGAAAGCTGGCATGGAACTTGCCATCCCCTAAAGCGATCCGCAGCCGAATTCGCTGCAAGAGGTACGTCCGATGGCCAACGACCAACTCGACCTGATCCGCACCGACCGCGTGGCGCTGCCCTGCCACCACTGCGGCCAGCAAACGCCCAACGTCTGGGCGTACACCAAGATGGACGCCTTCCGGTTGTCCTACACCGAGTTTCGAGCCTGCGGCTACCGCTGCGCCCAGGCTGCGGCCATCGCGGAAAACACCCCGACCGAGCCCAAGACCGACGTGAAACGGCCCGGCGCCTGGATCGGCATGCGCCGCGGCTGATCGTCCACCCGCTCGCCCTCCCTTACCGCTCACGGCCGACCCCACATCGGTCGTGGGCGGCTTTTTTTTTTGCAGCGGTGGTCTGCCCTCAATGTGTGCATGCGCGAGTTATCAGCGGGCCTTTCCGCAGATTGCGCGGATTTGCCTGATTGGAGCCTTGCTGGCATCGGTCCCGTTTTCTTCGGCGAATTCCGCGTCATCAACGGCAGGGGATGCGCGGATTCCAATCCGTGCAATTCACGGCAAACTGCCTGTGCTAAAATAACCAAGTACGTCTGGTTTGCCGATGCCCCTCGGCCCGCACGCTCGGCCGGGGGCTTTTTTATGGGTTCACCCCGCTTCAGGGACGCAGAGAACGGTACGCATGATCGAACGCACTGACCTTCGCAACATCGCCATCATCGCCCACGTCGACCACGGCAAGACCACGCTGGTCGACGGCCTGCTGCGCCAGGCGCGCACCTTCCGCGAAAATCAGCAGGTGGCTGAGCGCGTGATGGATAGCAACGATCTCGAACGAGAACGCGGCATCACCATCTTCGCCAAGAACGCGGCCTTCACCTACAAGGGCGTCAAGGTGAACATCGTCGACACACCCGGCCACGCCGACTTCGGCGGCGAGGTCGAGCGCGTCATGAACCTCGTCGACGGCGTGCTTCTGCTCGTCGACGCGGCCGAGGGCCCGATGCCACAGACGCGCTTCGTCCTGCGCAAGGCGCTCGAGATGAAGCACAAGGTGATCGTCGTCATCAACAAGGTCGACCGCAAGGACGCGATCCCCGAGGACACGCTCAACAAGACCTTCGACCTGTTCATCGAACTCGGCGCCAGCGACGACCAGGCCGACTTCCCGATCATCTACTGCAACGCGCTGACCCAGCAAGCCGGCTACTCGCTCGAGCTCACCGACAGCTACGAGCCGATCTTCGAGGCCGTCCTCAAGCACATCCCGGCGCCCAAAGTCGACCCCGACGCGCCTTCGCAGATGCTTGTGACGACGCTGACCTACGACGACTACAAGGGCCAGATGGTCGTGGGGCGCATCTTCAACGGCAAGTTCCGCAGGAACCAGCAGGTCGCGCGGGTCGACGAGCATGGCCAGATCGAGACCTTCAAGCTGACCTATCTGTTCGGCTTCCAGGGGCTGGGCAAGGTCGAGATCGACACGGCCAGCGCCGGCGACATCGTCGCGATGGCCGGCATGGACGAGATCCATATCGGCGACACGCTGGCCGATCCCGAGAACCCGCACGCGCTGCCCGGCATCCGCGTCGAGCCGCCGACCGTGCGCATGACCTTCGGCGTCAACACCTCGCCGTTCGGCGGGCGCGAGGGCCGCTACGTGACGTCGCGCCAGATCCGCGAGCGCCTCAACCAGGAACTGCTCCACAACGTTTCCTTGCGCGTCGAGGACACCGATCAGGCCGATCGCTTCCTGGTCAGCGGGCGTGGCGAACTCCACCTGGCCGTGCTGATCGAGACCATGCGCCGCGAAGGTTACGAGCTCGAGGTCTCCCGTCCCGAGGTCATCATGATGAAGGGCCCGAACGGCGACATGCTCGAGCCGTTCGAGGAGTGCCACATCGAGGTCGCCGAAGCCCACATGGGCACCGTGATCGAGATGCTTGGCCGACGCCGCGCGCAGATGACGAACATGCACCAGGGCGGCGACGGCTCGGTCTACCTGACCTATCTCGCGCCGACCCGCGGCCTGCTCGGCTTCCGTTATCAATTCCTGACGGCCACGCAGGGCACGGGCCAGATGCACTCGCTCTTCCACGGCTACCAGCCATATGCCGGCACCTTCGAGCAGCGCGAATTGGGCAGCGTGGTCAACATCGAGGGCGGCACCGCCACGGCCTACGCGATCCGCAACGCCGAAGACCGGGCGATGCTGTTCATCGAACCGGGCACCGAGGTGTACGAGGGCATGGTCGTCGGCCAGCACGTCCGACCCGAGGATCTGCTCTACAACATCACGCGCAAGAAGCAACTGACCAACGTGCGCGCGGCGCGCGCCGAAGTACTCGAGGCCCTGACGCCTCCCCGGCGCATGAGCCTCGACGAATGCATCGAATATCTGGGCGACGACGAATTGCTCGAGGTCACGCCCGAGAGCCTGCGCATCCGCAAGCGCATCCTCAAGGCCGAGGAGCGCGCCAAGCTCCAGAAGCGCGCCGAGAAAGAACTCGAAAACCAGGGATAAGCGGGTCGACTTAACCGCGAAGACGCGCAGGGCGCGAAGATCCCATGACTGGGGTCTTCGCGCCCTGCGCGGTTAAGCCACGTTGCAGAATCGACACCCGCGCCGTTCGGCTTCGACGATCGCCTGATCGGACGACCAGAAGAAGTTCTCGGCGCCGATGACGTCGACCAACCCGGCGCGCTCCATCATGTGCCGCGCGTTGTCGTGCACGCCGGCGAACATGAGGGTTCCGCCGCGATGCTTGAGGCGCTCGTGGAGCCGCTCGATCGCTTCGAGCCCGGCTGTGTCGATCAGCGGCACGCCACGCATCGACAGGATCAGGGCATGTGTGTCCTCGAGCCTGGCGAAGGCCTCGTTGAAGTTGCCGGTCGCGGCGAAGAAGACCGGCCCCGTGACGAAAGCCACGCGGACGTGTCCGCACTTGCCCTCGGTGGCGATGCCCCTGGCGCGCAGCTTCTCGGGATCGACCTCCTGGACGTCGATGTCGATGTTGGCGATCTGGCTGAGGAAGACCGCTCCGGCCACGAACGAGCCGATCAGGATCGCCTGGGTCAGGTCGAGCGCCACAGTGGCCAGCATCGTGATCAGAAACGCCCCGATGGCGGTCTTGAACCGTTTGCTGAAGATGAACTTGATCGATTCCCATTCGTTCATGCGCCAGGCCGTGACCATCAACACGCCGGCCAACGCGGCCAGCGGGATGCGCGCCATCACGCCCGAGAGCAGGAACATCGACGCCAATAGCCCAAGCGCGTGGATGATGCTCACCAACCGCGTCTGCCCGCCGGATTTGATGCCCACGCTCGTGCGCGCGATCGCGGCGGTCGCCGGCACGCCGCCGAAGAACGGCACGATCAGGTTGCCGATGCCCTGAGCCACGAGTTCCTGATTGGCCTGCAGGCGCACGCCGGTCATGTTCGACGCCACGGCGCCGCACAGCAGCGACTCGATGGCGCCCAGCGCCGCGATCGTCAGCGCCGGCGTGATGAACTCGGTCAGCCGATTCCACGGCAAGGTCAAGGGGTTGAGCCGGTCGGCCAGGAGCAGGGTCTGCGGGATCTCGCCGATCTGCGGCACGGGCCACGCCAGAGCGACGTTCAACGCCGTGGCGATGATGATGCCGAGCAGCGAAGCCGGGAAGCGCGTGTTCCATTTCTTAGGCCAGAGCAGCATGGTGGCGACCACGACCAACCCGAGCGCGATGGTGCGCCAATCGGGCGTGTAGCCGCCCTTGAAGTAACCGAACAGCTTGAGCAGCGCCGATTCGGATCCCGGGGTCTTGACGCCGAGCAGATTGTCGATCTGGCCGATGAAGATGATCAACGCGATGCCGGAGGTAAAGCCCGTGATCACGGGCGCCGGGATGAAGGCGATGAAGCGGCCGAGCCGCAAAAGGCCGATCACCAGCAACAGCGCGCCGGAGAGCAGCCCCGCGATCCAGATGCCGTCGAGCCCGTACTTCTGCACTAACACGATCAACACGGCGCTCATCGCGCCGGTCGGTCCGCTGATCATGTATGGCGCCCCCGAGAGGCCGCCGATCACCAACCCGGAGAGCACGGCCGTCACCAGGCCGGCACCCGCAGTCGCCCCCGAGGCGACGCCGAACGCCAACGCCAGCGGCAGTGCGACCGCCGCGACGGTGAGGCCGGCCAATAGATCTTGCTGGAACTTCCCAGCGGTGTATCCGCGAAACTCGTCCCGATAAAGCTGGGTCAAACTACGGCGTGGCATTGCGATCCCTTCTCGACGATGTGCTGTGTGGCGCTTCCCGAAACGGGGCGTCTTGCGGCCGCGCTCGGCGCTGCGTGTCGACTGCAGGCCGGCGGCGTCCCAGTGGCGAAGTATACGCCCGCCCGGTTGGAAGCCAGGGTTAAGCTTCAGGCGTTATACTTGATTTGTCATCAGAACCGGAGGTTGCCATGACCGAACAAAGCGAAACCAGCCGCCGCAAGTGGATGCCCGACGAAACCCGCGAGCATCTCAAGGCCGCGGCGGAAGCCAACCGCAAGGCCTTCGACAGCATCCTGCCACCCGGGTTCCGCGAGAACCGCCGCGAGGCGCGTCGCCAGGTCTTGCTGGCCGCCCGTACGTTGCTTGATCGTGCGCTGAAGCGGATGGATGAGCGGAAGGCGTAGAGCGCGGGAGCGGAGAGCGCAGGGAGCGTTTGCTCTTCGTTCTAGGATTTTCGCGCCACGCCGAATAGCCAGACCCCGGCCGCCAGGACCCACCCCGCGATGCCCAGCGCCGGCTGCGCATTGAGATAGAGCACCGTGCCGGTGGCCAGCAGCGCCACGGCGACCAGGCTATTCGCGAGACCGCGGAGCGCGGCGGGCAACGCCCGCTGAGCCGCGCGCTGCTCGGGCCCGTACTTCACCGTCACCGCCAGATCGCCACGCTCGAATTTACCCAACACGTTGTCGACGCGCGCCGGCAGGGCAGCGAGCTTGCGCAGCTGATCGACGATCTCGGTGATCCAAAAGTCGAAGTTGCGGCCCTGCGTTTCCTCGGCCAACAGCTTCTCGGCGAAGGGCGTGATCTCCACGAACAGGTTGAAATTCGGATCGAGGCCCGTGCACATCCCCGACAGGATCGCAACGGTCCGGCCCAGATAGATCAAGTTCTCGGGCACCTGAAACGGCAACTCGAAGAGCAGGTCGCGGAACTGGCTCATGAACTCGCGCACTTCACGGCGATCGACGGCGCGCAGCTCGCTCATGCTCCGACCCCAATAGCGATCGAAGACGGCCTGCTGGGCCTCGGCGATGCGTTCGAGATCCGCGCCGGGCCGCAGCGCGTCGACGGTCTGAAAGCTGTGGATCAGACGGGCCGGGTCGCGCGTGCCGACAGCGATCACGGCCTCGCGGATCGCCTGGCGGATGGTCGGCGTCACCTCGCCAACCATGCCGAAATCGATGAACACGAGCCGCCAAGCGTGCTCGCCGTCGGCCGGCTGCACGAACAGGTTGCCTGGGTGCGGGTCGGCGTGGAAGAACCGGAACTCGAAGATCTGAGTCAGGTAGGTCTTGAACAACCGCTGCGCCACATCGGCGCGTTGGATGCCAATCGTCGTGATCTCGTCGTAGTTCGTGATCTTGACGAAGCCGACGTCCTCGAGCAACAGCACCCGCGTCGTGCCCAGGTCGGGATAGACACGCGGGATCCGCACGCCTGGATCGTCGGCGAAGAGTTCACCGAAACGCGCGGCGTTGGCGGCCTCGCGCGCGTAATCGAGCTCCTGGCGCAGCACGACCGCGAATTCACGCAGCAGGGCCGGGACGTCGGCGCGCTTGCGGATGGGCTCATAGCGATTGAGCCAAAGCGCGACTGTCGACAGCGCCGCCAGATCCACTTCGACGACGGCGCCGATGCCCGGCCGTTGGACCTTGACCACCACCGGCGCGCCGTCGTGGAGCCGGGCACGATAGGTCTGGCCGAGTGATGCCGCCGCCAACGGGGCTTCGTCGAAAGAAGCAAACCGCTCGCGCCAGGCGACACCCAGCTCGGCCTCGATCAGGGCGCGCACACCGTCGAACGGCGCGGCCGGCACTTCGTCCTGTAGATCCGAGAGCTCGACCGTGATGTACTCAGGCAGGACGTCGACGCGCGAACTCAGGAACTGACCGACCTTGATCAGCACCCCGCCGAGCTCGACGGCCAACCGTCGATAGGCGCGCGCGAATCCCAGGTAACGTTTGGGTTGCGAGCGCTCGCCGATCCAGCCCAGGCCGAGACGGCGCAGGACGATATCCCAGAAGATGATATTGAGCGTAATGCCGGCGAAGAACAGGACGATGCGGCGGTAGCGGGCGTTGCGCAGGAACACAGTCTGATTCTACAGCGCTCCCGGGGTTGGGCGCGCCTCGGTGATCCTGTGCGCACGAGCACGGCGTCAGGCGCGGAATCCAGCCGCGGATAACGTGGATTTCGCTGAAGGAAACGCAACCGATGCGGCGGGGCTCCGACTCTCACGCCATCTCGTTCTTCACCCAATCCAGGGATGGCTGAGCGGTCAGCGTATGCGCGGCCAGCGAACCCTTCGTCAGGCCCCAAGACGCGCAAAGGCGGACTTCAGAGCGGTGTACAGAGAGTTCACTCGAGATCATGATCCCGATCCTCGCTGCTCTGCCAGGGTATTCAAACGAAGGATCCAAAGGGCTACTGGGGCCTCGTGTCGAAGGCCGGGGTCGAGTTGATCGTTGTTCAGGTCAAGCCTGGCCAGGTCGGGTCGAATGCTCGACGTTTCGGCGCGGGCTACGATGCCTATATCAACCCAACAACGGTCGCGGGTGTCAATGTGATCTGCGAAGCATACGTTTCTCGTTAACCGTGCACTCGAGCCAGGCCCGATTTTCGACCCACCTCTCACAGGGTGCACGGCACGTCCGGCGAGCCGACCGGCACACCACTGTCCTCGCCCGGATCACAGATACCGGGCACTGGCCATCGCGATCAGGGCAACCGTCATCAACAACAGGCTGACGCGGGAATGGGCTGTCGCACGTGCGGCCACGTCCCGCAACGCCTGCCCGCCGTCGAACGCCTGGGCCTGCTCGCCGTGCTGTGTGGGTTCCGCCAGTCGCGACCGCAAGACTCGCAAGGCCCGCCCGGTGAAAGCTCCGCCATGAATGCCGGCCAGGATCCCGGCCAGCGCGCCGATTCCCAACACCGCATTGCCCGTGCTCGAAAAGTGGCTTCCGGCCCGGCTGACCACATACAACAGGATACCGGCCAGCATCGTCAACCCGGAGCCGATCGGAAACGCTCGAGCGATCCAGGGATGCGTCAGCAGCCCGCCAAGCGCTGGCGATCGTGGACCATCGGCAGCCTTGAGGGCAGGCAGAATGACGAACGTAAGTGACGTGCCTACGGCGACCCAGGCGAAGGCAGCGACGATGTGCGCAAGGCGGAGGGTGATTAGCATGTAGTCCATGTGATTCTCCCGATCGTTACCGTGTCAGAAGGAAGGTGATCAGATCCGCGATTTGTTGAGCGCTCAGCCGTTGTTCGTACTGGCCGTACATGGCGTTGTTGTAGCCCTCCACGACGTGTTCGCCCGGCCGGACGATGCTCGCATAGGTATAGACAAGCGCTCCCGTGCCCGTCTGACGTGTCCCTGCGCGCTGTCCGTAATCCAGGAAGCTTGGCCCAATGAGCGCCGTGCCATCCAGCGTATGGCACTCTGAACAGGCTGGGGCGCCACCGACGGATCGCGAGAACAACGCAGCGCCACGATCGTGATCACCGCCAGGAAGGCTTTCCCCGTTCTCCAGCGGCTCACAGGCGACTGCGGCCAACAGAATCGCCGCGGCTACCCATCGAGTCGAGGGCCGGATACTCAAGACGTGGTCTCCTTGCTTGACTTTGCCGGTGCCGGCCAGAAATACCTAGCCGCCCGTTGCGCGACCCATCGACAATGCGCATGGTATCCGGACAGCGAAGCGCTGTCGTCGGCCGTGAAGCGACGATTGGTCTACGTCGAATGATGTAGTCGCGGGGATGGATGCCGACAGGCGGCGTAGGTGGGTGCGTGCTTAGCCAGGGCGCACGAGGCCGGACTCGTAGGCGAAGACGACGAGTTGGGCGCGATCGCGTGCGCTGAGCTTCACCATCGCGCGGCTGACATGGGTCTTGGCTGTCGCGGGGCTGACGACGAGTCTCGCGGCGATCTCTTCATTGGAGAGCCCGGCGGCCACCAACGCCATCACCTCGCGCTCGCGGTCGGTCAACCCCGCAAGGTCGGGTATGGCCACGGTCGGCTTCTTTAAAGAAGCAAACTCGGCAATCAACCGTCGGGTCACTCCGGGAGAGAGCAGCGCATCGCCCTGTGCCACGGCCTGAATCCCCCGGATGAGGTCGATGGGTTCCGTGTCTTTGACGAGGAAGCCGCTGGCGCCGGCTCGCAGCGCCTCAAAGATGTAGTCGTCCAGATCGAAGGTCGTCAGGATGATGATTTTGACCTGAGCCAGCCGACGGTCTTCGACGATCCGGCGGGTCGCTGTCAACCCGTCGCCGCGGGGCATCCGGATGTCCATGAGGACCACATCTGGGACAAGACCCGTCACCAGGGCCACCGCTTCTGCTCCGTCTGCGGCTTCCCCCACCACCTGCATGTCATCCTGGGCATCAAGCAGAGCTCGAAAGCCCGCACGGACCAGCTTCTGATCATCGGCCAATAGGATGCGGATCATTCAGGGGCTCCTGCCGATCGCAACGGGCGGTCGTCCAGCGGCAACCGGGCGAGGACCCGGAAGCCACCGTCGGGTCGCGGTCCGGCTTCGACCACGCCGCCCAGAGCTCTCGCGCGTTCGTGCATGCCGCGCAGTCCCTGACCTGATCCGGAGGTGTCAAAGGCCCCGTTCGGACTTCCCGAGTTGTCGATCTGCACGGTGAGTTCCCGCGCCTGGCGAGTCACTGTGAGGCTCGATGTGGCCGGGGCCGAATGGCGCATCACGTTGGTCAGCGCTTCCTGGATGATCCGGAAGGCCGCCAGATCAACGCTCGCCGGCAATCCCTGTAAGTCGCCTGAGATCTGGGTCTGCAGATCGAGCCCGGCCCGCGAGGCACGCTCGATCAACTCGCTGAGATCGGCGAGCCCCGGAGAGGGCGCGCGTGGAGGCTCTTCATGCACCTGGCGGAGAACGTCCAGCACCGAGCGCAGTTCGCGGAGGGCATCCTTACTGGTGGCCTTGATCACCGACAACGCCACTCGAGCTTGCTCGGGCTGTTGGTCCATCAAATGAAGCGCCACACCCGCCTGCACATGGATCAACGAAATGGTGTGTCCGAGCACGTCGTGCAGTTCGCGCGCCATTCGCAGCCGTTCCTCGCCAGCGCGGCGCCGCGCTTCTTCTTCACGGGCCTGCTGCGCACGTCGCTGACGGATGTACGCGATCTCGGCGACTGTAGCCTGCACGAGCAGCCAGCCGGCCAACCCCACCATCTGAGCCGAGGAAGGCGCCGATTCGCGGCCCAGCACGTACGGAAGCCACGGGAACAACACGTACTCGGCAGTGAGCACCACCCAGGCAATCAGTCGGCGGCCCTCCACGACCGCTGTGAAGAACGCCACGAACATGGCCAGGAAGTTCGGCCCCTTGGGATAGCCCTGGACGACGTAGAGCAGGGTGACGGCATTGACAAAGACGAGGGTCCAGCCCGGGTAACGGCGGCGGAACACCAGGGCTATGGCGCCAGCCCCCAACAAGGCATTTGCGACGATGTCCGGCGCGCGAAAGCCGGGCTGAAACCGAGCCAGGACGTAGGTGCCGATAACCTCGAAGGCCAAAACGCTTAAGGCCACAACGGCGTCGGCGCGTCGAGGTTTTGTGAACCACCACTCCGGCCACTTCAAGGTGAATGACGTTGTCGCGATCTTCATGCCAGGCTCAGCGCCTCCTGAGTTCGTATGCCCGTGCACCCGAAATACGGACGTGCGCCAGCGACCAGGACGGGATCTTGCGAGGTTCCGCGAGCATTATAGGGTGCCCATCTGATCAAGCGCATACGACGCCGGGAGTATCTTGCCAGCCAGGGCATGACCGGGGCGGCGTGCTCTGCGACGGATCAGGTCGAGTTCGCCACCTCCAATGGACAGCCTCTTCGGGTAGAGTCGGAGGCACCCTGAAAGTGAGGAGAACCACGGGTTGAAAACGTACCTCACGAAAGTCGGCGCGACAACTTCCTTTGTGATTCTGGATGCGGAGCCCGCGTACCACGAGGCTCTGCGCGATCTCTACTATCTCCCCGAGGACGAGGGCTTTTCCAAACACTTCGCGGCCGACACACCCGAACTCGATGACATCTTCCGCCACTTCGAACGATCAGCCGAAGCCATGGTCCAACAGGCCGCCGGTCAAGCACGCGTGCCCTGGGAGGGCGTTCTCGAACGGCTGCTGGAGGTGACGCAAGGTCAGAACGTCGATTGGTGTCTGGTGGGGAGCGCCGCTCTGGCCGTGCGTGGCCTTGACGTCAGCCCAGGCGACGTCGACTTGATCACAAGCGAACAGGGGGCGGAGGACCTTGACGGATTGCTCCACGATCATCGGATCGAGCCGCTTCAGCGCTCAGAGGGATGGATTTGGCGATCGTTTGGGCGCGCCTTTCTGGGTGGACGGCTTGAATGGGTGGGCGGCGTCAACGACGGCGCCGACCGGCCCGAAGTCAGCGATTTTGGTCCAGAGGCGCTGTCTCGGCTGGAGGTCGTGCGCTGGCGGGGCGTCGAGATCAAGGTGCCGCCGCTCGATCTTCAACTGGCGGTGAACGAGCGACGCGGCAGAGCCGAACGAGCCAGCCAGATCCGTCGCTGGCTGAACGCGCAACGAATATCTCCCGCGCAGGCTTCGATCTGAACGGGTGGAGTTGCTGCTCCCGTGGCGACGAAACGGGCAACGAGCCGGCTCACGCCACGATCGATCGGTCGCCTGCGTCGATGGCCGGGGCTGAAAAAGCAACTGTCGAAAACTCGCCGGCATAGATCAAGCTCTGAGAGAGCCGCCCGCCCCGCTCGGTTGTCTCGAGGTGAAGGATGACCCGGATCTCCAGCACTGGCTGAATCCCTGCATATGTGCCGGTGCGTGTCCCGATCGTCAACATCTGGGCGGTTTCGTCCCAGTGACATGGGATCCTGGAGTATTCCTCGCGTTCATACGCATAGCCGTCTCCAGCGTCATCGTAGAGTTCGAAGCTTCCATCAGCGCCTGGATAGACGTGAAGCTCGAGCGGCGCGTTAGGCAGATCCCCGACATGCTGACGGACCGGTCCCATCGGGATGATCGAGCCCGCCCGCACGAACAGCGGAAGGATATCCATCGAGGCGGTCGCCTCGATGGTCTGGCCACCCGCATAGCGACAATCCGTCCAGAAGTCGACCCAACTCGTGCCGGCCGGCAGATAGACAGAGCGCGTCTGCGCGACGACGCCCAGTGGACGCGAACCCGGCGCGTAGTACATGGGTCGCGTCACAGGGCACACCAGAAAAGCCGGCCCGAACATGAATTGATCACCGACCAGGTGCGTCAGGCGATCGCCTCGGAAATCGAAGGGCAGGGCGCGCAACATCGTATAGGCGCGGTGCGTGGTCCAACCGGCAAGTGTGTAGAGATAGGGCAAGAGCCGATAGCGCAGCTGAAGAAACCGGACCAGCGTGTCATACATCGGCTCGCCTGGCTCACCAAAGCGCCAGATCTCACGGGGTGTGTCCGTCCCGTGAGCACGGAAGATCGGCAAAAAGGTCGCGTACTGAAACCACCGGACGTACAGCTCTCGATAGCCCAGGTCGGCCACGCCGCCATCGAAATCGCCGTTCCAGAACCAGAGCTCCGGCTTGCGTTGGACGAAGAACCCGCCGATGTCGGTGGTCCAGTAGGGCACTCCGGTTGCGCAGAAGTTCAAGCCATCGGCGATCTGGCGGCGAAGCGTGTCCCACGAGGCCGTGACATCGCCGGACCAGGTCACGGTGCCGTAGCGCTGCTGGCCGAGATAGGCCGAGCGGGTCAGATTCATGACGCGCTTCGCATCGGTCGACTGCCTTTGGCCGGTGTGGATCGCCTCGGAATGATGCAGCGAATAAGCGTTGATCATTTCCGGATCCAGGTAGCGCTTGGCTTCGCTGACGTTGATCCGCATCCGCTCTTCAGGCTCAGGCTTGACGGCGCCCTGCCAGTCGGATTCGAAGGGCTCCGTGCAATCGCACCACCAGGCATCGATGCCGTGCGAAAACAACCCATCGTGGGCCTGTCTCCAGTAACAGGCGCGCGCGGCCGGATTGAACGCGTCGTAGGTGGCCTGGTTGCCCAGCAACAGTCCGCGCTCATTGAACTCGCGCCAATCCGCGCCGCCTGGTCGCATTATCGGCCAGATCGATACCATCAAGCGCGCGTTCTGTGCATGAAGTTCGGCTGTCATCCGGTCGGGATCCGGGAATCGCTCGGGGTCAAGGGTCTTCTGCCCCCAGAGATCACCCGTCCATGACTTCCAGTCGAGCACGACGCAGTCAAGGGGCAACGCCCGGGCTCGGTACTCTCGAACGATGTCTAGCAGTTCGCTTTGGCTGACGTAGCGCTCTTTCGATTGGATGTAGCCGAAAGCCCACTTTGGCAGCATGGGCGCGCCGCCAGAAAGTCGCCGCAGCTGCGACACGATGTCGTCGAACTCGGGTCCGACGACAAAGAAGAAGTCGAGCTCGTCATCGATGTCGCTCCAGACGTAGGACCCAAAAGCGTCATCGTGAAACGCCATCAGCGAACAGCTGTTAAAGAAGACCCCGTATCCTCGAGTAGAGACGAGCACGGGGACCACGGCCTTCATATTCTGCTGATACAGATACTGATGCTGGCCGCGGAGGTTGAACATACCCTCTTCGTGCGAGCCCAGGCCGTATAAGGCTTCGTCGGGCGCCCACTCGAACGCGAGCCTGGTGTGGTAAGCCTGTCGGTCGACCACGCTCCGCACACCCTGGGCCTCGAAGCGCAGCCCATCGGCGTTGTCGTGGCCCTCGACGACGTCCGTGCTGTCGAACACCGATACGCGCACGTCAACGGGTTCGAGCGTCTTGCCGCCACGCGCCGGCTCGCGCATCAAGACGCGGCCCAGGTGATCGTAATACGTGAAGGCCGCTGTCCGGCGATCGATTGCGATCGTCAATGCGTCGGTGACAAAGATCAGTTGATCGGGCTGATCACGGACGGCGAACTGCACGGCAGGGTCGGGCCGAGCCGTTACGATCGGACCCGGTTCAGGGCAGAAGCCGGCGGTGATTCGGTACCGGATGCGGATAGTCTGTGACGTGAACGGCGTCAACTCCAGGTAGCCTTGGTCAGTTTGAATCGTCAGGGCAGCGGCAGAGGTAGTGTGGGTTAGGATAGACATATCAATTTCGGCGCGACGGAGGCCACACTGGACGACGCAGACCGAGCCGTCGTGGGGGTCCGTGCAGGCGCCGTGCGTTGGCGTCGCGGTCAGCACCTGAATTGCGGCAGCCAGGGCGCCTGGGCCTCCAACATCTCGTCGACAAGTGCGTGGATCTGCGAGAGCGTGCATGTCGCCGCGGTGAGCGGGTCGAGCATCACGGCGTGATGCACGGCTTCTCGGTCGCCGCGAAGGGCGCCTATGGTCGCAAGCTCCTGGACATTGATGTTGGTTCGGTTGAGCGCAGCCAGCTGCGGCGGCAAGGCCCCGATCGCCACACCCTGCACGCCGCTTCCGTCGACCAGGCAGGGCACCTCCACACAACAGCCATACGGCAGATTGGCGATGTGGCCATGGTTAGGAATGTTGCCGTTGATCCGAATCGGCTGATTCGTCTCCATAGCCTCGATGACGAACGACCCATACTCATGGGTGCGCCTTTCAACCGACTCACCTGCTTCGCCGAGCATGGAGGCGAATTCGTGCTCGGCATGGGCGGCGCGTTCGACACAATAGCGCAGGTAGCCGCCGGTGCGGCCAAAATCGAACCAGCCGTCGCGGGTGTCCGCGAATCGCGGCACCAGGTCGTCCGATACCATCTGGGCGTTCTTGCGGAAATAGGGCACGTATTCGCTGGCATGTCCGCTGGATTCGGTGACGAAATAGCCCAGATGCTGAAACAGATCTCCGCGAACGGGTTCTTGGCCCAGGATGTCAGCGCGCTTCAAGGCGTCACGGATCAATGGGTACAGATCCTGATCACCGCGACGGAATGTGAGAAAGAAAGCTTGATGATTGATACCCGCGCAGACGTACACGATCTCGTCATATGGGATCTCGATCCATTTCGCCAGCATCTCAGAGGTGCCCTGCACACTGTGGCATAGCCCTACATGCGGTCGGCCCGAACCCTCGGCCACGGCCCAACAGTTGATGGCCATCGGGTTCACGTAGTTGATCAGCAACGCATCAGGCGCGAGCACGTCCAGGTCGTTGCACAGATCCAGGAGCACGGGCACGGTGCGCAGACCGCGAAAGACGCCCCCGGGGCCGAGCGTGTCTCCGACGCATTGCTCGACACCGTACTTACGCGGGATCTCGATGTCCTGCGCATAGGCTTCCAGGCCGCCCTGTTGGAAAGTCGTGATCACGTACTTCGCATCACGAACGGCCTCGCGACGATCCAAGGTGGCGACGACCCTGGCCGACAGGCCACGTCTTGCCACCAGCGTTTCTATCAATCTTCGGCTGCGCTCAAGTCGCACCGGGTCGATATCCATCAAGGCCAGAGTCGAATCCTGCAGGGCGGGCGCGAGCAGGATGTCGCTGCACAGATTGCGCGTAAAGACCTGACTCCCCGCTCCGACCAATGTGATCTTCGTCATTCGGCCAAACCCTCCTCAGGGTGGCACCCTCGTGCACTTCAACGCGTCCGCGACGGCGCATTCCAAGGCAACGCGGCGCCGTCGCTCCATAGGCGATGTCATGGACCGCGTGTGGGTGGCTTGCGCCACGGCGGACCTGGCCGGTCGGCGAACGCCAGGTCAACCTTTGATCGAGCCGGCGTAGGCGCCGCCTACGACGTAACGCTGTGCAATCAGGAAGACGAGGGCGACGGGCGCGACCATCACGAGCCCGAGCAAGGCGGCTTCAGCCTGTTGATAACCCACGAACACACCAGGGCTGGGGTTGAACCCCGGCCGCAAGGCCGACGTCGCCGCGACGAACTGCTGGATCCCGACGGGCAGGTTGAACAGCCGATCGTTATTCAGCAGCACATAGGGTCCAAAGAAGTTGTTCCAATTCGTGTTGAAATTAATGAAAGCCAACAGCCCCAACAATGGCGCCGCCAGAGGCAACGCGATATGACGGAACAACGCGAACTCAGAGCAGCCGTCAACCCGAGCCGCGTCAAGCAGCTCCGGCGGCAAACTTGAGGCGTAGTAGATGTAGGTCAGATACGTGCCGAACGGGAAGAACGCCGCAGGCAAGATGACCGACCACTCGGTGTTGACCAACCTCATCAGATTGAGCTCGAGGAACAGTGGGAGCACCAACGACGAGGGTGGCAGCAGCATGGTTATCAACGTCAGCCACAACATCAGACGACGACCCGGGAAACGCGCCGTGGCCAGGATGTATCCGGCCGGGATGCAGGTGGCGAGACCCAGAGCCAGGGACCAGATGGCGTACTTGACCGAATTGCCGAACCAGAGCAGGACTTCGCCGTTTTGAAAGGAGAAGATTCGACCCCAGGCCAGCGCGACACGCTCGAGCGTGCCGAAAGCCAGCGGTTCCATCGAAATTAGTTCGGGTGCGCTCTTCGTGGTTGCGAGGACCAGCCAGAGAAGGGGCACGCAGAAGTAGACGATGAAGAGCAGGAGCACTCCCCAGCGCAAGAAGAAACCCAGCACGCCCGTTTCCCCCGTCGTTTTCGCCCAGTATCGATGCCATCGCTGCGACGTGGTCGGGCGGGCGGCGTGTTGAGCCTGGTTCAGCTCAGTCATTGATCGGTGCTCCTTTCAGGCTTCGATCTTGAAGAAACCGGTCCATCGGATGACGAGGTAAGCCGCTCCCAACCCGATTACCAGCATCAAGAGTGACATGGCTGAGGCAGCACCGAAGTTGCCCAGCTCGAAAGCGAAGTTGTAGGCCAGCTGATTGGGCGACCAGACCGGCGGGACGTTGGCACCCACGCCGACGTTTGCCCCAGCGCCAAGGATCTGGGGTTCCACAAACAACTGCACGTTACCGGCGAAGACCAGAATGAATTGATAAACGATGTATGGGCTGACAAGCGGCAGTTTTATGTGCCGTATTTTCTGCCAGGCATTGCATCCGTCCATGGTCGCGGCCTCGACCATCTCGGTCGGTATGCTCTCCAGGGCGCCGTACTGGATGGCGATCCACATGCCCGCGCCCGAAAAGAAACCGACTATGGTGAAGACCACCGGCAGGCTGCCTGGATACACCACGTCGCGGAGAAATGTCCACCCCGCCGCCTGGAGTAACGACCGGAACGGGCTGATGCTCGGATCAAACATAAAGATGAGAACAAGGACGAGCACCGGGCCCGTGACCGCGCCGGGGATGAAGAACAGCGTGCGCATCACCGTGGTCGGCAGTCCGGGGCGCATCTGCAGTAAGAGCGCCAGAATGACGACCAGGGCGATGCCCAACGGAACCGAGATCAGCAGGAAACCGGCGATGTTTGTGAGGACATCCGTGAAACGGAAGTCGGAGAACGCGAACACATAGTTCTTCAATCCCGCAGCGAAGTATTGCGGCAAGCCCGTGCTGAAATCGGCGAAGCTGGTCAATAGCGCATAAAGCCCCGGACCCAGACCAAAGGCCAACATGGCCACGAGATACGGCAATAGGAACAGATAGGCCGTCAAGTTCTTGCGCCATGGTGGAAAACGCGCATGGCGCGTGCGCGAAGATGAGGCTCTCGGTGCGGCGATCTGATTGGGCACTGCCGGATCCTTTCGGCCTGTCTGATCGGGTGCGCTTCGCGACCAGGGCGCATGCCAGGTGAGTCAGGGACACCGACATACGCCCCGGTCGCGACGAAACTGCGCCAGACGTCGGACCGCGTTACTTGGTGACGTCTACCTGATAGCCTTGCGCCTGCGCCAGTGGGCCGAGTTGATCGGCGATCTCTGGGAGCACCGACTCGATCGACTTGCCATCCTTGATGGCACCCTGGACCACCAGGCTGAAGGGCGCGATCAGGTCAAAGCGAGGCCACTTGTCCAGCGGCGTGATTAGTGCCGAAGCCTGCTGATAGACCGGGAACGGGTCCGTGGCAAAGAGCTTGTTGCTGGCGACGGCCTCCTGCCACAGGTTTTGGATCGGCTTGTAGGCCGGGTAATTGGTCGTCCCCTTCCAGAAGTCGGGCGACGTGGTCACCCACTGGATGAAATCCACGGCCAGTCTCGGATTTTCGGTGTGGTTCGAGACCATCCAGGCTGCGCCGCCCATTGCCGGCGTCTGAGCCTGGGCATCGTCGGCCCATTTCAGTGGCGCAGAGACTCCGAGTTGGTGCTCGGACGTCTTGTACCATGAGCTGTTTTCGTTGCCGCCGAACACACCGAACATCCAGGCCGGGCCGGGCATCGCCAACAGCTTGTTGCTGGAGACGATGTTCGCAAAGTCGGCGCTGAAGTAGTCGGTTGTGAAGAGCGTCTTGTTGGCGAGCATGTGGTCGACGAGTTGTGCTGCGCGGACGCAACGCGGGTCCTTCACGTCGATTTTGAGCTCGGAGTCGTTGACAAGTTCGTGCGAAGGGCAACCGCTCGCGTCAAAGTAACTGATGAACGTCCAACCATCGCCGAAGGTCCCCAGGTAATACCCTGGATGCTCCGCGGCGACCTTGTCGCTGAGCGCCTGGTATTCCTCGAACGTGGTCGGCACGGAATACCCGAACTCATCCATCAGCGGTTTGTTGTAGTACAGCACGAACATGGCCAGGTCGTAGCGCAGGCAGTAAACCTGGTCGCCAAACCGACAGCCCGCCATCCCGTCATATCCATCGAGGACGTCCGCGGGAACCCAGGGTGTCAGATCGAGCGGGAGATGATGGGCAGCGTCCGCCACGCGGGCCACGAGGCGAGGTTCCGCGAACACAACATCGGGCCAACCCTGGTCGGTGTTATTGAACAACAAGGTTTTGGCAGGCAGTTGCTCGCGGTCCACGGTGACCGCTGTGAGGAGTTGCGCCTTGTCCGGGTGCGCTTTCACATAGGCATCAAACGCCGCCTGGCGATCAGCGTCGATCCAGACTGTGACGGGCGCGTTGTCGTCGTAGGGATCTTCGGTGGGTGCAGGTGTGCTGGTGACGACGACCTGCACAGGCGTGCCTTCGACGATCTGCGTGATGACTTGAGGGGCGGAGGTCACCACGACCGGCGTCGGCGTAGCACAGGCAGCAAGGATCACGGAGGCCGCCGCCAGTCCGGCAGCGGACCTCCACGTGCTTTGTTTCATTCTACTTTTCTCCTTTCGACCGAGCAAAAGGTTGAAACGATGGTCTTCGCTGAGCCGCGACGAATTTCGCTTCCCAGGTCCCCGGGCACGGCTCGACGCCCTGTTGAACGCGTCCTCATCTGTCCGCGCGAAACTAATGAAGAAGGTCAACGGGGCGGCGGTGCTGTGCTGCCGCGAATCTTCAATACCGGTGCGACAAGTACCTGCTCGGGTTGGTGGCTCATACCTTTGAGGTCTCGGATGAGCATCTTCCCGGCTTGAAAGCCCATGTCGTAGCTGGGCCACTCCATGCCCGTCAACGGCGGCGTGATCAGATCGCTCTCGTCACCAATTGCCACATCCAACACCGAACAATCCCGTGGAACAACGCGTCCCATTTCTTGGAGCGCCGAAATGACGCCGACGGACAACGTGTTGTGTACGGTCACGATCGCCGTGAGCCGGGCATCTTCCGCAAAGAGACTTCGGGCTGCCCAGTAGCCGCGCTTGATGGTCAGGTCGCATTCGCGATACAGCGGGCTGACCTTAAACTGCCGGGTCGCGATCTTGAAGCCAAGAAGCGCGCGCTTCGCGCCACCAAGCTCCTGCACGCGCCAGGCCTCTGGAAAGGTCACAAAGGCGACATGCCGATGACCTAATCCAACGAGATATGAATACGCTTCGAGGATGGCCTTTTCGATGTCGAAATCGATGAAAGATAGGCCGCGATTGTCGGCCGCGCGCCCAATCATCACAAACGGGTAGCCTTGTTCGCGCAGCAATTCGACGCGCCAATCATGAAGCGCGACCTGCATGAGGACCAACCCATCGGCGTCGGCGCCGCGGCAGAGCTTCTTGAGGCCTGCCGGCGTCAGCGCTCCGGTGGCCAGGCTGAAGTAGTACTCCTCATCGGCGGCACCCTGCGCGATGCCCGTGATGAAGTTAAGTTCGATCAGGTTGGAGACCAGGCGCGGGTTCGATAGCGGGTAGTGGAGCACGATGGTCCGCGTTCGACCCGACGCCAGGCGTTGAGCCTGCAGATGGGGCACATAGCCGAGTTCGTCGATGACGCGCAATACATTCTGGCGTGTCTCCTCAGCAACGTTGCTTTTCCCGTTGATGACGCGTGAGACGGTCATCTGGGACACGCCGGCCTTTCGTGCGACATCTTCGAGGGTTATGGGCACAGCACACCAGATGTTGTGTTAGCGCTAACTGATAGCGCTAACATATCAGGGAGTGATGTTAGGGGCAAGCCAAAAACGAAGATCAACCAAACAGAAACGCGTCATGAGTGTTGGGGAGGGTCAACGGCCCGCAGCCTATTGTCTTTGGCCGTTTTCCCTCCCCCATTACCAACACACGGGGGTCACACGAGTTCGCAGTCTCATTCAAGCGCAGAGAGATCCGAAGCTTCCCCACAATATGAGGGCCGGCCTCCCGGCATTGAGTCGCCTATGCGGGCGAGGCGATGGCCGAGAACACCGACGCCAGCGCGGGATAGAGCTGGCGATACGTGCGATAGCCGCTCTCGAAAGCCTGGCGATCGCTCGATGCCGTCGTGATGCCGGCCACGCGCACCGTGGCGTCCCCGGCCGCTTCGACCGACGGCCACACGCCGGCCGCAACGCCTCCCAGCAGCGCCGCGCCAAAGGCCGCGCCTTCCGTCGACGTCACCAACGCGAGATCGGCCCCGAAGATATCGGCGAGCAGTTGCCGCCAGAACGCGCTCTTGACGCCGCCGCCCGAAGCGCGCACCTGATCGGCCGACAGGCCGAGCCCGCGCATGAGCTCGAGCGAGTCGCGCAGACCGTAGCTGACGCCCTCGAGCACGGCGCGGGTCAGATGCGCCTGGGTGTGGCGCACCGTCAGGCCCACGAAAGCGCCCCGCGCATCCGGGTCGGGGTGCGGCGTCCGCTCTCCGGTAAGATAAGGCAGGAAGAACAGGCCCTCGCTCCCGGCCGGCACCGCCGCCGCGCTCTCGGTCAGCACGTCGTACACGTCGCGGCCTTCGGCCCCGGCTTTGGCCTGCGCGGCCTCGCCAAGGGCGTCGCGATACCAGCGGAAGCTGCCGGCCGCCGAGAGCATCACGCCCATCCAGTGCCATTGCCCCGGCACTGCATGGCAGAACGCGTGGAGCCGACCCTGCGGCTCGGGCGCATAGCGCTCGGCCGCCGCGAAGATCACGCCCGAGGTGCCGAGCTGCAGCGACACCAGCCCGGGCCTGACGATGCCCATGCCCACGGCGCCGGCCGCCTGATCGCCGCCGCCGGCCGCGATCGGCGTGCCCGCCACCAGCCCGGTCAGCGCGGCCGCTTCGGCGCTCACGACCGAACTGGCCACCGGCGACTCGGTCACCGTCGGCAGCCAGGTGCGCGGGATCTCGAGCGCCGCGAGCATCTCGTCGGACCAGGCTCGCGCGCCGACGTCGAACAGCGACGTCCCCGACGCGTCTGAGACGTCGCCGAAGAAGCCGCCGCTCAACTTGTAACGCACATAGTCCTTGGGCAGCAGCACGGTCGCGATGCGCGCGTAGGCCTCGGGCTCATGCTGCTTGACCCACGCGATCTTGGGCGCCGTGAAGCCGGTCAGCACCGGGTTGCCCGTGAGCGCGATGACGCGCTCGGCCCCGACTCTTTCGGTGATCGTTCGACACTGCTCGGCCGTGCGCTGGTCGTTCCAGAGGATGACTGGTCGCACGAGGTCGCCGTGAGCGTCGAGCGTGACAAGCCCGTGCATCTGCCCGGTGAGGCCGACGCCCACGATGTCGGCGCCGGTGAGACCGGTCTGCGCCAGCGCGGCCCGAATGCTCGTGACCGTCGCGGCCCAGAAGAGCTCAGCCGACTGCTCGGTCCAGCCGGGCCGCGGCGTCTCATACAGATATTCGGATGCCGCCACCGTCACCACCGTGCCGGTCTCGTCGATGACGAGCGCTTTCGTCGCCGTGGTCGAGGTGTCGATGCCCAGCAGGTACTTCATAACCACCCCCTCAACGCGCGCCCAACAACACCTCGATGGTGAGTTGGTCGAGGCGCTCGTACGGCAGCCCACGCTGCGCGACAGCCGCAGGCTGAAGGTCGCGACTCTTGAGCGCGGCGGCCTTCTCGGCCGAGTAGGCGCCCGTGAGTGCCGCGAGTGAGCCGTCGTCCGCGTTGATCTCCGCCACCAAGGCCTGGATATCGGGGTCGGCGTTCCAACGCGCCGCCTTCTCCTTGAGGATCAGGTACGTGCGCATGCTGCCGCGCGCGAAGTCCTTCACGCCTTCGTAGTCCTCGGTGCGATACGCGTGCGCGTCGAAGTGTTTGGAGCCGTTGTACTTCACGTCCTCAAGGAACTTGACGAGGAAGAACGCGTTCTTGGGGTTGGCTGACCCGAAGCGGAAGTCCTGATCGTAGCGACCGGGGTTCTGGTCGTTGAGGTCGATGTGGAAGAGCTTTCCGGCATCCCAGGCCTGCGCCACGCCGTGCAGGAAGTTGAGCCCGGCCATCGTCTCGTGAGCGACCTCGGGGTTCACGCCGACCATCTCAGGGTGATCGAGGGTGTTGATGAACGCCAGGGCATGGCCGACCGTGGCGAGGTAGATGTCGCCGCGCGGCTCGTTGGGCTTGGGCTCGAGCGCGAACTTCAGGTCGTACTTCTGGTCGCGCGCGTACTCGCACAGGAAATTGAGCGCCTCGCGGAAGCGCTTGCCGGCTTCCACGGGGCTCTTGGTGGCGTCGCTCTCGGTGCCCTCACGGCCGCCCCAGAACACGTAGACCTTTGCGCCGAACTCGACGCCCAGATCCATGGCCTTCATGGTCTTCTGCAGCGCGTAGGCGCGCACCTTCGGGTCGTTGCTGGTGAAGGCCCCGTCCTTGAAGACGGCGTCGCGGAACAGATCCGTGGTGGCCATCGGCACGACCAGGCCGGTGTCGTTCAAGGCCTTACGGAAGTCTTTCTTGATCGCCTCGGCCTCGGCCGGCGTCGCGTCGACCGGGATCAGGTCGCTGTCGTGGTAGTTGACGCCCCAGGCGCCGACCTCGCCGAGCAACCGGACCAGGTCCGCCGACGATTTCGGATCGCGCACCGGGCCGCCGAACGGATCGCGGCCGACGTTACCGACGGTCCACAGGCCGAAGGTAAACTTGTGCTCGGGTTGGGGCTGGTAGTTTGACATGTGTGTCTCCGTTGGGCGATCAGCCGCCGACGATGCGACCTGATCCTCGAGGATGGCGATTAGTTCGATGTGTCGTTCCGCTTGAGATAGACGTCAAGCAGAACGGCGAAGACGAGCACGGCGCCCTTGATCACATACGTCAGCGCCGGCGGCGCGTTGAGCATTTGCAGACCGGTGCTCAGGCTGGCCATGACGAGGCCGCCGATCATCGCGCCCGGGATGGTGCCCACGCCGCCGAGCGTCGACGTGCCGCCGAGGATGGCGCTGGCGATGACGTCGAGTTCGTAGTTCCCGCCGGCGCCGATCGTGCCGTAGCCGACGTACGAAGCCAGCACGACGCCGGCCACGCCGCAGAGGAAGCCCATCAGCACGAACACCTGGAAGATGTTGCCCTTGATGCTGATGCCCGACAATCGGGCCGCGTCGCGGTTGCCGCCGATGGCATACGCATAGCGGCCGAACCGGGTGTTCATCGATAGATACGTCACGGCAACAGCCACCAGCGCCAGAAGCAGCACCGGATACGGGATGCCCGGCGCCACGTCGTAGGAGTTCACGACGGCCACGTACACGCTCAACAAGACGGCATAGCCAGCGATCTTGAGGATCTCAACCGTTAGCGAGGGCAAGGCGAACCCGAACTTGCGCTTGTTGTTTCGGCCTCGCACCGTGTTGAAGATCAAGACGCCGACGATCAACACCACAAGCCCCCAACTCAGCAGCGAGGGCAGGTAACCCTGGCCGATTTCCGAGAAGACCGGTTGATTGGCCGGGATCGTCTTGCCTTCGGTCCGCAGAAGGACAAGGCCCTGCAAGATGAAGTTGCTGCCGAGCGTGACGATGAAGGCCGGCACCCGCAGATAGGCGACGATGTAGCCCTGCGCGATGCCCCAGAGCGTGCCCACGGCCAGTCCGACGAGGACCGACCCGAGCGCCGCCACAGCCGGCTGACCCGGGAACATGGCGTTCCACGTGTTTGCCTGCAAATACGCGACGACCACCGAGACAAAGCCTGCCAGACGCCCGACCGACAGGTCGATGTTGCCCGTTACGATAACCAGAACCATCCCGGCCGCCATCAAAGACGTCACCGACATCTGCCGGAATAAGTTCGAGATGTTTTGCGGCGAGATGTAGCTTCCCTTCGTGGCCACGGCAAAGTAGACCCAGATCACGATCAGGGCCACGATCATGGTGTACGTCTGGAAGTCCTGGCGCAGACGTCGAAACAAGACCGAGGTCGCCGTCTTCTGCGGATGATTTGTTTGCGTCATGGTTGTGTTAGACATGCCCGCTCTTCTCCCGTCGCCTCGCGCCCCGCGGCTCAGGCCAGGCCGGTCGCCATTGTCATGATCCGTTCCTGAGAGGCCTCGGAGATGTTCAGGATGCCCTGCGAACGCCCCTGCCACATGACCATCACACGATCGCTCATGCCAAGGACCTCCTCGAGCTCGCTCGAGATCATGATGATCCCGATCCCGCGCTCTGCCAGGGTGTTCATGAGTTTGTAGATCTCGAACTTGGCGCCGACGTCGATGCCGCGCGTCGGATCATCCATGATCAGGATCTGCGGGTTCGATAACAGCCACTTGGACATCACGACTTTTTGCTGGTTGCCACCGGAGAGCGAACTCACCGGCACCTGCACGCTGGGCGCCTTGACCGCCAGTTCCTGCGCGATCTGCGTGCTGGCGGCGATCTCGTTGTCTTCGTTCACCGCCCATGCGCCGCCAAATCGGCCAAGGTTCGCCAGCGAAATGTTCTTAACGATGGATTGAATGAGCACCAACCCGTAGCGCTTTCGATCTTCCGGCACCAGACCCAATCCGTGCTGCATAGCCGCATGGCTCCCGCGGATCTGCACGGGCTTGCCTGCGATCTTGATGGTGCCGCTGGTCACGTTCGCGAACTCACCAAACAACGTCATCACCAGCTCGGTTCGACCCGAGCCCATCAAACCGGCGATGCCGAGGATCTCGCCCTTGCGGAGATCGAACGACACGCCCTTGAGCACCTCACGACCGGCCCAATCGGCGCGCAGATCCTGAACCTCAAGGATCACGTCGCCTGGTTGGCGCTCACCGCGCGGGAAGCGCTCTTTCATTTCGCGCCCGACCATCAGGCCCACCAGCTTTTCGGGGGTGAGCTCGGCCGTGGGCTGTGAGCTCACGACCTTTCCGTCGCGCAGCACAGTCAGCGTGTCGGTGATGCGAAAGAACTCGTTCATCTTGTGCGTGATGTAGATGCAGGTCACGCCGCGCGCCTTGAGGGTCTCAAGGATCTCCATCAGCCGAGCGATTTCGGCTTCCGAGAGGGCGCTGGTGGGCTCGTCGAGGATCAATACCTGGGCGTCTTCCGAAAGCGCCTTGGCGATCTCGGCCATCTGCATCTGGCCAATGCCCAGGTTGCGCACCACGTCTTGCGGGCGCACGTCGAGCTTGTACTTATCAAGGATCGATCGCGTTTCTGAGTTCAACCGATCCCAGTCAATCGAACCCCGGTGGACAGGCTCTCGACCCAGAAAGATGTTCTCTGCCACGGTCATGGCCGGCACCAGCGTCAGCTCCTGGTACACGATGGAGATCCCGTCGCGCACCGCTGCCTGGATAGCGCCGTTCTGTAGCTTGAGCTCCTTGCCGTTATACAGGACCGTGCCGTCGTATGTTCCGTAGGGGTAGACGCCCGCCAGGATCTTCATCAACGTCGACTTGCCGGCGCCGTTCTCGCCGCACAGGCCATGGATCTCGCCGCGTTTCACCGTGAAGCTGACGTCGCTGAGCGCGGTGACGCCGGGAAACTGCTTGGTGACGTTGCGAAACGCCAAGATCGTGTCGTCGCTCATGAGTTCACCTGGGCCAGGCAGCCCACCGCGTTCGGCGCTGAGCCGAACACGGTGGGCTTTTTGTTTCAAGTCGACGGGCGATGCGCCTTACGGCTTAGCCGGTCGCTCGTTCTCCGGGATGTCGCGGTAGACGTCATCGTACGCCTGGAAGCCCGACTTGACCACCAGGTCGAAGACGTTGTCCTTGGTTACCTGGAACACAGGCAGGAACAACGACTGGACGTTTCCGGTCTTGGTGTCGTCGTTGGTGAGCTCGGCCATGGTGTAGGACTTCAGTTCCGCCACGGTCTTACCCGACACCAACGCGTCGATCAGGTTGACGGCTTGAGGCACCAGGTTACGGATGTCCTTGAGGATGCTCACGGACAACTCGCCCTTGACGATGCTGTTGCAACCGTCGGCGGTCGCGTCCTGACCCGAGATCGGCACCTTGCCAGCCAGGCCTTGGGCCTTCATGGCCTGCAGAGCGCCAAGCGCCGTGCCGTCATTGGAGGCCACCACCGCGTCGATCTTGTTTTGCTGCGCGGTGAGGATGTTCTCCATGATCTTCTGGGCGTTGGCGGCATCCCAGTTGTCGACCCACTGATCGGCCACCACTTCGATGACACCCTTGTCGACGTAGGGCTGGAGAACCTCGTCCTGGCCCTTGCGGAACAGGATGGCATTGTTGTCGGTTGGGGAGCCGCCGAGTTTGACGAGCTTGACCGGACCCTTGCCGGCGACGTCCCAGTTGTCGATATCCAGCGCTTTCAGCACGCCCTGCGCCTGCTGGCGACCGACTTCGACGTTGTTGAACGACAGGTAGGCGGCGATGTTGGCCGACTTGATCAGGCGGTCGTACGCCAGCACCTTGACGCCGGCGGCAGCGGCCTTGTCGACCGATGTGGCGGCGGCGTCGCCGTCCTCGGCCACGATGATCAGACCCTTGACGCCCTGAGCGACCATGTTATCGATCTGGTCGTTCTGCAATTTGACGTCGTGATTGGCTTCCTGCACGACGACCTCATAGCCCAAGGCTTCGAGGGCAGTGGTCATCTGATCGGCCTCTTTCTTCCAGCGTTCCGTCGCAAAGTCCGAGAACGACAGGCCGATTTTGATCTTGTCTTCCGCGGCCGGCGGCTGGGTGGCAGCCGGAGCCTGGGTGGCAGCGGGGGCGCAGGCTGCAAGCAAGCTGGCCGCCGCCACCACCGAGACGAATTGATAACCAATACTCCGTAACGTGCGTTTCATGAACGTCCTCCTGGAATAAGTTTGGCGTCGGTGAGTAAGTGGCCCGAATACATGTCGGTCAGGAACGGATGCACTCCCTTCTGAGATCAGCGACGGGCAGCGCCGGTCGGGGCCGAAACTGCCTCGGCCCGGGTCACTTCCAAGGGTTGAGAGAGGATGCGGTGAAAGATCGTGGCGATTCCGCCCATCACGCTCGCGTCTTCGCCATAGGTGGCGACAACGATCTCAGCCTTGTCGCGCGACGCGCGTAACGCGCGGCGCCCTACCTCGGATTTGAGGCTCGGCATCAAGAACTCATGACCCAGGCTCAGGGCGCCCCCGAACACGACGCGTTCAGGATTGAGGGCGTTGATCAGGCTCGCCAAACCGATCCCGAGATACCGGCCTGTCTCGACGAACGCAGCCTGGGCGACGGCGTCACCCGCGCGAGCGGCCGCCACCACGTCAGGCACGGTGAGGCGATCCCAATCGCCGCCGCAAACCGTCATGAGCGACGACGGCAGTCCCCCCTCGACCGCGTCGCGCACTCGACGGAAGAACGCCCACTGGCTGACAAACGTCTCCCAACAGCCGAAGTTGCCGCAATTGCATTGCGGGCCATCCGGGTCCAACGTCATGTGACCCACTTCGCCAGCGAACCCGGCCGCACCGGGGAGCACCTCGCGGTTGAGGACGATTCCGCCGCCCAAGCCGACGCCGGCGCTGACGTACAGGACGAAGTTGACGCCCCGCGCGGCGCCGAAATAGCTTTCGCCCAGGGCGGCGAGGTTCGCCTCGTTCGCAACCTCGATGGGCATCTTGAACTTGCGCTGCAAACGCGCCTTCAGGCGCACGTCCGACCAGCCGAGGTTGGGAGCGAAGAGCAGGGTCCCGGTGCCCACGTCGACGAGACCTGGCACACCCAGGCCCAGACCAAGCAAGCGCCGTCCGTGCGCATGCGCTTCCTGACACGCGTCCTGAAGCATGGCCTCCAAAAGATCCAGGACGGTGTCCTGACGTTCAAGACGACGCGTGACTTCGCGACGGCGCCAGACAATCTCGCCGGCGAAATTCGTCAGGACCACCAGGACGAAATCCACGCCGATCTCGGCGCCAAGGATGTACCCAGCCTTGGGGTTGAGGCTCAGGTGGATCGCGGGCCGCCCGACGTCGCCGGCGTCGGTGCCACTTTCGTGGACGAAGTCAGACTCGAGCAGTTCACGGACAAGGCTCGTGACGGTCGCCTTGTTCAGCCCGGTCAAATGGGCGAGGCGGGTCCGCGAGAGCGGGGCATCACGGCGCAAAGTTTCCAAAATGAGGGCGATGTTCATCTCCCTCATGTGGGTGTGGTCCACGCTTCGCATGACGGTTCAGTTCTGCCGGGCCAACTGGGTCTTCACAGGCTGCTGTTTGTTTGGGTAATGAATTAATGGCATGGTAACTCGATTTTCGGCAGAGTCAATACGATCTTTAATTTGTGATGCAAATAAATGCAGCTTCGGCTGCAAATTGCGACCAAAGCGAGTTCGGGACGAGGGGAGGCCAAGGCCGGTCGAGGGCATTCCCCGAGTCACGCTGCGCCGCACAAACCGAAACGGTCAGCCGTGAGGGGCGAGCCGTAAGTGATCGTCCAATACGTCGCACGTTCGAGGCGCCGCCTTGGCGGCCGTCCGGCGCACCATCCTGCCGGGGGTCGCAGGTAGCCTTGTGCGGCGGATGGTGCTTCCGCCCGATCCGATGCGGTCCGGCAGGGATTGGCTCCAAACGTGCGACTGACCTTGAGAAGACCGCGTTGCAGTTTTCCGTCAGCGAGATCCGTTTCAGCGGGCGAGGATTCAGCGCTACTCGATGGGCGCCTATGATCGCTCCCATCGATGCTATTGACGCGGCGAGCAAGATCGGCGTATCCTAGCGCGCGTGTCGCCAACAGGTTGAGCGCCGACCGCACATCGAACGGTCGTGCTCAGGCGCTGGTCTCGACTGGCATGGTTCGACCATGATCGAGTCGAGCCATGCCAGTCGTCGTCCAAAAGACGACACGCCCGAGCTCGCGGTCCCCGCTGCCTGATCATGTTCACAGGAAAACCACCATGGCAGGACTCGGCCCCGTCGAACTCATCGTCATCCTCGTGATTGTCTTGATCATCTTTGGCGCCGGCCGGTTGGGCCGGATCGGTGGTGAGCTTGGTTCAGCCATCAGGGGCTTCCGGGAGGCAGTCAAGCCGCCGGAAGACGAGAAGCCCTGACCAGAAGGCTCGCGAAAAAACACTCTGTTGAGCATCGCTGCCGGGGTGGGGCTGGCGGCTCCTGGCCCCGCCTCCCATGTCGAGTCGGACTCGCGTGACTGAGATCGTCAGGCATCGGATCGAGCGCCCGCCCTACACGACGAACGATCGCCCCTGCTCAATGCACTTCGCCAACCCCCATCGCCTGTATGGCGACGGGGCGTTTCTGGTTCTATCCGCCGCGGCAGTGAACCGATCTCGCGGTCGGATCCCGCTCACGATCGATCGCGGCCAGCACTGTCTTTCGGCGTGCGCGCTGCGACGGTAACAAAGCCCGTTCGACAGCCCATCCTGGCGTGAAAGTGATGGCCCTTTTGGGCCATTCTTCGTGTCCTTTCGTGCCCCACAATTAGGGCCCAAAACCCCTGGTCGCACGCTGGTTTTTCGACGACACGATCCCCTTGATCAACTCTGTCCAGAATCGCAGCCTGGAAAAATGCCTCTTGACAGGGGTCGAAACCTGCCAATAATGCCGTTAACGTTCCCGGAAACCATACCGGAAACGATTCCGTGACATAATCCATGACAAAAGCCTCGAGAACGGTCACAATTCGCGACGTCGCCCGTCAATCTGGCGTCTCCGTCACAACGGTTTCTCGCGTGTTGAATAACCGATTAGACGTATCCGAAGAGACCAGCCAACGGGTGATGTCGGTGGTCCAGGATCTTGGCTATGCCTCCAGCCTGGCCGCGCGAGGGCTACGCAGCCGCCAAACCAACGTCATTGGTCTGATCATTCCGGAGGTCGCCTCGCATTATTGTCAAGAGGTCTTGCGCGGTGTGAACCGAACCATCGCGCTCATGGACAAGAACCTGATTATTTACACAAGCGGTGTCCTTGAACGCGAGAATATCGCGCTACATGAACGCTCTTCGGTAGCCCTGCTCAATGGCAGCATTGCCGATGGTGTCATTGTCGTGACGCCGACGGCCACTCAGTTTGCGACTGATGCGCCGCTGGTGATCATCGACCCGAACAACGACAATCCGCTCTACCCCGCCATCATCGCGACCAATCGAGAAGGAGCCCTGTCGGCGGTCGACTACTTGATCGGCCTCGGCCACCGCCGCATCGGTCACATCAGCGGACGCCAGGAGTTGATTAGCTCTATTCAGCGCCTGCAGGGCTACAAAGAAGCTTTGGCGGCCGCTGGGATACCGGTGGATGAGAACCTGATCGAGATCGGTGACTTTTCGACACCGACGGCGATCCCATGCGCTCGAAGGCTTCTGTCTTTGCCCGATCGTCCAACGGCGATCTTCGCCGCCAATGACATGACGGCGATCGCCGTCTACCAGGTGGCAGCCGAGTTGGGCCTGCGCATCCCCCAGGATCTGTCAGTGGTCGGGTTCGACAATCTGCGCGAGTCCGCCTTCATCCAGCCACCGCTGACCACCGTTGATCAGTCTGTCGAGAAGATGGGTGCCATGGCGATGGAAATCGTCGTCAAGCTGGTGGAGCGGCAGTCTCTACCCGCGAGCCCCGCCGATGTACCGCACCTGGTCAAAGTCCCGACCGAACTCGTCATCCGGGGTTCCTGTGCGCTCGCGCCCTGTCCGTCATCGCCGCAATCTGACGACTCCCCCTCGGCCGTCACACGTTGACGAGGTGCGGGCACAAGCCGGGAGGTAGCCTATTGCCACAGTTCTGAACCACTTTCCGACGCAGGATGCGATTGACCTAATTCACGTACATCGTTCAGATAGCCCAAGGAGGCAGAGATGTCTCAACGAATGAGTCGCCGCGATTTCATGAAGCTGTTGACCACGACCACGGGCGGCATTGTGCTCGTGTCCTGCGGTACACCGGCGACGCCGAGTGCGTCGACCCCCGAGACGATCACCGTCGTCCAAACCCAGGAAGTTGACGTTATCCGTGAGGTGACCTCCACGCCGCCGCCGGTCGTGCAGGAACCTGTGGCGGACGTGCTCGGCACATTCCCGCGCCGGGAAACCCTGATCGTCCGACAGCTCACCGGCCGTGTCGGCACGCCCGACAACATGAATCTCTGGGTGGGTTGGAAGTGGCAAGACCGCGGCCTACAGAACCTGGCCGACGAAGCCATGTGGTCGGTCGACTTTGCCACGGGCCAGATCGTCAACGGCCTGGCGGAAGGCGATCCGAAATACAGCGCTGACTTCACCAGCCTGACGATCCCGCTGCGCCAGGGCGTGGCCTGGAATGATGGCCAGCCTTTCACAGCCGACGATGTGGTCTTCACGGTCGAGACCCTGCAGAAGTTCGATGGCCTCAACGGCCACAGCTTCTTTGTCGACAACGTGGCATCGGTGACCGCCGTGGACGATCACACGGTCAAGTTCGAGCTCAAGCAGGCCAACTCCCGGTTCCACACCACCTTCCTCGATCGCTGGGGCTGCACGCGCATCATGCCCAAGCATGTCTTCGAGAACGAGGCAGATCCGGTTCAGTTCGCGTTCAACCCATACGTCGGCTGCGGCCCGTACAAGCTCCACAGCTATGACCCCCAAGGCTTCTGGACGGCCTGGGAGAAGCGTGAAGACTGGGCCAAGAGCCCGACCGGCATCCTGTACGGCGAGCCCAAGCCCAAGTTCATCATCATTCAGGCGTTCGACAACGAAGGCGCCCAGATCCTGGCACAATTGACGCACGAACTGGACGTGGCAGAGCTCTCGGCCGACGGCCTCAAGGCGCTCCTGGCTCAGTCGTCGACGTCGCGCGCGTATCAACCGACGTTCCCGTTCGTGGTCAACAACGACCCGGCCATCACCGGCATCGTGTTCAACACGGCCCGCGCTCCGTTCGACAAGCTGGATGTCCGCTGGGCGCTGCTGCTGGCGATTGAGATCGTGGAGTTCATGAGCATTGCCGTGGACACCACGGGCACCATCAGCCCGATCCACATCCCGCACCTGGGACCCTATCCCGCGCTGTATCACGAACCGATGCAGGATTGGCTGAAGTCCTTCACCATCGACGTCGGTGGCGGAGAGACCTTCGCGCCGTACGATCCGGATGTGCCCGCGCGACTGGCGGCTTCGGCGAGGAGCCGCGGCTACGTCTTCCCGGATACGCCTGAGTTCCTTGAGAAGGCTTTCGGCCTCGGCTGGTACAAGTACGCGCCGGAGATCGCCACCAAGCTGCTCGAGAAGAACGGCTTCAAGAAAGACGCGAACGGTCAGTGGCTGCAGCCTGATGGCAAGCCCTGGAAGGTCGTGTTCATGGCGGGCACCGTCCTCACCAACCATGAGGCGCGCAACGCCCTGGCCGCCGTGCAGCAGTGGAAGAAGTTCGGCATCGCGGCCGAGGTGCTCAACACCGAAACTGCCGCCGACCTGACCGCCACGGGCGACTTCGACATCTACGGCGTCTGGCCGGGACGCGAGCCCTGGGGCGCTGGCCCTGACCTGTATCGCGTGCTCGACGACTGGAATTCGGTCTATATCAAGCCCGTGGGCGAGCGCAATCAGGCCAGCTACGCGTCGCGCTGGTCGAGCCCGAAGATGGACGACATCATCAAGCGGCTGCGCGAGACCGATCCGTTCGACACCGAGAAGGTTGTGGCCGTGGGCATCGAAGGCCTCAAGGAGGCCGTCACGAACATGCCCGGCGTCCCGACCTATGGGTACATCGGCTTTGTCGGCTGGGATGAGCAATTCTGGACCAACTGGCCCGGCAGCGAGAATCCCTACAACGAGCCGTACACCCACTGGCCCAACTTCAAGTACTTCACGCCGTTCCTGAAACCGACCGGCAACTAAAACGCTGTCCATGTACGGCATAATCTGGGCGGGCCCATGGCCCGCCCAGATTGTGCCGCCGATCGGTGGTCAGAAATCCGGCGGTCCCCAGCAGGTCGTACACCTGTCTATCGCCGGATACGTTGTTCACCTCACATGAGGTAGGCGTCATGACGTTTCTGAAGCGGTATCTCATCCCTCGACTGATCCAATACGTTCTGGTCATCTGGTTGGGCATCACGGCGGTCTTCCTGATCCCGCGCGTGCTGCCGACCGACCCCGTGACGTCCATGATCGATGTGATGCGCGCGCGCGGCTCGACGCTTGAGCCAGGTGCGATGGACGGCCTCATCGCCGACCTCACCGAGATGTACGGCCTGCAGGGGTCCTGGCTCGACCAATACTGGGCCTTCTGGGGTCGTTTGTTCCGGGGCGATTTCGGGGTGTCGTTTTTCAATTATCCAGCGCGCGTGAATGATCTGATCGCCAACGCCATGCCCTGGACGCTCGGGCTGCTGCTCACGACGACCGCCCTGACGACCGTGTTTGGAAACATCCTCGGCGGGCTGGCTGGCTATTATTCCAAGAAGACTTGGGCGCGGACCCTGGATGCCGTGGCAATGGTCATCCGTCCGCTCCCGTATTACATCTTTGCGTTCGCCTTGATCCTGATGTTCGGTTGGGTGGTGCGCTGGTTCCCGATTACCGGCGGCGCTTCGATCGGCGCCAAGCCCGCGCTGAATTGGCCTTATATCAAAGACGTCCTCTGGCACGCGTTCCTGCCCGCTCTCTCGCTTACGCTTCTGGGCGGGGCCGTGACTTTCCAGACCATGAAGTTGATCGTCCAGAACGTGAATGCGGAAAGCTTTGTTCAGTATGCCAAGCTCAGCGGCGTCACCGAAGACCGCGTCGTCAGCAAGTACGTGATCCGCAACGCCCTGCTCCCGCAGATCACGGGTCTGGCGCTCTCGCTCGGTCAGATCTTCAGCGGCGCCCTGATCACCGAGATCGTCTACGGCTATCCGGGTGTCGGGATGTTGCTTTACAACTCCATCATCCGGGCTGACTACAACCTGATCATGGGGATCACGATCTTCTCAATCGTGGGGATCACGACAGCGATCCTGCTCGTCGATCTGGCATACCCCTTGTTCGACCCGCGAGTTCGGTACTACTAAGGAGTCGATCACGTGAAAGTCTTTAGAGACTTATTCAGGGACTATCGATTCGTCTTCAGTTTCATGGTCCTGGTATTCATCGTGATCCTGGCGTTGATGTCGTTCGCATCGCCCTATGATCCGACGTTGTGGAACGTGGTCCCGCGGGACATGAAGCCGTCGGCCGAGTACTGGCTTGGCACCGACTCGAACGGGCAGGACATCTTCTGGCAGGCCACGTTCGCGGTGCGCAACTCGCTCATCATCTCGCTCATCGCGGGGCTGGTGTCGCGCGTGATCGCCATCCTGGTCGGTATGGTGTCCGGGTACATCGGCGGCAACACGGACCGGGTGCTGATGTTCATCAGCGACGGCCTGCTCGTCATCCCGATCTTCCTGGTCTTCGTGTTGCTGGCGATGTTGTTGCGCGAGTACATGAACCTGGCCTTGCTGGGGCTGATGCTTTCGCTGCTAAGCTGGCCCTGGGACGCGCGCTTGATCCGGTCGATGATCCTGACTCTGCGTGAACGAGAGTTCACCAAGACGGCCATCCTCTCGGGCAGCGGGACGGTGAGCCTGGTGCTCAAGGAGTACATGCCGTTTGCGACGCCCCTGATCTTCTCGACGCTGATCAACAACATCGCCTTCGCGATCGGGTTGGAGATCACGCTGGCGTTCCTCGGGCTTGTCAATCTGACGATCCCGACCCTGGGGACGATGCTCAACTGGGCCATCACCTACCAGGCGATCCTGTTGGGGCGATGGTACTGGGTGATGACCCCGGTCGTCCTATCGCTCTTCCTGTTCATCGCCCTCTATTGGCTGTCGGTCAGCATCAGCGAGTATCTGGATCCGCGCACGCGCATCCAGCGGGTCGGAGCGTAGCGCCATGGATGCAGCCATCCCCTCGAAGAAGAAAGCCATTCTCCGGACTGAGAAGCTCCAGGCTTACTACCTCCTGGATATGCAGGGCACGCAGAAGGTGGTCAAGGCCGTCAACGATGTGAGCCTGACGATCTACGAGAACGAGATCTACGGCATCGCCGGCGAAAGCGGCTGCGGAAAGACGACGCTTCTGAAAGCCCTGTTCAACGACTTCGTCCCGCCCATGCGTCTTGTGGGTGGCAAGATCATCTATCTGTTGACCGATGGCCGGGAGGTCGACGCCGCCCAACTGAGCCCCGAAGAGATGCGGCAGCTGCGGATGGAGTACATCGCCTACATTCCTCAGGGTTCGATGAGCGTCTTCAACCCGGTGCTCAAGCTAAAAGAGGCTTACGAGGACTTCGTCAGCAGCCATCGTAAGGGCCAGAGCCGCGAGCAGACGTTCGAGCTGGCCCGCCAGCAGATCCAACTGCTGGGCCTGCCCGCCAACGTGCTCGATCTCTATCCGCATCAGCTGTCGGGCGGGATGCGTCAGCGCGTGACGATCGCGCTAGCCGCGTTGCTCAAGCCGCGCATCATGATCGGCGACGAGCCCACCACGGCGCTCGACGTGGTGGTACAGCGCGGCGCGATCCAGATGCTGATGGCGATCCAGAAAGACCTGCAGAACACCATGATCCTTGTCACTCACGACATGGGTGTTCATGCCAATATCGCCGATCGGATCGGCATCATGTACGCCGGCAAGATCGTCGAAGAAGGGCCGACTGGCGAGATCTTTAGCAATCCGCTGCATCCGTACACGCAGTTTCTGATCAACTCGTTGCCCAAGTTCGGCGACAAGAACGTGCGCACAAGCGTTCCTGGTAGCCCGCCGTCTTTGGCCGATCTGCCGACGGGCTGCCCCTTCCACCCGCGCTGCCCACATGTCAAAGACATCTGCCGCCAGCAAATGCCGGAATTCTCCCATCCTGACGAGAACCACAAGGTTGCCTGCTGGTTGATTGGAGAAGGCGCCCATGGATAAGCTCCTCGAGGTCACCGACCTGACCAAACGATACGCGCAGGGCAGCGTCCTGGCGCGTGTCGTCCTGACGGCCGCGGATCACGTCACCTTCTACATCAAGCCGGCCGAGATTTTCACGCTGGCCGGCGAGAGCGGCTGCGGCAAGACGACGACGGCCAAGATCGTCCTGGGCTTCGAGGAGGCCACCTCGGGCACGATCCTGCACAATGGCAAGCCGCAGAGCCGCAAAGAGAAGGTGTGGGTCACGGAGGGCGTGCAGGCGATCTTTCAGGACCCATTCAGCACGTTCAATCCGCTGCGCACGGTCGACTCGTATTTTCACGAGACGGTGCAGAACTACAAGCTCGCCCGCAACAAGCAGGAAGCGGTCGAGCGGATCGATCAGAAGCTGCGTCTGGTCGGCCTGAGTTACAGGGAGTTCGCCGGCAAGTACCCCAATGAGTTTTCGGGCGGGCAGCTCCAGCGCATCTCGATCGCGCGAGCTCTCGTGACCGATCCGAAGCTGATCGTCGCCGATGAGCCTGTGTCGATGGTCGATGCCTCGTTGCGCATGTCGATCGTCAACTTGTTCAAGAAGCTCCGCGACGAACTTGGCGTGAGCATCTTGTACATCACGCACGACCTGGCGACGGCTTATTACGTCGGCGATCGCATCGCCATCATGTTCCGCGGCAACATCGTCGAGATGGGCACCGTGGAGCAGGTGCTGATGAACCCGCGGCATCCATATTCGCGGTTACTGCGCGATTCGATCCCGCAGGCCGATCCGACCAAGCGCTGGACCGACACTGTCTCGTTATCGGAGCTCGAGCAAGAGGAGTACCTCAGGCGTGGCTGTCGTTTTGCGGGCCGCTGCCCGAACGTCATGCAGGTGTGCCGGGCTGTGGCGCCTGCAGACATCCTCGTCGAGGGCGTGCAGGTGAAGTGCCACCTGTATGTTGAAGGGCACGACGTGAAGGACCCTGCCTGATCCGGCCCATACCTGGGCGCGCTCGATCATCCCAGGGCGCCGTGAAGTCGTCAAACGCGGAACCGGAGCGATCGTCCTCGCGGCGATGCCGACGGACCGATGGCGTCTGTCTTTCGCGAAGGGAGCTGGCCGCATGTCTGGAACGTATCAAAACCCAATCCTGCCGGGTTTCTACCCGGATCCGTCAATCTGCCGGGTGGGTGAAGACTACTATCTCGTAAACTCCACCTTCGAGTACTTCCCGGGATTGCCGATCTTTCACAGCCGCGACCTCGTGCACTGGCGCCAGATCGGGCACGTGCTCGATCGTCAGTCGCAGTTGCCCCTCGACGGTGTGCGGGCCTCGGGCGGGTTGTATGCGCCGACCATCCGTTACCACAAGGGCACGTTCTATGTGATCAACACCCTGGTCGATGGCACGGCGGAGTCGGGCAATTTCATCGTGACTGCCACCGACCCGGCCGGGCCATGGTCCGAGCCGTACTGGCTTAAGGGCGCGCCGGGGATCGACCCTTCCCTCTTCTTCGACGACGATGGCCGTGTCTGGTACACGGGCAACCGCATCCCGGCCGTGACGGAGTTCGAGGGGCATCGCGAGATCTGGCTCCAGGAGCTCGATCTGCAAACGATGAAGCTGGTCGGCGACACGGTTTCGTTGTGGGCAGGAGCCCTCAGAACCGGTGTGCATGCGGAGGCGCCGCACCTTTACAAGGTCAACGGCATGTACTACCTGATGATCGCCGAGGGCGGGACGTCGCACGATCATGCTGTGACCATCGCACGCAGCACCCACGTCGCCGGGCCGTACGAAGGCAACAAGCGCAACCCGATCATGACCCATCGGCACCTTGGGCTGGATCACCCGATCGTGGGCACCGGGCATGCCGATCTGGTCGAGACTCAAAACGGCGAGTGGTGGATGGTGCTGCTGGCCATGCGGCCGTACGACGGTTACTTCTACAACCTCGGCCGCGAGAGCTTCCTCGTTCCGGTTCGCTGGGAAGAGGGCTGGCCCGTGGTGGCTCCCGGCGTTGGCCGGGTCGAGCCCGTGGGAACCGCCCCGAACCTCCCGGTGCAAACCTGGCCGGCCACGCCGGCCTGCGATTCCTTCGAAGCATCGACGCTCGGGCTGCAGTGGAACTTCCTGCGGACGCCACGCGAGGCGTTCTGGAGCCTGAGCGATCGACCGGGCTACCTGCGCTTGAAGCTGCGCCCTGAGCGGTTGTCGGACAGAGCCAACCCAAGTTTCGTCGGGCGACGGCAACAGCACATGCGCTTCAGCGCAAGGGCGGCGGTCGAGTTCAGGTCTGAACACGCTCATGAATGTGCGGGGCTGGTTTTGTTGCAGAACAACGAGTACCATTTCCGCTTCGTGATCTACGGTGGGGCTTCGCCGACGGTCCGTCTCGAGCGCCGCGCCACCCCGGGACCCAATCCGCAGCTATTGCCCATTCTCACCGGCACCGAAACGCTGTTGGCCGAACTCCCGATCGAGGGCGAACGCTTCTATATGAAGGTGGAAGCAGAGGGGCAAGCCTACAGCTTCTACATCGCCAATGAACTGGAGGCCTGGCGGCCTTTGGCCGAAGGCGTGGACGGGCGCCTGTTGAGCACCTCCTTTGCCGGAGGGTTCGTGGGCGCCTATCTTGGGATGTATGCCAGCAGCAATGGGCGCACGAGCGCCAACATCGCGGACTTCGACTGGTTCGAGTACATCGGGCTGGATGAGCGTTGAGCCTGTGGCGAACCATATCGGCCTTATCGGATAAAGGAAACGCTATGACGACCCCTGCTTATCTGGACACCAACTTATCGCGCGCCGCTCGCGTCGAGGATTTGCTTTCCCGCCTGACCCTCGAGGAGAAGGTCGCGATGATGAATCACCCGACGCTGGGCGTTCCTCGTCTGGGCATCCCGGCCTACAACTTTTGGAGCGAAGCCTGTCACGGCGTGGCGCGCAACGGCCGGGCCACCGTCTTCCCGCAGGCCATCGGCATGGCGGCCACCTGGGACAAGGACCTGATCCACCAAATCGGCAACGCGATCGGCGATGAGGGCCGCGCGAAGTTTCACGCGGCCCTGCGCCGCAATGGGCGGACCGATATCTACCAGGGCCTGACGTTCTGGGCGCCGAACATCAACATCTTCCGTGACCCCCGTTGGGGACGTGGGCAGGAGACCTGGGGTGAGGACCCGTTTCTCACCGGCGAGATGGCGGCCGAGTTCGTCAAAGGCCTCCAGGGCGATCATCCGACGTACCTCAAGGCCGCGGCGTGTGCCAAGCACTACGCCGTGCATTCGGGGCCAGAGCGCGACCGGCACACGTTTGACGCGGTCGTCTCTAAACACGACTTGTACGAGACCTATCTGCCGGCCTTCAAGAAGCTGGTCATGGAAGCCAAGGTCGAAGCGGTGATGGGCGCGTACAACCGCACACTGGGCGAGCCCTGCAATGCCAGCCAACTCCTGCTCGAAGAGATCCTGCGGGGTGAGTGGGGCTTCGAGGGGCATGTGGTGTCGGACTGTGGCGCGTTGACGGACATCCACCGCAATCACAAATTCACTAGCGACGCGGCCGAGACTGTGGCGTTGGCGCTCAAACGCGGCTGCGATATCGGCTGCGACCAGGTCTACGATGAGATCCCCGAGGCGATCGCACGCGGCCTCATCACCGAAGCGGATGTCGATCGCGCGCTGGCCAGGACGCTTGGCACACGTTTCAAGCTCGGCATGTTCGATCCCGACGAGTCGGTGCCGTTCGCCTCGATCGGCCTGGACGTGGTCGCCTGCGACGCGCACCGTGAACTGGCCTATCGCGCGGCGGTCGAGTCGGTGGTCCTACTCAAGAACAAGAACGACATCCTGCCGATCAAGCCCTCGACACGGCGGATCCTTGTTACGGGGCCGACGGCCACCAGTCTCGAAGCCCTGCTTGGCAACTACTACGGCTTCAACGACAAGATGACGACCCTGCTGGAGGGCATCACCGGGCGTATCCCCGAAGGCATCGTGATGGAGTATCACAGCGGGGCGTTGCTCAATCAACCGCGCGCGATTGAGCATTCGTGGGCGCCCATCATGGCTCAGGCGTCCGACATCTCGATCGTTTGCGTCGGCTTGACGCCGCATTTCGAAGGCGAAGAGGGCGAGTCGCTCCTCACGCCGCTCAACGGCGATCGCGCCGATCTTTCACTCCCGGCCAGTCAGGTTGCTTTCATCAAGGAACTGGCCATCCACGGCGCCAAGATCGTGTTGGTGGTGACCGGCGGCAGCCCGATCGCTCTCGGCGAAGTGATGGAGTACGTTGACGCGGCGGTCTTCGTCTGGTACCCGGGCATGGAAGGCGGCCGCGCAGTGGCCGATGTGCTGTTCGGCGATGCGTCGCCGGCCGGGCGCCTGCCGCTGACCTTCCCCGAGTCGCTCGATCAACTCCCGCCTTTCAACGACTACAACATGACGGGTCGCACCTACCGGTATATGAAGGCCGATCCGCTCTTTCCTTTCGGGTTCGGATTGTCGTACACGACGTTCGCCTACCGCGATCTCCAGACGGGGTCGCTCACCGCGACAGGTTTCAACGCCAGCGTGACCGTCACGAACACAGGCGCTGTCGCGGCCGATGAGGTGGTCCAGTTCTATGTGAGCGCACTGGAGAGCGCATTGCCAGCGCCCATCACACAGCTGGTTGGCTTCCAGCGTGTGCATCTCGAGCCGGGCCAAAGTCTCAAGGTGAGTACGCAAATCACGCCCGACATGCTGATGCTGTTCGACGAGGAGGGCCAGCAGGTGCTCGAGAGCGGCAAGTTCCGGCTGACAGTGGGCGGCTGTTCGCCAAGCAGCCGCGGTCAGGCCCTCGGCGCCGCCGAACCCGTGAGCGCGGAGTTCGAGATTCGTGAGGCGACCCGCTAGCCCGAAACCCGCTGGCTGGCCAGGTTGAGTCGACGCGGTCGTCGACGACACGCAAAGATGTGCTGCGATCATCCGGCGAGATCGGCTCGCCGGATGATCGCTTTTTTGCCGGTGTTCGGAGATGGTACATCGCTCAGGCGAGCCGTGACCGCGGGCTGAGCGAATTGCGGATCCAGATGAAGACACGCGGCGGAGCCCCGTACGCTGCCATTGCCGGACAATACCGACGACGCCGTCGTTGGAACGCCGTAAGAGACACCCGGCTTAAGCAAACCTTGGACCTGACAGGTCGACTCAAGATCTTCGAAAAAACACGACTATTCAGAAAGCGCATTCAACAAAATCGCGCGCATTTTCTGGCCTTTGGCGCAGATCGGGCCTCCGATACAATGACACCATGATCCAGTTGCAGCGTGTAACGGTTCCCGAGGCGCCGGAACGCGCCAATACCGAAACGTATCCCTGGAACGTGCCCTTTGTCCGCGACCGGTCGACGCTCACCCTGACGACGCCGGTCACGTTCCTGGTCGGCGAAAACGGGTCGGGCAAATCGACCTGGATGGAGTCGGTGGCCTACGCCGCGCACATGATCGTGGCCGGCAGCGACGACGTGTCGGTCGACACCACGCTCGCACACGTCCGCAGCCTCGGCAACGAGCTGCGCCTGACCTGGGGCAAGCGCAACCGCAAGGGCTTCTTCCTGCGCGCCGAGGATTACTTCGGGTTCGTCCGCCGACTCGCTCAGCTGCGGGCGGCGCTGCAGAAAGACCTGGACGAAACCGAGGCCGAGTTCAAAAACAAAGGCGACTACGCGCGCAGCCTGGCGACGGGCCCGCAGCGCGGTCAACTGCGCGCCACGGTCGAGCGCTACGGCGGCGACCTCGACGCTCGCTCGCACGGCGAGAGCTTCCTGACGTTCTTCAACGCCCGCTTCATCCCCGGCGGCGTGTACCTGCTCGACGAACCCGAAGCGGCGCTGTCGCCCATCCGCCAACTCAGCCTGCTCCGCCTGATCCGCGAAAAGGTCGCTCAAGACGCGCAGTTCATCATCGCCACGCACTCGCCGATCTTGCTCGCGCTGCCGGAGGCCACGATCTACAACTTCGACGTCTCGCCTCCGGCCCCGGTCGCCTGGGACGAAACCGAACATGTCCGCGTCACTCGTGATTTTCTGGCCAAGCCGCAAGCGTTTTTGAGACACCTGTGAGGAGGGCAAGGAACGGCTCGCTCTCGCGATCCTGGCGCCCTCGCCCCCTCGCACTCCAGCGCTCGTATAATTCCACCATGTTCTCCCTCCTCCTCGCGCTCGGTCTGGGCACCGCACCGCTGCCACTCGATGAGGCCGCGCCGCTGTGCACGCCCGCGGTACAGGAGATCAGCGCCGATTGCGCGGCTCTTGGGCCCGGGGCGTATTGGGCCGGCGTCGCCGCGGCCAGCGTGCCCGAGCAGGAGGATCCGGCGCCCGTCGCGCGACAGGATGTCCCCGCCGACGTCCTGCCCTGGACGTACGGCCGCGTCGTGACAGCCGAGGCGCCCGTGTTCGAGTCGCCCGAGGCGGCCCTGGCGAACACGCCCAAACGCACGCTCGGCACCGGCTTCATTTTCGTCAACCTCGTCGAAGGCCTCCAGGCCGGCGATCAGGCGCTCTATCGCATCCGCAGCGGTGAGTACATCCGGGCGGTCGACGTGGCGCCGATCGAGGTCACGCGGTTTCGCGGCGTGGCGATCACCGCCGCGCCCAGCCGCGCCTTTGGCTGGGTCGTGCGCGCCGTCCGCCCAAGCCCGCTGCCCGGTGTCGTCGCGGATCGCTCGGTCAAGCGCATCGCGCGCGCCACGCTGATCCAGATCTACGGCACGGTGGCCGTCGACGGTTGGAACTGGTATCAGGTCGGCCCCAACCAGTGGATCGAGCAGCGCAACGTCTCCGTGGTCAACATCAATCCGACGCCGCAGGGCGTGAGCGGCCGCTGGATCCAGGTCGATCTCTACGAACAGACCATGGTCGCCTATGACGGCGATACGCCGATCTACGCGACGCTGGTCTCCTCCGGCCTCGACAAGTGGCGCACCGAGCCCGGGCTCTTCCAGGTCTACGCCCGGCTCAAGGCCGATCGTATGAGCGGCACATATGCGCCGGATCGTTCGGATTACTATGCGCTCGAGATGGTGCCGTGGGTGATGTACTTCGACGGTGATCGGGCCCTGCACGGCGAGTACTGGCACGACGGCCTCGGTTTCAAGCGCTCGCACGGCTGTGTCAACCTCTCGCCCGCCGACGCGCGCTGGCTGTTCGATTGGTCCGAGATGGGCACCTGGGTCTGGGTCTACGATCCGTCGGACGGCGGGACGCACGCCGACACCTCGCCGGCGGAAGGTCCTTAAACACGTCTCGTTACCTTTGTCGTATCAGCCGGCCCGGTGCCTTGGCGCCCGGGCCGTTTCGTTTTCGTCGCAAGGCTTAAGAGGTAAGATCCTCACGACATGCGCGTGTGGACGATCCCCCTCAGGCTTCTGCTGGCGCTGGCGCTCCTGGGCCTCACCCTGCCGGCGCGCGCCGATGACGGCGACAGCGACGACGGCGCCCCAGACGACCTCGTGCCGTTGTGTCCGCCGATCGAGCAGGTCGAGCATCAGTTGGCCTGCCCGGATGATGGCCCTGGGCACTACCTCGATCAACTCGGCGCAGCCGGTGTGAGTTATCCGCTGCCGGCGCTGTCGATCGAGCATGTCGCCGCCTATCGCGGTCTGCCGCATCCCTATGGACGCGTGATCACGGACAACGCGCCCGTGTACCGTCATCCGGCCGAGGCGCTGGCCGGCCTGGCGCCGCTCAGATCCTGGGAGAAGGGCTTCGTCTTCGTCAGCCTGTTGGGCGCCGTCACCTACGAGGGTCAGGCGTTTTATCAGATCAACGCCTCGGAATACATGCGCGCCGAAGACGTCAAAGAGGTGCGCCCATCGGGCTGGGGCGGCGCGCACCTCAGCGGCGCCGGCGCCAGGTTCGGCTGGGTCATCCGCCAGGTGCAAACCAGCCCCGCGCCCGGCGCGCCCCCGAATCCGGATTCCCCTTGGGTGCAGCGCTATCAGACGATCACGCCGCTCAGCAGTCAACATGTCGGCGAGTGGGATTGGTACGAGGTGGCGCCGGGCCAATGGGCCGAGCAGCGCAACTTCGGCTGGGTGCCGCCGACGCCGCCGGCCGGCGTGCCCGCCGATGCGATCGCGGTCGACACCTACGAGCAGACGCTTGCCATGTATCGCGGCGGCCAACTGGTGTTCGCGACCCTGATCTCGAGCGGCTCGCGCTGGTTCCCCACCCGGCCCGGCACGTTCCGGATCTGGGCCAAGCTCTGGGCCGGGCGTATGACGGGCGTCTATCGCGATGACCGCAGCGACTACTACTATCTCGAAGACGTGCCCTTCATCCTTTACTATGACGGCGATCGCGCCCTGCACGGGGCCTACTGGCACGACAATTTCGGTGTACAGACCTCGCACGGCTGCGTCAACCTTTCGCCTGCCGACGCACGCTGGCTGTACGACAACGCTAACATCGGCGACACCGTCGTGATCTACAGTTCGCGGTAAGGCGTTAAGACCAAGACACCGGGAGTGCGAACGGCGTCGTGAGACACCGGGAGTGCGAATGACGACTCTCATTGCCTGAGAGCTGCCGTTCGCACTCCCGGTGTCTTTTACGCCGTCGTTCGCACCCCTCGCGTCTTATTGTTGTTACAATGCACGGTCTATGAGCTTCCGCACCCGCCTGACCTCCGGCAAACCGCTGCTCCTCGACGGTGCGACCGGCACCGAGCTTAATCGCCGCGGCGTCGACACCACGTTGCCGCTGTGGAGCGCGCGCGCCTTGATCACGGCCCAGGACGTGCTCACCGACGTCCACGCCGACTACGCCCGAGCTGGCGCCGACATCCTCACCGCCGACACGTTTCGCACCAATCGCCGCACACTCGACCGCGCCGGCTTCGGCGCCGAGGTCGGTTCGTTGACCGGGCGCGCGATCGACCTGGCACGCGCCGGCGCCCGGCGGGGCGCTCCCGGCCGCGAGGTCTGGGTGGCCGGCTCGCTGGCGCCCGTCGAGGATTGCTACTCGCCGGAGCTGACGCCGCCGGATCACGAGCTGGTCGCCGAACACACCGAACTCGCCCAGGCGCTCGCGACCGGCGGCGCGGACCTGATCCTTGTCGAAACCATGCCCACGATCCGCGAGGCCCGCATCGCCACGCAAGCCGCGCTGGCGACCGGGCTGCCGGTTCTGGTCGGGTTCTGTTGCCGAACCGATCATCGCTTGTTTTCCGGTGAGACCGTCACCGACGCCGCTCGAGCGTTGCAGCCACTCGGCGTCGCCGGGCTCATGATCAATTGCACGCCGTCGCGCACGATCCGCTGGCCGCTCGCCGAGTTACGCGTGGCCGCGCCCGATACGCCGCTCGGCGCGTATGCCAACATCGGCCACACCGACGACATCGTCGGCTGGACCGACACCGGCGACGTCTCGCCGACCGAATACGCGGGGCTCGGTCTCGACTGGCTCGGCCTTGGCGCCCGGCTGGTCGGGGGGTGCTGCGGCACGCGCCCGACGCATATCGCCGCCCTGCGCGCGGCGCTGGACCGGGCGCCCTGAGGGCGGAGACTCACCATAGCCTTATTCTGGGCTTAGGCTGTCGCGCGATGATTTGAGGGTTTGCTCTCGTCGTCGGTTTGCTAAACCGCGACCTATTGGAAGAACACCACATGACCCATCCTCGTCTCAATAACCTGGCGCCCCGGCTTGCCCTGACGGCTCTGATGCTCGCCGCGCTGGCCTGTCAGACCCTGACTGGTCCGGGACCGATCGAACGCCCGACGGACGTGGCCACTGACGCGCCTGAACTCAGCGAGTCGGCCACACCACGGCCGGAGCGCACCCCGGAGGCGACCCCCGAGGCCTCGGCGACGGCCGCCGGCGATGCGACGACCGTCGTCAACGGCAACGGACTGGGCGGCCCGGACTACAGCTACAACGCGGATGGCGTGCGCTACTGCCTCTACAAGCAGGGCAACACGCTCGCGCAGATGCCCGACGACGTCATCAACGCGCCCGAGCCGACGCCTTATCCGCTGCCCGACCTTCCAGCCAACACTCAGGTCGATGAATCCACCACCAAGGAGCAGCTCGGCGTGTTCCAGGAGCTGTGGCAGGCCGTTCACGACAACTACGTCTACACCGACTATCGCGGCGTGGATTGGGACGCGATCGGCGACAAGTACCGGGCCTTGGTCGAAGGCGGCCTCACGGAAGAAGACTTCTACATGGCGATGTCGCGCATGGTCTGGGAACTCGGTGACGACCATTCGAGCTTCCAGGACCCCAAGACCGTCGCCGAGGATGACGCGCGGCTGGCTGGCAACAACGATTACGTCGGCATCGGCGTGCTCGTCAACGCCGTGATCGAGACGCACAGCGGCGTGATCTCGCACGTCTTCGACGGCAGCCCCGCGATGGAGGCCGGCCTCCGCAACCACGACGTGATCGTGAAAGTGGAGGGCGAGCCCGCCGTGGACGACGAGGGCCTGCTGCGCACAGACAAGATCCGTGGACCCGAAGGCACCGACGTGCATATCACGGTCCAGCGCCCGGGCTTCGATACGCCGGTCGACCTCACCATCACACGCCGCCGGATCACGGGCGCGACGACGATCGACTACTGCATCGTGCCCGACACCCAGATCGGGTACATCTACCTGCCGTCCTTCGACGACGAGACCTTCCCGCGTCAGGTCAAGAACGCGATCGAGGCAATGGCGGCCAGCACGCCGCTCCAGGGCCTGGTGATCGACAACCGCATGAACGGCGGCGGGTCGAGCTCGGTCGCGCATCCGATCATGAGCTATTTCGTCGACGGCGAGCAGGGCGCGTTCATCAGCCGCCAGGAAAAAGACGTGCTCGACCTCAACGGTCGCGACATCGCCGGCTCGCAGACCATGCCTATCGTCGTGCTGGTCGATCGCGACACGGTCAGCTACGGCGAGATCTTCAGCGGAGTGCTCAAGAACGCCGGGCGCGCCGTGATCGTCGGGCGGACCACGCTCGGCAACGTCGAGCGCCTGTGGGGCTTCAACTTCGACGACGGTTCACGCGCCTGGATCGCCTCCGAGACCTTCCTGCCCAAGGGCGTGGACCCGAACGAATCCGGCATTTGGGAGAACACGGGCATCGTGGCCGACTACAGCGTGCCGACCCGTTGGGACTTGTTCTCCGAGGCCAACGACCCGGCGCTGGCCAAGGCCGTCGAAGTTCTGCTTCAGCAGTAAAATATCCCGTCAAAGCGCAGGCGCTGCCATGCCTGGTGAGGCAGCGCTTTTGTGTTTCAGAACACGAGGTTTTACATGCCCGACGCCCCACGCAAGTACTTGATGATCACGCCCGACCAGGTCCGTTCGGCGCGCCGCTTCTGGCCCCAGGTCAGCGACAAGACCTGGTGTCTGGTGCTGCGCCGGGGCGAGGAGCCCATGGTGCTCAACAAGGCCCCGCATCGCGGCGTCGGTTTCGTCACGGTCGAGGTCCCGACGCTCGAACAAACCAAGGAAGGCATGTTCTACCGCCGCGACATGGACGTGCTCATCCTTGTCGCCGGCGAAACGGATCTGGTGCGAGTCTAGGTCAAATCGCGGCCCCGCCTGCGGCCAAAGGCTCTGCGGACCACGATCGAAGTTGAATCACGCCCCCAGGACAAATCGGTATGGCATACATCCCTGAAAGCGCTCTTGTCATCGTCGCCCATCCGGACGACATCGAGTTCGGTTGCGCCGGCACCATCGCGCGATGGGCCAAACACGGCTGCCGCGCCGGCTATGTGCTGCTCACGAGCGGCGACGTCGGCATCGCCCGCGAGGGGATGACACGCGAGCAGGCCCGCGAAATCCGCGAGGCCGAGCAACGCGCCGCGGCCGAGATCGCCGGCGTCACGCACGTCGTCTTCCTGCGCGAGCCCGACGGCATGCTCGAGCCGACCATCGCGCTCCGCAAGAAAGTCGTGCGTGAGATCCGGCGCTTCCGCCCGGAGGTGGTGGTCGTGATGGATCCGACCGTGCTGTGGGCCGGCTCCGGCTACATCAACCATCCGGATCACCGCGCGGCCGGCACGGTGGCCGTCGACGCCGTCTTCCCGGCGGCCGGCCAGCCCAACCTGTTCGAGGAACTCGAGGCCGAGGGCCTGACCGCGCACAAACCCCGCAAGGTGTACGCCCAGCACTTCGGCGACGGCCCGGCCGATACGTACGTGGCGATCGACGAGACCATCGACGTCAAGATCGCGGCGCTGCGCGCCCACGCCAGCCAGATGAACGGCTGGGATCCGGAGCCCCGGATGCGCGAATGGGCCGCCGCCGCCGCGCACGGCAAAGAGATGCAGTACGCCGAGGTCTTCCGCGTGGTCACCCTCGAGGACGACGAATCGTGGGCCAAGTGGAAGGGCCAGGTCGTGGGCCGTCAGGCCGCGTTGACTGAAAACGAGACACCTAAACCGCAGCCCGTCTCCGAAGACTGATCGCCGCGGCCCAGCAGTACGCAACCGCTAAGACGCACAGCGCGCCAAGAGAAACCTTGGCGCGCTGTGCGTCTTGGCGGTTTTTTCGGCCGGCACAGGCCGCCTCGCTCCTGGTCCGCGGCGGTGTCGGCTGGCGCGTGCTATCCTTCAGCACCCACAGGAGGCCCACATGTCTCGTCCTCGCGCTCGCGATGTTGGCGTCATCATCGGCACGCTCCCCACCGGACGGCATAACGCCATCACCGACGTCGCGGGCGTGCGCGTCGGACATACGACCTTGATCGAAGGACATGGGGCTTTGGTGCCCGGGGTCGGCCCGGTGCGCACCGGGGTGACCGCGATCATCCAGCACCCGGGCGACGTCTTCCGCGACAAGGTGTCGGCCTGGGTCCATCGCATCAACGGCTTCGGCGAGGTGACCAACGCCGAGCAGGTGCGCGAACTCGGCGTGCTCGAAACCCCACTCCTGCTGACCGGCACGCAGAACGTCCCGCGCGTGGCGGATGCCGTGCTCGACTGGGCCTTCTCGAAAGATCCCGAAATGGGCGTCTCGACCTGGGGTCCGAGCCCGGTCGTGGCCGAGTGCTCGGATCAATACCTGTCGGACGTGCGCGGCCGTCACGTGCATACCGAGCACGTCGTGGCCGCGATCGAGAGCGCCGCGGAGGGCCCGGTGGCCGAGGGCGGCGTGGGCGCCGGGGTCGGCATGAGTTGCTGCGAGTTCAAAGGCGGCATCGGCACGAGCTCGCGGGTGGTTCCGGCCGAGGCGGGAGGTTTTACGGTCGGCGTGCTGGTGCTCAGCAACTTCGGCCGTCGCGAGCACCTCGTCATCGACGGCGTGCCGGTGGGGCGCGACCTGGTCGATTGGCGGCCACCGCACTCCGAGGTCAACCCCGACGGGCTGGGCTCGTCGATCATCATCGTGATCGCGACAGACGCCCCGCTGCCGCCGCGACAGCTCGAACGCCTGTGCGTGCGCGCCGGCGGCGGGTTGGCGCGGGTCGGCGGCCTGGTCTCGACCTCGTCGGGCGATTTTGCGATCGCGTTTTCGACGACCAATCGCGTGCCGCACGAGCCCGGAGCGCTGGTGCTCGAGCAGCGCCAGGTAGCCGAGGCCCTCGTCCCGGCGCAGAACGACCACGCCATGCCGGCCATCAACTACCTGTTCCAGGCGACGCTCGACGCGACCGAGGAGGCGATCCTCAATTCGATGTTCGCCGCCGAAACCCTCGTCGGCCGTGACGGCCACACCCGGCACGCGTTGCCGATCGACGAGGTGTTGCGGCTCATGCGCTTGCCGCGAAGGGCGGCGGGATGACCGCAAAGACGCCAGGACCGCGAAGGGTCGCGCTGAGTGTGCGCGCCTGACGTCTTGGCCGGTCTTTCCTTCGCGGCGGATCTATCGCGACCTTTTCGAGGCCGTTCAGCCCTGTCGGGAGAAACGATGCTCGCTTTTCTTGCCTGATCTTCTGTTGGCCGAGCGACAAACGAGTCGTGGCGAAAGCCGACGTTGTTGGCCTGAACCGCGATGGCTCTGCCCTTCGCTGACTTTGCGTCTTCGCGGTTGTGTCGCGGTGCTACACTTGCGCGTGAGACGCGTTGCGTATGGCTTTCGCAAACCTCCAGCTCGCAGAACAACTGGGCCAGGTCCCGCACTTCGCCGGCATCCCGGCCGGTGACCTGAAGGCGATCGTGGAAGCCGGCCATGTGCGCCATATCCCGGCCGGCCAATCGCTTTTTCTGCAGGGGGCGCCCTGCGCGGGCCTCTTCGTGTTGCTGCACGGTGAGGTTCAGGTCCGGGTCGTCGGTCCGCAGGGTCACGAACACACCCTGGCGACGTTCGAGCCTGTCCGCATGTTCAATGAGGTGGCCGTACTCGACGGGGGGACGAACGTCGGTTCCGCGCTCGCGACCCAGGACAGCGTGGTCTGGCATATCGCGGTTTCGAGTTTCAGCGACGTCGTTGAGCGCTTTCCGAGGCTGGGCGTGGGTCTGGCCCGCGTGCTGGCCGCCCGCAACCGCATCCTTGTGGAACGCCACGCCGACGTCGCCTTCCGATCGGTTCTGGCCCGGACGGCGCGCACGGTGCTCGACCTCAGCCAGAATGGGCAACTGCCGATCGATCGTCGGCAGCACGACAACCCGGACCTGGCCGCCCGCATCGCATCGGTGCCCGAGGCCGTCAGCCGCTGCCTGAAAACCCTGCAGATCCAGGGCCTGATCACGTGCACGCGCGCGCGGCTATCGGTGGTCGACGCCACCGGCCTCGACGACCTCGCGCAGGCCGGTCGCCTGACCGTGCGCGTCCCCGAGTGACGATGCTGTCTTGATTGGCCGCCGCAGACGCTTCACCCAGACAGGCGCCGTGCACATCTCCCCACCGCTCTCGAACTGACAAAAGTCAAAGACGCCAGGGCAAAAGCCGGATACGGTGAGCGTGGACACACCGCTCAACCACAAACGCCCTCCGGCTGCCCCATACCCCGCCGAGGGCCAGGGGCATCGCCATGCGCGCCATCGGACGTCGGCTCGAATTCCTGTTTCGCTCCACAAAGGGCCTGGTGCTGGTCGCCATCGCCCTGGTCTCGCTCGAGACCGTCATGTTCGGCTTGCTCTCGGGCCCCATGGCCGACCTGGGGATCCGCGATATCTGGGTCAAACTGACCGGCATGCAGCTGCTCGCCTCCGAACGCGAGGGCCGCATCATCCTGCTCTATCACACCATCGCCCAGGCGGTCGTCGCGGTCGAGGTGTACTTCATCACCGCGCTGTGGCGGTTCAGGGCGCACGAGCAGGCGATGATCAACGGCACGATCACGGTCGGCTACGCCACGTCGTTGATCTTCGGCATGTGGTTTGGGTACTTTGGCCATGACTTCCTCTTCCACGGCCTGTTTATCTTCGGACAGTGCGTGGTTTTTCTCGCGGGTCTGCAGCTGGCCTGGGCGCTCTGGCCGTTCCGGGCCGAGTACCGGGTGGCCGACCCGGCTTACGCGAACTGGCGCGGATGGGACCTCGAGCGGCTGGCGGTGTTCGTCATGGCCGTCTCGACGCTCATCTCGGCCTGTTTCGGAGCCGTCCCCGCGGCGTACTGGGGCCGCGGCCAGGAGGCGTTTCTGGCCGAGGATCTGATCCGTCTGCCCGAGAAGACGGCGCTCGAACTGGCCGTGATCGGCCATCTGCACATCATGCTCACGTTGATCGCCGTCGCGCTGACGCTCATCCTCGGGCGCTGGTTCGACTTCAAGGGACGGCTGCACACGTGGGCGATCCCGCTGCTTATCATCGGCACGATCATCGTCGACGTCGGTGTGTGGTCGATCGTGGTTTATGAGCGGACCGCGCATGTCATCATCAACGTCGGCTCTGGACCCGTTCTGGTGGCCTCGATGTTGCTGACGGCTTTCGGCTGGCGCCAGAGCATCGCCAAACGGCTGGCCGAGAAGGGCGCCGCGCGGCCCTCCTGGCTCGACCGACTCGGTGCGCTGTTCTACGATCCGTTGCGCTTCGGCGCGCTGTGGCAGATGGTCTACATGAATTTCGTGGTCACCTTCATCGGCATCTTCATGGCCGTGCGGCTCGACGCGATCTTCAGAGTCTGGCCGCTGCGTGAGGAACGGATCGGCCTGACCGGCCACTGGCACATCCTTTCGGGCATCATCGCCACCATCATCCTGCTGTACTACGCCGATCTCTCCGGGTTGTCGGGCCGCGCGCGACAGTGGTTTGGTTGGATCGTGATCATCGGGTCGGATCTGGCCTTCGCGGCGGTGTCGCTCTTCGAGACCAAACGCCTGTTCGTCGGCGAGACGGCCCAGCAGCCGCTGGTCAACGTGCTCATGCTCCTCACCGACGCCGGGCTGGCAGCCGTGCTCCTGATGCTCGGCATCCTCATGGTCTGGCGCCTGCTGGATCTGTTCACCCGCAACGGGCGCTGGTCGCGCGAGTTGGCTGAACCGAAGTGAGGCGTCAGATGCACACAAAATCCCGTGTTTTTGCCGGTTTTCTGCTCACCGCCTGCCTCGCCGGCTGCGCGACGCCCGTGACGACCGCCGCGCCCAACGTCTCGGCCGGGGTGGATCCGGAGGCGTGGCGGCCGATCGCGGCCGGCGCCTTTCTGCAGGGCCTGCATGAAGAGGAAGCCCTGATCGACTACGACTTCGAGATGATGGCCACCGACGTCACAAACGCGCAATACGCGCGCTTTCTCGAACAGGCCTTGGCCGACGGTTCGGTTCGCCTCGACGGCGATCAGGTCCTGGGGCATTACGACGGCGATGTGTATCACGGCGTGAAACACGAGGAGCGCATCGACGCCGGCGACTACGCGCTTGCGGTAATGGGCGATCCCGGCATCCATCTCACGCTCGGAGCCGATGCTCGCTCGGTCGCGGTTGACGCGGGTTACGACGATCACCCGATGGTCATGGTGACCTGGTTCGGGGCCCGCGCGTATTGCGCGTATTTCGGCTGGCGCCTCCCGACCGACGCCGAGTGGGAGAAGGCCGCGCGCGGCACGGACGGCCGAGCCTATCCCTGGGGCGACGACGTCGAGCGCAATCGCGCCAACTTCTACAACAGTCGTGATCTCTTCGAGGGGTTCGCCAACACCGGCGCGGACACGACGCCGGTCGGTTTCTTCAACGGCCAGAACGTCGACGGCTACGCGACGCTCGACAACGCCAGCCCTTATGGCCTGTACGACATGGCCGGCAACGTCTGGCAATGGACCGGATCGATATATGCAGGCGCGCACTATCGCTCGCTCCGTGGCGGGAGCAAGGACACGTACGGATACAACCTGCGCGTCTTCACGGTCAACAATGCCACGCCCACCTATGCCAGCCCGGGAGTTGGGTTCCGATGCGCGCGCTGAGTGAGGGAGCCGCGGGTCACGCGAGGGAGGGATCGCGCCTTGCGCCGTCTGGAGTGTTGCGCCGGCTGCGCGCCTATCTGACTCTGATCAAGAGCCTGCAAACGGGGTTGCTTCTGGTGACCGGCCTGGCCGGCTACTTGAGCGCGGCGGCGTTGCGAACGCTCGGGGATTGGGAGAAGCTCGGAGCCGTGATCGGGAGCCTGCTGCTGGCGATCGGCGGCAGCACGTTGCTCAACATGGTGTACGACCGCGACATCGACGCGCGCATGAAACGCACCTGCGCGCGTCCACTGCCTGCGGGTCTCGTGGATTCGCGTGTCGTCGCACTGATCGGGGTGTCGACTTCGGTGTTTGGCGTGGCGTGGGCGGCAGCGCTGTCGCCGTTATACGGCGCGATAGTCCTGGCCGGTTTGGTCCTTGACGCGGGCGTATACACGGTCTGGCTGAAACGTCGCACGCCGTTCTCGGTCATCGTCGGCGGCCTAAGCGGGGGCATGCCCGCGCTCGCCGGTCGAGCCTTCGCCGTCGGGAGCATCGAGCCGATCGGCCTTCTGCTGGCTCTGGCCGTCCTGTTTTGGATCCCGACCCATATTCTCACCTTCACGCTGAAGTATGCCGACGACTATCAAGCCGCTGGCATCCCGACGTTTCCCGCGACCTTCGGCGAGCGTGCGACTCGGCTCGTCATCGCCCTGGCCTGTGTGCTGGCTGGCTCCGCGATGCTGCTTGCGGCTCTGTGGATCGGCGTCACCGGCGGCGGGTTGACAGTTCTGGTCGCCTTAAGCCTGATCCTGCTCACGCTTGCGACGGTCGGTCTTCGTCGTCGCACCGAACGGGTCAACACCGTGCTGTTCCGCTTCGCCTCTTTGTACATGCTGGCCGCCATGGCCATATTAGGGGGATGGAGGTGATTATGTCTAGTGAAACAACTTGGCTAAGAGTGACTGCGATCGTTTTGTTAGCCCTGACGGCGGTTGTGACCGTCGTCAGCGGGATTGGGATCTATTGCGCGGCGTTCGATACACTGAGCTATCCATCGCTGAGCGCCTTGATGCCCTTTCAGTGGCTCTACCAGCTTTACATGGTTGCCACCTTGATCGGCGGTCTGGCCGGTCTGTGGGCAACCGTCGGACTTTTGAGGCGAAGATCCGGCGGTCTCCGCTTTGCGTTGATTGTCTTGTTGGGGGTAGCTATCACGGCGCTCGCGCAAGTTGTGACGTCGCAGATCCTTCGCGGCAAGAGTATGCCCAACGACATTCGTCTGGTGCTGGCAGTCATCACGCTGCTGGTCTTCTGGATCGGACGTCGTGCGTTGGCCCAGGCCCTCGACTCAGGGCCGGCAACGGGCGCGCGAGCGGGAACGGCCGCGGGTGCGGCACTGATTGCCAGTGGCCTCGCACTTGCCGTGGCTCCCATCTGGACCCATGTGGAGCATGGCGCTTCTGGCGGCAACTGGGCGAGCGTTGCAGATATTTACGTTGTCATAATGTCAATTGCAGCATGTGCCGCTGGGGTCGCCGTGCTCGTTGAGGCTCGTTCGCGCGTCAGCGAGGCAACTCGCCATGAAGTAAAAACCATAGGGGCGCAGTCGAGGGCGTGACAGATCGCTACTTCCTTCAGGCCCCGAAGGGGGCGAGCATGTCATGCCAGGCGATGGCGATACTGGGATGCCGGTATCGCCATCGCTATTTGTTCGCTGATCTGTGGCAGGGCATCCCTGTACGCACGATGCGGGTTTTGGCACGACCCAAGTGCCGCAAATGTGGATAACTGACCCCTTTCTGTTGATAGCTGTTAGTAATATTGCTTCACATGGCATTGCTCCCTCCTGGGCACGTCCGAGGTCCTTCAACACCTGAAGGTCACCAGGGGCGCTCAACACCTGGCCTGGGCCGTTGGCGCGTCTCAGGAGCGTGTTCGAGTCGGAGCGTGGCCCAGGGGTCTCTGGATCACAGAGTCATGTGTGCCATGCGAGGTCGCAAACGTGAAGGCTTTACTTGTTTCACGTGAAACACCTTCGTCCAATCGATCAGGCATCTTGACGAGCTCGCTGCGCCTCTTTCGCATCAGGGTGGCGTAGGCCGGTGAGGGCTAGATAGTCATTGGCCGTCCTCGAGTGGAAGAAGGTCACGTGCTGAAGGTCGGCGCCATGTTTCACGTGAAACAAGGTCGCTGGTTGTGTGGTGCCTGAGCCAGCCGCATGTCCCAGAACCGTCGCACATGCGAATGATGTCGGCGAGCCAGCTGCGCTGGTCCAGCACGCCGCGCGAACTGTTGGCAGGGCCCACTCGACGACAAGGACACACGACAGCATCCGCGTGAGCCACACGCCACATTGATGAATACATTATGGGTGGCGTCAGGGTTCTCCGCACAGATAGAGCGGCCACGCAACGCCGTGTGCGAAAGTCCGCCAGGATATAGATTGACATAATGTCACACCGTCCAACATCGACACAGATCTGGGACAGAGAAGGAGTGTCGTTGGGCTGCCCTGGGTGACTACACCGAGTACAATGGCAGCCGCCGTGCGCAAGCGTTGACCCAGCCGACTCTCGCGCCGCCAAGCTCATGACTCAACAGCCACCTGTCTGCGATTACGAAGGCTCAACTTACCAGGCGACGTTTTGGGACACAGGCGAACGCGCGTACGAAGACGGCGCCGAAGCCGTCGCGCTCCGCGCACTTCTGCCCCAATACGGCCGTCTGCTTCTCGAGATCGGTGCGGGTGCAGGCCGAAACACGCCACGCTACAGCGGCTTCGAGCGCGTGGTGCTCCTTGATTACTCACGGACTCAACTCGAGCAGGCTCAGAAACGCCTCGGGCGTTCGGACCGATACGTGTATGTGGCCGCCGACGTCTATCGCCTGCCGTTTCAGCCGCGCACGTTCGACGCGGCCACCATGATCCGCGTGATCCACCACATGGCCGATGCGCCGCGGGCACTCGCCCAGATCCAGTCGGCGCTCGCGCCAGGAGCGGCCTTCATCCTGGAATTTGCAAACAAGTTGAACCTCAAGGCGATTGCGCGCTATGGATTGGGCCGACAGTCCTGGAGCCCGTTCTCGCCTGAGCCGGTCGAGTTCGTGGCGCTCAACTTCGACTTTCACCCTCAGACGATGCTGCATTGGCTGCGCGACGCGGGGTTCGCCATCCAGGCCGTCCGCGCGCTGTCGTACTTTCGCGTAGGCCTGCTCAAGCGCCTGCTGCCGACCGGCTTTCTGGTGGCGCTCGACGGTCTGCTTCAACCGACCGGCGCGCTTCTCACACTTTCGCCCAGTGTATTCGTCGGCGCGCGCAACGGCTCGACTGTGACGGAGATCGATGGACAGCTGCGGTTTCGTTGCCCCAACTGCGGAGGCCCAGACCTGGTTGCCGGCGACGCGCGTCTGACCTGCCCGGCATGCGGGGCCGGCTGGGCCTACGTCGACGGCATCTACGACTTCAGACAACCCCTCGCGCCTGAGAGTCGCTGAGGATTCGCCACCCGCGCGTCTCGGCCTCGCGACGCAGCGCCGGGTTATGGTCGACGATGACGGCCTGCCGGGCGAGTCCCAGCATGGCCAGGTCACCATCCGTGTCGCCGTAGCCCAAATCGATCGGGACCTCGCCCAGGTAGGCCCGAAGGCGCTCCGCCTTCAGAGGGCCGAATGTGAACGGGGCGGCCACGGCCCCGGTCGCTCGACCATCCTCCCAGGCCAATGGTGTGCCGATCGCCTCGAAGCCAGCCTGCGCGGCGAAGGCATCCACCAACGGTTGAAACGCGCCAGAGCAGATGACGATACGGGCACCCTGCTGCCGGGCCTGCTCCAGTTCTTCCATGACCCGCCGATGCCGGGCCGGCCAAAGCGCGTGCTCAACCACCCACCGAGCGGCTTCGGCCCACTCCGCCTCCGTCCAGCCGCGCGTGAGACCGCCCAGTTCCTCCATGAATTGGAGCCGATCTCTGGCCGAGCTCCGCAGCCCAATCCGGCTCAACACGAGGATCGGCGTGTAAGTCATCAACAAGCGCCGCACGGCCCATCCCCGACCTGCCTGTCTCAAATAGTCCGTCAGGCCACGCCAGGTTTCACCGGCCGTCAACGTTCCTTCAAGATCCGTCACGACGATCATGTCGCCTCCATCACCGGGGGAAGTAACACCCGCTGAGCACGTCTGTTGCACTCGACTGAGACCTCGCTGAGATGTTTTTATGTTTACTTGACGCACCTAGGTCGGCTGCTATGATCGATTTTCCTCGTGACGTCAATTCCAGGATGCCGACCCATCTGGTGGCCGGCCGCCAGGCCAGGCGACGCCGACGACAGCACAGGAGACTCATCGGTGCCAGACACCCAGAGCGGCGAGCCGCTCGACACCTTGCCGACCGCAACCGGCGGCCACCCCATCAGCGAACCGTCCCAGGCCCCCTCGGATGGGCCCATGCCCGAGGATGGCGCGCGCACAGAGGCCTCGTCATCCGCCTCGCGCACCCGTCTGATCCAGATCGGCGGGATCGGCGTCGCCGCACTCTTCCTCGTCACAGCCCTGGCCTGGGCGCTGATCAATCCCGGCGAGGAAGCGACGACCCCCACGGCGCCACCGGCAACGGAAGTCGCCGTGACCACCGACGGCCTGGCGGCCTTCACGTATAAGCCCGAGCCCCTGCCCGCCGGTGTCTCGCTGCCCACGTTTGGGCTGACACCCGAGGGCGCAGTCGCCATGCGTTTCTCGCGTCAGGCAAACCCCGACACGACGATCCCGACCCGGGCCCGTCTGGAAATCGAACAATACACCGTGCAGCCCGGCGACACCATCTTCGGAATCGCCGACAAGTTCAACCTCGAACCGGACACCATCTTGTGGGGAAACCCTGAGCTGGTCGACAGTCTCAACCTGTTACGGCCGGGGAAGGTCCTGAACATCCTGCCGGTCAACGGCGCGTTGCGTGTGGTGCAAGCCGGGGACACGATCGAGAAGGTCGCGGAGGTCTTTCACGGCAAGGTGGAAGATATCGTGACCTTCGCCGGAAACGACATCGACCCGGAAAACCCGGTACTGTCGCCGGGCGCCTCGATCATCATCCCGGGCGGTTGGCGCGACAGCGTCCAGTGGCAACTGCCGACGGTCACCCGCAACAATGCGCGCGGTCCCGGTAGCACCGGCGAGCCAGGCTCTTGCGGCGGCACACTCTCCGGCCCGACCGGTGGTTTCAACTTCATCTGGCCGGCCAATAACCACTACCTCTCCGGTTGGGACTACAACCCCAACACGCATCCCGGCATCGACATCGCGGCCGGCTTGGGCGCGCCCATCTACGCCTCGGAGACCGGTGTTGTGGTGTTCTCAGGCTGGAGCACGCGCGGCTACGGCAACCTGGTGATCATCGACCATGGCAACGGCTGGCAGACCGCGTACGCGCACCTGAGTCAGATCAACTATGGCTGCGGCCAGGCGATCGCTCAGGGTCAGTTGATCGGCCTCGCCGGTTCGACCGGCAATTCGACCGGCCCGCACCTCCACTTTGAGATGCGCAGCAGCGAGTATGGGCGCGTCAACCCCTGGGACTTCTTGCCCTGATTGAACGGCGGGCCGTGGATCGCTGTCGATGCGACCCACGGCCCGTCGTCCAGCGCACGCGTTTGGTGTCTCCGCCTTTTTCGCATACGATTGCCCCATGTCCGAGACGCCGCCTCAATCATCGAACACTTCTCGCGAAACCAGGATCTGGATCGTCGCCGGTCTGTTTGCGGCCACACTTCTCGTGGCCGCCCTCGGCCTCGTGCTTTGGAATCCCGGTCGCGATGAAGCGAACCAGGCGACGCCGACGACCGTCGTCACCGTCGCGCCGACGACCGTCGCCGATGCTTCCGGGCTGGAGCCGTTCACGTTCAATCCTGAACCGTTACCCGCTGGCGCGGCCCTGCCGTCCTTCGACCCGACGGCCGGCGCGCTCGATTTGCCGAGACAGGTCAACGTCGACACCAATATTCCGACCCGCCCGCGTTTCGAGATCGAGCAATACACGATCCAGCCGGGTGACACCATCTTCGGTATCGCGTCGCAATACAACCTCGATCCCGACACGATCGTGTGGGGCAACCCCGAGTTGGCCGACAAACTCAACCGCTTGACGCCCGGGACGACGATCAACATCCTGCCGATCAACGGCGCCCTGCGGGTCGTGCAGCCCGGCGACACGCTCGAGAAGATCGCCAAAGTGTTCCATGGCTCCGTCCCGGAGATCATCGCCTTCGCCGGCAACGACATCGACCCCGAGAACCCCGAAGCCAAGATCGGCCAGACGATCATCATCCCGAACGGATGGCGCGACAACGTGGTGTGGACCCTGCCTGAAGTGCCGATCGCCAAGGGCTCGACGCGCACCACGGGCTCGGTCAGCCGCAACGAGCCGGGCTCGTGCGCCGGGCCGTTCTCGGGTCCGACGGGTGGCTTCAATTTCGTCTGGCCAGCGAACAACCACTACCTATCCGGCTTCAATTATTCCGGCAGCCATCCGGGCATCGACGTGGCCGCCGGTCTGGGCGCGCCGATCTACGCCGCGGAGACTGGGGTCGTCGTGTTCTCGGGCGGCAGCCTATACGGCTACGGCAACCTGGTGATCATCGACCACGGCAACGGCTGGCAGACCGCGTACGCGCACCTGAGCCAGATCAATTACGGCTGTGGCCAGGCGATCTCGCAAGGCGCCGTGCTTGGGCTTTCGGGCTCGACCGGCAACTCGAGCGGCCCGCACCTTCACTTCGAGATGCGCAACGCCGACTTCGGACGCGTCAACCCCTGGAACTATCTGCCATGACCTCCCGTTTGCGTCCGCAGCCATGACCGACACTCCGCCTCCGCCGCAGGTCACGCCCCTGGCGCGCATCTGGCGCGACATCGTGGCCGCCGGCTGGCGTGAGCCGTTGCTCCGTTTTGGCGCGCACGTGTTGATCCTGCTGATGCTGACGGCTGGGATTCGATTGGGCCGTCTGCCGGTCGTGGGGTTGGCGCCGCTCAATGCCGCCGAGCAGCTGGACAGCGGCGGTCAGGCGTTTGTGCCGGCCGAGACGCCGACGCCGGTCAACGCCGGCGTGGTCGTCACGGTCGCCGCGCCGCCGCAGTTCGGCTCGGTCGTGGCCGATGCCGACGCCCTCGGCCGTCAGGCCAACCCGCAGACGCTGTTCCCCGATCGGTCACGCGGCGGCGTCGAGACGGTTGTCGTGGCCCCGGGCGACACGCTGATCGGTATCGCCGCTCGCTTCAACGTCGACCTGGCCACCGTGCTGTGGGCCAACGCCGCCACGCTTGGCGACGACGTGCACGCCGTGCGCGCCGGACAGACGCTCCGAATCCCGCCCGTCGACGGCGTGCTCCATACCACCGTGCCGACCGACACGCTGGAGAGTATCGCGCGCGCGTACGGCGTCACGCCGCAGATCATCGTCGACTACCGCGAGAACGGTCTGGCCGATGTCAACGCCAAACCCGCCGCCGGCCAGGAGCTGGTCGTCCCGGGCGGGCGACGCGCGCTCACGCTGTGGCAGCTGCCGAGCCTGCCGCGCGGCCAACAGGCCAGAGCCGACGCCTCATTCGGGCAATGTGCCGGCGGGTACACGGGCGCGGTTGGCACCGGCACCCTGCATTGGCCAGCCGGGTCGCAGGCGCTGGACGGCTATCCGTTCTCGGTCGTGCATCTGGGCTTCGACGTGCGCGCCGCCGAGGGCGACCCGGTGACCGCGTCCGACAGCGGCGTGGTCATGTATGCCGGACCGAACGAGTTCGGTCTCGGTAATCTGATCGTGATCGATCACGGCAACGGTTACGAAACGGCCTACGGCGAGCTCAGCGCCATCTCCGTCGCCTGCGGCGAAAGCGTCCTACAGGACAACGTCATCGGCGCGGCCGGGAACAGCGGCCGATCCGAACGACCCAACCTCCACTTCGAGGTGCATCTCAACGGCCAGGCCGTCGATCCGCGACCGTTGTTGCCCTGACCGCGCCGCCTTTGGTTGCCGTCCATCCCGCTACCGGATGATTGGTGCGGAACGGGATGTTTGTGTCTTACTTCGGCGAAGCGATCGGCAGGGCGACGCCGAAGGTGCTGCCATGGCCGGGCTCGCTCGACACCCACAATCGCCCGCCATGCCGTTCGATCACGGCGCGCACGATCGCCAGGCCGAGCCCCGTGCCGGAGATCCGCCGGGTGTGTTCGGTATCGACGCGATAGAACGGCTCGAACAACCGCGCCTGTTCGGGCAGCGGGATGCCGGGCCCCGTGTCGACGACCTGACAGATCGACTCGCGCCCGGTTGAGCCATCTTCGCCATCGGCTTCGCGGGTCAGCACCCGCACCTGGCCGCCGGCCGGCGTGTACTTGATCGCGTTCTCGATCAGGTTGTCGGCGGCGCTGCCCAGCCATTCCTCGTCGCCCAGGACCTGTCCTTCACCCGGCGCGCGCTCGACCAGCAATGTCACCGATTTGGCGTCGGCCGCGTGCACGTGACGCATGGCGGCCTGCTGGAACACATCGGCCAACGAGAGCGGCCGCATCTCGCCCAGCGCCGTCGGCGATTCGACGCGCTCGATCGCCAACAGGCGCTCGACCAGCTTTCCGATTCGATCCAACCCGGTCTCCAGCAAGCGTATGTACTCCGACTGCATGGGGTCGGGCGGGGGCGACACTTCGCGCAACATGATCAGGGCGCCACCCGCCAGATGCAGCGGGTTCTTCAGGTCATGGATGACCGAGTCGATGGCTTGAGCCTTCCACCGCTCGGAGCGGGCGATCACGATCATCCAGCCCCATACGCGCCCGTCGACGCTGCTGAGGGGCGACGCCGTGATGGTCGGCTGACCGTCGAGGTTCGGCGGCGGAGTGACGATGTTGCTGCCGCGCGCGCGGCGGTTGCTTTCGAACCACTCGCCCAACCCGCGATGCAGCTGGCTCAGCGGCGCGCCGATCAGGCTCATCGAGGTCGGCCCGAAGAAGCGCTCAGCCGGCGGGTTGATGTGAAGCAGACGGCCCGAGGAATCCAGGACGATGACGGCATCCGACAACGGCGCCAATAGCGTCCTGAGCGTCTCCGGAGAGGGTGATCTGGCCATCCGGCGAGGTGTACGGAATGGGACCTAGGGGCCCGAAATGGGCCCCTGATTGACGAAGCGCTTATACCACTGCAGCATCAGGTCGCGGTTGACGGACTCCAACGGCATTTCGTAGCCCCAGGCGAGGGCCATGATCGGGGCCGGCAAGGCGCCTTCGTACCGCGTGATCACGGCTTTGCGGACGCCGTACTTCGGGTCGACCGAGATCGACTCCTTGTAAAACGCGCGCAGCTGATCCTCGATCGCGGCGCAATCCGTGTCGCAGGTATACAGATACACGACCCAGCCGCGCGAGAGATTGTTGAGGTAGTAGCCTGGCGCCGCCGGCGTCTCAGCGAAGCCCGATTCGACGCCGACGCCGTAATGCGAGCCCGAAGACGGGGGCTCATGGCGGAAGGTCAGCACCGTGCCCTCTGGCACGATCGCGCGACCCTCGTCCGTCACCTGGGTTTCGCCCGGAAGCGGGTTGACGCGGGTGAGCACCGAGTACAGGAACACGACCACCAGCACGACTGCGACGCTCAACGAGCCCAGCAGGATGATGTTCCAGGTGCGCGATGAGCGCTGCATTTCCGACCGACGCTGCTCGCGTCGGACGTTGCGTGGGTTCCGATCCTTGTTCGTCAACGCCAACTCCTCAGTCGCCGCGTAATTCAAGGCCGGTCTGGCAAATACATGCGGCGCCGATCGTTTGGACATTTGCCCAATTGTCGTGGTGCGCGCCTATGATCCCTGCCGGCTGGGTGGTGACGGCTTAAGATTGTAACATGACGACCCGGGCTACAATCGCTTGCATGCAGCTCCAGTCCATCAACCTCAGCAACGGTTCAGACCTCCAGATTGGTCCCCGTGTCTCCCGAACCGGCATCCAAAAGACGGCGGTGCGCGAGGCCATGATCGAGGCGCTCGGCCTGAAGGGTGACGTAGTCGCCAACGCCAAACATCACGGCGGCCCCGATCAGGCGGTCTACGTGTACAGCGCCGAGGACTATGCCTGGTGGGAAACGGTCCTCGGGCGGTCACTGCCGCCCGGCATGTTCGGCGAGAACCTGACGCTCAGCGGTTTCGGCCCAGGCCCGGTGCGGATCGGCGACCGCTACTGCGTCGGGGCGGCCCTGCTCGAAGTGACCGCGCCGCGGATCCCGTGCTCGACCCTGGCCGCGCACATGGGCGACCCCGATTTCATCGAGCGCTTTCGAAGCGCCGAGCGACCGGGGTTCTATGCGCGGGTGTTGACGCCGGCAGTCGTGCGTGTGGAGGATCCGGTCAGCGTTGACGCGCGTCCGTCGGGAGCGAGTCTGGTCGACCTATACAGGCTCTGGTACGTCGCCACGCCCGAAGCTGGACCGCTCAAGGCGGCCCTGGCCGCGCCCATCGCGATCCGCATGCGCGCGCGCTTTGAGAAGCTGCTCGCTGAGACCGGCGGCTGAACAACTCTTGCCGTACTGTCCCGCAAAACGAAACGGCCCAACAGAGAAGTCTGTTGGGCCGTACTGTGCGCCTGAAGGGATTCGAACCCCTGGCCTTTTGCTCCGCAAGCAAACGCTCTAATCCAACTGAGCTACAGGCGCATATTCACTTAGTGACTGGGTGATTTGGTGAATGTGTGATTGACCGTGCCTTCACCCAATCACCACATCACCCAATCACTCATTGTCCTGGCGGGGAGGGAGGGATTTGAACCCTCGGTACAGTTTTAAAGCTGTACAAGCACTTAGCAGGCGCTCCCGATCAGCCGTACTCCGGCACCTCCCCGGGAGTGCTTGGCGATGGTTCGCAGGCGGAGGGAGAGGGATTCGAACCCCCGGTGAGCTTGCGCCCACAGTTGTTTTCAAGACAACCGCCTTCGACCGCTCGGCCATCCCTCCGGATCGAGGAGGTGACTGCCTCCAAGCCCGTGAATAATACCAGACTCCACGAACAAGAGTCAAACCGCAGTATCGGCGTGTGCACGGGCAAGTCGATCCTGCTGGCAAGCCTGGGCGGTCTCCGCCTCAGCCGGACTGACAACAGATCAGCGCATGGGGGGCGCCAGTGCGCTCCACAAAGCCGATCGAGGCACGGCTGTCGTGGCCCATTATCGATCGCGGTGTAGGCCGGGCATGCAGGCTATCCGGCAGCCGTCCGTTGTGGGCCTCTCCCTGCCGTCCGATTTCGTCAACAGCATCACGCGTTTTCTGGCGCCGCTAGATTGAGGCTTCATCCAGTACCCGGATCACGCGGAATCCCCCTCACGTAGCTCGCGCCATCCGGGTCAATCCACGTGCATCCGTGTACGAGGCAGGCTGGGCGAAACCGACCCGACACCTTGCGCTTGCACGCTTTCGACGGGCGCGTCTGGCCACGGAAGACCCGGATCCGCGGTGGACAGCCCCGATGCCGGGTCAGCCTGCGATTGACGTGGGCGACGGGTTTACCGGGTAGCCTGAATACGCGGCCAGGGCTCTGGCTGTTGGCATAAGGCGTGCCGACCGATTGTTGCGAATGGTTAGATTTCGGTTGGTTGGGCGACGTCCCGCCGTGGTTCGCAAAGATTTCCCCGAAAAAAGCGCGCTAACTTCCGCCAACCATTCCCATCCGATCAACACGCCGATTTCACGCGGGCTCGCATATCTTAGAAGCCAACTTAATCCATTTTGCGGAGTGTCTCTGCCGGAAGAATGGGCGAAGGTCAGGCGCACCAAAGAGGCGACACGAGGTATGCAGAGACGTTGAGGTCATTGGACGCGCGAACAGTCGGTAGCGGGAAAGAAGAAGCGTCGCAGGTCATTATGAGCAAACACATCAGTCGTTGGATCCTTGCCTTTCTGGTGAGCACCAGCCTTCTGGGGACCGGGGGAGCGACACATCAGCCCTCGGTCGCCGATCGTATCCAGGGCGTGCTTCTGCAGCTTGCTCAGCAACAACCCGACACGCTCGTCAACGTGATCGTGCAGAAGTCCGAGCAGGGCTCGAGCGCCGCCGAGGTTTTGGTCGCGCAACTGGGCGGCACTGTGACCCGCTCGCTTGGCATCATCAACGCCTTCGCGGCCCAGATGCCGGCTTCGGCCGTCAACGAGCTCGGCAAGAGCTCGACCATCACCTGGGTGTCGCTCGACTCGGTGGTTCGCAACGCGCAGGAGACGCCTGGCGTCTGGCAGGAGGACTTCAGCTTCAGCGCGGTTTCGCAGTCCGATCCGATGGCCTGGCCCAGCGGGTGGGATTGGACGCAGCAGCCGTGGACCGAAATCGGCGAGGCCGATGGGCCGGTGGCCGGGGATGTCGCCATCTCGAGCTTCATGGCCGGCGAACTCCAGGGCCTCCGTCTGCAAGCCGCAGGCAAGGGTCTGCAGAGCGCTGCCGACCTGAGCCTGACCTCGTCGGCGTCACTGACGCTCGCCTATCGTCGCAAGGGCCTGACTGACACCGATTGGGTCAGCGTTCAGGCGTCGGCCGATGGCGGCGCGACCTGGGTCGAGATCGGTCGCATCGCCGGCCCTGCGACCGACGACGTATTGCAGACGGCGAGCTTTGATCTCGGCGCTTACCTGTCGCCGACGTTCACGCTGCGCTTCCTAACCGCGGACACGTTCTCGGCCGACGCGCGTCTGTACATCGACTTCGCGCGCATCGACTACGTTTCGACGCTGGTCCCCGTGGAGACGGTGTTTGAGGGCGCACAGACCAATCTGCTGTACCTGCCGACGACGCTGAAGACCTCACAGACCACGGCCACCGATGCGGCCGCCGCCTCCGAGCTTGAGTCGGCGCAATACGGCTTCAACTGGCTTTACACCTACGACACCTTCGATGCCGTCTCCTACAGCAACAATGTCGGCAACGTCGCCTGGGAGACCAACTGGATCGAAGACGACGTCGCCGGCAACGGTCCGAACAAGGGCAACATCCAGGTTTACGCCGGCGAACTCTGGATGGACGACAACCCGGACACGCTGACGCAGCCGAGCATTCGCCGCGAAGTCAACCTGACCGGCGCGCTCGAGGCCTCGCTGTACGTCGACTGGCGCACCACCTCCGGCGTCGATTGGGACGACCGGATGGTGCTCGAGGTCTCGAAGAACAAGGGCGTGAGCTACACGGTGCTCGCCACCGCGCAGAACATCACAGGCGCGTATGTCAGCAGCAGCTGGTTCGACATCACGCCGTACATCTCGGCCGACACCGTGATCCGGTTCAGGATCACGTCGAACTACGGCGCCACCAACGAGAGCATAGTGCTCGACAATGTGTACATCACATACACCAAGGTGTGCCCGAGTTGCGTCGACACAAGCCACCTTGCCGGCGCCTCGATCCAATCGGTGGGCGCCGACAGGGTCTGGAACCAGGCGCCGTATCACCAGGGCCAGGGCGTCGCGGTTGCGGTGGTCGACAGCGGCATCGCCTGGCATGACGACCTGTGGAGCCAGAACTGGGATGCGCGCATCGTTGGCAGCGTGAACTTCGCCGATGAGTGGTACGTGGACGATCTAAACGGTCACGGCACGCATGTGGCCGGCCTGATCGCGGGCGACGGCTACATGTCCGATGGCGCCTACATGGGTGTGGCGCCACAGGTCAACCTGGTGGACGTCAAGGTCTTGAACGACTCGGGCATGGGCTATCTCTCGGACGTCGTCGCCGGCCTGCAATGGGTGAACGACAACAGAAGCCTGTACAACATCCGTGTCGTGAACCTGTCGCTGAACAGCACGGTCCAGGAGACCTACCACCAGAGCCCGCTCGACGCCGCGCTCGAGATCCTGTGGTTCAACGGCGTGGTCGTCGTGGTTTCGGCCGGCAACAACGGGAACGACTCGGCCACGCGCGGCACGCTTCTCTCGCCGGCCAATGACCCGTTCGTGATCAGCGTAGGCGCCGTTGAAGACAAGGGCACCACGTCGTTGGCGGACGACAAGCTGGCCAATTTCTCGGGTTACGGCACGGTGGCCGGGCAGGTCAAGCCGGATCTTGTGGCGCCTGGCTACGATCGCGTCAGCCTGTTGGCCTCCGAAGACAGCAACCTGGCCCTCAAGCACCCGTTGAACAAGGTGGCCGGTTGGGGCGGCTATTCGTACTTCAAGATGTCGGGCACGTCGATGGCTGCCCCGCTTGTGAGCGGCGCGGCGGCCCTGCTGCTGCAGGACGAACCGGGCCTGACTCCGGACCAGGTGAAGTACCGCCTGATCGCCACCGCCAACAAGAACTGGGGCGGCTACAACCCGGCAGTCGGCGGGGCGCCGTATCTGGACGTCTATGCCGCTGTGATGGGCACGACGACTCAGAGCGCCAACACGGGCTTGCAGGCGAGCCAGATGCTGTGGAGCGGGTCACAGCCGATCACCTGGGGCAGCGTCAACTGGAACAGCGTCAATTGGAACTCGGTCAACTGGAATTCCGTGAATTGGAATTCCGTGAACTGGAACTCGGTCAACTGGAACAGCGACTATGAGGGGCCCTAAGGCTGCGGCGGCTGGGTCGATTTCGCGATAAAAGAACCGCGCACGGGTGTCCGACGAGGGTTGGACATCCGTGCGCGGTTCTTTTGCCAACTCCGCCCAACTAAACCGCCATCATCATAACGCTCAGTGGCGTTGGTGGAGGTTATCTTCTAACCAGGCCTAGACCGTTTTGCGGAGCCCTTGCTCAGCAGCGTTCGATGTAGCCGACGTCGATCCCGATCAGGTTCGGGAGCGACACAGTCCTGCACAACGACGAGCCCTTCAAGATCGCCTGAAGGGCATCGCGGCAAAAAAGGTGGGCGATCCGAAGAACACGCGCATGACGAAGACGTTCAATCGCTGGTTGATTGCATTTCTGATCGGGTTCACTCTGCTTGGCCCGATCGCGCCCGGGGCTCAAACGCCTCCGAGCAACCTCCACCCCTATCTCGCACGCCTGGCCGCGGAGCAACCGACGGCCATGGTCAGCGTGATCGTGCAAAAATCCGTCGAGGACACCTCGGTCGAGGCCCGCGTGCGCGAGCTGGGCGGCCGGATCATCGCGGACCTGAGCATCATCCACGGCTTCGCCGCCGAACTCCCGGCCGCGCAAACGCTGGCCCTCGCCCGCGCGCACGGCGTGCGGGCTGTGTCGTTCAACGCGCCGATGAACCGGACGGATTGCGGCGACTGCACCACCACCGGCAATTTGGCGAATACGTACATCCGCTCGATCCGCGCCGACCAGGTCTGGAGCCGTCTCAAGGGCCTCGGCATCGGCGTGGCCGTGGTCGACAGCGGCGTCAACTGGCAGACGGATCTGTACAGCATCGCCGGACAGAACCGGGTCGTGGCCAACGTCGGGTTTCACAACGGCTACAACGCGACGACCTTTGACGCCTACAGCCATGGCACGCACGTGGCCGGCATCGTCGGCGGCAACGGCCGAAACTCAAACGGCGCCTACATCGGCGTCGCGCCACAGGCGAGCATCATCAACGTCAAGGTCAGCGACGACCTCAACCAGGGATCAGGCACGGCGCTGAGCGTGGTCCAGGGGTTGCAGTGGATCCTGCAGAACAAGGCGACGTACAACATTCGCGTCGTCAACCTGTCGCTCAACAGCGCGGTGGCGGAGTCGTATCACACAAGCGCCATTGACGCGGCTGTCGAGGTGCTGTGGTTCAACGGCATCGTGGTCGTGACCTCGGCGGGCAACAGCGGCAAGGGCGCAGACTACCCGCCGGCCAACGACCCGTTCGTCATCACGGTCGGGTCGGTCGACGACAAAGGCACGAACAGCATCGCCGACGATGCGGTGTCTGTGTTCTCGACGTATGGCAACACCGGCGCTGGATACAAGAAACCGGATCTCGTCGCGCCGGGCCGTAACATCATCAGCCTGCTGGGCAACTCCGGCCAGGGGCTGCCGGCCGCGCACCCGGGCAACATCGTCACCTACAACGGCGCGCAATACTTCAAGATGTCGGGCACGTCGATGGCGGCCCCGATGGTCTCGGGCGCGGTAGCGTTGCTGCTGCAGGATGAGCCCAACCTGACGCCCGATCAGGTCAAGTACCGGTTGATGGCCACGGCCAACAAGAGTTGGTCCGGATATTCGTCGGCAAAAGCGGGCGCCGGATACCTCGACATCGCGGCGGCCGTGAACGGGACGAGCTCGCAAAGCGCCAACACCGGCATCGCGGCCAGCAAGATGTTGTGGTCGGGTTCGCAACCCGTGACCTGGACAAGCGTGAACTGGAATTCGGTCAACTGGAACAGCGTCAATTGGAACTCGGTCAACTGGAATTCCGTGAATTGGAATTCCGTCAACTGGAACAGCACGTATTGGGGTCCATGAGCGCGCTCGGGAAGATCGCTTCTGACGGCGGATCTTCAAGCACCTCATGACGGCAAGGTGAAGGCGGTATCGGACACGTGAACAAGTCCGCACACACCACCGATGGGACGGCGCACCGGGGATCCGGGCCGAGAGGCAGCGATGCATAAGTTTTCGCTGACGACTCGGGCGTTCATCCTGGGGACGATCACGTTGGGTGTCGTCCTGATCGCCGCGACATTGAGCCAACTGCAGCAGCAGGACGCGTTGCTGCTGGTGGCGGTTGGCGTGCTCGGCGCGCTGGCCCAGATCTTCAAGGTCGAGGGCACCACGGAGCGCTCGAGCTACAACATCAGCTGGGTCGTGTACGGCTTCGCATTTTTGCGCCTGGGCGCCCCGGGGCTGGTGTTCGTCGTCCTGCTATCGCACATCGTCGAGTGGCTGAAGCACCGCTACGTCTGGTTCATCCAAAGCTTCAACATCGCCCAGTTCGCCATCTCGGGTGTGGCAGCGATGCTGGTGCAGACCTGGGTGAAGTCGGTGATGGCGACGCCGCTCTCCGAGACGGTCGCCCTCCTGGCCGCCATCGCGACGTTCACCGGCGTCAATCACCTGCTGGTCGGTCTGGTGGTCAAGTTCGCGCGCCGACAAAGCTTCCGCGAGTCGGGCGTGTTCGATCGGCTGCCGCTGGCCATCGACTTCACCCTGTTCGGCATCGGCGCGACGAGCGCCATCATCTGGGCCTACAACCCCTTCGCGATCGTCCTGGCCGTGGTGCCGCTTTATCTGATCTACACCACCCTGCGCCTGCCGGCGCTGCAACGCCAGACTCAAATCGACTCGAAGACGGGTCTGTACAACTCACGCTACTTCACTCAGGCCCTCGAAACGGAACTGGCGCGCGCCGATCGGTTCGACCGACCGTTGACCGTGGTGATGGCCGACCTCGATCTGCTACGCAACATCAACAACTCCTACGGCCACCTGGCCGGCGATGCCTGTCTCGTGGCGGTCGCCGACATCCTCAAAACCCTGGTGCGCGATTACGACGTGGTGGCGCGGTTTGGCGGCGAGGAGTTCGCCATCCTGCTGCCCGAGACCACGCCCGAACAGGCTTACCCGCGGATCGAGGCAATCCGGGCCGCGATCGAGACCGCGCGGATCAACGTATCGACCAGCTCGGTGCCGCTGCGCGTGACGATGAGCTTCGGCATCTCCGGGCGCGACCACGCCCGCCAGCCCGCCGAAGCCCTGATCCACGCCGCGGATCTTTCGGTCTACCAGGCCAAGCTCGCCGGACGAAATCGTATCTGCCGGCTTGACACGGGCAACGGCAGCGGCGGGCTCGATCAGGCCCCACCCACAAGCGCTAATCGGATCGAGCCGCGACCGGTCGTCGCGGCGCCCGAGCCAGGGGCTGGGTCGGCTCTGGCCGAACCGGTGCTGTCCAAGCTCAAACCGCGCCCGCAGTGGATGCTGCCGACCTTCATCGCGGCGATCAGCGTCCTGGCGACGGCGCTGAGCATCTGGCTGATCCCGACCGGTCAACCCATCGACTGGCTCGGGTTGTTGCTGTTCGTGACCCTGGTCGCTCTGGCCGAGGGACTCTCGATCGAGATTTACGCGCACGACTCGTCGGTCTCGACGTCGGCTGCCGCGATCCTCGCCGGCGTGATCCTGTACGGGCCGGTCGCGGCGGTCGTGCTTGCCATCACAGTGGCCGCGGCTGCGTGGGTGAAGAGCCGCGCGTCGTTCAGCCGGTTCGTGTTCAACACGGCCAATCACATCCTGGCCGCGCAGCTGGCTTATCTCGTGCTGCGCACGGTCGGGCTGGTCGGCGGGTTCAACGCGGATCTGACGCAGGTCATCGGTGCAGTGTTGGCGGCCGTTGCCAAGTACGTGAGCACGACGGCGCTGGTGTCGATCGCGGTCGACCTTAACACAGGGCAGTCGTTTCTTGAGGTTTGGAAGCAACGGTTCCGCTGGCTATGGCCCTATTACGTGGCCCTGGGCGGCCTGGCTTTCGTGCTTGTGACGGTCTTTCATGCGGCCGGGTGGGTCGGCGTGGTGGTGTCGCTCGCGCCGCTGATCATGCTGCGCTTCAGCCAGACCCAGTACATCGATCACACCAAGGTCATGGTCAGCCAGTTGCGCGCCAGCCACGCCGAATCGCAGCAACGCGCCGAGCAGGTCACGGCCCTCAACGAGGAGATGCTGTTCGCGCTTTCGCAGGCCATCGACCTGCGCGACCCCGATGTCGTCGGGCACTCGATGCATGTCGCGCGCTACGCCATGCTGATCGCCGAAGAGCTCGGGCTGCCGGCCGAGCGGGTCGAACTGGTGCGGCGCGCGGGGCTCCTGCACGACATCGGCAAACTGGGCGTCCCCGAGGCCGTCTTGTTCAAGCCGGCCCGGCTGACCGAGAGCGAATACGAACTCGTCAAGAACCACGCCGACCTCGGCGCCGAGATCGTGGGCAACGTGCACTCGCTCCAGGCCCTCGGCCCCGCCATCCGCCACCATCACGAGCGCTTCGAGGGCGGCGGCTATCCCGGTGGCTTGCGCGGCGCCGACATCCCGCTCGAGGCGCGCATCCTCAGCGTGGCCGACACCGTCGAGGCGATGGCCTCGGATCGGCCGTACCGCAAGGGCGCCGACGCCGCCACGATCGTGGGCGAAGTGCGCGCGCAATCGGGCCGGCAATTCGACCCGGGCGTCGTCGACGCGTTCGTGCGCGTCGTGCAGCGCGACGGCGCCGGCGTGGTCATCAACTCGAACCGCACATTGAGCGTGGCCGCCCTGCCGCCGTTGCCGACCGATGATTGGCGGACCGTCCCCGTGTCGGTCGAATCCACGACGGCCTCGGCCTTCGGTCAGGAGTGACCATCGTCTCGCGCCGAGCCCCGAACGAGATCCAACGCAGCCGGCCAGAGCCCTGAACCTGTTTCAGTGCTCTGGTCCTTGTTTTTTCGGGTCCGCGGCTACCATCCCGCCGCCAGACCATCGGCGCGCGGATCGCTGCCGCCGCACAGCACACCGTCCGGACGACGTTCGATGATCTGCCCGCGGCCGAACAGGCCGCGTGCGTCGCCGCTGATATCCGGCACCAGCGGATGTCCGAGCCGGGCGAGACCGTGCACCAGCGCGTCGGGCAACCCCGCCTCGAGGCTGACGGCGCCGCCCGCGAGCGTCGGCTCGATGCAGAACCGCAGACGATCGAGCGCCGATTGCGGATCGAGCCCATCGTCGAACAAGGCCGAGGCGACCTGGACGTGACCCTGCGGCTGCATGAAGCCGCCCATCACGCCGAACGGCCCCCACAACGTGCCGTCGGCGCGCGTGATCATCCCAGGGATGATCGTGTGATACGGCCGCTTGCCCGGCGCCAGCGCATTTGGATGCTCGGCGTCCAGGCTGAAGTTGTGGCCGCGGTTCTGCAGCGGAAAGCCCCAGCCCTCGGGGACGATCCCCGTGCCAAAGCCCATGTAGTTGCTGTTGATAAAGGAACAGGCGTTGCCGTCGCCATCGACGACGCAGAGATACACGGTGCCCGAACTCATGGTCGGCGCGCCGCGTTTCGGATCGACCGTGGCCTTGCGCGGATCGATCCGCGCGCGCTGCGTGGCGGCGTAATCGACGGAGAGCAACTCGGCCAACGGCGCCGCGACGAAGGCCGGGTCGGCGACGTGGTGTCTGGCATCCGCAAAGGCGAGCCGCAGCGCTTCGATCAGAAGATGCCAGCGTTCGGTGCCGAGCGGATCGAGTCGTCGCAGCTCGAAGCCCTCGAGGATGTTGAGCGCCAGCAGCGCGGTCAAACCCTGGCCGTTCGGCGGGCACTCCCAGATACGGTAGCCACGGTAGGCCACGCTGAGCGGCGTCTCCCAGGTGCTGTGGTGCGCCGCCAGATCCGCTTCGGTGAGCACGCCGCCCGAGGCCTGCACGACCGCGGCCAGCGCCCGGGCGATGTCGCCGCTGTAGTAGGCGGCGGCCCCGCCGTCAGCGACGGCGCGCAACGCACGGGCATAGCCCGGGTTCTGGAACACGTCGCCGGCGCGCGGGGCGCGGCCGTTCGCCAGCAACGCGGCGCCGCCGCGTGCGTGTCGCAGTTGCCGCTCGGCCCCACGTGCCCAGGCCAGGGCGGTCAGCGGCGCGACGGGGAAGCCGGCCTCGGCGTGGTGGATGGCCGGCGCCAGCACCTCCCGCAGGGTCATACGGCCGAAGCGCGCCAGCAGGTCGCACCACCCGGCGACCGCTCCAGGCACCGTGATCGTCAGCGCGTGATACGGCTGACTCATCGGCTGGTCGGGGGCCGTGAACAACCCGGCGCGCCGGACGGTCTCCAGGTTGAGCGCGGCAGGCGCCCGGCCCGAGCCGTTCAGGGCCGACACCGAGCCCGTTTTGGCGTCGAAATAGAGGGCGAAGCAGTCGCCGCCGATGCCGGTCGATCCCGGTTCGGTGACGGCCAGGGTCGCCGCGGCGGCGATCGCAGCATCGGCCGCCGAGCCGCCCTGCATCAGGATCGTCAGCCCGGCCTGCGTCGCCAGCGGCTGGCTGGTGGCCACCAGGCCACGCCGCGCAAACACGGCGGAACGGCGACCGGCGAAATGGAGATCGGTGCCTGACAATGAAGAAGAAGGGGGCATGAGGACGTTTCCAGCGAGCGCTTCTTTGACGTGTGTTTGGGAGTCGATTACAATTCTAGCCGGCTCTTTGGCCTGTCAATCCGTCACACTCGAGGAAGTCAGCATGCAGTCGAAACGCGTCATTCTGTGGATCGTGTCCGCCCTGTTCGGCGCCGCCATCACGGCCGGCATCATCTTCGTCGGTTTTGGCACGACCCCCGAGCGGTTCGCGTACAGCAACGTGCTGCTCCTGTTCCTGTCCTTCGGCGCCATCGCCTTCATCTGGCTCGATTACTTCTTGAAGACCGATTACCTCAAGCGCTGACATCGACTTGACCCTTTCAAGCCCAGGGCATCCGCCCTGGGCTTTTTTGTTGTGGTGCGTCGCCCAGTGGCCACGGGCGCATTGCTGCTGTTGGTAAACCCGGGCGGTCTCCACATCGCGCGGCTGACACCGGATGAGAGAACGGATTTGCGATGAAACGGACGAATGCCTGAGAGTCTGCAGATCGTGCATGCGCCGCTATCGAAACATGGCCACGACGGTCGTGCCTCAGCCGGCTTTGTGGGGTGCACGGGCGGCCTCAGGCGCGTATCCGCTTCATCCGTTGATCCGTTACACAATCCGCTGTGGGCCTCTCCCGGCCGGCCGAGTGCGCCAACAACATCAACTCGTGCTTGCGCCCGGCGCCCTGATGGCCCCGCGACAATCGCCCGAAGCGGTTACAATCCGGCGGCACATGCGTCACCGTCTTTCGCAATTGGTCGCCGCGCTGGCCGGCGGCCTCACCGTTTGGATCCTGTCGACCGCCGTGGCGGCGCCCGCGCCGATCAGCCTGAGCGGCGGAGATTCCGCCATCGTCGCGGTCACCGTGGGCGAGACGGCCCTCCCGACGGCGACTGCGCCGCCGACCGCAACCGCCCAGCCGTCGTCCACGCCCGCGCTCCCGGCGGTGGCCGCGTCCCAGGTGCTCGTCGAACCCACCGACATCGCGACAGCGACACCAACGGCCGTCTATCAGCCCACGCCGGACGCCGCCGTCGGCACGCGCGACCTCGTGTTGCCGATCCTCACGTATCACTACGTCGAGCCGTGGCCGGCCGATGCGAGCCCCCTGCGCGAAGGATTGACCGTGCGGCCCGAGGATTTCCAGGCGCAGATGGACTATCTGGCGACCAACGGCTACACAACCGTCAGTCTGTACGATCTCGTGGACGCGCTCGCGACCGGCAAGCCCCTGCCCGATAAGCCCGTCATCCTGACCTTCGACGACGGGTACTCGGGTCTCTTTTCCTATGCGGTGCCGATCATGGCGACGCGTCGTCAGACCGGCGCCGTGTTCGTGATCACCGAGCTCGTGGATCAGGGGCGGTCCGAATATCTGACCTGGTCGCAGCTGCGCTTCATGCACGACCTCGGGTGGAGCGTCGAGCCGCACACCAAGAGCCACATCGGCTTGGAGGGACTGAGCTACGAGCGCCAGCTTTACGAGATGCTGGGATCGATCGAAACCGTCGAAGCCAATCTCGGCGTGCGTCCGAGATTCTTCAACTATCCGTCCGGCAGCTACGACGCCACCACGCTGAAGCTCGCGCCGGAGTTGGGGCTCTGGGGCGCCGTGACGACGCAAGGCGGGTGGTACCACCGCTACGCCGATCGCTACACGCTCACGCGTCTGCGCGTGACCGGCAACACCGACCTCCCGCACTTCATCGACCTGCTCGGTCAGGGACGTTGATCATGTCCGTCTCGTCACGTCTGCCTGGTTTCTACCAAAAGTCCGTGGAAGATCGCGCGCAGATCATCGCGCAGGCCGCTGATCTGACCGAAGACGAACGCCGGGCCTTGAGCGGCGGGCTCGACGTGGCCCAAGCCGATCACATGATCGAGAACGTCATCGGTTTGTATGCCTTGCCGCTGGCGATCGCCGCCAACTTCGTTGTCAACGGGCGGGACGTGCTGGTGCCCATGGTCATCGAAGAGCCGTCGGTCGTCGCCAGCGCGTCCTTCATGGCGCGGCTTGCGCGGGCCGGCGGCGGCTTCCGCGCCGGCGCCACCGAACCCGAGATGATCGGCCAGATTCAGTTGCTCGACGTGGCGGATCGCGTCGCGGCCCGCGCGTCGATCGAGGCGCAAAAAACGAATCTGTTGAGCGTCGCCAACGCCGTCAACCCGTCGATCGTGGCGCGCGGGGGCGGGGCGCGCGACATCCTGGTGCGCGACATCGACGAGTCTCCGATCGGGTCGTTTCTCGTCGTGCACGTCGTCTACGATGCGCGCGATGCCATGGGCGCCAACGCCGTCAACACCGTGGCCGAGGCGATTGCGCCGGCGCTCGAAGCCCTGACCGGTGGCCGGGCGCATCTGCGCATCCTGTCGAACCTGACCGATCGGCGCCGGGCGTGGGCGACCTGCACCATCCCGACGGCGGCGCTGGCCTTCGAGGCCTTCACGGGCGAGCACGTGCGCGATGGCATCCTCGAGGCCTACGCCTTCGCCGCAGCCGACCCGTATCGCGCGGCGACGCACAACAAAGGCATCCTCAACGGCATCGACCCGATCGTGATCGCGACCGGCAACGACTGGCGCGCGATCGAAGCCGGCGCGCACGCGTATGCGGCGCGCGACGGGCGCTACACGTCGCTGAGCGCCTGGACGCAGGGCGCCGACGGCAGCCTCGAGGGTCGGCTGGAGTTGCCGCTTGCGGTCGGCATCGTCGGTGGCGCCACCCGCGTGCACCCGACCGCACGCGCCGCGCTCAAGATCCTGGGCGTCGCCACCGCCGGCGAGCTGGCCGAAGTCATGGCGGCCGTCGGCCTGGCCCAGAACCTCGGCGCCCTGCGTGCTCTGGCCACCGAAGGCATCCAACGCGGCCACATGAGCCTGCACGCCCGCCAGCTGGCCGCGGCGGCCGGCGCCATTGGCGATCAGATCGAGCACGTGGCCGCCCGTATGATCGCAGAGGGCCAGATCCGCGAGGCCCGCGCCCGCGAGATCCTGGCCGAGCAGGGCAGCCACTAGATCGAAAATCAGCGAAATAACCGTGAAGACGCGCAGGGC
>JBGAJV010000024.1:0-77963 GCA_044224715.1 Anaerolineales bacterium | reverse complement strand
GGCGGAACGCCGACATCGGGATACATCGGGGCACTCCCGGTGTCCTAAGCCTTGACGACCGCGACCGTCAGGGCCTCGCCGTCGAAGTTGTCCTCCGCGACCGCGGCGCCCTCCGGCGCGGAGCCGGGTGTCAGGCCCACCGCCAGGGTTTCGGCCTGGATATAACCGGCATGCGCGACGGCGGCGGCCGCCAGATCGGGGCTGGCCGTATACGCGATCCGGATCCGATCCGAGATCTCGAAACCGGCGGTCTTGCGCAGTTCCTGCACGCGTCGGACGAACTCGCGCGCCAGACCCTCGGCCCGCAACTCGGGCGTGATGGCCGTGTCCAGCGCGACGACGTACTCGCCCTCGGCGCGCACCGCGAAGCCGGCCTTTGGCTGCGGCGTGACGATCACGTCGATTGCCATGAGCTCGACGGCCTGCCCGTCCGCCTCGAGCGCCAGCGGCGCGCCCGAGCGCAACGTCGCGACCGCGGCACCGGCATCGGCCGCGGCCAACGCCGCGCGGACCTTCGGGAACAGCCCGCCGAACTTCTTGCCCAGCGTTCGGTTGTCGGGCATGAGCTTGTAGGTCACCAGCTCGGCCTCGTTGGCCGCGAACTCGAGGGTCTTGACGTTGAGCTCGTCGGTGATCATGCCGCTCATGTGCAGCAATCGTTCACGCTGTTCCGGCGGCGCGACGACCACGACGCGGCCGAGCGGCTGGCGCACCTTGAGGTTGCCGGCCGCGCGCACCGCGTGTCCGAGCGCCACGACCGTTCGGGCCGCGCTCATCTCGGCGATCAAGGCGTCATCGACCAGCGCCGGGTCGACAGTCGGCCAGGCGCAGTGATGGACGCTCAGCGGCGCACCCGGATCCACCGTGCGGACCAGGTTCTGATAGAGATCCTCGGTCAGGAACGGCACCATCGGCGCAAGCACCTTGGTCAACGTGACCAGCACGTGGTAAAGCGTCGCGTAAGCGGCCTGCTTGTCGGCGTCCGCCTCGCTGCGCCAGAAGCGCCGGCGTGAGCGGCGGACGTACCAGTTGCTCAGGTCGTCCAGGAACTCCTCGACCGGCCTGGTGGCCTTGTAGACGTAGAAGCTATCGAGCGCGCCGTCGACCTCGGCGACGAGCTGCTGCAGACGGGCCAGGATCCAGCGGTCCAGATCGACCCCACCCCCGGCCCCTCCCCCTGAGGGGGAGGGGTTTGGGGAGGGCGTCCAGCCATCCAGCCGCGCGTAGGTCACGAAGAAGCTGTAGACGTTCCACAGCGGCAGCAGGAAGCGACGGCGGGTCTCGTCGGCGCCGTGGTAGCCGAAGAGCATGTCGGCGTCGTACTTCTGGTTGCAGTACATCCAGCGCATGACGTCGGCGCCGATGCTGTCGGCCGCTTCGTTGAACTCGATGGCGTTGCCCCACGATTTGTGCATCGCGCGGCCGTCCTCGGCCAGCAGCGTGGCGAAGCCGAGCACGGTCTTGGTGGCCGGCTTGTTCTCCAGCCCGGCCGCCATGACCAGCAGCGAGTAGAACCAGTTACGGAACTGGCCCGGGAACGACTCGGTGATGAAATCGGCCGGGAACCACTTGTTCCAACGCGCCATGTCGTCGCCGTAGCCGAGCGTCGAGAACGAGACGATGCCGGCGTCGAGCCACGGGTTGCCGACGTCGCGGATGCGCTCGGTCGGCGCCCCGCACTTCGAGCACGCTACCTTGACCGCGTCGATGTGCGGGCGGTGCGGGGTGTGGCCGTCGAACTCCTCCCAGCCCGCGATCGCGCGCTGTTGCAGCTCCTCGCGCGAGCCGATGACGTCGAAGTGCCCGCAGTCTGCGCACTCCCAGATCGGCAGCGCCAGACCCCAGTAGCGCTTCTTGGAGATCATCCAGTCGTGCATGTTCCGCAGCCAGTCGAGCTCGCGGTCCTTGCCGAAGTCCGGGATCCAGCGGATCTGGTTAGTGATGTCCTGCAGCGGGCCGCGCAGGCCGTCCATGCCGATGTACCACTCGTCGACCAAACGGAAGACGAGCGGCGTCGCGCAGCGCCAGCACTGCGGGTAGCGGTGCGAGTACTGCTCGAGCTTATAGAAGCGGCCCTTGACCTTGAGGCTCTCGACGATCGAGTCGGTCACTTCGGTGACGTGCTTGCCCGAGTACGGGCCAAAGCCGTCGATGTACAGGCCGTTCTCGTCGAGCGGCGCGACCACCGGCAGGGTCTCGGCCTTGCCGAGCTCGTAGTCTTCGGCGCCGCAGCCCGGGGCGATGTGGACGATGCCCGTGCCCTCGGCCTCGCCGACGGCCTCCCACGCGATGACGCGGTGCGCCTGCACGGCCGTCTCAGGGATATGCGCGAACAGCCGGCGCAGACCGGGTTCGGCCCAGCCGCCGGGGTTTTGCGCGGCGGGCAGTTCATCGAACGGGCCGGCATAGCGCCAGCCGACGAGCTCGGTGCCGGGCTTCTCGGCCAGCACCTCGAACTTGCCCTTGAGCGTTCCGGTCGCGCCCTTCGAAAGCCAGAGCACGTCGTCGCCCTGCTTGACCTGCACATAGGTCAGCTCGGGGCCGACCGCGGCGGCGACGTTCGACGTCAGCGTCCAGGGCGTGGTCGTCCATACCAGCAGCGACTCGCCCGGCCGCTCAAGCAGCGGGAAGCGCACGGTCAGGCCGGGGTCGGACTTCTCGATGTAGCCCTCGGTGACGATCTCATGCTGGCTGATGCCGGTGCCGCAGCGCCAGCACCAGGGCATGACGTCGGTGCCCTTGTAGATCCAGTTGCGGTCGTTGCACGACTTCAGGAATTTCCAGATGTCGTAGTTGTTCTTGTCGCTAAACGTGAAGTACGATCCGCCGAGCTCGGGCAGACCCAGCCGGCCGACGATCTGCTCGACTGTGCCGGTGACCGGGCCGAGCGGGCCTGCGACCGTCATCGTCGCGTTCGGGTTGTCGCCGAGCCTGTCGTGCAGCTCGCGCAGCAGGTCGGTGTCGTTCCAGTCCATCCACATGCCGAGCCGGATCGACTGATCGGTCTGCACGGCCGCGAACTTGAGGACGCGCTGCTTGCAGAGCGTGACGAAGGGCGCCAGGCCATAGGCCTCGATGTCCTTCTTGGTCGCGAACCCCAGGTCCTTCTCGACGTTGACCTCGACCCACAGGCCCTGGCAGTCGAAGCCGTTCTGCCAGCGCTGATCGAAGCCGCGCATGGCGCGGTAGCGCTGGAACAGGTCTTTGTAGGTGCGGCCCCAGGCGTGATGGACGCCCATCGGGTTGTTGGCCGTGATCGGGCCGTCGGTGAACGACCAGGTCGGGCCGCCGGCGCGCAGCTTGCGCAGTTGGTTGAAGGCGTCGGTGTCCTTCCACCACTTCAGGCGCGCGCGCTCCTGCTCGGGGAAGTTGGGGTTCGGGGAGACGGGTTCGAACATTCGCTGGTTCCTTTTGTACGCGGATGCCGCGGATTCAGGCGGATGACGCGGATTTCTCAGAATGTTTCTCGTTGACCAACCGGATGATCTCCAGCCGATCGTTGCAGAAGTTCACCAATTGTCCTAACTGCAAGCCAGAAGCGCGTGGGTAGGACAACAGTTGCGCTCGATGGCGCGGGTGGAGTTCATCCACAGCTTTCAATTCCAGGATTACTGATCTCTCAACAACCAGATCAAGCCGAAACTGGTCGATGACCTGCCCTTTGTACGCAACGTCGATACTGACCTCACGCTCCACGCTGAATTGCCGACGTTGAGCTTCAGTCAACACCGCGATCTTGTACGTCTCTTCGCGAAAGCCCGGCCCCAGCGTGTTGTGCACCTCCATCAGGAGGCCACGAATTTGGGACGACAGTTCTTCGTGCACCAATCGCTTCATAGCCCCTCCTATGAACCAATTGATCGCTCTTGTCCGCGTCATCCGCCCCCTTCAGCGGCATCCGCGTACAAACCTCTTATCCGACCGCCACCTCCAGCCGCTTGTTGATGCGACCCTTGCTCTTGTAGTCGACGATCGTCAGCCGGCCGACCTCGTTGGTGTTGGCCACATGCGTGCCGCCGTCGGCCTGCAGGTCGAGCCCGACGATCTCGACGGTGCGCACCTCGGCGATGCCTTCGGGCAGCAGGTTGATCTTGGTGCGGATCAAGTCCGGGATCTGAAAGGCTTCGTCGCGCGGCAGACTGCGCACGCGGATCTCGCGCGCCGTTTCAACCTCGGCGTTGATCCTGGTCTCGATCTCCCTGACGAACTCCTGCTTCATCGACTCGAACTCGAAGTCCATGCGTCCGCGCAGCGGCTCCATATTGCCGCCGGTCACCGACGCTCCGTAGTCGCGCCAGATCACGCCGCACAGGATGTGCATGGCTGTGTGCGTGCGCATCAGCTTGTGACGCCGTTCCCAGTCGAGCTCACCGCGCACCATGGCGCCAACCGCCGGTGGCTCGCCGGCCAGTTCGTGCCAGACCATGTCGCCGGCTTTGCGCGCCTTCGTCACCGCCAGCGATTGCTCGCCGACGGTCAGCACACCCAGGTCGTGGGGCTGGCCGCCGCCGCCGGGATAGAACGCGGTTCGATCGAGCGCCACGGCATTACCCTCGACAGCGGTCACGGTGGCCGTGAAGTCGCGCAGATACGCGTCGGTGTGGTAGAGCAATGAGGTCATGGCATTGTGCGATTGGGCTATTGGGCGATGGAGTGATTGAGCAGATCGCCCAATCACGCTTCACCCACTCGCCCAATGAAAAAGCTCCCGCCCCTCAACGATCAGGGACGAGAGCTCGAGACTCCCGCGGTACCACCCTGGTTGCGGCCCGAGAGCCGCCACCTTGAAAAGGCGCCAACACGCCTCTGCCAGGGTAACGGGCGGCAGCCCGGCTCACCTTACTCGGCGCGTGTCGCTCAGACATACGTCTGACGCCCGACACGGGACGCCTGTTCAGGCTGCAGCTCAGGAAGGATTTTCCGCATCGGTCGGCCCGCCCGGCTCACACCCACCCGGGCTCGCTGAGAGCGCTCCGACGCGTACTCGTTTCCGTCGTCGCTGTTAGGGTTTTGATTATGCCACAAGTCCGGATTCTAACCATCGACCTGACAGGTCCACCACGATTCTCGGGGTTTGCCGGTCATTCAAAAAGCGTATTCAAAAGAATCGAGGCGATTTCCTAACCAAATCCGGCAGGCGCGGGCCGGCGCCAAGGTCACAGCCCACGCTCGTCCTTGCGCGGCGCAAGGCCCCAACGCTCGCGGATGCGGCGTTCGACGATGCCGAAGAGCAACTGATCGCCGATCACGCCGAGGGCGATGATGACCAGCATGACCGCGATCACCTGGCTCATGTCGTTGAGCTCGCGCCCCATGCTGAGCAGGTTGCCCAGGCCCGGAAGCGTGTAGAGCAACTCCCCGGCCATCAACGAGCGCCAGGCAAAAGACCAACCCAGCTTCATGCCGGTGACGATCGAGGGCAGCGCCGCGGGCAGCACGACCTGGACGTACAACCGCCAGCCCCGCGCGCCCAGGTTGCGCGCCGCGCGCATGTAGATCGGCGCCGTGTTGCGGATGCCGTCCTCGGTCGCCTGCGCGATCGAGAGCACGGCGCCCATCACGATCACGAACAGGATCGCGCGTTCGTTCAGGCCGAACCAAAGCAGCGCCAACGGCAGCCAGCTAATGCTCGGAAGCGTCTGCAGCCCGAGCGCCAGCAACCCGAACGTATTCTTGAACCAGCGCCACTCAGCCATGGTCACGCCAAGGGTCAGGCCGATCACCAACGCGATCAGATAACCCTGCACGAGTCGGCGCATGCTCCCCAGGATGCCGATCCAGTACGTGCCGTTTCCGAAACCGCGCGCCAGCGCCGCCAACACCTCGGAGGGCGCCGGAAAAATGTAGTCAGGCCAGAGGTTCAAACGAAACAGGATCTCCCACAAAGCGAGGAAGGAGACGAAGAACGCCAGACGGCTCAGCCAGAGCCGGCCGGTTTCGCCGAAGCGGGGCGCGCGCGTGGGCAGGTCCGACTTCGTCATCAGCCCTCACGCACCGGGGCTGGGGCGGCCTCGAGCTGCAGATCCGCCAGGATGCGCTGCGCAAGCCGCGTCGTCTCGATGTTCTCGATCTGGCGCGGGCGAGGCAGATCGATGCGATGTTCCGCCACGATCCGGCCGGGCCTGGCCGACATGACGAGGACGCGATCGCCCAGCACGACCGCTTCGCGCACGTTGTGGGTGACGAAGACGATGGTCGTGCCGGTCTGCTGCCAGATGTCCTGCAACTCGGTGTGCAGCCGATCGCGCGTCAGGGCGTCGAGCGCCGCGAAAGGCTCGTCGAGCAGCAGCACAGCCGGAGCCACAGCCAGGGCGCGGGCCAACGCGACCCGCTGCCGCATGCCGCCGGACAGCTCATGCACCCAGGCCTGACTGAACGACTCGAGGTGCATCATGGCCAGCAAGCGCTGCGCCGTCCCTTCACGTTCCGCGCGCGACGCCCCGCGCATGGCCAGGCCGAACTCCACATTCGCCTGCACGGTGAGCCACGGGAAGAGCGCGGCCTCTTGAAAGAGCAGCACCCGGCTCGGATCGGTGCCCACGATTTCGCGACCGTCCGCCGCCACATGGCCCTGACTCGGGAATTCGAGCCCGGCCACCATATTGAGCAACGTGCTCTTGCCGCAGCCCGATGGCCCGATCAAACACACGAACTCCCCGTCACGGATCGAGAGATCGATGCCGTCCAGCGCCGTGACCGGGCCGCCGCGCGTCAGAAAACGCTTGGTGACGGATTGGAATTCAAGTCCCATCAGGCTTGACCTGTGTGTCGCAACGCTTCAGATCCCCGCAGCGACTGTGACGATGCGCTGTCCGCAGAAACGACCGTGTGGAGAGCCGCAGCGCTCAGACGCGCGCCGCGCGTGCGAAGTGACCCACAACCCAGACTGGGAAAGCCCGCTGCGCTGGGGTTGGACAGACGGGTGCCACGCCCACGGTCCGCCACGGCCTGGTTCGACGTCGCTGGATCAGGATGTCCTCCCCGCGCCTGGAATAGCGGCCTTCTCCGAAAAGGCTCAGGCTCGATTGTAAGGCAATCCGGGGCGTCTCGAACGCCGCATCCGCCAGGTTTAGCGCAACGGGTGCTTGGGTGCCGATGATCTGCCACGAGTTTTGCGTGTGGGCTGCGCAGAGCGGCAAGACGCGCCAAAATCTTGCGCCGGATGACTCGAAGCGCGGTGGCCCTGCCTCATCCGTCGAGACTTCAGACAGGCTGACTGACGCGAAAAGCGGTCGAGCCGCGCGCGATCAGGCTCCCCGCCAGGCGCACCTGTTGCGGCGCGCGGTCGGGCTGCGCGACGCGGTCGAGCAGCAGATCCGTGGCCGTCCGCCCGATGGCGTCGGTCGGCTGCGCGATGACGGTAATCGGCGGCTCGATCAGACCCTGCCAAACCGTCTCGTCGAAGCCGGCCAACGCGACATCGTTCGGGATGCGCAGGCCGTGTTCGCGGATCATCAGCAGCGCGCCTTCGGTGAGCAGGCTGTTTCCACACAAGATGGCTTCGGGCGCCTTGCCACCGGCGCATAAAGCTCGCGTCGCTTCTAGCCCCGCCTCGCGCCGCGGCGGCACGAACTCGGCGGCCACGGGCGCGAGCCCGTGATCGCGCACGGCGGTCAGAAAGCCCTCGCGTCGCTCTTCGCCGGTCGAGCCGATTGCGCCAAAGAGACCGGCGATGCGGCGATAGCCTTGCTGGATCAGATGGGTCGTCAGCGTCGCGGACGCGGCGACGTTGTCGAGCACCACGCTGTCGAGCCCGCCAATGGGCGGCTGGCGGTCGATCATCACAAGCGGCAACCCCAGACCCCAGTCGGCCGGACGCGGTGCCTCATATGGCGCCGGCGAGACGATGACGCCGGCGATGTTCTCGTCGCGCATCAGGGCCAGATACAGCGACTCCTTGTCCGGGTCCTCATCGGTGTTGCACATGACCACGCGGAAGCCGCGCGCGTAGGCCGCGTCCTCGACCGCACGACCGACGGCCGTGAAGAACGGGTTGCGGATGTCGGCCACCAGCAGCCCGATCGTGCTGCTGCGTTGCGATCGCAGACTGCGCGCGACAAGGTTGGGCCGATAGCCCAGTTGCGCAATCGCGGCGTCGACGCGCGCGCGTGCCTCGGCGCTGACGTTGTTCTTGTTTGCCAGGACACGTGAAACTGTGGCGGTGGAGACACCCGCCGCCGCTGCCACCTGCTTGATGCTCGCCATGTGCTCCGCTCCGTGGGTTGTTCGAACACCTGCGTTGATGTGGCCCGATTATAAGTTAAACGTGGCCTCGATCTTGGAAATAATTCCAGTCGACGCCCCATGTCCTTCATAGGTCAAAAAGCCCGGGATTCACCGGGATTTCACGCCATTCTGAATAGGCCCTGAACAAGTGGTTGCTACCTTGACCGCAAGTTATTCGAGAGCGCGCGACGTCGGCCCGGCGCCACACGCAGGAGGTACTCAACATGATGGGCAATATTCAAGGCGCTGGTTCGATGGGCGGGATCGGGTCCTTTCATTCCGCGCCGCCATCGCGGCCGTTGACGGACGAACAGAAGTCGCTCGTCCAATCGACGCTTGCGGAGTACGACCCGGAAAACCTGACGGCCGAGGACGCCAAGGAAATCCTGAACACGTTCCGCGAGGCCGGGATCCGACCGGGCAAAGAACTGCGTCAGGCCATCTCGGACGCGGGCTTCGACGAGAAGAGCCTGATGGAACTCGCCCGACCCGAAGGCGCACCCGAACCCCCGCGCGGCGGTGGCGGTCATGGCCGCGCGCAGGGCGCAGCGTCGGGCATCGATGTCTCGGCGCTGAAGTCGCTGCAGGACATCCTGAGCCAATACGACCTCTCGGCGCTCTCGGCCGAGGATGAGGCCTCGTTGCTCAGTCAGCTCAATCACTCCGGTCTGGTCCGCTCAGGGTCCTTCATCGACCTGAGCGCTTAAGGCGGTCAGGACGCGGGGTGGTCGTCGTTTGTGCGGCGGTCGCCCCGCGTCGGGCTTTATACGCCGACGGTCACCGGCGCCGACGTCGGCTTCGGAAAAAAGCCGCGATACGCGAGGAGCGCGATCGCCACATAGGCCAAGGTCTTCGGGATCATGAGCATGCCCACCAGCGGCACGGCCTGGACGAAGAGGATCACGGGGGTATAGAACGCATACGACACCAGGATCCAGATGCCGACCCACTGGAACAACCGATCCTGCCGGGCGCGCGCGTCGCGCAAGATCAGATAGGCGACGCCCAGGCCCTGGATGATCAAGGGGAGATTTCGATAGAGCGACCAGGGTTGCGGCGGAACGGAGCTGTTCCAATCGTTTTGCGGAAACGCCATCACGATCAATCGGACAATCGCCGCGGCGAAGAGGATCCAACCGAACCAGCCCAGCGGTTTTTGGAATCGCGTTTGCCAGATCATGACCAGCAAAACGTAGAAGAGCGTCACGGTGATGGCTGTCGAGAGCGCGCCGATCCCGACAAGGCCGACACCGCCGACCTGCGCCTCCAGGTCACCAAGGGCATAGGCCCAGACGCGAAATCCAACATGCCCCGTGTCGCCCAGCGCCAGCAGCGCGAACGCCGCGATGAAGAGCCGGGCCACCGACCAATCCGCGCTGGCCACGCGCGCGCGTCCGCCGATCATCAAACCGACCAATGTCCAGACCACCGCCAGGTAGGCGAGGTTGAACACGATCTCCGTCCACATGCGCATCGCTTCGGTCATGCCGTGCCTCCGGGCTGAACGTGCATGCCCGGGATTGTCGCGGAACGGCCGTGGAATGAACAGTCACGGCCGGAGGCTGCACATATGACGAAGCTCCCGAAGACAACCTGAGCGCCGCCTAGCTTTCGACAGCCTGGCGCAGGGCGTGCAGGTTGGCCTCGGGCGCATCCATCTTGACGCCGCAGCCGGGTGCGAGCAGCAACCTTTGGCCCCCCGTCGCCGCGATGGCCTGGCGAGCCTGTGTCATCACCTCGCGCGGGGTGCCGGTCTGGAGTGCGCCGTCTTCGTCAGCGCCGCCGATCAGGGCGCGGCTTGTGAGGCGTTGCGCCTCGCCGACACTCGGGTTGTCCTGGCCGATCGACGCCCAGTTGATCGCGTGGACCGGATAATCGGCGACTGCCTCGAAGTACACCGACGGACCGCAGGTGTGCAGCAAGTTGAAGGGGGCGTGCTGGACGGCGGCAAGCACGATCTTGTCGTAGGGCGTGCCAAACTCGGCGTACTCGGCCTCGGTGAGCAAACCCCGCCGGGCCAGCTTGACGATCGCGAAGAACAGACCGCTGGCGCCGGCCTCGACCGTGCGTGCCGCATAAGCCGCGAGCGTCTCGCTGATCGCCTTGAGCGCCTGATGCACGCCGGCGGGGTTCTCGGCCAGGGCCCGTCGCAACCCGTCGGCGTGCGATTGCACCACATCGGCCGCTGTGTGGCGGGCCGGCCGCCCGAGCAGAAATCCCAGGACGGAGAGCGGAGAAAACACCGTCTGCACGAAATGCGTGTCCCCGATGCCGGCTCGCACCGCGCGGATCAGGTCGTACTGTTCCTTGAACGTGGGATGATCCGCCGAGGCCGGCTCGAGCTTGCTCAGCCCGGCAGGCGTGTCGTAGCGGCCTTCGACCAGACGCGGATACACGCCGGCATACGCCCCGAAGTCGTAGCGATTGCCCCAGGCCTCGGCGTAGTACGTCGCGCGCGGGTTGAGCTTGAGCCAATCCCAGTCGTACTCAGCCATGTGCGCGAGGCTGGCCTGGGTCAAGGCCGCGATGCTGCGCTCGGCCGGGATGAAGTGGCGCCAGGCGGCGACGGGCACCCGATCGACGGACTCGCCATGCAGGGCGGCGTCGACGCGTTCTCGCTTTGTCATGTCAGCCATAGTGGATGTTGCTCCCCGTGGGACGAATGATCGCCCGCACTGAACCCTACTCTCTCACAAAACGGTCGACCGGGACGGCCCAAGGTTGGATTTTCGGCCCGAAATTGTTGAATGCGTTTTTCGAATGCCCGGCAAATGCCGAGAATCCCGGATGGACCTGTCAGGTCGATGGTTAGAAAGCCAACCCCAGGTCGAAACGCGCCGCGTAGCCGTCGCCGGAGGGCGTCGTGGCGACGAGCAGTGCGTCGTTGTAGATCCGATCGACCGCGTTGGGCGTGTCGGCCAGCCCCCGCTCCGCATACGGCGCTAGCGCGAACACCGCGGCGTTGACGCCCTCGTCGAAGAACAACTGCGACGTGAACTCGAGGGCCCGTCCGCCGGAGTTCAGCCGCACCTTGAAATGAATGTGCACGGCGCGCCCCGAGTACCAGCCCGGGAAGATCGTGGTGAAGATCGCCTGCCCGCTCGCGTCCGTGGTCTGATAGCCGCGCAGGAACGTCTGCCCCACCGTGCTGAAGCGACGATCGGTCACGTCCGAATAGACGCCGGCCGCATCGCAATGCCAGACATCGACCTGCGCGCCCACAAGCGGCGTGCAGCCGGCGCCGATCGTCGACACAACGAAAGTGAGGGTCAGCGGGATGCCGGCCTTGGCCTCGCCCGTGGCCGAATCTGTGCGGATGTCGCTACGGTCGAGCCGCTCGTCGACGAAGTACGGCCCTTCGGTGGCCTCGGGTCGGGCCACGCACATCCCGGCGACTGGAGTCACCGTCGGGACTGCGGCCGGCATCAGCTTCGGCGCGTCGGTGGGCGCGCCGACCGGCGGCGCCGTCGTGGGCCCGGTCGTGAACGTGGGCGCGATGGTCGGCAAGACCGTTGCGGTGCTCAGGGCTTTTGGCGCGCAGGCCGCCAACAACGCCGCGCCCGTGGTGCTCACCAGCGCCAGCACCTCGCGCCGGGTGAGGATCCGGCCGATCGGTTCGTCGTCGTGATCCATGGCGTGTTCTCCTGTCGAACACGGCCATTGTGGCGAGGGTCGATTAATCCAGCTTGTGTCTGGCCCGCCCGGGCGCTCCGCCGGAGCCTCAACGCGCGGAGGCCAGCAGACGCCTGAGCCTTTGCCGACTTTCCATCACGGCGCGCCCGGAGTGGTAGATCGCCTTCCAGGGGTTGCCGATGTCGCCGACGATCACGTCGCCGGTGCGCGTCAGGAGCTGGCGCCACTCGCCGATCGTCGCGTTGATCATGTGGTCCCGATCAAAGGCCCAGGTGCTGAAAAAGGCCTCGAGGTAGCGCTCGTCGCCCAGACGTTCGTAGGCGTCGAGGAAGCCGACGAGCACTTCGCAGTTCTGCCACCACTCCTTGTCGCGCACCAGCGCTGGGCCCTCGTGCGGACCGTCGCGATAGACGCCGCCGTACTCCGGGTCGAGGCCGTACCGCAAGGCATGATCGACCAGACGGCGCGTCACGTCGGCATAGCGACCCGCCGGCGCGCCGAGTTCATCGGCGGCGCGGTTGAGCAGCCAGGCGAGCTCGACGTTATGGCCGTAGGACGTCGTGTCGGTTGGCGTGGCGATGACCTCGCCCGTGGCGCGCTCGGCGTTCCAGGTGCGCCGAATAGCGATCGCCGGGATCGGCGTGAAGTCGCGCGTGAACTGGTTTAGACCGCAGCCGCTGACCGGATGCACCATCTTCGCCAGGATGAGGTCGATGACTTCCTGCAGTTTGCGTCGGTGGATCGCTTCGCCCGAGGCCGCCGCGAGCGTCGTGAAGGCTTCGAGCAGATGCATGTGGATGTCGAGCGACTTGCGATCGCCGGCCGCGAAGCCCGGCGCCGAAACGACCCAATCGGGTTCGAGGTTTTCGAAGTAGCCGCCGTAGCGGGTGTCGGCCGCGTACTTCTGCAGCAGGTCGAAGGTCCGGCAGGCGTAGTCGAGCCCGCGCGGATCGGCCGTGGCCAGCGTGTATTCGGCCAGCGCGTAGATCGCAAAGCTCTGGCCATAGACGACTTTGCCGGTGTCGAGTGCTTCGCCGGCGCGCGTGGTCTTCCAATACCACCCCCCGTGACCGGGATCCCAAAAATGCGCGATGAAGAAGTCGACGCCCTGGCGCGCCGCCGTCGCGAGATCCAGTCGGTCAGGGTACAGACGCGTCAGCGCCGACAGGCCCCAGACCATGCGCGTCTGCGTGACGATGTATTTGTCGGTGTCACCGGTGGGCCGACCGTCGGCGTCAAAGCAGGTCAGGTATCCGCCGTGCTCGGTGTCGATGCCATGACTCAACCAGAACGGGATCAGACCCCGTTCGAAGTGTTCGGTGAGTTCGTTCAGGGCCTGCTGCATCCGCGCGTATTGTGTGGCCATGCGCCGCAGTATATCCGGCTCGTCCCGCCGCCGCGCGCAGGATCGCAGGGCAATCGCATCTGTTGTGGAACGGAGCGAGGGCTCACCGGGTCGGGGCGCGCCCCGACCCGGTGAGCCCTCGCTTTCGCCGAGCTTGATAACGGCAAGGCCGGCCTTCATCCACAAGTCACGCGGGCCACGGCGCCGAATCACCTCAGTCGCGACGGTGGGCCAGCACGGGGTGACGCCAGGTCGCGGCCCCGGCCAGCGCGGCCGTGATCATCAGGATGCCCGGCGCGAGTGCGGGCGCGCCGCCGCGCAGCGACAGCCAGAGAGTCGTCAGGGCGTCGGCCTGCGGTTTCGTCTCGAGCACGAATTCGCGATTGCCGTTGAGGTGCGCGAGGATGCCGATCACGCCGCCGAGCGCGATCAGCCCCAGGACGACGCGAAGCGCCCACAACGTGCCGGGCGCCGGTTTGACCCAGAACGCGGCCAGGGCGATCAACCCGAGCGCCGACAAGATGAATGGCGCCCACTGAAGCGGCGCCTGGGTGTGATCCGCCAGCGCCAGCTCGACGATCGTGCCCAGGCACATCGCGCCCGCGACAGCAAGCAGGAACTGTCGCAAGCGGGCTTCGACCGCGCCGCTCATGGCGTCGCCAGGTATGCCGCGGCCGCGGCGAGCTGCTCGGGCGTCACCTGCGCGCCCAGAGCGGTGAGAAAGGCGTTGTTGTCGGCGAACGGCCGTGCCGCGATCAACGCGGCCGCGATCGTGTCGTCGACGCCGGGCAACTGCTTGAGCGTGTCTGCGTCGGCGGCGTTGACGTCCACCGGCACGTACACGTACTTCTCGAACTCGGCTACCGTGGCGGCGTCGACGTATTTGCCGAACTCGCGCCGGAATTGGAGGATGGTGGTGTACGGACGGTACTCCAGGAACTCGCGCACCATGCGATTGCCGACGCCGGGCACGGTCTGGAATTCCTCCGCGCTGGCGGTGTTGAGGTTGAGCTTGGTCGCGGCCGCCTCGCTGGCCACGGTGGGCGTGGCCACGACCTCGGGCGTCGCGACGGCCGGCTCGGTGGCGGCGACGCTGGCTGTCGCGGCGTCAGTCGGCGACGCCTGTGTGGCGGCGGGTTGCTGGACCTGGGTGAACACGGCCGGCGCCGTGGCGGTGCTCGCCGGGCTTGCGCCGCACGCCGCCAGGCTCATGGCCAGCGCCAACCCGGCGCCGGCCGCCGCAATGCGCGGTGGATATTTGCTCATGGATGGCTTCCTTTCATCGAAACCCTGTGTTCGATCTCGCGGGCGGGGCGTCGGGCCCGGCGCCCCGCGCTGAACACGGGAGACGCGTCTCCCGGAATGGGGGAGGCGGGGGCGTCGCTGTCCGGCTTGCCCGCGGCTCCATTGCGTGCATTCTGCCCAGCCCAGGTTAAGAACCGGCTCAGACCGGCTGAATCGGGTCTGAGAGGCCGACTATGTTGGGATCCGGCACTGCGCGTGAACAGGTCATCGGGCGAAAACGGGGCGCGCCGCGTCTGCGGCTGAATGATCCCAACCCGATTCGCCGCTCAGGCGCTATGCTTACAGGCGCGGTTGCTGGATCCGACGAACGATCGAAACGAGGAACAGGCCATGCGGTACTTCGTCACAGGGGCGACGGGATTTATCGGCGGTCGCGTCGCGCGTCAGTTGCGCGCGGCCGGACATGAGGTGGTCGCCGTTGTGCGCAACCCGGCCCGCGCCCAGGACCTGGCGGCGCTGGGCGTGCAACTCGCACCCGGCGACATCACCGATAAGGAGTCGCTGCGCCAGCCCATGCGCGGCGTCGACGGCGTCTATCACATCGCGGGCTGGTACAAGATCGGCGCGCGCGATCGCGCCGATGGCGAGCGCATCAACGTGTTCGGCACCCAGAATGTCCTCGATGTGATGGCCGAGCTCGCCATTGCCCGCGGCGTGTATACCAGCACGCTGGCTGTCAACTCCGATACACACGGCCGCGAGGTCGACGAGACCTATCGGTTCACCGGGACGCATCTGACCACCTACGACCGGACCAAGGCAGAGGCGCACCACATCGCCGAACGGTTCATCGCGCGCGGTCTTCCGCTCGTCATCGTGCAGCCCGGCCTCGTCTACGGTCCCGGTGACACGAGCAGCGTACGCACGACGTTGATCCAATACCTTCGGCGGCGGTTGCCGCTGCTGCCGACCGGCACGGCCTTCTCATGGGCGCACGTCGATGACATCGCAACCGGACACATCGCGGCTATGGAGCGCGGGCGCATCGGCGAGAACTACTTCGTCTGCGGCCCGACGCACACCCTGATCGCGGCGCTCGAGCTGGCGCGCGAGATCACGGGCGTGCCGTTGCCGCCGTTGCGTGCCGCGCCCGGGGTGCTGAAGGCCAATGCCGGCTTGATGGGGCTGATCGAAAAAGCCATACCGCTACCGGAGACATACACGCGCGAGGGGCTGCGCTCGATCGCAGGCGTCACCTACATCGGCAGCAACGCCAAGGCGCGTCGTGAGCTGGGCTTCGACCCGCGCCCGCTGCGGGTCGGCCTCGAAGAGACGTTGCGACATGAGATGCAGCTCCTGAATCTGCCGCTGCCGCCTCGGATCTGACCTTCCCCGCTTTCATTAATCAAACTCTCACCCGCTTGCGCTGACGCAAGTTCGGGCGTCTGCGCGTTCATCTCGATGGATTTCTCCGCGGAATTTCGCGGATTCCAACATCGATCCCATTCGCGCCGCGGGTCACGACCCTTCGAACGGTCGAGCGCGGAGGTTAGACAGGTCGATTTAGGACAATAGTCATCTATAAAATCTTGATACGGCCTCCGTATATTGACTATCCCAAAGCCGGCTAATCAGAGATCAGGCGACACGATGCAGACCACGCTTCTTCCCAGTGATCACGTTCGTGCCATCGTCCAACGTATCGGCTTGCACGAGTTGATGGATGCCCTCATCGCGCGCCTGACCACGGCCTTCGCGACGTTCGACCTGGCACACACGCACAGCCCGGCACGCTCCGGCTTCAACTACACGAACCCCGAATTGGGTCTGATCGAATGGATGCCGGTCATGACCGGGGGACGCGTGACGATCAAGGTCGTGGGCTATCACCCGGCCAACCCGCGCGCGCGTCAGCTGCCGACCATCCTGTCGACGGTCAGCACTTACGACACGCAGACCGGGCATTGGATCGCCGTCGCCGATGGCAACTTCCTCACGGCGCTCCGCACCGGCGCGGCCTCGGCGATCGCCAGCCGCGCGCTGGCTGCGCCGCACAGCCACATCGTCGGTCTGATCGGCGCCGGCGCGCAGGCCATCACCCAACTGCACGCACTGTCGCGTGTCCTGCCGATCGAGGCGGCCTGGGTCTACGACCTCGATCCCACGGTCGCGCATTCGTTCCGCCAGCGCGCCGCGTTCCTGCATCTCGAACTGATCCCGGTGGACGCCGCCGGTCTCGCCCAACTCGTCGAACGCGCCGATGTGTTGTGCACGTGCACGTCCGTCGACGTCGGCGCCGGCCCGGTCTTCGCCGACGGCGCGCATAAGCCCTGGCTGCACGTCAACGCCATCGGCTCGGACTTCCCCGGCAAGACCGAGCTGCCGCTCGGCTTTCTGAAGCGCAGCCTGGTCGTGCCCGACTTTCCCGCCCAGGCCCTCCAGGAAGGCGAATGCCAGCGACTCGACCCGACCGAGATCGGCCCGTCGCTGGTCGACGTCGTCAAGAGCCCCGAGCGCTATGCAGCGCACCGCGAGACGACTACGGTGTTCGACTCGACCGGGTGGTCGCTGGAGGACCATGTCGCGCTCGGTTTGCTGATGGACTACGCCAACGACCTCGGCCTGGGCATCCCGATCGAGATCGAAAGCCTGGCCGAGGATCCGCACGACCCCTACGCCTTTGCCGCGCCGGACGGATTGCGGGCGGTGCATCCCTCTCGTCAGAACGGCATCGTCAATCAAGGAGCTGCCCGCGCATGAACTTCGCCTGGACACCCGAACAGATCGACCTGCGGCAACGCGTGATCACATTCGCCGAGACCTGGCTCAACGGGGACATCGTCGCGCGCGACCGCGACGGCGAGTTTCCGCGCGAGGCCTGGAACGCCTGCGGGACGTTCGGGCTGCTCGGCCTCAACGTGCCGCGCGTCTATGGCGGCGGTGAACACGATCCGCTGACCGTCATCGCCGCGCTCGAGGCGCTCGGCTACGGCTGCCGCGACAACGGACTGACCTTCGCGGTCTGTGCGCAGGTGACCAGCCTGCTGCCGACCTTCATCGAGTTCGCGAGTGAGGCCCACAAGCAGCGGTATCTACCCGGTTTGTGCCGCGGCACGCTCATCGCCTGCGACGCCATGACCGAGCTCGAGACCGGCTCGGACGCCTTCGCTATGCGTACGACGGCGGTCAAGGACGGCGACGATTACGTCCTGACCGGTGGAAAAACCTATCTGACCTTCGCGCCGGTGGCGGATGTGTATCTCGTCTACGCGCTGACCAAACCCGGCGCCGGCGCCTGGGGCGTCAGTCTGTTCTTGATCGAGCGCGGCACGCCCGGCCTCGAGATCGGGCCGGTCAAGCCCAAGCTGGGTCTGCGCACCGTGCCGATGGGCGAGATCGCGCTGCGCGACGTGCGCGTGCCGGCCGCGAACCGCATCGGGCCCGAAGGCGCCGGCGCCAGCATGTTCAACGTCGCCCAGGAGTGGGAGCGCGCCGGGGTGCTGGCGTTTCAGATCGGCCGCATGGAAAAGCAGCTCGAGGAGTGCGTGGCCTTCGCGCGCGAGCGCAAGGCCTTCGGCCAGTCGATCGGCAAGTTCCAGTCGATCTCAAACCGCATCGCCGAGATGAAGCTGCGTCTCGAGACGGCCCGGCTGCTGACCTACCGCGCCGCCTGGCGCAAGTCGCGCGGCGAGCCGGCCATGCTCGACGCCGCGCTGGCCAAACTGCACCTGAGCGAGGTCTTCGTCGAGTCGAGCCTCGATGCGATCCGTATCCACGGCGGGCGCGGCTATGTGACCGAAGAAGAGGTCGAACGCGATCTGCGCGACGCCGTCGGCGGCCCGATCTACGGCGGCACCAGCGACATCCAGCGCAACATCATCGCCCGCATCCTGGGTCTGCCGGCATGAGCGACCTGCTGCACCACATCCTGCTGAACGCCGCCGAGCGCGCGCCCGAGAAGACGGCCCTGCGCTGCAACGGCCAGGCGCTGTCGTACGGCGACTGGCTGCGCCGCTCGAGTGCGCTGGCATCGGCCCTGCGCGCGCAGGGAGTGCAGCGCGGCGACCGGGTCGGCATCCTGCTCAACAAGAGTCTGGAGACCCCGGTGGCCGTGTACGGCATCTGGATGGCCGGCGCCGCCTATGTGCCACTCGATCCGCTCGCGCCGGTCGCGCGTCTGGGTTTCGCCGTGCAGGATGCCGGCATCACGCACCTCGTCACCGACGCGCCCAAGCGCGCTGCCGCGGCGACGCTGACCGCCGAACACGGTGTGACGCACGTGCTCGGCCTCGTGCCCGGCGACGACCTCGCGGCCGACACCCTGAGCTGGGCCGACGTGTCGGCCGGCGCGGCGCCCACGTCCGAGATCGATCTGGACGCGGATGACCTGGCCTATGTGATGTACACCTCGGGCTCGACCGGCACACCCAAGGGCCTGATGCACACCCATGCCAGCGGCCTGGCCTACGCCCGGCTCTCGGCTGACCTGTATGACGTGCAGAGCAGCGACGTGCTCAGCAATCACTCGCCCCTGCACTTCGACATGTCGACCTTCGATTATTTCACTGGCCCGCTGCGCGGCGCGACCACCGTGATCATCCCCGAGCCGGTGACCAAGTTCCCGGCCAGCCTGTCGAAGCTGATCCAGGACGAGCGGATGACGATCTGGTACTCGGTCACGACCGCGCTGGTGCAGCTGGTGTTGCGCGGCGCGTTGCCGCAACGCGACCTGGGCGCGCTACGCTGGATCCTGTACGGCGGCGAGCCTTATCCGCCCAGCGCGCTGCGCGAGCTGCAGGCGCTGGTGCCGGCCGCGCGCATCAGCAACGTCTACGGGCCGGCCGAGGTCAACCAGTGCACGTACTACCACGTGCCCGCGCTCGGGGCCGAGGTCGACGCCGACGACTCGGTGCCGATCGGCCGGATCTGGGCCGAGAGCGAGGGCCTGCTGCTCGACGCCGACGACCGTGAAGCGTCGCCCGGCGAGATCGGCGAGCTGGTGGTGCGCACACCGACGATGATGCGCGGCTATTGGAACCGCCCCGACCTGAACGCGCTCGCGTTCTTTCGGCGCGGCGGGCCGGGCCAGACCGAGGGCGTGTTCTACCGCACCGGCGATTTGATGCGCGTCGACGCGCACGGCCGGCTGCGGTTCTGCGGAAGAAAGGACCGCCAGATCAAGACCCGCGGCTATCGCGTCGAGCTCGACGAGATCGAGAGCGCGCTGGCGCTGCATCCGGCCGTCGGCGAGGTCGCGGCCTACGCCGCCCCCGATGGCGAGGGCAGCCTGCTCGTCGAGGCCGCCGTGATCGTGCGCGCCGGACAGGCGCTCAGCGAGGCCGAGCTCAAGGCTGACGTGGCGCGGCGCCTGCCGCCCTACGCCGTGCCGAACGCGATCCGCTTCCTGGCCGACTTTCCGCGTACCGGCACCGGCAAGATCGACCGTCGGGCGCTGGCGGCTGAAGCGGCGAGCGCGCAGGCATGACCCAGCGCCGGCGCCGCGTGCTTTGGCTGGCAGCCGCGGCGGCCGGCAGCGTGGCGGTGCTGTTTGGGGTCCTGGGTTTCTCGACGGAGGTCTGGGGCGGTGACCCGGCGGCGCCCAAAGCCGCCTGGCCGCTCTGGCGCCTGAGCCTGGCGCTGGCCTACACGGCGCTTGGATTTCTGTGCGCCGCGCTGCTCATCGGCCCGTTGCGGGTCTTGAGCGGCGGTGCGCGCCCTGCGGCGCATCTCGGGCTGCGCCGCGACGTCGGGCTGTTTGCGGGCGGGCTCGCGCTGACGCACATGCTCGTCGGCGCGTTGGTGCACACCGAGGACTATTCGCTTTGGATGCTGTGGCTGAGTCGCTGGCCCGGCCCCGACGATTGGTTGCCGTTTCGGACCGATGCTTTCGGCCTGGCCAACCTCCTTGGGCTGATCCAAGGCCTGCTGGTCGCCGGCGTGTGGGCGATCTCGAACGACGGCGCGCTGCGCCGCCTGGGTTTGACCCGGTGGAAGCACCTGCAGCGCCTGACCTATCTGGCGCTCGCGTCGGTCGCCCTGCATGGGTTGTTGTATCAGCGCGTGGAGGATCGCGACCGGTTGTGGCGGGTACTGTTCATCGTCATGATCGCGGTGACTGTCGGGCTGCAAGGGCTGGGTTTCTGGTCGGTGTGGCGTCGGGCGCGCCACCCGGGCGACACGAGGAGATAACCATGTCGATCAAGAACACCGTGCGCGATTTCATCAGGCGCGACCTGTTGATGGACCCCGGCCTGACCCTGGGGGATGCCGACGAACTGCTGCTCAGCGGCCTGGTCGACTCGCTCGGCGCGATGCGGCTGGTCGCTCACCTCGAGACCACCTACGGCATCAAGGTGCCGGCCGAAGATGTGTTGCTCGAGCATTTCGAGACGATCGACGCCGTCGCGGCTTACCTCGGCAAACGCGGCATCGGCTGAACGGGACTCAGAGATTAGCATGGCCAACCTCGAACCGAACCTGACGCGCACGCAGTTCCTGCTCTGGCTGGGCCAGAAGCTCGACCCTGCCGCCCCGCTGTACAACATGATCCAGACCTTCGCCTTCGACGGCGACCTGGATCCGGTTGTCTTCAGCCGCGCCTGGGATCTGAGCGTGGCGGGCTCGGACGCGCTGCGCACCGTGGTCGACGAGGTCGATGGTCAACCGCAGCAACGCGTGCTGGCCCCCGCGCCGGTAAGCGTCGAGGTGCACGACCTGAGCGCCGAGCCGGACCCCGAGCAGGCCGCCGCCGACTGGGTGGCCGACCGGCGTCTGCGCCTGCTCGACCTCGGCCGCCGGCTGTGGGACACGGCCCTGCTCAAGGTCGGTCCGGCCCGCTGGGTCTGGTATCTGTGTCAGCATCACCTGATCACCGACGGCGCATCGTTCCGCGCGACCTACGTGCGTCAGGCCGATGTGTACACGCGTCTGCTGGCGGGCGAGACCCCGGCCACGACCTGGCCGCAGTTCGCCGCTTACCGCGACCAGGAGCTTGCCCGACGGACCGCGCCCGAGACCGAGCGCGCCGAAGCGTTCTGGCGGTCGCAGGTCGCGGCGCCGGCGGATCCGCTGCACTACTTCGGCCCGGCCCCGGCCCACCGCGAGGCGCGCACCGAGCGCCATGTGCTCGACCTGGGCGTCGAACGGTCGGCCGGTTTGCGGGCGCTGTGCGCACAACCGCCCTTCAAATCCTTCAGTGTCGACCTGGCGCTCTATAGCCTGTTCTCGACGTTGCTCGCGACCTGGTTGCATCGCCTGACCGGCGCCGAACAGCTGCGCATCGGCACGCCGTATCACAACCGTCCGACGCCTCTGCTACGCGAAACGATCGGGGCCCTGATCGAGATCGGCCCGCTCGCGCTGAGCGTCAAGCCCGACGACACCTTCGCGACCCTGTATCGCCGCGCTCAGGCCGCGCAGCTTGAGGGGCTGCGGCACGCGGTGCCCGGGATCACGGTCGCCGAGCGCAACCGCGCCTACGACGTCCTGCTCAACTACGTCAACGTCGCCTTTCCGCCCTTCGCGGGGCTGACACCCACGGTCGATTGGGTGCATGCCGGCTACGGCGATCGCCACAACAGCCTGCGTCTGCAGGTGCACGACTTCGGCGCGACCGGCCGCTTCCGCCTGCTGTTCGACTTCAACGAGAGCGTGTTCACACCCGAGCAGCGCGCGTTGGTGCTCAAGCAGTTCGCGTGCGTCGTCGACGCGCTGCTGGCCGATCCGACCCGCGTGCTGCGCGACGTCGGGCTGCAGACGCCGGCCGAGCTGCAGACGCTGGTGCGCGATTACAACGCCTCGTCTGCGTCGTACCCGAGTGACACGACGGTCGTGCGGCTCTTCGAGGCCCAGGTCGACGCCGCGCCCGAGGCCGAGGCGGTGCGCGACGGCGAGCGCGTGCTCAGCTACGACGAACTCGACGCGCGTGCCAACGCGCTGGCCCACGACCTGCGCGCGCGCGGCGTCGGGCCCGACACGTTGACCATGATCGCGCTGCCGCACTCGCCCGAGGTCGTGATCGCGATCCTGGGCGTGCTCAAAGCCGGCGGCGCGTATGTGCCGGTGGACCCGGCCTATCCGCCCGCGCGTCTGGCCTTCATGCTCGACGAGATCCGCCAGGGCCTTGCCGGCGCCGCGCCGGTGTTGATCACCACCCCGACCGCCGAGGCGCCGGCCGAGGGCGTCCAGGTCGTGCGGCTGGGCGTCGACGCGCCCGCGCGCGCGCCACGCCCGGCCGAGTCGCCGGCGCCAGAGCATCTGGCCTACACGATCTTCACCTCGGGCTCGACCGGCAAGCCCAAGGGCGTGATGATCGCGCACCGCAGCCTGATGAACTACATCTGGTGGGCGCGCGGCGTGTACACAAGCGGCCGCGCCATCACCTGGCCGTTGTTCTCGTCGCTGGCCTTTGACCTGACGGTCACCTCGATCTTCACGCCGCTGATCACGGGCGGGCGCATTCGCGTCTTCCGCGAGGACCCGGGCGTGCGCGGCAGCGCCGTCCTCAAGGTCGTGCAGGATGGCGAGAGCGACATCCTCAAGCTCACGCCCGCGCACCTGGCGCTGATCAAGGACGAGAACCTGGCGGCGACGCGCATCCGCTCGTTCATCGTCGGCGGCGAGGACTTCAAGACCGAGCTGGCCCGCGACGTCACCCGCGCCTACGGCGAGATCCCGATCGCGATCCACAACGAGTACGGCCCGACCGAGGCCACAGTCGGCTGCATGATCCACACCTTCGACGCGGCCCGCGATCGGGCCCCGTCGGTGCCGATCGGCGTCCCGGCCGCCAACGCCGGCATCTACGTCCTCGACGCGCACCTCAACCCGACGCCGACCGGCGTGGTCGGCGAGATGTATCTCGCCGGCGATGGGCTGGCGCGTGGCTACTTCAACCGGCCCGACCTGACGGCCGAGCGCTTCATCACGATCGACGCGACCCGACTCGGCGGGTCCGGCCAGATCCGTCTGTACAAGACCGGCGACCTCGCGCGCTGGGGCGGCGACGGCCGGATCGAATTCCTCGGCCGCGCCGATCATCAGGTCAAGATCGGCGGCGCGCGCATCGAGCTGGGCGAGATCGAGGCACAGCTGCTGGCCCACCCGGCCGTGCGCGAGGTTGTCGTGACCGTCTGGGCGCCCAACGCGCCGGCGCGGGCGGCGGGCCCGACCCGGCACTGCGCACGCTGCGGCCTGGCCTCCGACTTCCCGGGCATCACCTTCGACGACGCCGGCGTGTGCCACATGTGCCGCGCCTTCGACGGCTACAAAGACAAGGCCCGGGCGTACTTCAAGGATCTGTCGGCCTTCGCGGCCGTGGCCGAGGCGATGCGCGCCCGGCGGGCCGAGACCGGCGCGCCCTACGACTGCGTGGTGCTCTTCAGCGGCGGCAAGGACAGCACCTACATGCTGTACCAGGTCGTCGCACACGGGCTCAAGCCCCTGGTCTTCTCGCTCGACAACGGCTTCATCTCCGAACAGAGCAAGGCCAACATCCGGCGGGTCGTGAACGCGCTTGGCGTCGATCACGTCTTCGGCACCACGCCGCACATGAACGCGATTTTCGTCGACAGCCTCAAGCAGTTCGCCAACGTCTGCAACGGCTGCTTCAAGACGATCTACACGCTCTCGGTCAACCTGGCCCGCGAGCACGGCGTCGGCCACATCGTCACCGGCCTCTCGCGCGGCCAGTTCTTCGAGACGCGCCTGACGCCCGACCTGTTCGAGGGCCCGGGCATCGACCCCGACGCCATCGACGCCGCGATCGTCGAGGCCCGCAAGGTCTATCATCGCCGCGACGACGTGATTTCGCGCTCGCTCGACGTCGACGTCTTTCGCGACGAGAACGTCTTCGACCAGGTGCAGTTCGTGGACTTCTACCGCTACAGCGACGTCGGCCTCGACGAGCTGTACGCCTTCCTGGCCGAGCACGCGCCCTGGATCCGGCCGGCCGACACCGGTCGCTCGACCAACTGCCGCATCAACGACGTCGGCATCTTCCTACACAAGAAGCTGCGCGGGTTTCACAACTACGCGCTGCCCTACAGCTGGGACGTGCGCCTCGGGCATAAGCAGCGCGACGCCGCGCTCGACGAACTCGACGACGCCATCGACGAGGCCGAGGTGCGGCGGATGCTGGCCCAAATCGGCTACGACGGGCCGGGGCTCGATGATGCCGAGACCGGTGCCGGCGGCCGTCTGGTCGCCTACCTCGTCGCCGATCAGCCGCTCTCGCTGGCCGACGTGCGCGCCCACCTCGGACGCACGCTGCCCGACTACATGTGGCCGGCCTTCGTCGTCCAGCTCGAGGCCCTGCCGCTGACGCCCAACGGCAAGGTCGACCGAACGGCGTTGCCCGACCCGAGCCTGCAGCGGCCCGAGCTCGCGGCCGACTACGCCGCCCCGCGCACTACGGCCGAGAAGGTGCTGGCCGAGATCTGGGCCCGCGCGCTGCGTCTCGATCGAGTCGGCGTGCACGACAACTTCTTCGAGCTCGGCGGCGACTCGATCATCACGCTTCAGATCGCGGCTCGCGCCGCGCAGGCCGGGCTGGCGATCACGCCCGTCCAGCTGTTCAAGCACGCCACGATCGCCGAACTGGCCGCAGTGGCCGCGAGGGCCGAGGCGCCGCAGGCCGAGCAGGGCCCAGTTGCCGGCGTGGTGACGCTCACGCCCGCCCAGCTCTGGTACCTCGAGGTCAGTCGAAACGGGGCCGATGCCTGGAGCCAGTCGATCACGCTCGATCTGACCGAGCGCGTCGACCCGGCGGCGCTCGAACAGGCGCTGCAACACCTGCGCGCCCAGCACGACGTGTTGCGTCTGCACGTGCGCACCGAAGGCGCCGAGGGCGGTGTCGTCTCCGCCTGGCTGCCGGAACGCCTGAACGACCCGATCCTGCGCCCGTTCGATCTGCGCGCGATCGCGCCCGAAGATCGCGCCGGTGCGACAGCCCGGCTGCGCGCGGCCCTGAATGCCGCCTGCGATCCCGAGCGCGGTCGTCTGATCGGCGCGGCCCTGGTCGAGACCGGCGCGCGTCAGCAGCTGGTGCTGGTCGTTCATCACCTCGCCGTCGACGGCGTGTCGTGGTGGGCGCTGTTGCAGGATCTGGAGACAACGCTGGCCGGCGGGGCGCTCCCGGCCAAGACCACGTCGGTACGCGCCTGGGGAGAACGTCTGCGCGCCTACGCCACGGCGGAGGCCGAGCAGCATCTGCCGTTCTGGCGCGCGCAGGCAGCGCGCCTGCCGCGCGCCGCGCACGCCGCGTCGACCGAGGCCGAGACCCGGACGCTGCGCGTCAGCCTGGACGAGGCCGAGACCCGGGCGCTGGTGCAAGGCGCTGTGCCCATGCACGAGGCATTGCTGGCCGCGGTCGTCGACTCGGCCGGTCCGCGCGAACTGACCGTGATGCTCGAGGGCCATGGCCGCGAGCCGGTCTTCGGCGAGGCCGACCTCTCGCGCACCGTGGGCTGGTTCACGAGTATCTACCCGCTCGCGTTGCGCGCCGGACGCGACAGCGCCGAGACCGTGCGTCTGACCCAGACGGCGCTCAAGGCTGTGCCGCAACACGGCCTCGACTTCGGCGTGCTGCGCTACCTCGGGGCGCCCGAGAACCGCGCGTTACTCGCCGGGCCGGCGCCGCTCCTGCTGGTCAATTACCTGGGCCAGCTCGACGGCCTGACCTACGACTCGACCCGCTTCACGGTCGCCGAGGGCCTGAACCTGGTGCGCGCGCCCGAGGCCCAGCGCCCCTATGCGATCGAGCTCAACGCGCGCGTCGAGGGCGGCCGGCTCGAGCTCGATTGGACCTTCAGCCCCGAGCTGGCCGAGCGCGTGACCGGCTGGGCCGCGACCACGGCCGAACGCTTGCGGGCCATGGTCGCGACGCCCCCTGGCCTGTCGGTCAGCGCCGCCGACGTCTCAGCCGACGAGCTCGGCGACATCCTGGCGGAGTTCGCGGAAGAGAACCCATGACCAACTCCTCCACCGCTCAACGCGGCGACGGCAACATCGAAGCCCTGTACGCGCTCACGCCCGCGCAGGAGGGCATGCTCTATCACGCCATCGACGCACCCGGCTCGGGCGTGTACGTCAATCAATTCGCCGCGACCCTGCGGGGTCCGCTGGATGTGCCCGCCTTCCAGGCCGCCTGGGCGGCCGTGATCGCGCGTCACAGCGTGCTACGCACGCTGTTGACGTGGGAGAAGCGCCAACGCCCGCTGCAACTGGTGCGCGCCGTCGTGCACGCGCCGTGGGCGCTCGAAGATTGGCGTCATCTGTCGGACGACGCGCAGCGCGCGCAGTTCGAGGCCATGCTCGCGGCGGATCGCGCGCGCGGCTTCGACCTGAGCAAGGCGCCGCTACTGCGGTTCGCGCTAATCCGCCTGGCCGACGATGCCTATCGCTTCCTCTGGACGACCCACCACCTGATCCTCGACGGCTGGTCGTCGACGCTTGTGCTGAAGGAGGCCCTCGCGCGCTACGCGGGCCGCACTATCACGACCCCGGCTGCGCCGTTTCAAGACTACGTGCGCTGGCTGGGCGCGCAGGATCTGGGCGTCGTAGAGACGTTCTGGCGGCGCGAGCTGCAAGACCTGAGCGCGGCCACGCCCATCGATCTCGGCCCCGCGAGCGGTCGCGGACACGCGCAGTGGCGCGTCACGCTCGACGCCGACCTTGGTGTCGCGCTTGCCCGACTGGCGCAAAGCCAACGCGTCACGCTCAACACGGTCTTTCAGGCCGCGTGGGCCTTGCTGCTCGCCCGGGTCAGCGGTCAGAGCGACGTGCTCTTCGGCGTCACCACAGCTGGTCGGCCGTACGCGCTGCCGGAGGTCGAATCCCGCGTCGGCATGTTCATCAACACCCTGCCGCTGCGCGCGCCGGTGCCGGCCGAGACGAGCGTGGCCGATTGGCTGCGCGATCTGCAGACGCGCGGTCTGGCGTTGCGAGAAGTCGAGCACACGCCGCTGGCGCGCGTGCGTGGTTGGAGCGAGCTCCGCGGCGCGGGGGCCCTGTTCGACTCGGTCCTGGTCTTCGAGAACTATCCCGCCGCCGGCGAATTGATGCCGCCTGAAACGGGCCTGACGCTCGCCGAGATCGACCATCGCGAGCAGAGCAACTACCCGCTCGCCCTGCTGGTCGTGCCCGATGCGGGCAACGCCATCCACCTGTACTTGATCCACGACACGGCCCGCTACGCGCCCGACGCCGTGGCGCGTCTGGCCGCGCACCTGCGCGCGGTGCTGGCCGGGCTGGCCGCGAATCCGGCCGGTCGCGTCGGTGACGTGAGCGTGCTCGACGCCGCCGAGCGCGCCCAGCTGGCGGGCTTCAGCCGTGGGCTGGCCTTGCCGTATCCGCGCGAGCTGCCGATCCATCGTCTGATCGAACGCTGGGCCGCGGAGACGCCCGAGGCCCCGGCCGTGATCACGGCCCGAGAGACGCTGACCTACGCCGAGCTGAACCGGCGCGCCAACCGGCTCGCGCGCCGACTGCGCGCGGTGGGCGTCGTGCCCGGCGTCTGCGTCGGGCTGCACGTCGAACGCTCCCCCGAGCTGCTGGTCGGCCTGCTGGCCATCCTCAAGGCCGGTGGCGCCTACGTGCCGCTCGACCCGGCTTACCCGCGCGAGCGCCTGGCCTACATGCTGGCCGAGGCCGAGGCGCCGGTCGCGCTCACCGGGCCCGGTCTGCCCCCGCTGGCCGGTTTCCCAGGGCGGGTGCTCGCGCTCGGTACGAGCGACGCGCTCGATACGAGCGACGCGCTCGACCCGGCCGAGCCGGTTGACGCGACGGACACGGCCGATCTTCCCGATGGCGCGACCGGCGACGATCCGGCTTACGTGATCTTCACCTCGGGCTCGACCGGTCTGCCAAAGGGCGTGCCGGTGCGCCATCGCCAGTTGATGCACTCGACGATCGCGCGCTTCGCGATCTACCCCGAGCAGGCCGACCGCTATCTGCTGCTCTCGTCGTTCTCGTTCGATAGCTCGGTGCCCGGCCTGTTCTGGCCGCTGTGTCAGGGCGGCGCGGTGTGCCTCCCCGCGCAGCGTGAGGAGCAGGACGCGCTCGCCATCCTGGGCCTGATCGAGCGCTGGTCGATCACGCACACGCTGTGTCTGCCCTCGCTGTACGGGCTGCTGCTCGAGTTCGCGACCCCGGCGCAACTCGCGAGCCTGCGGGCCGTGATCGTCGCCGGCGAGAGCTGCCCGCCGGATCTGCCCGCGCGGCACGCGCAGGCGGCGCCGCAGGCGAGGCTCTACAACGAGTACGGCCCGACCGAGGCCACGGTCTGGGCCAGCCTGGCCGAGCTCGAGCCCGAGCGCGGCGGCCGCGTGAGCATCGGCGGCCCGATCCCGAACACGACCCTGCTCGTCCTCGACGCGCGGCGCGGCCTGGCGCCGATCGGCGTGGCCGGCCAGCTCTATATCGTCGGCGACGGCGTGGTCGACGGCTACCTCAAGCGGCCCGACCTCACGGCCGAGCGCTTCGTCGCGGTGCCGGATCCGTGGACCCCGGGCGCCACGCTGCGCGCCTACGCCACCGGCGACCTGGCGCGCTGGGACGCCGACGGCCGGCTTGACTTCCTCGGGCGCGCCGACCAGCAGGTCAAGATCCGCGGTCACCGCATCGAGCTCGAGGAGATCGAGAACGCCCTGCGCGCCTTGCCGGGCGTGCGCGACGCAGCCGTGGTCGCGCGCGCGACCACGGCCGCGGCGCGGGCCGAGTTGACGACCCAGCCGTCGGCGCTGGCCGCCGCCCTGGTGGCCCTCGACGGCGACGTCGCCGAGGCATTGTTGGCCGAGATCGAATCCATCAGCGACGAGGAGGCGCAGGCCCGCGCCTGGGCCTGACATGACCGATGCGCAAACTTAAACGAACGCCGCGCTTCGACCTGACGCTCGACGTCAAGGACGACGCCTTCATCGCCCCGCCGCGCGAAGCCCAGCGCCACTGGCTGCTCAACCGTGCCGTGGCCGAGACCGTGATGGACCTTGAGGCCCTGCACGACGTGGCCGGACGCTTTGTGCCCGGCATCGACTTCAACGCGATCGGGCCGATCGACGCGATCGGCGAGCGCACCCAGGGCGAGCTGAGCGACGACCAGATCATGGAGGATTGGCTGATCCCGCTCATGCAGGCCATGGCTGCCGAGGTCACGGCCACGCACGGCGACGTGCTCGAGATCGGCTTCGGGCGCGGCGTCTCGTCGGACTTCATCCAGGCCGGTGGCGTGACGTCGCACACCATCGTCGAGTGCAACGACTCGGTCATCGCCCGCTACGAGGCCTGGCGCGCCCGGCTGCCCGAGCGCGACATCCGTCTGCTCGCCGGGCGCTGGCAGGACGTGACCGACAAGATGGGCGTCTACGACGGCGTGTTCTTTCACACCTATCCGCTCAACGACGACGAGTACGTCGATACCGTGGTCAAGAGCGCGACCTTCGCCGAGCACTTCTTCGCGACCGCCGCCGCGCACCTGCGGCCGGGCGGCGTGTTCACCTACATGACCAACGAGATCGACTCGCTCAGCCGTGCTCATCAGCGCGCGCTGCTGCGTCACTTCGGCGCCTTCAGCGTGCGCGTGTTGCCGTTGCGGCCGCCGGCCGACGTGCACGACACCTGGTGGGCGGACTCGATGGTCGTGGTGGCGGCCCAGAAATAACCATGTCGATCACGCCCGAACGCCTCGCCCGCCTCACACCCGCCCAGCGCGCGCTGCTCGTCAAGCGGCTGCCCGCCGCCCCGAACGCCGCCAGCGGGTTGCGGCTGATCGGTTACGTCGCCGGCGCCGGCCTCGACGGTGCGGCCCTGCGTGAGCAGCTCCGCCAGCGGCTGCCCGATCACATGCTTCCGGCCGCCCTCGTCGTGCTCGACGCACTGCCGCGAACGCCCAACGGCAAGCTCGACCGCGACGCGCTGCCCGAGCCCGAGCCGCAGCCTTCGCCCCGGCCCGTGGCCGCGCCGGTCGCCGCCGACGACCTCGAGACGCAGCTGGCCGCGATCTGGGCCGAGGTGCTGGGCCTCGACTTCGTTGCGCCCGACGACGACTATCTCGAGCTGGGCGGCGACTCGATCATGAGCATCCGCATCATCGCGCGCGCCAAGACCCTGGGTCTGCAGCTCAAGCCCGGCGATCTGCTCGAGCACCCGACCGTGGCCGGGCTGGCCGCTGTCGCGCGCAACGCCGCGGCGGCCGAGGTGGCCGCCCCGCGCGACGTCGAGGTCGCGCCGTTTCTGCCGATCCAACACTGGTTCGCCGAGCAGGCGCTGGCGCACCCCGAGCAATGGAACCAGGCGGTCGTGCTCATCGCGCGCGGCCGGCTCGACGTCGCGCTGGTGCAGAGCGCGGTGCGCGCGCTCCTCACGCAGCACCCGGCGCTGCGCACACACTTCGATTTCGACACGCGCACGCAGCGCCTCGGGCCGATGCCGGCGACGCCGCCGTTCAGCCGACAGATGGTGGCCGACCTCGACGCCCTCGACGCGCCGATCGCGGCTCTGCACGCGCAGCTCGACCCCGCAAGCGGACGGGTCTTTCACGTCGCCCAGTTCGATGCCGAGGCCGCGACCGCCGTCGCCCTGATCGCCCACCATCTCGTGGTCGACGCGATCTCGTGGCGCATCCTGATCGACGACTTTCAGGCGCTGTGTCTGGCACAGCAACGCGGGCAGGCCCCGACGCTCCCGGCCGCCTCGGCCTCGCCGCTGGCCTGGGCGGTCGCGGCCCAGCAACGCGCCGGGGCGCGCGAATTGGTCAACGAGACCGCGCACTGGCTGCAGCAGACGGCGCGTCTGGGCGACGCCCGGGTGCCGGCCGGTCTTGGCGACAACACGGCGGGCGCCGCGCGCACCGTGCGGGTCGCGCTCGCGGCGGACCTGACGCACAGTCTGTTGCTCGACGTGCACGGCGCCTACAACACCCAGGTGCCCGACCTGCTCCTCACCGCCCTGGCGCAGGCGTTCCGCGACTGGGCCGGCGGCGAGGCCCTGACGATCGCGCTCGAAGGGCATGGGCGCGAGGCGGCCGTGGCGGACCTCGACGTCTCGCGCAGCGTCGGCTGGTTCACGTCGGTGTATCCCGTGCGGCTGGCATTCCCGAACGGCGAACTGGGCGAGCAGGTGCTGGCGATCAAGGAGACGCTGCGCGCCGTCCCTTCGCGCGGCGTGAGCCACGGGTTGTTGCGTCACTTCGGCCCGGCTGATGTCGCCGCCGCGCTGCGAGGCCTGCCCGAGCCCGAGGTGCTCTTCAATTATCTCGGCCGCGGCGACGACCAGTTCGCACCGACGCCGCTCTTCACGACGCTGCGCGAGGCGCCCGATGGAGCCCGTCATCCCGCGAATCGACGTCGTTATCTGCTCGACATCGATTGCGTCGTGCGCGCCGGTCAGCTGGAGTGCGTGTTCACCTATCCGGGCGCGCGGCTCTCGACAACGGCCGTCGAGGATCTCGCGCAGCGTTACCTGGACGCGCTCGAGCGCGTGATCGCGCACTGTCTGGCGCCCGAGGCCGGCGGCCGCTCGGCCTCCGACTTCGCTCTGGCCGACCTCGACGCCGACGAGTTCGCGAAACTCAAGGACTTGCTCGACGGATAGCCCCATGAAGAACGTCGCCGACATCTACCCGCTGACGCCGATGCAGGAGCTGATGCTCGTGCATGCCCTGGCCGCGCGCGGTGAGGACGTGCTGGTCAACCCGGCCGTCTTCGACCTGCGCGGCGAGTTGGACGCGCGCGTTTTTCGGGCGGCCTGGGCGGCCGTGATCGCGCGCCATCCCGCGCTGCGCACAGCCTTCGCCTGGGAGGGTCTGCGCCGGCCGATGCAGGTCGTGCGCGAAACCGTCGAGGCCGACTGGCGCACCGACGACTGGCGCGGGCGAAGCCCGGCCGAGCAGGAGGTCGCCTGGGCGGAATGGATGCAGACGAACGTGGAGCGCGGCTTTGTGCTGACCCAGGCGCCGCTGCTGCGCTTTCACCTCGCGCAGCTTAGCGATCGCGACTGGCGCTTCGCGTGGACCAGTCATCACCTGATCCTCGATCGGTGGTGCATCGACATCGTGCTCGACGAGGTGCGCGTCTGCTACGAGGCCCTGCGCCTCGCGCAGACGCCAACCCTCCCGCCGGCGCCGCCCTTCAAGGCCGTCGTGGCCTGGATGCAGCGCCGCGACGCCGCGCGGGCCGAGGCGTTCTGGCAGGAGTCGCTCCGCGGCGCCGGTGCGCTCCCGACCATCGCGGGCGCGCCCGATCCGGCTCGGCGGTCCGGCGACGTCGGGATCGCCCTGGAGCGCCTGCCCGCCGAGGCGATCGAAGCCGTGCGCCGCGCGGCGCGCTCCCAAGGCAGCCTGGCGAGCACGTACTTCATCGGCGCGGCCGCGATCGTGCGGGCGGCCTTGGCCGGCCGCGACGCCGTCATCGTCGGGCTGACGGTCAGCGGCCGCGACCCCGAGATCCCGGGCGTCGAGCGGCTGGTCGGCAGCCTGATCAACGATTTGCCGGTGCGGGTCAGGCTCGAGCGTGCGCAGTGCGTGGGCGAGTGGGCGCGGACGCTGCAACGCCATCTCGCCGAGATCCAGAACGTCGCGCCGGTCGCGCCCGCGCGGTTGTTGGCGTGGAGCGAGCGCCCCGGCGGGCAGCCGTTGTTCGACCTGCTCACGCTGGTGCAGCCGGCCGTGACCTTCGCGACCGAATGGCAGGCCCTGACCTGGCACCCGCGGCCGGCCGCGCCGCGCGCGGATGTGCCGCTGACGCTGACGATCAGCGATGGCGGGGCCGCGGTCGAGGTCGCGCTGATCTACGCCGCCGAGCACTTCAGCCCGCGCGACGCCGACGACGTGTTGGCTCGGTATGCCCGGGTCCTTACAGCCCTGACGCTGCCCGATGCGACGCTGGCCGATGCGCTGGCGGCTGCCGGCGAGCCTCGGGCCGTCGCGACGCGCCCGCACGATCTGGAGGGGCGCGTCAACGTCGACGGTCTGATCGATCTCAATCTGGCGCGCAACGGCGCCGAGGCGCGCGTGGCGCGGTTGTGGGGCCAGGTGCTCGGCCGCGCCAACGTGCCGGTCGACGTCGACTTCTTCGATTTGGGCGGCACGTCGTTGGGCGCGATGCAACTGTTGGCGCTGGCCGAGCGCGAGTTCGGCCAGCCCGTGCCGTTGGCCACGCTGATCGAAGCGCCGACGGTCGCGGCCTTCGCGCGCAAGCTCGCGTCGGGCGAGGTCACACCCTGGCGCGCGCTGGTCCCGCTGCAGACCACGGGCACACGCACGCCGTTCTTCGGGGTGCATCACGGCGGCGGCGGTGTGTACGGCTACGCGGCCCTGGCGCGGCAGCTGGGCCCGGCCCAGCCCGTCTACGCCTTTCAGGAGCCGGGCTACGAGCCGGGCAGCACGCCGCTCGACTCGGTCGAGGCGCTGGCCGAGCTGTATCTGGGCGAGCTGCGCAGCGTTCAGGCGCTCGGTCCCTACCGACTGGGCGGCTTCTGCTTCGGCGGCGTGATTGCGTTCGAGATGGCCCGTCGTCTGATCGCCGCCGGCGAAGTCGTCGATGTGCTGGCCCTGATCGACGCCGACAACCCCAACCCCGCGCCCCGACCGGATGTGCAGGCACGCGTGAGCCACCACCGGCAGCGGCTCGCCGGGCTCAATCTGGCGGGACGAGCTGCTTACCTCGGTCGTTGGGCGGCGAGGCGCGCTGCCCGGGAGGTCCAGCGGCATTACGGTACGTTGCGCCGGCAGGCGCTGCTGGCGACGGATTGGGCCTATCGCCGTCTGGGGCGGACCGCGCCGGCCTATGTCCGTCAGTACGCGTTGTTGCAATGGAACGGTCGTTTGCAGGGCCGCTATCGCGCCGGCGACTATCCCGGGGCCGTGACGCTGATCCGAGGCGTGTACCCGGACCTGCGTCTCGAGCACGATTTCGGCTGGTCGCGTCTGGCGGGCGGCGGCGTGGCGGTGTGCCTGATCCCGGGCGACCACCTTGACCTGATGAACGGGCCGAACATCCAATACGTGGTCGACGCCCTCGCACCACTGCTGTCCGCGAGCCCGGAGCCGGCGCGGGCGGCGGAGGCGATCTGAACCGGGGCTTTGGCGACGCGGTCAGCGAGGTCGCGACCGCGTCGCGCAAGGATCAAACCGATCCGTCAAGTCGTTCATGCCGAGCCCAAGAGGGCCTGGTCACACACAAGGAGAGCAACATGTTCATTTTTGCCTCACCGCTGCTGCACGAAGGCGGCGGCAGCACGGCGATCAGCGGCTTCCTGCATCCGCTGCTCGGTTTCGATCACCTGCTGGCGATGGTGACCGTCGGGTTGCTGAGCGCCCAGCTGGGCGGGCGCGCGATCTGGACGGTGCCCGCGACCTTCGTGGGCGTGATGGCGCTGGCCGGCGTGGCCGGCTATGCCGGTGTTCCGCTGCCCGGGGTGGAGATCGGGATCGCGATCTCGGTCATCGTGCTTGGCGCGGCGTTGTTTAGCCAGCGCAAATTCCCCGAAGCGTTCGCCATGAGCTTCGTGGCCTTGTTCTCCATCTTCCATGGGCACGCGCATGGGGCCGAGCTTGGCACGGTCAACTCATCCATGGATGTGGTCGCGTACGTGCTCGGCTTTATGACCGCCACTGCCGGCCTGCACGTGATCGGCGCCCTGATCGGTTACATGCTGTTGCGCAGCGATCGCAGCGCGCAGGTGCTGCGCTGGTCTGGCGCGGTCATCGCCCTGATCGGCGTCTGGATCTTCGCCGGCGTTGTGTTTCCCGCGTAAGCGGTTCGGATCCAATCGGAGATCTCATGTCGTCATTGAAGAACACGTCTCAGCCGGCCTTGCACGATCCGTTCAAGCTCGAGGAGCGGCTGGCACACAAGATCAATCGCGCCGAGTACCTGCTGCCGCTCGTCCTGGCCGCCATGTTGTGGATCGCGGGCTTCGTCGATCTGCTCGTCCACCCCAGCCCTGAGCCGCAGTTGTTCGGCCGATACTCGATCGTGTTCTTCCTGGCCATGTGCGTGTATGCCCTGGGCTTCGCCGGTCTGTACTGGCTGATCGTCCCGCGCGAGAGCCTGGAGCGTGTGCGCGAGGCGATCGGTTACGTGCAGGCGCGGACCTGGCTGAGCCTGCTCGTGGTCGGCGCGAGCCTGGCCGTGGCCGTGTCGATCCTGCTCTGGAACCAATGGCTCTACTTCCCGCTGCTTTCGATCTGTATGCTGGTGCTCAGCCTCGAGGTGGTGCTGGTCTTCACGCTGTTGCACCCGGATCGATCGGTCCGGGTGCAACCGTGGCGCAAGGTCGTCGGTGCCGGTCTACTCGCTTTCGTGCTGGTCGAGGTCGCGCTGCAGGCGGCCGCCTACTTCCGCGCGCTGACGTTTGACAACCTGTCGGGCCTGTTCGTACCGTATGGGCGCATCTATCAGACAGCCGAGGGTTTCGGCGACGGCAACACCAATCGCTACGGCTACTACTACCCCGAGTTCAAGCTGCGGAACGGCAGCTACAGGATCCTGCTCAAAGGCGATGGCGACGTGCAGGCCCTGCAGATCCCGCAGAAGGACCATTTCGGGCTGGCGCTGCAGGAGTCGCTCAACGCGTTGCCCGCACTCGAGCACGGCGCCGAGGTGCTCGCCCTGGGCTATCCCGGCTACGGCCCCGGGCTGTACGCCGATACCATCCTGTATCCCTTCACCGACGCGCCCTTCAAACCCAACGAAGTCATCGTCGTCTTCAACCTCGCCAACGACCTGCAGACCGTCAGCGGCCCGACCCGTTCGGGTTTGCCATACTATCAACTCAACGCCGACGGCACGGTGGCGATCGACGAGGCCAGCGTGCTCGCGCGCCATGATCTGCAACACGCCATCATCCCCGGCTACGATCCGATCAACCTCGTGAAATCCGTTCAGAGTCGGCTATTCACGCTTGAGTTGTTCGATGCGTGGTGGCGCGGCTGGCGCCAACAGCCGGACCCCGTGCCTTTCTTCGCCAGCAACCTCGCTCAGGCCACGACCGAAGCGCCCTTTGGCCCGGCGACGTTTGCGTTTGCCGCTGGAGGCGGCCCGGAGGCTGAGCGAGCCTTTGCGATCGCGGCCGGTCTGATCGAGAACTACCGCGCGCGGCTTGCGAGCGAGGGCGTGACGCTGCGTCTGGTCACCGTGCCACATTTCCCGCCGGCCTTCTATCAGGGCGACGCCACGACCTGGACCGCCGAACTGGGCGCATACGACCTGCTCGCCCCGGATCGCGCGCTCGCCGCGTACGCCCAGAGCGCCGACGTCCCCTTCGTCTCGCTAGGCGCAGCCCTGCAGACGCGCGGGTTGACGCGCGAGCAGGTGCGCGCGTTGTTCTACGACTCTGGCAGCGGAAGCCTGACCTCGGCCGGGCACGACGTCCTGGCTCAGGTCGTGTACGCCTGCTTCTACGCGCCCGACGACAATGACTGCCCCGCGCCATGAGCGCGCCTGTCGCCCGAACCGTCGCGTAGTTGGGCGTTCGACTCGCGGCCCTTGCGCATATGCCCTCAACCTAATCAGGTGCGATCCCGCCTATTGACTTTTGCCGAGTCGCTGTATGCTGAAGATGTGGCGACGGAGAACCGTCGCCCGCCCGCTTTCAGCGAGCGCGACGCTTCCATCGCGACACCCTGCCCATGTTGTCTCGGCCGGGGAGGTGAAGATGGGCGATTCGGCTCCGCTCGGCATCCTCGACGGCCTTCTGGAAGGCTGTCAGATCATCAGCTTTGATAAGCGCTACGTTTATGTAAATCACTCGGCTGCCCGGCATGGGATGCGCACCCGCGAAGAATTGCTCGGACACCGGATGGTCGACCTCTACCCCGGTGTCGAGAGCACGGCGCTATACGCGGCGCTCGAGCGCTGTCTTTTCGAGCGGGTCCCGGCCGCGTTCGATAACGAGTTCACGTTTCCCAACGGTCAAACCGCGTGGTTTGAGATCAAGATCGAGCCGGTGCCCGAAGGCGCGTTCATCCTCTCCATCGATATCACGGCCCGCAAGCAGGCCGAGACCGAGCGGCGCGACTACATCGCGCGGCTCGAGGCCCTGCGCGAGATCGACACGGCGATCATCAGTTCGACGGATCTGACGCTCACCCTCAGGACCATCCTCGATCAGATCACGTCGAGCCTGCAAGTCGACGCCGCCGCCCTCCTGCTCCTGAACCCGTTCTCGCTCATCCTCGAGTTCGCCGCCGGTCGCGGTTTTCGCGGGCGCGATATCGAACGGACGCAGGTGCGGGTCGGACACGGTCATGTCGGGCGGGCCGCGCTGGAGCAGAAGCTGGTGTTCATCGCCAACGTGCTCGATAGCCCGGAACCGTTCTCGCGCGGTGGAACGCTCGAGACCGAAGGGTTCGTGTCGTATGTGGCGCTGCCGCTTGTCTCGAAAGGCAACCTGATGGGGATCCTGGAGATCTTCCATCGCAGCCCGCTCGAACCGAATCAGAGCTGGATGGACTTCCTCAGCGCCCTCGGGGCGCAGGCCTCGATCGCGATCGACAACGGCCGACTGTATAAGGACCTGCAGCGGCTCAACATGGATTTGACCCTGGCCTACGAACGTACGATCGAGGGGTGGTCAAGTGCCCTGGATCTGCGCGATCGCGAGACCGAGGGCCACACCTTGCGGGTCACCGAGATGACCGTGACCCTGGCACGCATGATGGGCATCCCGGAGAACGACATCGCGCAGATACGCCGCGGCGCTCTGCTTCACGACATCGGCAAGATGGGCGTTCCGGATTCGATCTTGCTCAAGCCGGCTTCGCTCACCGCCGAGGAGTGGGCGACCATGCGCCGGCACCCCGTGATCGCCTACGAGCTGCTCTACCCGATCGAGTATCTCAGACCCTGTCTGTCGATCCCGTACTCGCACCACGAGAAATGGGATGGCACAGGCTATCCGCAGGGGCTCAAGGGCGACCACATCCCTCTTTCAGCGCGGCTGTTCGCGGTCGTCGACGTATGGGATGCGCTCTCTTCGGATCGTCCTTACCGCCCGGCGTGGTCGCGGACCGAGGTGCTGGATTACATCCGCCAACACTCCGGCAGCCACTTCGATCCGTTGGTCGTCGAGCTCTTCCTGCGCGCGATCCGCGACATGCCGATCGGATGACGCCTCGCCCCGTCAACCGGGCGAGCCCGGCGCGTCGGGCGACTGGATGTCGAGGGTGACGGCGTCTGCCTCGACGTCGATGACGTCGATGACGTGCCCGGCCACCTCGAAGCGCTGCCCAGCGCCGACCCGACGCCGTTGATCGAGATCCGGCTGTTGGCGCACATAGATCCACAGACCTGCCTGGATCGCTCCCCTCGCGTGCCCGGCGACGGCCGCCTCAGGCTCGGCCCAAAAGTTGCCGGCGCCGATCCGCAGATCGCTATGCGTGAGTTGCGTGTTGTCTTTGAGGTGATAACGCGTGTTCATCGTCACTTGGTCCCGCTGATGGCGACTTCGCGAAAGTAGCCCTGCAGATCTTTGTACGGAATGTTCAGATTGCTGGCGTTCCAGCCCCAGGGGTTTTTGACCTGGACCGTCTGCGTGGCCTCGTCCACACCGACGACGTAGTAGGCATGGCCGGAGACCAGGGTGCCGTTTTCGTAGGGGGTTCGGAACCCGGGATGTTGTGCCTGCTGCATGACGGGCCCGACGATCGGGTCGAAGAAGCCCGGATCGACGATGCGAGACGGGAGCGAGCTCAGCCCGATCGCGCGACCATCTTTGAACGCCTGGTTGAAGTCCTTGAAAGAGAGATCGTCGGGGTCGTAAGCCCGCGGCTTGACGCCGGTGACGGTCTGCATCGCGTCCGTGATGAGGCCGCCGTCGCCGATCGCATCGTAGCCGCCTTTGTACTGGGCATAGGCCTTCTCGAGGATCGGCACCCAGAGCTCGGGTTGCCGATCGGCGGCGACATCGCCGGGTTGGGCGAAGGGCATCCGCCCGTCCTTTGTGTACGGCAGGTCGGAGTTCACCGTGACGTTCACGGGTTTGCCCGAATCGTCGTGGAACGTCACCGTGTAAGTGCCGTCTGCATTGGCGCGGATCATGTTGCGGATCACGTCGGGTTGTTGAGCCGCGAGGGCGCCGAGCGCCGACAGGTAGTAGCAGTCGCCCAGCTGGCCCTGGTCGACGTCGTTGGGGCTGACGCCGCCCTGACCGGGCACGCCGCTGTCGTCGACGAAGACGTGGCCGAGCGTCGGCTTGAATGTGACGTCTGGGATGCCGCCGATCTTCTTGCCCACCCGCTCGTCGGCTCCGCGCACGATGTCGCCGCTGGCCGCGCCGTTCGCGGTCGGTGACACGCTGGCCGCGCCGGCGGCCGTGTCACGCGGCCGCAACGCAGTCGCCGCGTCGGCCTCGGCTCGCGACATGCGAACCCGGATGCGGCGCGTGACCTGCGCGCTTTGCTCGAATGCGCGGATCAGGTTCTTGACGGCCGGCAGCACCGATCCGTTCATCTCGGCGTAGAACGCGCGCGCCGACCGACCCTGCCAATCGCCGCCCTCCAGGACGGACTTGTGCCGTTCCAGTTCGCCGCGCATACGCGCGAGGGCGGCTTGCTCCTGTGTAAACGATCGCTCGATCTGCTCGAGCGCATCGTATTGACTGCGCACGCGATTTGCGGCCATGAGGCATCATCTCCCTGGCGAAGGCCGAGCGACGTGGCGCGGTCCTTCGCGAACCAGTAGTCAGGTGGATGGATGATGCGGCCGGGGTCTCAAAAAACTATGAAAAGGCCTGATCCTGCATGAAAGCCGACACGGCACGGCGTTGTGGTGCGTGGCGTTCCCGGTGCTAGCGGCCCGAACCCGGCACCTGCGTCCAGGAACCGCTCTGGCCGCGAACGTAGAGACCTTCGGCGCCGGCCGCGACGATGACCGTGCCGTCGCGCTCGTCATACAGCGCGCTGAGGATTGTGTCGAGTTTCTGCTCGAGGCGCAGCGTCTGGCCGCCATCGTCGCTGGCATACATGCCCTGGCCCGCCACGAAGTACAGCGACACGTTCGTCCCGAGGTCGAGCGGCCAAATGGCCTGTTCGCAGGCGAGGGTCTGCGTGCGCTCCTCCTGCGAGACCGTCCCGGTCGTCCAGGTGGCGCCGCCGTCGCTGCTCGTGTAGACGTCCTGCCAGTACAGCGCGTTGTTCTGGAAGTAGCTGTGCTGCTCGACCTGGCTGTATGCCGAGATGACGCCGTCGCGCTCGACGACGCAATTGGCGCCGAGGTTCAACGGCCCGGGGGAGTCCGCGACCACGGCGAGCGTCGCCAGCAACGCGCCCGAGGCCAGACGTAGACGGCGCCCCTGGGCCGCCCCCGGCTCGGCATGGCGCCAGATCAGCAGCGTGGCGCCCAGCGCCGGAAGCGCAAGCAGATCGGATGGGTCGAGCGTGAGTTTCGGGGTGATGCCGAACGGGCGGATCAGGGTCACGGCGAGAGCGTTGGTCGGCGGCCAGGTTTTGATCAGCGCGAAGACCAGACCCGTCAAAGCGATCGCCACATAGCCCAGCCGCCGCGCATCCCAGCGGCGCGGCGCGACAAGGCCAAGTGCCAGGGCGGCCAGCATCGGCGCGACGATCAGCCACGCGACGTCGCCCGCTTTTCCGGTCAACGCTGTCGGCCAGAGTGGTTGAGCGACCACGGCGTTGAAGCCGAGCAGAAGCGCGGCGACGATCGCGACCGGGTTGGCGAGGGCCTCAAGGCTACGGCGCACGAGGATGGGGTGCATGGGCGCTCCTTCGCTGTTCGGCATGATTGTACCTAGAGCCTCTCGCCACGACCGAGCCAGGCATGAAGCCGGAAACGGGGTGAGCCACGACCCGTGGCTCACCCCGTTTCCGGCTTCATCAACCCACTTTCCGGTTACCCGACCCGGACAGGTCGCAGTGCTCGTGGTACACTCACCGCGCGGTTCGCAACGAGCAAGGAGATCGACGTATGGCATCCACGATTTACAACTTCGCGCTTCTCACCATCACGGGTGAACGCCTGCTGTAAGTGCGCTGGGTGACCGACGTCCGCCTTGCGTGACGCGGCGCGTGCTGTGAGCCTGCCTGCGGCCTGAGCTTCGCTCGGCCGGGTCGGCTCCCCGGTACGACAACGCCGCCACCGATCGCCTCAACCGACGGCCACGGGCGCAGCCAGCCCTGTGGCCGTGCATTGCCAGCGGCCCCGTTCCTCCGTGGCCGTTTCCGTCACGGCCGTAGAAGCACACCTGCCGCCACATCGACCGGCCGCAGGCACTTCCGCGGCCGTTTTCGTTGTCAATGCAACGCACCGGGTGCGATCGGATGAAATACCTCAATCTTGGAATCCTGGCCCACATCGACGCCGGCAAGACCAGCCTGACCGAACGGCTGCTGTTCAACACGGGCGCGATCCGGAAGCTCGGCAGCGTCGACGCCGGCACGACCCAGACCGACACGCTTGCTCTCGAGCAGCAGCGCGGCATCACGATCAAGACCGCTGTGGCGGCGTTCACGCTCGGCGACGTGCAGGTCAATCTGATCGACACGCCCGGCCACCCCGACTTCATCGCCGAGGTCGAACGCGTGCTCAGCGTGCTCGACGGCGTCGTGCTCGTGGTCTCGGCGGTCGAGGGCGTGCAGGCGCAGACGCGAGTGCTGATGCGCGCGCTGCAACGGCTCCACGTCCCGACCGTGATCTTCGTCAACAAGATCGACCGACGCGGCGCGCAGGAGGCGACTCTCCTGCAGCGCCTCGCCGAAAAGCTGAGCCCGGCCGTCATCGCGGTCGGCGCCGTGCGCGGGCTCGGGACCCGTGGCGCGGTCTTCGAGCCGTTCGCGGCGGATGACGCCGACTACAACGCGCGCCGGGTCGATCTGCTCACGACCGGCAGCGACGCTTTCCTGTCGGCCTGTCTGGCCGCCGACATGCGCGTCTCGCCGCAACGACTCGAAGACGAGCTGGCGATGCAGACGCGCCGCGCCCAGGTGCACCCGGTGTTCTTCGGCTCGGCGATCACCGGAGCCGGCATCGACGCGCTGCTTGAGGGAATCCGCACGGTGCTGCCCACGAGCGCGGGCGACGCAAGCACCGCGGCCGCGGGCAGTGTGTTCAAGATCGGCCGCGGCCCCGCCGGCGAGAAGATCACCTACGTCCGCATGACCGCCGGCGCGGTGCACGTCCGCGAGCACATCGCGGTCGGGGCAGCCGGCGAGGCGCGCGTGACCGGCGTCGCCGTGCTCGGCCCAGGCGGGTTCGCGCGCGGCGCCGGGGTCGCCGCCGGTCAGATCGGCAAGGTGTGGGGTCTGAACGACGCCCGCATCGGGGATACGCTCGGCGCGGCCCGTCAACATGTCGAGCACCGCTACTTCACGGCGCCGACGCTCGAGACCCACGTGAGGCCCGCCCGCGCCGCCGAGCGTGGCGCGCTGCACGCCGCGCTGACGCAGCTCACCGAACAGGATCCCTTGATCAACCTGCGACAGACCGCCGGCGACTCGGAGATCGTGGTGTCGCTGTACGGCGAGGTCCAAAAAGAGGTCATCCAGGAGACGCTGCGGCGCGACTACGGTTTGGACGCCGTTTTCGAGGAGTCGACCACGATCCACATCGAACGGCCGATCGGGAGCGGCGCGGCGGTGGCTGTCATGGGCCAGGCCCCCAACCCCTTCGCGGCGACGATCGGTTTGCGCATCGAACCGGCCCCGATCGACGCCGGCGTGACTTATCGGCTCGAGGTCGAGCTCGGTTCGCTGCCGCTCTCGTACCACAAGGCCGTCGAGGACACGGCGCGGCAGACGTTGCTGCAGGGGCTCCAGGGCTGGGAGGTGCCGGACTGCACGGTGACGATGACGCATTCGGGTTTCGACAGCGTCGCGAGCACGGCCGGCGACTTTCGCAATCTGACGCCGCTGGTGTTGATGGAGGCCTTGCAGGCGGCCGCCACGCAGGTGCTCGAGCCGCTGCACCGCTTCCAGCTCGAAATCCCGGCCGAAACGCGCGGCCCCGTGCTCACGGTGCTGGGACGCTTACGCGCCACGCCGGGGCTGCCCTGGCTCGACGGCGCCATCTGTCGACTCGAGGGCCTGATCCCGGTTGCGTCGGTGCACGAGCTGCAGATTCTGTTGCCCGGGCTGACGCGCGGCGAGGGCGTGCTCGAGTATTCATTCGATCGCCATCAGGCGGTGCGCGGCCCGGCGCCAACTCGAAAACGTCTGGGACCCAATCCGCTCAACCGCGATGAGTATCTACTGGCGATCGGGCGACGACTCTCTAACTGAACAGGTGTTGGCGACAGACATCAGTGACGCCGCCGCGCTTAAACCAGCGGGCTTGCGCGCCGTGTGCACTGACGCCCGTGGCCTGACCCCCAAGAAGGTTTCACGATGCAATTCGATTTCGATTCACGCGCGATCACGCCGGGGTTGGTGCGGCGCCTGCTACGCGCGCAGTTTCCGCGCTGGGCCGATCTGCCGATCACGCCGGCTGAGCCGCAGGGATGGGACAATCGCACGTTTCGCCTGGGCGCCGAGCTGAGCGTGCGGCTGCCGAGCGCCGTCGGCTACACGCCCCAGATCGCGAAGGAGCAGCGCTGGCTGCCGCATCTCGCACGGCACCTCTCACTCCCCATCCCGACCCCGATCGCGCTCGGTCGCCCCGGCGAGGGGTTCCCCTGGGCCTGGTCGGTGTATGGCTGGATCCCGGGCGAGGCGGCCAGCCGCGCGCGCATCGCCGACCTGAGCGCCCTGGCGACGGCGCTGGCACGCTTCCTCGACGAACTGCAGGCCGTCGACGCCGCCGACGGGCCGGCGCCCGGCCCGCACAGCGCGTATCGCGGCGGCCCGCTGGCGTTCTATGCAGACGAAGCCCGGCGCGCGATCGCGGCGTCAGCCGACGTCATCGACACCCGCGCCGCGATGCGCGTGCTCGACGCCGCGCTGGCTTCGACCTGGACCGGTGTGCCGGTCTGGTTTCACGGCGACGTGGCGATCGCCAACCTGTTGCTCGAGTCGGGGCGGTTGAGCGCCGTCATCGACTTTGGCTGCTCGGGCGTCGGGGACCCGGCCTGCGACCTCGTCATCGCCTGGACGTTGTTCGCCGGCCCGAGCCGCGCGGCCTTTCGCCACGCGCTGCCGCTGGTGGATGAGGCGACCTGGGCACGCGCCCGCGGCTGGGCGCTCTGGAAGGCCGCGATCACGCAACGCCCTGACGCCGAGCCGGCAAAGGCCCGCGAGTCGCGGCGCGTCATCGCAGAGCTCCTGACTGACGTTGCATGAACGGCATCCAGGAACGCCACGCCCGGCTCGTGTCGGTCTTTCTGCGCTGGTCGCTGCTGCAGTCGGCGTTGGGGCGCGGGTACTGGCTGGTCGCCAGCCTGTATCTGGTGATCGACGCGAGGCTGTCGCCGGCGCAGCTGGTCTTTATCGGTGTCGCGCAGGGGATCGCGTCGCTGCTGTTCGAGGTGCCGACCGGGGTCGTGGCCGACACGGTCAGCCGCAAGGCATCGCTCGTGATCTCGTGCGTGCTGGTCGGCCTGAGCATGATCGCTACGGGTCTGGCGACGGCCTACCCGGCGCTGGTCGTGACGCAGATGCTGTGGGGCGTCGCCTGGACGTTCACGAGCGGCGCCGACGTCGCCTGGATCACGGACGAGCTCGGCGCCCCCGCGTTGGCCGTCGCCGCGCTGACTTCGCAGGCGCGCTCGAAGCTGATCGGCGCGGTGGGCGGCATGCTGAGCCTGGGCGGCGTCGCCTGGGCCATCGGCCGCGGCCCCACGCTGGTGATCGCCGGCGCCGCCATGATGCTGCTCGGGCTCTACGTCCAGGCTCGTTTCAGCGAACGCAACTTCACGCCGACGCGCTCGCAGCACGTCAGACAGGCCTGGTTGATCCTCACCCGTGGTCTGACGTTGGCGCGACGGGATGTCGAGATCCTGATGATCTTCGCCGCGACCTTTCTGATCAACGGGGCCTCCGATGGGTTCGGCCGGCTCGAGACGCGTCAGCTCGTCGCGCTTGGCTTTCCGGATCGACCTGACCCGATCGTCTGGTTCACGGCGTTGGGCGTAACCGCGTATGCGCTGGGCGCGCTGGCCTTTCGGATCGTCGAGGCGCGCATCCACGGCGCCGGCGCGGCGCGGCGTATGTACGTGGCGGCTTGCGCCATCGGCGTCGCCGGGGTGTGGCTGTTCGGCCTCGCGCCAAGCGCGGTTGTCGGGAGCGCGGGTGTGCTTCTGGTGACAGGCGTGGCCTGGACCGTGACGCGCGCGGTGGGCGCCATCTGGGTCAACGAACGCGTGACCAACGAGGTGCGCGCGACTGTCCAATCGTTCCTCGCCCAGGTCGAGTACTTCGGCGAGATCTGCTGTGGCGCCATGCTCGCCGCGCTGGCTGGGGCGACCTCGTTGTCGGCGACGTTCGTCGCCGCGGGCTTGCTCGTCGCGGCGGCCGGGCTGGTCGCCGCCCGGGCGGGAGTAATGCCACGAATGACGCAAGGCGATTCGAATTCGCACGGATGAAGCAGAGAAAGGTCCTGGCCGCAGATATCGCAGATTACACGGATTACCGGAAACAACCCGCGCAATCTGCGAAATCTGCGGCCAGAAACCCTCCCTGGCCATGGCGGCCAAAACCCCGTATCGTACAGTCACGCTCGGACCGTGACCACGCGCCGGACGATCCGGGTTACGATCCAGGGCATCGGGCATTGTGACCCGGACGCCCATCGAAAGCACACATCATGACGGATGCACCGGTCGACAACGCCGCGATCCAGCGCCAGGTCGAGAAAGACTATCGCTGGAACTTCACGGTCAACGCCATGGATGGCGGCTTCTTCTGGTTTGGGGTGAGCTTCATCTCGCAGGTGACCATTCTGCCGCTGTACCTCAGCCACTTCACCCAGAACCCCGTGTTGATCGGCCTGATCCCGTTCCTCGCGACGGGCGGTTATCTGTTGCCGCAGCTCTTCGTCGCCAACGCCGTCGAGCGCGCGCCGCGCAAGAAGTTCTTCCCGGTCAACCTGGGTTTCTTTCTCCAGCGCGTTCCGATGTTGCTGCTGCCGCTGACCGCGTACTGGCTTGCGGGCAGTCAGCCGACGGCTGCCCTGGTTGTCTTCCTCGGTTTGTTTACCTGGCACACGTTTGGCTCGGGCATCCAAACGGTGGGCTGGCAGACCATGATCGCCAAGATCTTTCCGCTCGAGAAGCGCGGGAGGTTCTTTGGCATCACCAACTTCATCGGCAACGGGGCAGGCATCCTGGGCGCGATTGCGGTTCCGTTCATCCTCGATCGCTACGGCTTCCCGCTCGGCTACGTCATCTCCTTCACCATCGCGGCGTTTCTGATCCTGATGTCGTGGATCGCGTTGGCCCTTGCGCGCGAGCCGGCCGTCCCCAGCACCAACCCGCCGATCTCGCAGCTCGAGTATCTGCGCTCGCTTCCGGCGATCCTGCGCCAGGATCGGAACTTTCGGCTCTACCTGCTGGCGCAGATCGTCTTCGCGTTGAGCACCATGGCGCCCGGCTTCCTGGCTGTCTATGCCGTCCAGCAGTGGCGGATGTCCGACGCCGAGGCGAGCGGCTTCACGCTGGCGATGCAGATCGGTCTGGCCGCGGCGAACCTGTTCTTTGGGTTCCTCGCGGACCGCAGGGGGCACAAGCTGAACCTGGAGATCTGTCTGGCGTTGAGCGTGGTCTCGCTCATTCTGGCGGTCTCGGCCCCGGCGCCCTGGTTGTTCTTTCTGATCTTCTTCCTGCGCGGCGCCGTGAACGCGGGAACCTTCATCTCGGGCATCGCGATCGTCTACGAGTTCACCGGCGAGGGCAAACGGGCGACCTATATCGGCCTGGCCAACACGCTCCCGGGCATCTCGGGTTCGATCGCGCCGCTTTTGGGCGGCTGGCTCGCCGGGATCGTCGGCTACCCGGCGATGTTCGTGCTCTCCCTCGTCATCGGGATCGCGGCCTGGGTCCTGATGCGCTTCGTGGTTCGCGACCCGCGACGTGGCGCGGCGGCTGAGGCGCCCGCCGTCGGGGTTTAGCGACAAGCCGGGCAGGCGACCCCGTTTCGCGATCTCCATGGTTGACGCTGTCGCCTCATTGTGCTACATTCCAGTACATACTGGAGTGCAGCACAATCAATGACGCGTCGTCTCCCGCCCATCCTGCCCGCGGCCGTGCCCGTGGACATGCCCGAGCTGCCGCCCTCGGTCGAAATCAAAACACTGGCGCAGCAGCGCGCCGTCTCCGATCCGATCCGGTCGCGCATCCTGGGCGTGCTGCAAAATGTTCCGGCCACGGCCAAGCAACTGGCCGAGCGGCTAAACAGCACGCCGGGCGCCGTCGGGCATCATCTCAAACTGCTCGAACGCCACGGCCTGGTGCAGATCGTGGCCCGGCGACAGGTGCGCGGCATCGTCGCCAACTACTACGCGCGCACCGGGCGGATCATGAACTTCAACGCGCCGATGCTGGCTGAGGACCTCGACCGGGCCAACATCCTGACCACGGCCCGCGACGAGCTGGCCGAGATGATGGCCGAGGATCGCCCGTGGGGCGACGACGAGGTGCACGTCATGGCCTACCCGCATCTTCAGCTTTCGGCAAAGAAGGCCAAGGCCTTGGGGCACCGGTTGGATCGTCTGATCGCGGAGTTGGTCGCCACGCCCAATGAGCCGGGCGAGTCGCTGTACGGCGTCGCCATCGGCATGTTCCGCGCGCCGGAGTATCTGCAGGCGCCGGGCGCCGGGTCTCGGGCGTCTGCTGGGGCGGCGCCCGGTGAACCGGCGCAACTGCCGACCCGCGGTGCCAAGAGCCGGAAGTCGAAACCCACGAACGCCTGAGATCCACAGGAGCCTCCATGACCGTCATCCAAGTCGATCGCCTCTGCAAGAGCTATTTCGTGCCCGAGCGGGAGCCGGGTCTGGGCGCGGCGCTCAAGAGCCTCGTCAAGCGCAAGACCCGCGAAGTCAAGGCCGTCGACGCGATCTCGTTCGAGATCGGACCGGGCGAGATCGTGGGCTTCTTGGGCCCGAATGGCGCCGGCAAGACGACGACGCTGAAGATGCTGTCGGGTCTTCTCTACCCGACCGGCGGCGTCGCACGCGTGCTTGGCTTCGTGCCTGAGAAGCGCGATCGCGGTTTTCTCAGCCAGGTGACCCTGGTGATGGGCAATCGCAATCAGCTGCAATGGGACATCCCGGCGCTAGATTCATACGACCTGCAGCGCGCGATCTACGGGATCGATCCGGTGTTGTACCGACGCACGCGCGACGAACTGATCGAATTGATGCAGGTCGGCGATCTGGTGCGCAAGCCCGTGCGCAACCTCTCGCTTGGTGAGCGCATGAAGGTCGAGTTCATCGGCGCACTGCTGCACACGCCCAAGGTGATCTTCCTCGATGAGCCGACGCTCGGCCTTGACGTCACCATGCAGCGCCGGTTGCGCGAGTTTGTGGCGGATTACAACACCCGCACCGGCGCGACCGTGCTGCTGACCAGCCACTACATGGCCGACGTCGAGGCGCTGTGCAAACGCGTGATCGTCATCCATCACGGCACGCTGCTCTACGATGGAGACCTCGCCGGGCTGAGCGCGCGCTTTGCGTCGTACAAGACCATCAACGTGTCGCTCGACCAGACGCCGCCGGCGCTCGACGCCTACGGCGAGGTGATCGCGACCGACGGCGCGCGCGTGACGCTGCGCGTACCCAAGGCCGAGACCTCGCGCGCCACGGCCCGCCTGCTCACCGATCTGTCGGTCGTCGACCTCACCGTCGAAGATCCACCGATCGATGACGTCATCGAGAAAGTCTTCAATAGTCAATTGGTCGGCTAGTCGGATAGTCGGCTGGTCCCTGAGCGCCAACCTGGCTTTCAAAGACCAGCCGACCAGCCGACCAGCCGACTGACCCGACCAGCCGACAAAGGAGCGTCATGCGGAACTTGATGGACTTTTATCTGAGCCAGATGCGCATGGCCGCGGTGACGCAGCTGCAGTACCGGGCCGCCAACTACTTCTACATGATCGGCATGGTGGCCGAGCCGGTCGTGTACCTGGTGGTATGGAGCACGATCGCCAACGCGCAGGGCGGCATGGTCGGCGGCTACACGGCCGGCGGCTTCGCCGCGTACTACATCGTGTGGACGCTGGTGCGCAACATGAACATCGTCTTCACGCCCTACGGCTGGGAATGGCGCATCCGCGAGGGTCAGCTGAGCGGCATGCTCTTGCGCCCGATCCACCCCATGCACGGCGACATCGCCTATTTCGCGGGCTGGAAAGTGGCCGTGATCATCATGTGGCTGCCGATCGCGGCGGTGTTGGCGCTGGCTTTCCGCCCGGAGCTCAACCCGACCTGGCAAGAGATCGTGGTTTTCGCCATCGCGATCTGGGGCGCGTATCTGATCCGCACCATGCTGCTCTGGCTGTTGGGCATGATCACGTTCTGGACCACGCGGGTCGGCGCGCTCTTCGAGCTGTACTTCGCCGCCGAGTTGCTGCTCTCGGGTCGGCTCGTCCCGCTCAGCGTCATGCCGCCCTGGGTGCAGAGCCTGGCGGCCTGGCTGCCGTTCCGGTGGGCTTTTCAATACCCGATCGAGGCCCTGGTCGGAAACCTGCCGACCGACCAACTCTGGCTCGGTCTCGCGATGCAGGCGCTGTGGATCGCGCTGGCCGGCGGCGCCGCCCTGCTCGCCTGGCGCTGGGCCGTGAAGCAGTATTCGGCGGTGGGCGGTTGAATTGCTGATTGTTGATTTCTGATTGTTGATCGGTCTTCAATCAACAATCAGAAATCAGCAATCAGCAATTGCCTGGAGGCTCGTATGTCGGTCTTGAAGCTTTGGTGGAACTTCGTCCGCGTGGGCGTGCTCGGCGAGATGCAGTACCGGGTGAATTTCCTGGTGCAGTTGCTGCAGTCGGCGGTCGCGTTGGCGACCGGCCTGATCGTGCTGGCCCTGATCTTCAGCTACACGCAGACGCTCGGCGGCTGGACGGGGCCGGAGCTGCTGGCGCTGATGGGCGTGCACACGCTGGTCGGTGGCCTGATCCACATGACCATCCAACCCAACATGGAACGGCTGATGCAGGACGTACAGAACGGCACGCTCGACTATGCCCTGATCAAGCCGGCCGACAGCCAGGCGTTGGTCAGCGTCCGTGAGTTCCGGCTGTGGCAGGGCGTCGACGTCGCGGTCGGCGCGATCGTGATCGGCACGGCGGTCTATCAGCTGCGCGAGACGCTCGGCGTGGAGCAGGCGCTCACGTTCGGGCTAGCGCTGCTGTGCGGCGCGGCCATGATCTATGCGTTCTGGCTGATCCTGACCACTGGCGCGTTCTGGTTCGTGCGAATGGAAAACTTGCTCGAGCTATGGCAGGGGCTGTATTCGGCCGGCCGCGCGCCGGTCGGCATCTATCCGGATTGGCTGCGCTACGGTCTGACCTTCCTCGTGCCCGTCGCCTTCGCGGTGACGGTGCCGGCCGAGGCCGTCACGGGGCGTTTGACGTTGCTGACTCTGGCCGGCGCTGTGGCCCTGGCCGTCGTGTTGCTGCTTGGCGCGCGCTGGTTCTGGTTCTACGGGTTGAAACACTACTCGGGCGCGTCGGCGTAGGGGGACCGATCCCGGCCACTGCCGGGATCGGTTTTTCTTCAGGCCGCTGCCATCCTGTCGTACAGCGCCAGCGCGTTGGCGGTGTGGAGTTGCACGACAAGACCGTTGAGGGCGATCCGGCTCTTGCCGCAGCTCTCGATCTCGATCGCCCGGGCTTCGTCGCGCGGGCGTTTCTTCTTCACCAAAGCGTCGATCTTCTTCTTCAGCGAGTCGAGGTACTTCAGATTCGCGCGCACCGCATCATCGATCTCGCCGCGCAGCACGATCTCGCCGTGGCCCTGGACCACGTTTTCGAGATTGAGCGGCGGGATCAGATTGAGCGAGCGGATCTCGTCCTCGACGTCGCCGTCGACGATCTGCGGCAGCGGCATCATCATGTCGCCCGAGAACAGGATCTTGTCCTCGCGGAGCAATACCGACACGGAGTCGGAGGAATGCCCCGGCGTATGGAAGAGTTGCAGCGTCTTGCGGCCGAGCTGCAGATAGAGCGGCCCCTGGTCGACCAGGATCGTCGGTAACCGTACCTCGACCTCGGTCAGTTCGGGCATGTGCGGCTTGGCCTTTTCGAGCGCTTCCACCCCGATCGTCGCCAATTTCTCGCGGGTTTGCCAGTGGCCGATCACCTCGGCCTCCGGAAACAGGTAGTTGCCGTTGGTGTGGTCGGAGTGGTAGTGCGTGTTGATGACGTAGCGCACCCGACTTCCCAACCGCTTTTCGACAAAATCCTTGATCTGCCGTGTCTCGGATGGGAAAGGCAACGTATCGATCAGGGCGGCGCCATCCGCCCCGATCACTGCCCCGGCCGTCACCTGCGCGTAAAGCTCGCTGGTGAAGACGTAGATGTCGTCAGAAATCCGTTCCTTTTGCATGCATTCGTCCCCAGACGTGTGCGGCCTATATAGCATCGGGGGGCATGAATGTCAAGAAATGGCAGCTTATTGTCAAGCTGGATGCCATTCTAAGGGGCGTCGATCGGCACTTTCCGGATCCGCGGCCCGGGTCTATGCTGAAAGATCGGTTTTCGGTGCGTCTGACGGAGGTGTTCCCATGTCACACGCGCTCACCCTTCCGACGACCGAGGCCTGGCTCCACCGCACCGTGTCCGTGCTCGACCTCCTGTTCCCGGCGCCCCGCGTCTTCGCGGTCCGGCTGTGGAACGGCGCCGATCTTCCCCCGGCGCGCGATCCGGCGGCCTTCACCTTGGTCCTCAAACACCCCGGCGCCTTGCGGCGCATGTTCACGCCCCCGCTCGAACTCGCCCTGGGCGAGGCCTTCATCTACGGCGACTTTGACGTGGGCGGGGACCTGGGCGCGGCGTTTGCGCTCCTCGACGACGTCGCCTCCCGCGCGTTCACGCCACGCGAAGCCCTGACGGTGACGCGTGACCTGCTCGCCCTTCCGGCGACCGGGCCCACGCACGCGACCGGACGGAGCGCTGCCCGCCTGAGCGGCGCCCGACACTCCCAGAACCGCGACCGCAGCGCCGTGCAGTATCACTACGACGTCGGCGACGACTTCTACGCGCTGTGGCTCGACAGCCGGCTGCAGTACTCCTGCGCCTACTTCCCGACCGGTCGCGAGGACCTCGAGACGGCGCAGACCGACAAGCTCGATCACATCCTCCGCAAGCTGCGTCTGCAGCCCGGCGAACGCCTGCTCGACATCGGCTGCGGCTGGGGCGGTCTCGCGATCCATGCGGCCCGGCACTACGGTGCGCGCGTGTTGGGCGTCACGCTCAGTCGTAACCAGGCCCGGCGAGCCGAGGAACTGATCGCGGCGAGCGGGTTGAGCGATCGCGTCGTCGTGCAACTGCTCGACTATCGCGATCTGGGCGTCTCGACCTTCGACAAGATCGTGAGCATCGGCATGTTCGAACACGTCGGCCGTGGCCATCTCGACGAGTATTTCGCGCACACCTACCGGCTGCTCAAGCCGGGCGGTCTTTTCCTCAATCACGGCATCTCATGCCGCGTCGCAGCCCGAGCGTCTCTTCAACGACGCCTCGTCGATCGATATCTGCTCGGCATCGGCGCGTTCTCGCAGCGCCATATCTTCCCCGACGGCGAGCTGACACCCATCAGCGATGTCGATGCCCGGGCCGAGCGGGCGGGATTCGAGGTGCGCGACGTCGAGAACCTGCGCGAGCATTACGCGTTGACGTTGCAGCATTGGATCGAGCGGCTCGAGGCGCGTCGGGCGGACGCCGTCCGATCGGTCGGCGAACTGACGTATCGGGCCTGGCGGCTGTATCTCACGGCCTCGCGACGCGGCTTCCGATCCGGGGTGCTCAACGTCAACCAGACCTTGCTGGCCCGCCCGACAACCGACGGCGTCGCGCGCATCCCTTTCAGTCGCGCCGATCTGTACCGCACCTGAACGAAAAGGGCCGCTCCGACGGGAGCGACCCTTTGGTTCGTCGTCGTTCCCCGCGTGCTTACGGACGGGGCGCGATCGTGACAGCGACCTCCCGGACCTGGCCGCCGCGCACGATGCGCGCCGGCAGGCTCTGCCCGACCGTGTCCGGCCCGAGCGCGGCGTGCAGGCCGTCGATGTCCTTGACGGGCTGTCCGCCGAGACCGATGAGGACGTCGCCCTGCAGCAGGCCGGCCTTCGCCGCCGGGCCGTCGGCCTCGGCCGAGATGATCATCAGGCCGCTCGACTGGCCCGTTTGAGCGGCGACGGGCTCGGCGAGCGCGACCGGTTGCGTGCTCACGCCCAGATAGCCGCGTTGCACACGGCCGTACTGACGCAGCGCCGCCGCGACCCGGTCGGCGGCCGCGACGGGCACCGCCAGGCTCGCCCCGCGCGCGAGCGCGCTGCTGTTGATGCCGATCACGCGTCCGGATGCATCGACCAGCGGACCGCCCGAGAAGCCCGGGAACATCGTGACGTCCGTCTGAATGTACGCCTCGAGGTAACGGAAGCCGCCGCGCACCGGTCCACCCACCGAGACGATGTGGCTGACGCTGGCCTGCAGGTCGTCGGGCCGACCGAGCGCCAGCGCCACATGGCCGACCTTGAAGCCGGCCGCGAACTCGGGCGCGACAAGCCCGGCGCCCTCGACCTTGAGCAACGCCAGGTCGCTGTGGGGATCACGGCCGACCAGCTTCGCCGTCAGACGGGCGCCATCCGGCAGCACGACGGCCAGATCTTCATCGCGTTGGACGACGTGATCGGCAGTCAGGACCTCGCCGGCGGCGCTCCAGACGACGCCAGTGGCCGGCATGCGCCCGCGCGCATCGACGGTGACTGTGGATCGCCCGGCGCGTTCGACGGCAGCCGCCAGGGCTTCGGAATAATCTTGCAGGTTCATTGGCTCACCTTTCATCACGCTCGCTGTACCTGGTGTGCAGCATACGGCGTTTCGCGCGCTCGGCCCTCACCCGAATAGCGACGCTGCCCCCTCGCCGTTCGGGCAGGTGTTTCGTCGGATCTATGACGCCAGCCAGCCCTGTCGCAGCGCCGTGGCGACGGCCTCGGCGCGTGAGGCGGCGCCGAGCTTGGTCATGGCGCCGCCGAGGTGGAATTTGACGGTGTGTTCGCTGATCCCGAGCTGAAGGGCGATGGCCTTGTTGGTCAAACCGGAGGCGACGGCGCGCAGCACTTCGACCTCGCGCGGCGACAGCCCACCGACCGGCGCCTCGCCCCGCAGTTGCTCGAGCAGCGCTGCGGTCGAGTCGGGCGGCAGCACCGGCGCGCCCGCGATCACGTCCTCGATGGCCTCGAGCAATTCGGGGCCGGTGACGGTCTTGGGCACGCAGCCGCGAGCGCCGGCTTGCAGCGCCGGCAGGATGCGCGGGTCGGAGATCGCCTCGCTCAACGCCAGGATCGTCAGACGTGGCACCGCGCGGCGCACCTGGGCCAGCCCGGCCGCGTCGCCGCCGGCCTCGAGGGCGAGGTCATACAGCAGGGCGTCGACGGCGCCGGCCTGGGTCCATTCGGCCGCGGCCAACGGCGTGTCGACCACGCCGACGACCAGCGCGCGATCGGCGGCGTCCTGGGCGATCAGCGCGGACAATCCGGCGCGCATGGCGGGATAGGGCGAGGCGATGAGGATCCGCAGCATGGCAGCAGTGTAGACCCCTCGTGTTGGCGTCAGATTAGCACAGGGCAGTACAATCCCGACATGTCTGCCGAATCCGTCCTCCTGATCGAAGTGCCCGAAGCCGAGCCGCTGGTCGGCGCCTACCGTGCCCGGTTCGACCCGGTAGCCGCGCACGGCGTGCCCGCGCACATCACGGTGCTGTTCCCGTTCCTGGCGCCCGATGAGATTGGGCGAGCCGAGCTCGAAGGTCTCGAAGCGTTGTTCGCCGACGCCGATCCGTTCGACTTCGCTCTGGAGTCCGTCGCCGAATTCCCTGGGGTGTGGTACCTGGCGCCCGAGCCGGCCGAGTCGTTCCGGGCGCTGACCCGATCGGTCGTCGCGCGATATCCGGATTGCCCACCGTACGGCGGCGTCCATGGGTCGGTGATCACGCCGCACCTCACGGTGGCCCAAAGCGCGAACCCGGTTGAGTTTGCGACGATCGGCGCGGAGCTCAAGGCCGCCTGCACCGCGATGTTGCCGATCCGCTCGCGGGCCCAGACCGTGCTGTTGATGCACAACGTCGCGGGCGAATGGACCGTGCGCCGCAGCTTCCGACTGGGTCGCGGCTGAACCCGGCTTCGTCATGCCGCTCACCGTTCCTTCAAAGCTCGAACTCGAGGCGATCGACGCGCTGATCGACTTCGAGCGTCTGCGCGTGCTCGAAATCGGCGCCGGCGACGGGCGTCTGAGTTACCACTTCGCGCCACGGGCCCGCTCGTGGTTGGGCATCGACACCGACGCCGATGAACTCGCGCTCGCCCTCGACGACCCACGGCGCACCGAGTCCAACAAGCTGCGCTGGGCCGTGGCCTCTGCCGCGCATCTCCCGCTACGCGACAACTGTGTGGACCTGGTTTTCTTCAGCTGGTCGCTGTGTTGCGTGGCCGCAGATCAGGCGGCGGCGCTGCGCGAGGCCTGGCGCGTGATCCGCCGCGGCGGCGTGCTGCTCGCGATCCACGCGACCGACGCGCGCGCGCAGCTCGAGGTCTGGCACGCCACAAGCACGACGGGCTCGGCCGACGTGACGGCCGAGAACCTCGCGGCCGTTCATCGGACGACGCTTGGCCCGCTCGAACATGATCGTGAAGCGCGGCGGCATTTCACACGCGCCAACGACGCGCTGGTCGACGCCCTGGAGGACGATCGCTTCGAACTCGCGGGGGTCAAGACGTTCGAGTACCAGTATTTCTTCGACGACCTCGACGAGCTCACGGACTACCTCGAAGACAGCCACGAGCATGCTCGTCCGCACGAGGGCCAGCTCGAGGCCGCCGTCGTCGCCATGCGTCGCGCGCCCACGGCACCCAAACTGGCGCTGATCCAGCCGAGCATGGTGGCGGGGCTGCGTAAGGTATAGGACGGGGAGCGGGGAGCGCGCGCTCGCCCAACATCATCGCCCCTGCGTTCCCGCGCAGCTCCGCCCACTGTCTGTAGAATTCGACCATGCCTTCGCGAATCGGGACGCTACGGGAGACGCATCTGCACGCGGCGTTGAAAGACCATTACGCGCAACCGGGCGATGTGCTCGAGACGCCGGTCGGCGGGTTCGTGGCCGACATCCGGCGCGGCGACGCCTTGATCGAGATCCAGACCGGGTCGTTCTCGGCATTGCGGCGCAAACTGCCGCAGCTGTTGGAGAGCTACCAGGTGCTGCTGGTGCACCCGATCGCCGTCGAGCGCTGGCTGATCAACGAAGACGCGGTTGGCGCGCGAACCCGCAGGAAGTCGCCGCGCCGTGGCGTCTGGCGCGACGTGTTCGGCGAACTAGTGAGCCTGGCGGCGCTTGCCGCGCATCCGAACTTCGCACTCGAGGTCGTGCTGGTCAAGGACGAGCAAGTGCGTCGCCCGGCGCCGCCGCCGAAACGCCGCCGGCGCTGGCGCGCGCGGCAATGGCACCCGGTCGAACGGCGGTTGCTCTCGGTCGAAGGCACCGTTCGCCTGATCCAGCCATCCGACTATCTGAGCGCGTTGCCCGAGGGGCTGACGCAGCCGTTCACCAATCGCGACCTCGCGCGCGCCCTCAAGACCCAGCCCTGGTTCGCGGCGCGGATCACGTATTGTCTGCGTAAGATGGGCGCGATCGTCGACGTCGGGCGCAGCGGACGGGCTGTGTTGTACGCGGTGGCGGAACAAACAAATGTCGCAGAATGATCCCGCACATACACGCCACGGTTCGGCGCTGTCGGGAGAATACTGGCGAAGACCGGGGTGGCTGAGCGGCAACGCATTCGCGCCAGGCCACGTGGCACGCCACCAGGCTGCGGTTGCCCGGTTTCAGACTCTTGCGTTGTAGGCCGGGTCGCCGTATTTATCGGCGACGAGCCGATCGGCGTCGGCGCGCTCGGCGGCCGTCAAGTCGCCGCGGACCAGCGTGAGGCCAAGCGTCTCCGCGAAGCCGCGGGCCAGCGCCTCGGCGGCTTCGTCCCAGGAGGCCGTGATGCCGATGTCGGCCAGGGTGGCCGCGCGCGACCGGACGCGCGCGCGCAGGGCCTCGCGCTCGACGTCGGGGTACGTCAGCCCGTCGAGAATGCGCGTGATGTCGCCGAAGAGCGGCAGCGTGCCGTGCTGCAGCACGACCCCGCGTTTGCGCACCTGCGCGCTGCCGAGGAGTTTGCGCCCGTCGGCCGTGATCTCGTAATCCGAAGGCACCTCGAAGCACACCGGGTTCATGATGGGCGTCCCGTCGGGGGCGCGGGTCACCGTGGACGGGTCTTTTCGATCCGCGTGCGCCTGAAGACCCAGCCGCTGCAGCCCCGCGAGCAGGCCGTCGCTGAGGCGCCGATAGCTCTCCACCACGCTGCCGACGACGCGCGGCTCGTCCATCGGCGCGGCCACCGAGTACGTCAGTTCGTCGGTGTGCAGGATGGCGCGCCCGCCGGTGGGCCGGCGCACCAGCCCCCAGCCGCGCGCCGAGAGCCGGGCCGTATCGACATCGGCAAAGGGCTGGCCGTAGCCGAGCGACAGGGTCGCGGGCTCCCAGGCGAAAAAGCGCAGTGTCGGCGGAGCGTCGCCGTCGGCGATCGCGTTGAGGATGGCCTCGTCGATCGCCATGTTGCGCGCGCCGTCGAGCGGCGGCGTGTGGATCAGGCGCCAGGTGTCTGCCGAAGAGGACATGGCGCGATTGTAACGCGACGGATCGTCGAAACGAAAACGGGCGGGGCAAAGCCCCGCCCGTTTATCTGATCCGTCCTGGATCAGGGCAGCGCGGCCGCTTCTGCCGCGAGCCCCTGACCGATCGCCACGACCGTGTTGAGCGCGTCCAACATGTTGAGCATGCTCTCGCCGGTGATATTGCCGCCGCCTGCGTCACAGACCGACGTGATGTCGGTGACGGCGTTGACGGCATTGTGCACGGCCACACGGTATCGGTAATAGATCGAGTACCACTCCGGTGGGACGTAGTCGTAGGCGGCCTGACTGACGATCATCTCGTTGCGATAGCTGTAGAAGGCTCCGCAATCACCGGTCTCCCCGGCGATCACGCGCAGCATGTCTTGCACCCAGCCGGCGTTGAAACTCACCAGCTCGTTGAGTTCCTTGCGGAAGTCCGCCGGATCCCAGGCGTGCATGATGGTCTGCGGGAAGACGGGCGCGGCCGGCAGCGGCGCCGGTGTGAACGTCGCCGTGGGTGGCGGCGGCAGAGTCGGGCGCGGCGTCGGCGTGCGCGAGGGCGTATTGGTTGCCGCGGGCGTGTCCGTCGGCAACGGCGTGTCGGTGGGCGTCGGCGTAAACGTCTCGGTGGGCGTTGGCGTGTCCGTCGGCGTGGCCGTGTCCGTCGGCGTGGCCGTAACGGTCGGCGTCGCCGTCCAGCTGGCCGCGATCTCGGTCTGCGCCGCGGCGGTGCTTGTCGCGATCTGTTCGGGTGTTGGGCCACAGGCAGTCAAAAACATCGTGGCACAGGCGCAAAGGGCCATGGCCCTCTGCAACGACCGGCTAAACATATTCCCCTCCGAGTATGAACGCGCCGGATGGCGCTGGTTGGTTCTCGAATTGTAATCCTCAACGGATCCAGCCGGGGCGACGCGCGTCCATACGGTGTGCCGGCACGAGTTGACAGCGGCTTTTTGCCGCTGATGATGCTGATGACGCGGATTCAAACGATTGGAGCCTTGCTGGCATCTGTCCCGTTTCCGTCAGCGACATCCGTGTAATCGGCGGCCAGATTCCGCGCCTGACACCTTGCTCGTGCACACGCCCTTACGTGTGCGCGGGCGAGTTGATGCCGTTGGGAAAACCGGAAAGTTTCCGCCACAACGGGACTGACAACGGATGAGATAACGGATCAACGGATGAAACGGATATGCGCTTGAGGACCACAGCGCGCCCCACAAAGCCGATCGCGGCGCTGCCTTCGTAGCCACAGGTCGGTCGCGTTGTACACGGGCTCTCAGGCATCCATCCGTTTCATCCGCTGATCCGCTACACGATCCGTTGTGGGCCTCTCCCGGCCGACCGAGTCTGCCAACAGGATCGCGAGTTGTTCGGCGCTGGGTCTGGCTGCGAATTCAGCGAATGACGCGAATTGGAATCCGCGCACCCATCGCAGCGGATCGACTGGTTTCGCGGCAAAGAAACGCTGGTAACTCGCCCGTGCACATCTGAAGCCCGACGCGCCCCCCGGACGCCTGTCCCTTGTACAATCTGCCTCGATGCAAACGGTGACGGTTTACACCGACGGCGCGTGCGACCCCAACCCGGGGCCGGGCGGCTGGGCCGCGATCCTGCTGGCCCCATCCGGCGGCAACACGCATCGCAAGGTCCTATCGGGTTCCGATCCGGATACCACAAACAACCGGATGGAGTTGACGGCCGTGATCTCGGCGTTGACGGCGCTCAAGCGGCGCTGTCAGGTGCGGCTGCACACCGACTCGAGCTACGTCCAGAAGGGCGTGACCGAACATCTGGCGGGCTGGAAGGCGCGCGGCTGGCGGACCAGCGACAAGCGGTCGGTCGCGAACCGCGACCTGTGGGAGGCGCTCGACGCGGCCCTCGGCCAGCACGAGATCGAGTGGATCTGGGTGAAGGGCCACGCGGGCGATCCGCTCAACGAAGAATGCGATCGGCTGGCCGTCGCCGCGATCCCGCGTCAGGCTGCCGCCGTCGTGAGCGGGGACGTCACCACGATCTGCACGGGCGCGTCGTGTCTGGGCAGCGGCCCGGGCGGCTGGGCGGCGGTGCTGCGTTCGGGCGACGAGGTCTGGGAGGTGAGCGGGCGCGAGGAGCGTTGTTCGGCGAACGCCCTGCACCTGATCGCGATCGAACGCGGGCTCTCGCTGGTTCCAGCCGGCGCGCAGACGCAGGTCGTGACGCCGTCGGATTATGCGGCGCAGGGCGGCGAGCGCTGGGCGCGCTCCTGGGCTGCCGCCGGCTGGCGCACCCGCGACGGCGGCGAGGTCAAGAACCGCGAACTGTGGGAGGCGATCCTCGAGCAGTCGCGCGAGCTCAAGGTCACGTGGCACAGCCTCAAGACCTTTGGACGCAGCGAGGACGGCCAGCGCGCGGATCAACTGGCGCGCGAAGCGGCGCGGAGAGCGTAGAGCGGAGAGTGACTACGTTTTTCGAATCCTCAATACGGCGATCTTCGTTGGATGATTGAACGGCGCCGGGTCGGTCGGCCAGACGCGGCCCGCGTCGCCAAAGCCGACGAGATCCTGCGGCACCGGGATCGTCGCCTCGAGCGTCAGATACCCATCGGCACAGGCCTGTTCCAGCACGCGCATGAAGTCGGCGCCGCTCGCGAAGAGGGCGTTGTTGATCGCGACGAGCGCGCCACCGTCGGCGACCAGCGGACGCGCCTTGTTGAGCAGGCGCCCATAGGCGGCCTGCAGGTCGACCACGCCGGCCGCGCTCTCTGAGAACGGCGGCGGGTCGAGCGCCACAAGGTCGAAGGCCCGCTCGGCGCGGCGCCAGCGGCTGGCGGCGATGAAGAAGTCTTCGGTCACGAAGTCGGTCTTGCGGATCGGGAAGCCGTTGAGCGTGTACGTCTCTTTCGCGACGTTGAGGAAAGCCCTGGCGCGATCGAGCTGCACGACGCCGGTCGCGCCGCCCGCAAGCGCTGCCGCGCCGAGGCTGCCGGTGTACGCGAAGGTGTTGAGCATCGTCTTGCCGGCCGCGTGCGCGCGCAGCCAGGCGCGCAGCCCGCGCGTGTCGAGGTAAAACCCCGCGTCGCGATTGAGCAGGATGTCGACGGCATAGCGCACGCCGTCCTCGCGCAAACGCGTGTCGGGCGCGCCGAACAGCACGCGCCCGCGCCGCGCCTGGACGTCGGCCAGACGCGGCTTGACCACGGCCGCCGTCAGCCACGGCAACGTCGCTCTGTAGAACGCCACAAGCGTGGCGAGCGTCTCGGGGCCGAGCGGCGTTTCGGCGTAGTCGTGCACGACAAGCGTTCGCGCCAGCACGTCGATCGCAAGGTCCGGCCGGCCTTCGGTGAACCCGTTGAACAGGCGCCACGCGCCCTCATGGCGTTCGTCGAGCAGCGGGGCTCGGGCGGAAACCGCGTCGCGAAGCAAAGCCTCGGGTATCATCTCCGTATTATCCCAGTGGACACCAACACACAGCTCGACGCCATCACCGAGATCAACCTCGACGACGTGTTCACCGCCCTGGGCTGGCCCTGGGGCCGACGCGTGCTCGCGCCAGTGTTTCGACCGGCGGCGCGTGCTTTTGCGCGACAGGTCGTCGGCTTCGACCGACTCGTCGGCGAGCAAGGCCTGCCCGCCGGCGCCGCCTGGCTGACGGCGCGGTTCGCGCGAACGCTGTCGATCGCGCAGGCGACGCCGTTGCCGACCGACGCGCCGTTGCTCTTCCTGGCCAACCACCCCGGTATGGCCGACACGACCTCGCTGTTCGTCGCCATCGGGCGCGCGCTCAATCGCGATGACCTGCGCGTGGTCGCGGCCGAGCGGCCCTTCCTCACCGAGTTGCGTCACGTCAGCCGGCAACTGCTCTTGCTGTCCGACGACCCGGCGCGTCGCCTGGCGGCCGTGCGCGCCGTGCTGGCCGAGCTCAAGGCGGGCCGGCCCGTGCTCACCTTCCCGGCCGGCGAGATCGAGCCCGACCCCGACGTCGCGCCCGGCGCGGTCGAGTCGCTCGCACGCTGGTCCGAATCGGCCGTGCTCTTCGCGCGCCGCACGCCCGGGGCCGTGGTCGTGCCGACGCTGGTGCGCGGCGTCGTCGCGCCCGGCGCGCAGAACCACTTCCTCACGCGCATCCGCCGCTCGGCGCGCGGCCGCGAGCGCATGGCCGCCACCATCCAGATCCTGTGGCCAAGATACCGCGCCGTGCATGTGCGCGTCGCGCTGGGCCGCCCGATCGTCGCGGCCGAGACCCCCGACCTGCACGCGGCCGTGATCGCCGAGATGACGGGTCTGATCACGTCGCCGCCCGACGACTATCAGTTGGTGATGCGCGGCGTTGTCTGAGCTACCAGGCGTCGAAGTAATCGTCGTTGCGCTGCACGGCGATGCGCCCGTCGCGGAGCTCGAAGTGCATCGAGAACCGCGCGCGTAGGGTGGCGCCGGCCGGGAGCGCCCCGAGCGGCACGGCCAACGTCCCGGTCCACACCGCCTCGACGGCGAGGCGTTCGCCCTCGGCCGTTTCGGATTCGATCGCGTAGGTCTGCGTCGTGAGCAGCTTGCGGCCGTGTTCGGCGCGGGTCAGGATCGTCGGCAGGTCGCTTCGGCCGCCTGAGGGGTTCAGGCGGTTGGGGTACTCGATCTGCACCGCGTCGGGCGTGAAGAACCGGGCGAGGTCGGCGCCGATCGCGCCAACTGCCAGCGCGTTCAGGTAGTCGCGGATCAATCGCCGGTTGGCGTCGTCGGTGACGGGCATCGGGGTCTCCTCGCGCGCGTCACGCGCTAGATCTGCGACAAAAGACACCGCCGAATGGCGGCCCCGGTTTCCTCCCAGCCTGGGAAAGCCCGCGCGCGGTCGAGCGCCGCCCGGCTCAACTCGGTCAGAAGATCGCGATCACCGGCCCACCGCCGCAGCACGGCGGCCAGCGCCTCGGGCGCACCCGGCGCGACCAGCGCGCCCTCCCGATCGTCCGTCACGATCTCGGGCGCGGCGCCGGCCGTGGTCGCCAGCACCGGCAGGCCGAAGCGCAGGGCCTCGAGATACGCGATGCCGAAACCCTCGTATGACGACGGCACGACCAGCGCCTGATGGGTCAACAGCGCGTCGCGCACCTCCGCGTCAGGCACCGGACCGCGCCAATCGACGCGATCGCTCAGGCCTAGACGCGCCGCTTGCGCCCGCACCCGCGCGGCGTAAGTTGGCTCGGGGGCTCCGCCGAGCACGGTCAACGTCCACGACTCGGGCACGACAGCCAGCGCGTCGAGCAGGGTGTGCAAACCCTTGCGCGCGATCAGGTTGCCGAGGAAGAGCAGACGCAGCGGCCCGGGCTCACGCGCGCGCGCGACGACCGCGGCCTCGGTCGGTCCCTGGCCGAAGCGATCGCCGGCCGGGTACGCGACCACACCGGGGATCGCGCGCCCCGCCACGGCCTCGCTGACCGCGCGCGTGGTGCGGCTATTGAACACCGCGGCGTGGATGCTGCGCAGATAGCGGCGTTCGACCCAGCGATACAGCGCGTTCTGCCAGGCAGGGCGATCCTCACTGCAGCGCAGATGGTGCACGATGGCCACGCGCGGCGGCCGCGGCGGGAGCGTCGCATTGAGCGCGAAGAGCGAAGGGTGGTTGAGTTCGTCTTGAAGGATGAGATCCCACGCCCCGGTGCTCAGACGTCGGCGCAGATCGCGCGAGAAGTTGTCGAGCAGGTGCTTGCCGTAGCTGCGCCACGGCACTGAGACGACGTCGACCGTGTCGCCCTGCGCGCGCAGATGCGCGACGAGCTTGCGGTCGTAGAGATAGCCGCCCGAAAGCGTCTCGAGCGAGCCGTAGAGGACGAGCGCCAGGCGCACGGCGACGCTCAGGCCGGCTTGCGCAATGGCAGCCGATACGACGCCCAGGCGATCTCGTTCTCCCAGATGCGTGCGGTCAGCGTCGTCAACGTGCCGGCCGTGATCCGGGCCGCGAGCCGTTCGGCGGCGATGCGGCAGAAGTGCTCGATGCTCGGGTTGAGCCCCGCGAACTCCGACAGGTCGTTGAGCACGTGATCGCGGTAATGCGTCACGAGTTCGTTCAAGGCCTGCTCGATCTCGACGATGTCGACCAGGTAGCCGTGCTGGTCGAGTCGATCGCCCTCGAGGCGCACTTCGAGCACGTAGTGATGCGAGTGCAGCTGGTTCTCGGCGCCCCAATCCCCACCGATCAAATAGTGCTGGGCGACGAAATCACGTTTCACGGCGACTGTGTACATCAGGCTTCCCCCTCCGGTATCAGGATGACTTGCAAACAGCTCCCGGGCTCAACGTCGATCCGGCGATAGGCATCCGCCGCGTATGCGAGCGGAACCCGGTGCGTGATGAACTGCGCGGGGCCAAGCGCCGCGATGCGCTGCCAGGCCACGTCGAGCCGCCGCGTCTTGGTCCAGCGGCCGGCCAGCGCGGGCGTGAGTGTGCTGACCTGGCTGCTGATCAGGCGGACGCGCCCGCGATGAAAGCGACGGCCGAGGTCGAGCGTGACCGGCTTCGACCCGTACCACGACCCGACGACGATCCGACCGTCGAAGCCCGCCGCCGCGATCGCCTGATCGAGCGCGGCCGGCGCGCCGGAGAGCTCGAAGATCAGGTCGAAGCCGGTCGGGTCCGACTCGTCGCCCTTGGCGCCGCCCAGCGCGCGCAGACGGGCCGGCGTCTCGGCCGCTGTGGGGTCGAGCGCCGCTGTCGCGCCCAGAGCCAGCGCCATATCGCGCCGCAGCGGCCACGTGTCGAGCGCCACGCACGCGGCCAGCGGCAGATCCGCCAGCAATGCCAGCGTCAGCAGCCCGACAATGCCCTGGCCGAAGACCGCGACGCGTTCGCCGATGAGCGGCGCGCCGTCGAGCAGGAAATTGACGGCGGTCTCCATGTTCGCCAGAAAGAGCGCGTCTTCATCGGATACGTCGTCGGGGATCGGCAGGAGCTCGTCGGTCGCGGCGACGAAGGCGCTGGCGTGCGGCTGGAAGGCGAACACGCGCCGATCGGCCCAGGCGGGGTCGACGCCGGCGCCGAGCGCGCTCACCCGGCCGACGCAGGCGTAGCCGTAGCGCACGGGATACTGGAAGCCGCCGCCGAGCGCGCTGAGCGTGGCGTCGAGCGCCAGCTCGCGCGGAAACTCGCCACGGTACACGAGCATCTCGGTGCCCGGGCTGACGGCCGAGGCCCGCACGCGCACGCAGACCTCGCCTGGCCCCGGGGCGGGCAGCGGTTCGACGCGCACGTCGACGGAACGGGGCCCGGTGAACCAGAGCGTCGCGCGGTTCATTCGAGCGTCCCTTCGACGATCACGTCGACCCCAAGGACCTGATAGGTCACGTCGCGCAACGTGAGCGGCACAGGCGCGTCGTACGCGCGAAGTCCGCCGACGAAGCGCGGCGCGATCGTGATCGCGACTCTGTCGGCCAGCTTCTCGGCCAGGAAGGCCGTGATCACGCGCGCCCCGCCTTCGACCATGACGCTCTCGAGGCCAAAGCTGCGGATCAGGCCCAGCGCCGTCTTGAGCTGCAGGCGGCCGCCCGTGTCGAGCGGCGCGCGCACGACCCGCGCGCCGGCTTCCTCGAGCGCGCGGCGACGCGGCTCCGAGGCCTGCGGGCCGGTCAGGATGATCGGACGCTGAGTCGGGTGTTTGAGCAGACGGGCCTTGAGTGGAAAGCGGAGCTGCGTGTCGAGCACGATCGGCTGCGGATGTTGCCCCTCGGCCAGTCGCACGGTGAGCTGCGGGTCGTCGGCCAGCACGGTGCCGATGCCGACCAGGATCGCGGCGTGTTCGGCGCGCAGTTGATGCGTGTAGCGCAACGCCTCGGGGCCGCTCAAGGCCAGCGGCGCGCCGACAGCCGCCGCGAGGCAGCCATCGACGCTCTGCGCATACGAGACCGTGATGCGCGGCCGGGATGAAGCGGGCGCCGAGGCGCGGGGTGGGCGAGACGGGTTGGCTATACCGGCAACTGTAACAGATGCCGCATCCGTTCGACCTTGGTGCGTAGATAGCTCGTATTGTTCGCCGTGAACGTCGGCGCGAGCGGCACCCGGCCGGTCACGTTGACGTTCAGGGCCTTGAGGCTGTCGATCTTGAGCGGATTGTTGGTCAGCAACCGGATCGAGCGCACGCCCCAATCGCGCAGGATCAACGCCGCGACCGTGTAGTCGCGCTCGTCGGCCTGATGCCCGAGGGCCAGGTTCGCTTCGACCGTGTCGTAGCCCTGGTCCTGCAGGTTATACGCGCGCAGCTTGTCGAGCAGACCGATGCCGCGGCCTTCCTGACGCAGATAAAGGAGGATGCCCTGGCCTTCGTGCGCCATCAGGTGCATCGAGCGGCGCAACTGCTCGCCGCAGTCACAGCGCTGCGAGCCAAGCACGTCGCCGGTGAAGCACTCCGAGTGGACGCGGACGAGCACGTCCGAGCGACCTTTCGGCTCGCCGATGACCAGCGCGAGGTGCTCCTTGTCGTCGAGCGTGTTGTGATACAGGGCCAGGCGAAAGTCGCCGGCGTCGGTCGGCAGGCGAGTCAACACCTTGCGCTCGATCGTGACGTCGGTCGAAAGTTTCAGTGCAGCCATACATCCTCCGTTGATATGGCGCTCGCGAAGTCGCCGTTGCGTCGCTCAGGCGGCGCGCCGGCTTTCGATGAATAGCAGGGCGATGAGTGCCACTTCGATCAGTTTCGTGACCCAGCCCAGCACGTCGGATTTGTCACCCAGGATTCCCCAGGCCAGGATCGTGATCACGGTAAAGCCAATAAACGCCCAACGGATGAGCCCCTCGCGACCCGCCAGAAACGACGGGCGCCAGAGGGTGACGGCGCTCAGGGCCAGGAAGCCCAGCCCGTTCAACGTAAAGGGCACATCGAAGGGATAACCGTTGCTGATCAGTCGCAGGTTCAGCACCACCAGGTGGATCAGGCCGGTCGCCGCTCCCAACAGTGCACTCCAGAGTCGCAGGGCAGAAGCTGACATAATCTCTCCTCTCCGCGTTTATCTTGCCAAAATCAGTGGGGTTAATATAGCAGCGACATGGTCCGATTCGCCGTCGAGGTTGTATAACGTTCGATAAGAAGCACGCGCCACGGTGTGGAAAACAAAAGGGCCCAACCGGGGTTGGGCCCTTGAACAGGCGAGTTTACCAAATAGAGACGGCTAATTGGTCTCGAGGGGGCCGGCGGGGTTGACGGGCACGCCCTCCGGGCCGCCGCGGTCGATCTCCCAGGGGTAGATGATGTAGGCGTCGGTGAAGGCCGCGTAGTAGGTCGGCAAGGCCTTGGTGAAGAGCGAGCGCTGTGGGTTGTAGTGGAGTACGCACAGCTCGGGCGTGCCGCCGGCGGCTTCGACCCGGTTCTTGACCGACGTGATTGTGCGCCCGCTGCCCCAGACGTCGTCGACCACCAGCACCCGCCGACCCGTCAGCAGCGAGTCGTCTGGAAACTGCAGGAACGTAGGCCAGACCATCAACTTGGCCGAACCGAGATCGGCCGGGAAGTCGACGGCCGCGGTCAACACGTTGCGGATGTCGAGCGCCTCGCAAATCATGCCGCCGGGCACCAGGCCGCCGCGGGTGATCATGATCATGGCGTCGAAACTGCCGCGGAATTGGGGTAAAAGCGCGTCGATCAGGCGGTCAACCTGAGTCCAGGTCAAGATCTCTTGGCGCATCAACGTCCCTTTCGTTCGGAGTGCGCGGCAATGATAGCACTTTTTGGGGATGTGGCGGGCCGCACACCCGCAGAGTGCACACGGGCGAGTTGTCGGGCAGGGATTCTAGCCACGAATCGAAACGAAATGACACGAATGGTGCGCGCCAGGCGCTATCCGTTCTTTCGTGCGAATTCGTAACAATTCGTGAAATTCGTGGCAAAAGGATCCGCGCGGCCGTCGTGTCGCGCAATGTCAAAGAGCGATCTGGTCCAGCGCCCGGTTTTGTCAGTGGCTATCCAACAGCGGCTTCCCCACCAACGCCATCGGCTCGCCGGCGCGGCGTGTGAGGAAAACCACAGCCTCGGGCCCTTCGCCGCTCAGCCGCAGGCCGCGTTGCAGTTCTTCGGGCGTGATCGCCGACCCACGTTTCTTGACGACAACGCGACCGATGCCCTGCGCGACGAGATGCTGGCGCAACCGTTTGAGGTGAAACGGGAGGACGGCGTCGATCCTGAACGCACGCGCAAACGGCGTCGGGCGCGTCTCGTCGGCCGCGAGGTAGGCGATGGTGGGATCGAATAGCCGCGCGCCCAGCTGCTCGGCCAGCGCGCGCACCTGCCCGGCGCGGATGACCGCCGGGTCCGGTTCGTAGAGCACCTGGCCGATCGCGCCGATCGGTATCGACGCGCCCGGGATCGTCGCCCGCGTGTCGTGTCCGGCGGCGGCGAGCGTATGCGGTGCGGGATCGTTCGAGCGCAGCACCGTGGCGCGCCAGCCGGTCGTGGCCAGAGGCCCAAACCACAACACGCATTCCTTCAATTCGCCGTCGATGGAGATGAACTCGCGTTCGGCGTCGAACGCATCGAGCTCATCGAGGTCGACGCCGGGCGAGAGCTTGACGCCGAGCGCCGGTGTCCGCGCGCGCCAGGCCGCGACAATCGCGAGCGTTGGCTGATAGGCGGAGACGCTGAACGTGCGGCGGCCTCCGGAGCGACGCCCCGGGTCGCACCACAGCGCGGCAGCCGGAGGTGGGCCGTCGACCTCGAGGTCGCGCTCGAGCAGATCGGCGTGGGTCGCGTAGGCGGCGAGGTTGGCTTCGGCCAGCGCCAACCGGAGCGGATCGCGGTCGACGACGATCGCGGGCGCGACGTCGGCCAAGGCGAGCGCATCGCCGCCGAGCCCGGCGCATAGATCCGCGATCGAGGCGGCGCCGCGATAGCGTTCGGCGCGCTGGCGGGCGATCCGTTCGCCGCTGGCCTGTTCGAGCGCCTCGCGTTCGAAGTACATGTGGTCGGCGCGCGTGAACTTGACGCGCGCGCGTTCACGCAGCAGCACGGTCTCGAGCGCGGCCCGGGCGAGCGCCGGCTCGGCCTGGCGACGCAGGGCTTCGATGCAGGCGAGCCGTGTCGCCTCGGTGGGCGCGAGTGCCGCGGCCTGCGCGAGCAGTGCCTGGCCCTCTGCCGCGCGCAGCCGGCTCAGTACCTCGAGATCCATGCGCGCATTGTAGGCGCGTCGGTTGATTCCAACCATGGACCTGACAGGTCCATCACGATTCGCCCATTTTCAAGGCAATTCAAAAAACGCATTCAACAAATTCGCGGCGTTTTTCTAACCCAGGGACCTCACCGCGTCAGCTGGAAGATGCGCCCCTCGGCCAGGCCGCGCGACACATCAGGCAGCGGGTTGCCGGGCGCGACGGCGAGTTCGTACTCGCGTCGGGCTGCCGTGACGTCACCGCTGAGGTCGAGCGCCACAGCCAGCACGAAGTGCCGCTCGGGTTGGCTCTCGATCGCCAGCGCCGCGATTGCGTGCTCGGTCGCCGCCGCGGCGTCGCCCCGCAGCAGCGCCACCTGTGCGAGTTGATCGAGCAGCGCGACGCGGTCGGCGGGCTGCGTCGTCGCGTCGAGCGCGGTCTTCAGTACGGTTGTGGCCCGGTCGAGCTGATCGACGGCGACCAGCGCGGCCGACTGCTCGAGCGGCGTGAGCGCCGCGATGTCGCCGGGTGCGTTCGGATCGAAGCCGAAGCGCTGCGCCTGGCCATCGGTCGTGATCGTCACGACCAGACGGCGCACGCCCCAGCGTTCGGCGACCGTGATGCGCGCCGACGCGTAGACGTCGCCCTCGGGGCTGACGAAACGCGCCGGTTGCTTGACCTCGACGAAGCCATCGGCCGTCAGGGTCTGCGCGACCCAGCGGTCGTTGACCTGATCCCAGAGCGAGATCTCGATCTTTTCGGCGGCGGCGCCGATCTGTAACCCCAAGGCCGCGACGCGCAAACCGCTCACCTCACCCAACCCGAGCGGAGCGGCCGCCTGGAAGTGCAGGCCCGTCGCGACCTGGCTCAACACGACAGGCGCGCTGCCCGTCTCGAGCGACGACAGGCGACCGGGGTTAGGCGGCGGCGCGCCGTTGAGCGCCACCGTGGGATACGCGGCATCGGGCGCGTCGACTGGGTCGGCTAACGGCGCCGGGTCCTGCCCGGCCTCGGCCAGCGTCGCGCCCCACTGCTCGCGCAGGAAGGGGAACGCCGGGTCGAGCGCCGTGACCGCGGCGCGCACGATGTCCCAGCCGTTGTCGCTGCCCGTGTCGACGGTCAGGCGGCCGTGGGTGTAGTCGTGCAAGGGGCCGTTGAGGCGGGCGAGCGCGTCGGCCCGATCGAGGTCGGCCTGGGCGCCCTCGCGATCGCCGGTCTCGTACAGCAGGAACGCATGCACCGCGAGACGTCGCGCGCTCTCGACGGGCTCGGCCGCGAGCCAGGCGTCGGCCTTCTTCAGCGCTTCGGCCGCGCGTTTCCGGGCCTGCAACGACAGGATCTCGAGTTCATGGGCCTGCGGAAAATCGGCGTCGAGTGTCTCGTACGCCTGGCGTGCATAAGCGCCGGCTTCATCGTAACGCGCGCGGCAATACGCGTTGAGCGCCGCGCCGTATTGCAGCCAGGCGCGGTCTTGGGGCAACCGTCCGCCCAGACCCAATGCCTGGGTGGCGGTCTTGTAGCCGTCGTCGCACCGCCCGATGCGGGCCTGCACCAGGGGCAGCCAGGCGCTGAAGGTCGAGCCGCTGATGCCCAGCGTCGTGGCGGCATCGAGATCGGCGCGCGCGGCGGCGGCCATCGTCTCGCGGGTCTGCGGCGTGTCGCCGCGTCGCAGCGCTTCGGCCGCGGCGAAAGCGCGCAGCAGATAGAGATCGCCCTGCGACGGCGCCAGCGCGATGGCCGCATCGATGTCGCGGCGCGCGACCAGCGGCGTCAGGTCGACCGGCTCGGCATCATAGGCCAGGACCAGCGCGCCGATATCGGCCTGCGCGAGGAGCGCGGCGGCTTCAATGTGATCCGCCGCCGCGGCCACGACTGGCAGCAGCGCCGTGCGGGCCTCGCTGAAGCGACCGACCTGCACCAGCGCGCGTCCGGCGGCCAGCGCCGGTTCGATGGCCGGCGCGGTCGGAACGTCGGCCGGTGTCGTCGCTTCGGGCTGCGCCGTCACGTTTGGCGCGGCTATCGTCGCGACCGGCGCGGTCGTCGCGCGCGCGTCGACGGGTGTATCGACGCCGGGTGTCGGTGAAGGGATCAGGGTCGCGACCGACGCGATCGACGTGCCGCCGCCGCCCAGGGCCAGCAGCGCGAACACAACGGGGACGCCGCACAGCAGCGCCATCCCCCACACGCCCAGCAGGCCGATGGTGACGGCCTTGCCGGTCGACAGCTTGAGCCGTGGCCTAAAGCGACGGGCGGGACGCGTGGGCTTCGCGCGGGGTTTCTCGATCGGCTTGGCGGGCGCTGCAGCCGGCTCAGGAGCGTGACGCGCAGCCGGGTGCACGGGGGGCGCGTCTTCCGTCGCGGAGACGCCCAGGCTTTGACGAAACCGATCCAACTCGCTCGGCGGCGTCGGCGCCGGCTGCGCCGGTTCGGGCGGTAGCTCGGGCGCATGCCCTTCCTTGAGCGCCGTCAGGTACTTCTTGGCCAGGGCGTGCTTGGGATCGAGGACGAGCACACGATTGAAGCACTCCTCGGCGTCGATGGAATCCTCGACGACAAGGCCAAGCCACAGCCAACCGTCGATCGAACGTGGGAACTGTTCGATGACCTGCTGCAGAACGGCCAGGGCGTGGGCCTGATCACCCGACCGCGCCGCGGCGATGCCTTCCTTGAGGAGCGCGCGCTCATCCGACATGTAAAAACTCCCGATCTGTCGCGGCGTCAGACGGCACGGCGAACGCCTTCCGACTGGTACCGGTCCGCGACACGGCTTGTTATGGAAGGATAGCGAAGGGCTCGGGCGCGAGACGGAAGGGTTCGGAGGGGAAAGTTGGGGCTATTCGTCGGAGGCCAGCGCCAACGCCGGATCGACGACGAAACGCGGTCCGGCCGTCGCGTTTCGCCAATCTTCGAAGACCGGATTGACGAGGACCGGCAGCCCCCAGGCGTGGATGGCGTCCGCCGGAAACCGCCCGGTTTTGTTGATGCCGATCAGAAAACCGGCCAGGACGGCAGGCTGCATGAAGGCAACGGCCCGGATCAGCGACGTGAAGGCCAGCAGCGCCGCGCTTCCGGTCGCGGGGTCGATCACGCTGGCCGCCTCCCAGGAGCGACGCTCGCCCGGATCGAGGCGCCAGGTCGGTTTGTTGGGTGTCTGACAGATGAGCAGGACCAGCGTTTGGGCCGGGTCAGCCTGGCGGCCGATCGCGACACGGCGCAAGCGTTCGGAGCCGTCGACCTCAGGGGCGCGTTCGCCACGGCACAACCAGCCGCCGTCGGGGAGCGCTTCGACCAGGCAGTGGATGAAACCCGCAGCCTGCAATGCGGCCAGATGGGCCGCGCCCTCGGCCGGGTCCGACGAGGCTGCGGGCAACTCGACGATCAGCCGGCCGCCGGGGCGCAGCCGACCGCGGGCTGCGTCGAGCGCGTCGGGCCACCGCGTGGCCACGATCGCGTCGACGTCGCCGGCATCCGCCGCGGCCAGCGTGACGCGCTCCCGCAGGCAGGCCTGCTCGGCCGCCGGGTCGAGCGCCAACACCACCGGGAGCGCCGCGCTGGGCGGCAGATGCCTGGCGAACATGCCGCCGAGCTACTTGGCGGCGCGGCGGATCAACTGCACGAGCTCGTCCCATTCCTCCTTGAACAGATGGAGTGTGACGTTGCCCAGCTCGAGATTGAACGTGACCTCTTCGCCGTCGTCGGCGCGCCAGATCGCGTAGCTGTCGGTCTCGGCCAGCACCTCGGTGTTGACCTCGTCGTCGTGATGATGATTCTCGGACATGCAAAGGCTCCTGAAAGTGAATGCGGCGACGTTTCGCGCCGCCAGGTGAATTATCCGCGAAAACCTGGTTGCGTGGGGAGCGAGTCTGAGCCCGTGTTGAACCGCGAAGACGCGACGAGCGCGAAGATCCGGAACCGAACCTGCGCGCCCCGTGCGTCTTCGCGAATTCGTGCGCTCAGACTTCAGTCGAAAACGCGCTCAGGACCTTGTCGAGCGCGAGCAGGCTGGCGCCTGCATGGGCCTGGTCGTCGAGGCCGGGGACGGTGTACTGCCGCGAGAACGCGTTGTTGACGAAGTCTGCCTGGGTCAGCACCGGTTGCAGCGCGGCACGGACAGCGGCGCGACGCGCGGCATCCCAAGCGCGCACTTGCCGGGTCCAAAAAACCGTATACGAGAATTCGATCGCGTTCGGGTCGGTCATGCTTTGTCGCGAGCCGACGGGTCGGCGGTCTTGCCGCCGCGCCTTTCGAACAGGGCGCGCAACGCGGGCGGGATCGTCAACCCGCGGCGTGTGGCGAGCGGAGGCGGATCGGGTTTGTCCGGGAACGGATCGAGGTCGAAGAGCTTGGCGTAGATGTAGCCGCCGAAGAGCCCGACAGTCGCGAGAAGCGGCGCGGCCAGCACGACGCCGACGAAGCCGAGCAACTGCGCCATCAACAGCGCGCCGACCAGGATCGTGGCCGGATGCAGGCCGAGGTTCTGGCCCATGATGCGGGGATAGAACACGTTGCCCTGGATCTGCTGCAGCACAATGTAGGTCAACAGGACCACACCGGCGTATACCAGTTGATTCAGGTTGTAGATGTTGTCGCCCTGGAAGAACGCGATGAGCGTGCCGGTCAGGGCGGCCAGCGTCGGGCCGATGTAGGGGATGAACTCCGCGAAGAACGACACGATGCCGAGCGCCGGACCGAAGCGCACGCCCGCCGCCGTCGTCCCGACCGACACCATGACGCCGATGATCAAGGCCAACGTCACCTGGCCGCGGAGATAGGCGTTCCAGATCGGGCCGAGCTCCCGGGCCAGGCGCCGGACATCGGCGGCGTAGCCGGGCGGCACGGCGCGCTCCACGCTCGGCAGCAAACGTGGAAAGTCGAGCATGATGTAGAACGACACCAGCAACACGAAAGCCAGCCAGGCCACGGCGGTCGCGGTGCTCGAAGCGAAGTTCGTGGCGAGGGCGCCGGTCTGGCCGAGCACCGGCTGCACGGCGCCGAGCACCTGCTGGGCGATCGGCAGCAAGTTGGAGTCGCGCAACGTGAACGTATACCCGGCCACTTCGTACGTGGCGTTGAAGGCGGATTGCAGCGCGCCCGGCAGATCGCGGCTGATGTCGAGCAGAAGCCGGATCAACCCCTCGATCTGGCGTTCGATCGCGAAACCGGCGACCGCCACGACGGCCACGATCAGCACGATCACCAGACCGTAGGTGATGCCGACCGCCGGCCCCCAGCCGCCGACGCGCCGAGAGAACCAGCCCACCAGCGGACTGAGCAGATACGTCAGGATGAAACACGCGAGCACCGGCCCGATCAAGTTGCTGAAGTACACGACCAGGCCGCCGATTACGGCCAGCGTCGCCAACGCCACAAGAAATTTCGTGGGCGTATTCCACTTCGGTGAGTCGGGTTGGTCCATCACGACTTCATTGTAGCGTAACGAGTCGAAGACACCGGGAGTGCCCCGATGTATCCCGATGTCGGCGCGGAACGCGCGGCGCCGACATCCGGGCACTCGGTGTCTTAATGGATAAAAATTGCCCCCTTGACACATTCCTATATTGGTATATAAATAGGACGTGGCCCGTATCCCGACAACAAACGACCCTTTCAACGCGGTGGCCGAGCCGAAGCGGCGCCAACTGCTCGAAGCGCTGGCCTCGGCGGAGCAGCCGGTCACTGCGTTGGTGGAGCGTCTTGGTTGGCCGCAACCGATGGTCTCCAAACACCTGGCCGTCTTGAAGAAAGTCGGTCTGGTGAGTGAGCGCCGCGTCGGTCGGCAACGGCTGTACCGGGCCCAGATGGATCGGCTCAAGCCGATCTACGACTGGGTCGTGCCGCTCGAGCGCTACTGGACCGAGAGCTACGAACGGCTCGACGAGGTGCTGGCGAAGATACAACAAAAGGAGCAATGAGATGGCATCCCCTAACCCCACCCGCGTCCTGGTCGAACCAGGCAAGCAGGAACTCTTCATCACGCGCGACTTCGACGCGCCGCGCGACCTGGTCTTCAAGGCTTACACCGACCCCGAGATCTACGTTCAATGGATCGGGCCGCGCGCGCTCACGACGACGCTGGAGGTGTTCGAACCCGTCAGCGGCGGCCGCTGGCGTTTCATTCAGAAGGACGCGCAGGGCAATGCGTTCGCCTTCCACGGCGTCAACCACGAGGTGCGCGCGCCCGAGCGCATCATCGGCACGTTCGAATTCGATGGTCTGCCCGAGGCCGGGCATGTCATCCTCGAGACCAGCCGCTTCGAGGAACTACCCGGCGGTCGCACCCGCGTGATCACGCAGTCGGTGTTCCAATCGGTCGCGGATCGCGACGGCATGGTGGCGTCGGGCATGGAGTACGGCGTCCGCGAGGGCCACGAGCGCCTCGACGATCTCCTGGCCGCCCAGAAAGCCTGATGCCGCCACGGAGTGAGCCGATGTCTACCGTGACCTCCAGAGACGGCGCCGTCATCGCCTTCGATCAAACCGGCCGGGGACCCGCCCTGCTCTTGATCGGGGGGCTATTCGAGCAACGCGCACTCGATACCGAGACGGCGAAGCTGGCGGCGCTGTCTCTGCTCGCCGAGCACTTCACAGTGATCCATTACGACCGACGGGGCCGCGGCGGCAGCAGCGACGTGCTGCCGTTCGCGGTGGACCGCGAGATCGACGACATCGAGGCCCTGATCGATCAGGCCGGCGGTCAGGCGTACATGTTCGGCATCTCGTCCGGAGCCGGTCTGGCGTTCGAAGCCGCGTGTCGACTCGGCGCCAAGGTCCGCCGGCTGGCGTTGTACGAGCCGCCCTACAACGATGCGCCCGAGGCGCGTCAAGCCTGGCGCGCCTACCGGCGTGACCTCGAAGCCACTCTGGCTCAAGGCCGTCATGGCGATGCCGTTGGACTGTTCATGAGTCTGCTGGGCGTTCCGGCCGAGCACATCGTCGGCATGCGCGAGTACCCGATGTGGCCGCTGTGGGAGGCCGTCGCGCCCACGATGGCGTATGACGCGGCCGCGATGGGGCCAGAGGCAGCTGTGCCCGTCGAACGGGCCAGGCACCTGATGACGCCGACGCTCATCCTGACCGGGAGCGAGAGCTATTCGTTCATGACGACGTCAGCCGAGATGCTGGCGGGCGCGATGCCAAGAGCGCGTCATCAGGTGCTTCAGGGCCAGACCCACGAGGTCGCGGTCGATGTGCTTGCGCCTGTGTTGATCGACTTCTTTGGCAACTGATCGAGCCGTATGGATAAACGAGCAAACCGGGAGCGGCAACTTGAGCAAAATCGTCTTCAACATGACCCTGTCACTGGACGGCTACGTCGCCGGCCTGAATGACGGTCCGGATAACGGGCTTGGCGACGGCGGCGGGCGGCTGTTCAACTGGTACTTCGCCGGCGATACCGATGTGTCGGTCTCCGAGGGAAGCCCCATGCTCAAAGTCTCGCCGCGCAGCGCGGAACTCCTCAAGCAGAGCATCCAGACTTCCGGCGCAAGTATTTGTGGTCGAAAAACCTTTGACATCGCGCACGGCTGGGGTGGTCACCCGCCCCTGCCGCCGACCTTCGTCCTGACGCACGCGGCGCCGCAGAAGTGGGTCTATGAGGGCTCGCCGTTCACGTTCGTCACCGACGGAATCGAAAGCGCCGTGAGACAGGCACGGGCCGTGGCCGGCGACAAGAACGTGGTGCTCACCACCGCCAGCGTATTGCAGCAGGCGCTGAATGCCGGTCTGGTGGACGAGATCATGGTGGATGTCGTGCCGGTGCTGATGGGCGGCGGCGTGCGCCTGTTCGATCACCTGGACATCGCGCCGCGGGACCTGGAAATCATCCATGCCATCCCGGCGCAAGGTGTCACGCACCTGGCGTATCGAGTTCGCCGCTAATAGATAACAACCGCGAAGACGCAAAAAGGGCGCGGAGATTCGCGCCCTTTTTGCGCGCCCGCACGTTTCGCTGAGCTTCAGACGCTCAGCGCCGACCACCGTAACCCTTGCGGTCACCACCACCACCGCCGCCACCGCCACGATCACCGCCGCCGCGGCCGCCGTAGCCGCCGCGACCACCCCGGTCGCCGCCACGGCCGCCGCGATCGCCGCCGCGGTCACCGCCACGATCGCCGCCACGGCCACCGCCGCGCGGCCGATCGCGCTCCTGGGCCTCTTCGAGCGTCCAGCCCTCGAGCACGGCCTGGCGGCTGAGGCGCACCTTGCCGCTGTCGTCGATGCCCGTGACCATCACGGTCAGTTCGTCGCCGAGCCGGGCCACGTCTTCGACCTTGTTGACGCGCTCGGAGGCCAGCTGCGAGATATGGCACATCCCGTCGGTGCCGGGCAGCAACTGCACGAACACGCCGAAGTCGGTCACGCGCACGACCGGGCCGGTGTAAATCGCGCCGAGCTTGACCGTCTCGGTCAGGCCCTCGATTTGCACGCGGGCGCGGCGGGCGCCGTCGCCATCCGTGCTCGAGATGTACACCGTGCCGTCATCCTCGATGTCGATCTTGGTGTTGGTGTCTTCCTGGAGCTTGCGGATGTTCTTGCCGCCGGGTCCGATGATGGCCCCGATCTTCTCCGGGTCGACGTGAACGGTCAGGATGCGCGGGGCATAGTCCGACAGATCCGCGCGCGGTGCCGCGATCGCGCCGGCCATGACCTCGAGGATCTCGCCGCGGGC
>JBGAJV010000111.1:0-10649 GCA_044224715.1 Anaerolineales bacterium | reverse complement strand
GATGTCGGCGCGGCACGCGCCGACATCGGGGTACATCGGGGCACTCCCGGTGTCTTCTCTGCTAAAATCCAGGCTCGCAGTTCGACAGAACGCACGACTTCACCTCAACCTCAGTATCGGAGAGCGGCAGTGGGACGATTGGTAAAGCCCGACAACGTTGGCAAGACCCGCGATCGATTGATGAAGAGCATGGCGCTGACCCTGCGCCAGCTGGCGACACGCCCGGCGCTCGATGAGACCGCGCGTGACATGGCGGCCTTCCTGACGTTGGCCCTGCACGAGATCAACGAGACGATCGACGTCACCTGCGCCGCCTGGGAGAAGCGCGACTACTGGCTCAAGGCCGATCAGTTCCGGCGCGACTGGATGTGGGTGCTGCCCATCTCGGGCAAGCTCGAGGCCGTCGTGCTCGAAGAGCGCTGGATGGAACTGCCCGGTTTGATGGCCGGGCTCGCGACGCATCTCGACAAGGTCGTGTTGCCCAAGCGCAATACCCTGGGCGAGCCCTGGATCGGCGCCTACGCGGCGCTGCGCGAGAAGCGCGGCCTCGCGAAGACCTACACCGTTCGTTAGCCCGCGCCGGCCGAGGCGGCGCCGATCGTCGAACCGCTATGTCACTGCGCGCGCGCACGATCCTGGCTGTCGCGGCTTTGCTCCTGATTGCGCTCGTCATCGTCGGCGCCATCGGTCGTGCGTTCCTGCTCGAGAACTTCACCAACCTCGAACGTGACGGCATGGCCCGCGACGTCGACCGCGCCTTGACGGCGCTCGAGGCCAGCGCCGCCGATCTACGCAACACCTCGGCCGACTACGCGACCTGGGACGATATGGTGGCCTTCGCCGCCGCGCCCTCGCAGGCCTTCATCGACAACAACCTGCCGTTGCGCGTCTTCCAGGATCTGTCGCTCGACACCATGATCGTGTTCAACGCGCAGGGCGAGATCGTTTTCCAGCGCGCCGTCGATTTCGAGCGGCGCGAACTGGCCAGCGTGCCGGATGCCGCGCGCGAAGCCCTGCTGGCGCAGACAGCCGAGGCCACGCCCGACTCCGAAGGCGTCGTCCGTGAATGGCGCCGCCGCAACCCGGTGCTGGTGACCCGCCGCCCGATCCGGGCCAGCGACGGTCAGGGCCCCGACCAGGGCGAGATCATCATCGTCCGACGCCTCAACGCTTTCGAGCTCGATCGCCTGGCGACCACGACGCGGCTGCGTCTCGAGTTGACGCCCCTGGCGACAAGCACCGGCCCGACGACGCCGTCGCCGACGCTCGATGGCGGCGCGGCTCTATCGCTCGGCCCGCTCGAGCGCCTGATGGGGCTGGGTCCCACGCACTACAAGTCCGCCCTGACCTCGGGCGACATCCGGGTCTATCCGCTCGACGATCGCACGCTGGTCGGCGAGGTCACGCTCGGCGATCTCGTCGGTCGGCCCGTGGTCAACCTGCGTGTGTTGGCGGGGCGCGAGATCTACCAGCAGGGTCAGCGCACCGTGCTGCTGTTTATCGTCGGCGTGCTGGCCGTCGGTCTGTTCTCCGGTTTCATCGGGCTGCAGGTGATCGAGCAGCTGACGCCAGGCCGCCGGGATCGCTCGGACCCACGAAGTCGGCCGATCGGACTACGCGACGCCTCACAAGGGTCTCGACGGCCAACGGCCTCGAGCTCGAACGCGTCAGCATCGGGGTCAACCGCATGCTCGACACTCTCGAGACGGCGCAACGTGAACTGGCGGCGACACGGGACGCCGCGATCGAAGCGGCACGTTTGAAAACCCGGCTGTTCGCCAGCGTCAGCCACGACCTGCGCACGCCGATCAACGCGGTCATCGGTTTCGCCGAGATGCTCGGCGAGGGCGTCTACGGGCCGTTGTCGGATGAGCAGGCGCGGGCACTCAAGCGCATCGATCGCAACGCGCGCGAGTTGCTGCTGCAGGTCAATGACCTGCTCGAGGCGGCGTCGCTCGAGGCCGGCCAACTACCGCTGCGCCCGACGTACTTCACCACGACGGAGTGGCTTGGCACCTGTGCGCGACACCGCGCTGCCCTGCTGGTGCGCGGCTGGTGTCGACGTCGAGGACGAAGCTGGACGGCAAGAAGTTGTGGCGGGGACCTGGAGCAGCCGGTCAGGAAACGTGTTGAATCTGGTGCATAATGCCGTGAAGTTCACCGAGCGGGGCGAAGTGCGGGTGCGCATCGCCTGCGCTCAAGAGCATTGGACCCTGACGGTAGCCGACACGGGCTCAGGGATCGCGCCCGAGATCCAGGCCGCGATCTTCGAGCCATTCCGCCAGGGCGCGCCGACGACAACCGGCAAACAGACCGGCGTCGGTCTGGGTTTGTTCATCGCGCGCGAACTCGCCCAGCGGATGGACGGCACGCTCACAGTTTCGAGCCGATCGGGGCAGGGCAGCGCCTTCACGCTGACCGTTCCGCAGTCGACGCACAATGGAAAGCTCTCATGACCGACACAAGTCTGGCATTGATCGTCGAAGACGATCCCGATTTGGCCGAGATCTTTAGCGAGGCACTGCGGTGGGCGGGTTTTCAGGTGGAGGCGCTGGGCAACGGCGCCGACGCACTCAACCGCCTCAAACAGATCGTGCCGAGCGTCATCGTGCTCGACATGCATCTACCGGGCGCGTCGGGCGTCGAGATCCTGCGCCAGGTGCGCGCCGACTCGCGCCTCGAGCGCACGCGCGTGATCGCCTCCACGGCCGACGCGCGTTTGGCCGAGACGCTCGAAGAAACAGCCGACCTCGTCCTGGTCAAGCCGATCAGCTTCACGCAGTTGCGCGACCTCGCGATCCGTCTCAAGCGTTGAGACAAGAGACCGGGAGTGCCCCGACGTCGGCGCGTTTCACGCCGACATCCAGGGCACTTCACGCCCCCTCGAGCGCGAACATCACCGCCGCATTGACGTCCGCCCAGACGCGATCCGCGATCGCGGCCAGCGCCGCGGCTTTGGGCGAGCCGTCGGCCGCGATACCGTGACGCATCAACGTCAGGTCGAGGCCGTGCGTGTTCAACAAGGCCACGGCCTCGGTGACCGCCCGCAGGCTGCTGGCTGAGTCTTCGAACACGTGGACCTCGGCGCCGACGATGGTGGTCAACGGCTCCATCACCGGGCCGCCGGCGTCGACGCGGATGGCGGCGTCGACAGAGGCGAGCTCGAGCCCGGTGCGCGCGGCGCCCATCGCGGCGATCGCATGTACGCGCGACGGCTTGACCAGATCCTCGGCGGCCAGGCCATAGCGAGCCGCCACATACTGTAGCCGTCCAACCGCCATCACCGGCACATCCGGCAAGTTGTTCAACGTCAACGCGGCCTCGGCTTCGGGGGTGTAGCCGAGCGGGCGATCGGACGCCTCGCGCGGCGGCAGGCTCGGCCGCGCCGTGTACAGGCTGAAGCCGAGCCGCCCGGACCGTCGCGCGGCGAGCAACGCGTCGCGCGTTTCGGGTCGCAGGTTCGGCCGGTCGGCGGTTTCGAGCAGCGACACGGCCTCAACGATCGGCTCGCGGCCATAGCACTCGCGGTATGCCGCAGCGCCGACCGCATAGGCCTGCACCATCTGAATACTGGGCCCGATCGCGATGTCGTAGCAATGACCGAGCAACTCGCGCAGCACAGGCGCGAGCGCAGGGCCGAACGCGTCGGCGGTCGTTTCTTCGAGGAAGCGTTCGAGCATCGCCAGCGAGGGCCGTTGGCCCGGCAATGTTTCGCCGCTCACACGCGCCAGGGCCTGAAAATCGGGTCGCGGCACCGCAACGGGATGGCGCGCCAGCACGTCCGCCAGGTCCCAGAAGTGCTCGGGGAGTGCCTCGGGGATGGGCGCCGCCCGCAGCCGATCGATCAGCAGCCGCGCCGCCGAGATCGCAACGGACTCCCATTCGATGGTGACCGTCGCCGCTTCGAATGCGTCGATGTCGGCCTGGGTCGGCGCATGTGAGCCGATGCCCATGCGCTCGCACAAATACGCGACGGCGCGCTGGATGCCGATATGGTAGGCACGATGGTGAACCAGTACGCCGTCGACGTCGAACAAGAGAAGTTTCATCGGCTGCCAAAGACCTTTCCGCTTGGGAGCATCGGCGCTCCGTAACTTTTGCCGGAATGCGACGACAGTAAGATGCCGCGATCGGGTTGGGTGGCCATCCGGGCGACCCGCGAACCTGACCCGGCGCGCCGGGGCGGGCATCGGGCCGTCCGGTTGTTCAGCCAGTCAGGAGGTCGCTCACAAGACGGGCGCGCCGTCTGATGCTTCTACTACCTTCATGGGCAGAGTGGTTCCCTCAATTCGCTGCCCAAGGGCGATTGAGCCGCGATTATAATGGAGTGTCCGCTAATATCCTGGGTGTTCGGCCCGCTTGAGGAGTGCTTGTGCCCAATACAGAACGAGATCAACTGGCGATCAATACCATCCGTTTTCTGGCGGCCGACGCCGTTCAGAACGCCAATTCCGGCCATCCCGGCCTGCCGATGGGCGCCGCGGCTATGGCCTATACGCTGTGGGACAGGTTCCTGTCGCACAACCCCAAAGATCCCAATTGGCCCAACCGCGACCGCTTCATCCTGTCGGCCGGCCACGGGTCGATGCTGCTCTACGCCTTGCTCCACTTGACCGGCTATGACCTTTCGCTCGACGAGGTCAAGCGCTTCCGGCAATGGGGCAGCCGCACGCCGGGCCACCCCGAGGTGGGTCTGACGCCCGGCGTCGAGATGACGACTGGCCCGCTGGGGCAGGGTCTGGCGACGGCCGTCGGCTTTGCGATCGGCGAGGCTCACCTCGCGGCGACGTTCAACCGCCCCGGCCACGACGTCATCAACCACTACACCTACGTCCTCGCATCGGACGGCGATCTGATGGAGGGCGTGACGGCCGAGGCCGGGTCGCTGGCCGGGCATCTCAGGCTTGGCAAGCTGATCGTGCTGTACGACGACAACGCGATCTCGCTGGCCGGAACGAACTCGTTGACCTTCACCGAGGACGTCGGGAAGCGCTATGCAGCGTATGGCTGGCACGTCCAGCATGTGGCCGATGGCAACGATCCGGCTGCCGTGGCGCGCGCGCTCAAGAAGGCGCAGCGCGTGAACGACAAGCCGTCGCTCATCGCGGTGCGGACGATCATCGGCTTTGGCGCGCCGCACAAGCAGGGCACGTCTGAATCGCACGGCTCGCCGCTCGGGCCGGAGGAACTCAAGGCGGCTAAGGCCAACCTCGGCTGGCCCGACGAGATGTTCCATCTGCCGGAGGCCGCGGTCGACCACCTGCGCAAGGCGGTGCGTCGCGGGCGCAAAGCCCAGAAGACCTGGCAGGCGGCGTACGACGCGTATGCACAGGCGCACCCGGATCTGGCGGCGGAGTTGTCGCGCCGTCTGGCCGGCGATCTGCCGACGGATTGGGCGAATGCGGTGCCTGTATTCCCCGCCGACGCGAAGGGCATCGCCACGCGCAAGGCCGGCGAGACGGTGCTCAACGCGCTCGGCAAGGTGCTCCCTGAGATCGTGGGCGGCTCGGCGGATCTGAATCCTTCGACGTTCACGGTGCTCAAGGGCGCCGGCGACTTCCAGAGCCCGGCGCTCTCGCAGGAGGGCGTGCAGGGCGCGTCGGGCGGGGCCTGGGGCTATGAGGGTCGGAACCTGCACTTCGGCGTGCGCGAGCACGCGATGGGCGCGATCGTCAACGGTCTGGCGCTGCACGGGGGCGCGATCCCCTACGGCTCCACGTTCCTGATGTTCGCGGACTACATGCGCGGCGCGATCCGGCTGTCGGCGCTGATGGAGCTGGGCAGCGTCTGGGTCTTTACGCACGACAGCATCGGCGTTGGTGAAGACGGGCCCACGCACCAGCCGGTGGAGCACTACGCGGCGCTGCGCGCGATCCCGCATGCGTTGTTCATCCGCCCGGGCGATGCGAACGAGACGGCGTGGGCGTGGCGGATCGCGATCGAGAACCGCACGCGGCCGACGATCCTGTCGCTCACGCGGCAGAACCTGCCCGTGCTCGATCGGGCGGTGTATGCCTCGGCCGAAGGGACGGCCCGTGGCGGCTACGTGCTCAACCCGAGCGTGGCCGACCCGCAGGTGCTCCTGCTCGCGACCGGCTCGGAGCTGGCGCTGGCGGTCGGGGCCGAGAAGGTCCTGGCCGACCGGGGCATCCGCGCCCGGATCGTGTCGCTGCCGTGCTGGGCGCTGTTCGACGAACAGTCGATCGCATACCGCGAGTCGGTGCTGCCGCCGGCGGTGTCGGCGCGCGTGGCGATCGAGGCCGGCGTGTCGCAGGGCTGGCACAAGTACGTGGGCGCGACCGGTCAGATCCTGTCGATCGATCGCTTTGGCGCATCGGCCCCGGCCGGCACGGTGTTCAAGGAACTCGGCCTGACGGTCGACCGCGTCGTCGAGCTGGCCCTCAGGGCCGCGGGCGTCTCGTGATTGGCGCTCGATGACCGGTGGGTCGGACCGCCTGAGGCGTCCTCAGGCGGTCAATGGCCCGCGTCGCCCGTGCAACAAGGAGAGCAATGAAACGCCTCGCCATCGCCGCCGATCACGGCGGCTACCCGCTCAAGACCCGGCTGATCGACGTCGCGCGCGGGCTGGGCTGGGAGACGCTGGATCTGGGCACCGATTCGGCGGATCATCCCGTCGACTATCCCGACTCGGCCAAAGCGGTCGGTCTGGCGTTACAGGAAGACCGCGCCGACCGGGGTATCGTGTTGTGCGGGAGCGGGGTGGGCGCGTGCATCGCCGCGAACAAAATGAAGGGCATCCGCGCCGGCGTTTGCCACGACACGTATTCCGCGCATCAGGGCGTCGAGCACGATGACATGAACGTGCTGTGCATCGGGGCGCGCATCATCGGCTCGGAGCTGGCCTCCGAGATCACGCGCGCCTTTCTCGGCGCGTCCTTTCAAAACGAAGAGCGACTGATCCGTCGTCTCAACAAGGTCCTGGCAATGGAGCAGGGCGGATCGTCATCGCCGCCGGCGGACCGCAGTCCGCGTTGACGGTGACGGCACAACCGGCGGCGTTCCGCGAGTCGAACGTCGGGCGTGTGCCGGAGGCGGTCGCCAGTCCACATCGCGAATCGGCCGAGCGCGTCGGTCGATCCTAAATAGGAAGAGCCATGCCCACGCATCCCCTCACACAACTCACGGTCCTGGGTCAATCCCCCTGGCACGACAACATCCGCCGCAGCCTGCTGACGACCGGCGCGCTCAAGAAGATGGTCCAGGCCGGCGACATCACCGGGCTGACGTCGAACCCGACGATCTTCGAACAGGCCATCGCGGGCAGCAACGACTACGATGACCAGATCGCGACGCTCGCGCGCGCCGGCACGGCCGCGATCGACATCTATGACGCGCTGTCGATCGACGACATCCGCGCCGCGGCCGACGTCTTCGCGCCGGTCTATCGCCGGACGGGCGGGGCGGATGGCTTTGTCAGCATCGAGGTCGCGCCCAATCTGGCGCGCGACACGGCCGCGACGGTGCGCGAGGCGCGCCGATTGTGGAAGGCGGTCGGCAAGCCAAACCTGATGGTCAAGATCCCGGCGACCAAGGAAGGCCTCCCGGCCATCGCGCAGTGTCTGGCCGAGGGCATCAACGTCAACGTCACCCTGATCTTCTCGATCGACCGATACCGCGAGGTGATGGAGGCGTATCTCAGCGCGCTCGAGCAGCGCGCCGCGCGCCGCAAGTCGATCGACACCATCGCGTCGGTGGCAAGCTTTTTCGTCAGCCGGGTCGACACGCTCGTCGACAAGCTGCTCGATCAGAAGCGCGGCGTGTTGAGCAAGACCGAGGCCAAGGCGCTCGACGCGCTCAAGGGCCAGGCCGCGATCGCCAACGCCAAACTCGCCTACGCCGCGTTCCGCGCCACGTTCGCCGGGCCGCGTTGGGAGAAGCTGGCCGCCAAGGGCGCGCGCTTCCAACGGCCGTTGTGGGCGAGCACCAGCACAAAGAACCCGGCATACCCCGACGTGTACTACGTCGAGGCGCTCGTCGCGCCCGACACCGTCGACACCATGCCGCCGGCCACCATCGTGGCGTACAAGGACCACGGCAAGCCGGCCGTGCGGCTGGCCGATCAGGCGCCCGAAGCCGAGGCGCTGATCGAGAAGCTCGAGGAGATCGGCATCCACATCGACGACGTCACGGCTCAGCTCGAGCGCGAGGGCGTGGCGTCGTTCACCAAGTCGTTCGAGACGCTGCTGGGCGTGGTCGAGACCCGGCGGCAGTCGGTGCTGCTGGCCGACCGCCAGGTCCCCGAGCTCGGGCGCAGCGCGGCGACTGTGGCGCGCGCCGCCGCAGCCATGACGCGGGCCGAATTCGGTCAGCGGCTATGGCAGAAGGACAGCACGCTGTGGAAGCCGAACGATCCCGCGCATCAAGCCGAGATCAAGATCCGCATGGGCTGGCTCGACCTGCCCGAGCAGATGGCGGCCCACGTCGCGCACCTGACCACGTTCGCGGGCGAGGTGCGCCGGGCCGGGTTCACGCACGCGCTGCTGCTGGGCATGGGCGGCTCGTCGCTCGCGCCCGAGGTGATGCGCATCACCTTCGGCGTCGCGAAGGGCTATCTGGACCTGGCGGTGCTCGACTCGACCGACCCGGCTGCCGTGCTGGCCGCCGATGCGCGCAGCGATCCGGCGCGAACGCTGTACATCGTCGCCTCCAAATCCGGAGGCACGGCCGAGATCAACGCGTTCAACGCGTACTTCTGGTCGAAGCTGACCGAGCTCAAGGGGCGCCGCGCCGGCGAGAACTTCATCGCCATCACAGATCCGGGCACCGCGCTCGAGGCGATGGCCAAGGAGCGAGGCTTCCGCCGTATCTTCGTCAACCCGCCCGAGATCGGCGGCCGCTACTCGGCGCTGTCGCTCTTCGGTCTCGTGCCGGCGGCGCTCATGGGCATCGACGTCGCCAAGCTGCTCGGCCGCGCTCAGCGCATGGCCGCCGCCTGCGGCCCGAACGTGCCGGTGACGCGCAACCCCGGACTGCATCTGGGCGCCATCCTTGGCGCGCTGGCGAAATCCAAGCGCGACAAGGTAACAGTGTTCACGTCGCCGAAAGTCAGCACCTTCGGCTACTGGGTCGAGCAGCTGATCGCCGAGTCGACCGGCAAGGACGGCGTCGGCATCCTGCCCGTCGAGGGCGAGGCGGCCGCCAAGCCGCGCGCCTACGGGCTCGATCGGCTGTTCGTGCACGTCAAGCTCGGTAAGGACGCCGCCAACGAGCGCGCGCTCAAACTCGTGGCCCGCGCCGGGCAGCCGGTGGTGACGATCACGCTCGACGACGTCTACGACCTCGGCGCCGAGTTCCTGCGTTGGGAGATCGCGACCGCGGCCGCCAGCTGGGTGCTCGCCATCGATCCCTTCGATCAACCCAATGTGCAGGAGGCCAAGGACAAGACCAAGGCGCTGCTGGCCGCCCTGTCGGCGACCGGTCAGTTGCCCGCGGCCGAGGAGGTACGGGTAGGCGTCGACGACGTCGCGGGCGCGCTGCGGCGCCACCTCAAGAGCGTGCGCGGCAACGACTACGTCGCGGTGATGGCGTACCTCCACGCGACGCCCAAGCGGGAGAAGTTGTTGCGCGACCTGCAGAGCACGCTGCGTGACAAGACCCGCGCCGCGACGACCATCGGCTATGGCCCGCGCTTCCTGCACTCGACCGGTCAGTTGCACAAAGGCGGCGGCAACAGCGGCGTCTTCATTCAGTTCGTTTGCGATGACGCCGCCGATGCGGCGGTGCCCGGCCTGCCGTACAGCTTCTCGGGGCTTAAGAACGCGCAGGCGTTGGGCGACCTGCAGGCCCTGTTGGCTCGCAAGCGTCGCGTGTTGCGGATCAACCTGGGTGTCAACGTCGAGCGCAACTTGCGCGCCGTGTTGGATGTGCTAAATTAGCGACCACGCCGATTTGAGTTATGCCTGTCGTGGATGCCCGTCGGTCCGCGCGGTACAGTGGTTCGCTCATGAGCCGTCCTCGGTCCCGAGTTCGATTCGAAGCCTCGCTCGTCCGCCCGGCCATGCGGCTGCAACCGCGGACCGTGCCGTCGGTGGATCCGTGGGTGGCCGGCGAGATGTTCGTCTCGCAGCACCTGCAGGAAAGGGTGCGCGGCTTCGCGATCCTCATGGGGTCCGAAGGGCTGCGCCGGTCGCCGCTGACCGTGCAACTGCTGACGGCCCGGCTCGACGAAGCTGACCTCGGCCTCCGGTGCCAGATCATCCAGGCCATCGGCGATTACTTCGAGCTCCGCGGGAGCGAGTACCGCTACCCGGCCGACGTGCGTGCCGGCGTCGCCGCGCAACTGCGCAAGTTCGATCGTCCGCAGATGCAGTACCTGCTCGAAGCTCATCTCGCGGCGCATGAGGGCGCGGCACGATTAACCCTCGAGGCGCAGGCGCACGTGCTCGAACGCGTCCCGGCGGCGTCGGCCCTGTTGGTCAAGCTGGCCGGCGATCGCTCGGTGGCGGTCCACATCCGTCGGGCCGCGATCGACCTGCTCGGCAAAATCGGCTTCACCGATTCGCTCGCCGCGCTCGAGGGATTGCTGTCGCGCATCGCCGGGCGTCAGGCCGGCCAGCTGGCGATGGCGTTCGCGCCGGCGGACTACGCCGACGAGGGATCGTTGCTCCCCGCGCTGCAGGCCACGCTCG
>JBGAJV010000023.1:0-80566 GCA_044224715.1 Anaerolineales bacterium | reverse complement strand
CCGCGACTGTCGTGAAGCGCTACGGCGCTTCGAGCAGTCGGTTGCGCACGAGCACGTCGTGCAAGGCCTGACGACTGACGGGCTTGCTCAGGTAATCGTCCATGCCCGCGGCCAGACAGAGCTCGCGGTCGCCGGCCATGGCGTTGGCGGTCATGGCGATCACGGGGATGTGGCGACCGACTTCGGCCTCCCAGGCTCGGATCTGGCCCGAGGCCTCGAAGCCGTCCAGAATCGGCATCTGACAATCCATGAAGATCGCCTGATAGCGATCCGGGTTGGCCCGATAGACGGCCACGGCCTCCGTGCCGTCGTTGGCGGTCTCGACTTCGAAGCCGAGCTTGCCGAGTTGAAGCGACGCGACGCGCTGATTGATCGGGTTGTCTTCAGCCAGCAGGATGAACCGCCGCCGCGCTTCGACGATGACGCCGGCGTCTGTCGGGGGCGCGCCCGCCCGGGCCACGCATTCGCGCGCCCCAGGCTCAAGGGCACAGGCCGACACCAGATCGGCGAACTTGATCGGCCGCGGCACGACGCGCTCGGAAGCCGTCGCGACGGCCGGCGTGGCCGTGATCAGCACGCGGCGCGGAACGCTCAGCATCGGATCGCGACGAACCTGCTCGAGGCGCTGCGGGTCGTCGTCCGTAGCCGAAAGACCAAGCACAAGGACGTCGGCGCGCGGATCCATGCGCTCGTGGATAAGGGCACCATCGGCATCCGGCAGCACCCTGCAGGTCATGCCGGCGGCGATCAGATAGCGCTCGACGACTTCGCGGGCGAAGACATCGGGCTCGATCAGCCAGACACGACCCGCGTACCGGACGTCAGGCGTCTCATCGGAGACGGTCGCGAACGGCAACGTCAACGTCACCGCGGTGCCGAACTGCGGCCGGCTCTCCAGCGCGATCTCGCCGCCCATCAAATCGACCAGGCGACGCACGATGGCCAGACCCAGCCCGGTGCCGCCGTAGCGTCGGGTCGTGCTGCTTTCCGCCTGCTCGAACGGGTTGAACAGTCGGACCTGCGCCTCGGGCGTGATCCCGATGCCCGTGTCCCGGACCGTCAATCGGATCCGGGCTCTGCCGTCGGTCGACGGATCGAGCTCGGCCCGGAGTGTGACATCGCCCTGGTTGGTGAACTTGACCGCGTTGCTCAGCAGGTTGAGCAGGATCTGTCTGACCCGGCCCGAATCCCCATGCAGCCCGGCCGGGATCGCCGGATCGACCAGGCTTTGCAGACGCAGCCCCTTCGCGTGCGCGCGGGGCGCCAACATGTCGACCGCGCCCTCGACGACGGCCGTCAGGTTGAAGACATGCCGATCCAGCTCGAGCCTGCCGGCCTCGATCTTCGAGAAGTCCAGGATGTCGTTGATGATCGCGAGCAGCGCCTGGCCCGAGTCGATCATGACCTGAACTCTGGCGTTTTGCTCGACCGAGAGCGGCGTGTCTTGCAGGAGCTCGGCCATGCCCAGGATGGCGTTCATGGGCGTGCGGATCTCATGGCTCATATTCGCCAGGAAATCGCTCTTGGCCCGCGTCGCGGCCTGCGCCTCGCTGGTCATTTCGCGCGCGTGCGTCAGCGCCTGCTCCAATTCTCGGTTCGCGCTCGACAGGGCGCGTTCCATCACCTTGCGATCCGTCATGTCCGTGAAGACGATCACGGTTCCGCTGGCATCGTCCGAACGCGCGCGCGTCGTCCGCGTCACGAGAAGATCGCGGCACTGCCCGTCGCGGCGGGTGGTGGTCAGCTCGACCGTCTGCGCCGCGCCGACCAGCAGCGCCGTCTGCCCGCGGGTGATCGGGAGTTCAGGGCCGAGCAAGGCGGCAAGCTCCTGCCCGCCAACCGCATCCGGCGTCACGCCCAGAATGTGCGCGCCAGCCGGGTTGATGTACTGGCACCGCCCTTCCGCGTCGAGCACAAGTACACCCTGCCCCAGCGCGCTCAACACGCGCTGGGCGAAGTCGCGTTCGTTGCGGATCTCGTCCTGCAGGATCTTGGTGACCGTGACGTCCTCGAGCAGGCCGATCACCTTCGACACCTGGCCGGCGGCGTCTCGCTCGAACACGACGTGGCGACCCGCAAACCAATGCCACCGACCGAAGGCGTCGCGCAGACGGAATTCGGTCTCGAGCACGGCGCCATCGGACAGTTTGGCCCACTCGCGCCGCGCGTCGTTGAAGCTGCGACGGTCATCCGGGTGCAGGGCCTTTAGGAAGAAGGCCTTCCAGTCGTCTTCGGTCGTGTCCTGGGCATAACCGAGCTGCGTCGCCAGCGAGCGGTTGCTGAAGATCAGGTGGCCATCGCGATCTGGCGCGGCGTCGACGACCTGGAGCGCACTCGGCAAGGTAAGCGCGACCCGCTCGAACAAGCGCTGACTGGTCGCCAATTCGACCTGCGTCTGATGGATTTCCGTGACGTCGTCCATCAACCCCAGGATCTGTTGCGGTCGGCCGGATGCCGCGCGGTTGAACACCACCATATGCGAACGCAGCCACCGCCACGACCCGTCGGCCGCCGCCACCCGGTACTCGCGCGTCGCGGTCGCGCCATCGGGCAGCGTCGCCAGGTTCTGGATCTGAGATGAGAGCGCCGCGCGATCGTCGGGGTGGACGACCTTCCACAAGAACGTGGTGCTCAACCGCTCAGGGTCGTCGAGGCCGTGATAACCGAGGTGATCCGGCAGCAGCCGATTGGCGTAGACGATCTCGCCCTGACCCTGCCTGGCGGTCAGGTCGGCGATGAAGGTCATGCTCGGCAGCGCATCGGTCAACTGCTTGAGCAGCCGGTGTTGGTCATCGAGCGCCTGTTCGGCGAACTTGCGCGGCGTGACGTCGACGCTCTGCCCGTACAACACGTTGGCGCGGCCATTTTCATCGAACGCGACGCGCAGGTTGTCCTGCAGCCAGACGTAGTGGCCGTCCTTGTGACGGAAGCGATAGTCATGAACCACCGGTGGAGTGTCGCCCGGCGTCGCGTCAAGGAGGTCGTGCGCCACTGCCACCAAAGCGTCGACGTCGTCGGGATGGACTCGCGCCAACCACAAACCGGGGTCGGCCTCGATCTCGCTGGCACTGTATCCCAGGAGGTCAGCCGTATTGGGGCTGTGATACACATACGACCAGCCGTCCTGTCGATCGGCCAACGGCACGGCCCGAAAGATGATGGCGGGTCCGTTTCGGACGCTCTCATCCTGTATGCGACGGCTTTCCGCCACGGCCGCCAATGCCATCTGCCGATCGGTGACATCCAGGCTTTGGCCGTACATCTCGATCGGGTGACCGGCGCCGTCCTGAACGGTCTGCAATGTGTCTTGCAGCCAGATCTCGCGGCCGTCCTTGCGCGTGAAACGGTATTCGTAGGTGACAGGCGACGCGTGGCCGCTGGCTTCCGCCGCTCGGCGCGACGCCGCGATGATGCGCGGCCGATCGTCCGGGTGAATACGGCTCGTCCAAAGCCCGGTGTCTGCCGCAAGCTCCTCGGCCGAGTAACCGACGACGTCCTTGACGTTTGGGCTGTTGAGCTGGAAGCGCCAGCCGTGCGTGAGGGTGCCATCCGCAACCGCCCGAAACAGGACGACCGGCCCGTGGGCCACGATTTGCGCGAGCTGGCGTTCCTGCTCGAACAATCGGGCCGCCATCTCGTGCTGGCGGGTGATGTTCACGACGTAGCCGGCGACGCGAGCGGCCCGGCCCGCCTCGTCGCGCACAAGTCGACATTCGTCGCGCACCCAGACCAACTCGCCATCCGGGCGGGTAAACGCGTACTCGATCGCCGCTTCGCCGGTCTGGCACAGCGAATCGCGCCACGCCGTGCGACGTGCATCGGCAAGATCGCCGCACAGACCGACCGAACGAGGCTCATGCACGACGGCGCCGGGCGGCACCCCGAGCACGGTGTGGAGATTGGCGCTGACGTGAACGAGCCGGAATTCGTCCGGGTGGCCTGGCTCGGGCACCAGCTGATAGACGACCGCGGGGTTGTGGGTCAGCGTCTCACGCAGTTGCAGACGCGCGCGCTCCGCCCGGATCGCGTATCGGATGATCACCTCGATCAGGCCGATCAGGGCGATGGTGATCAGGATGAAGAAAACGACGGCGGTCGGCGGCTCCCACCCGAGCCCGATCACGGCCGGCGCCAACATGCATTCGAACAGCACGGCGGACAGGTGCGCGGTCCAGCGCCTGTACACCGCGGATGCATAGAGGACGCCGATGAAGAGGATCGGCAGGCTAAACGCCCGGCCATCCTTGAACTGGAACAACGCGTTGGCGCCGAGACCCAGCAGGCCGTAGAGGATGAGAAAAGCGACGGGATGAAGCGCGCGAGCTCGAGTCATAGTCTCGACGACACCAGCGCGATCGGCGGTGCTGGCCAGATCCGGCCTCCCGGATCCACCGCAAGCCTGAACAACGGCACGAGACAGGCGCAGGCCCACGCCCGCGTTCGCCCGGTGACCACCGTGACGCGCTGATCCGAATAGATTGTAGGTCGCGTTATGGCTTGTTCCTGCGGAAACCCTCGTAAAAAAGGGGAGGGAGTCGCCCCCGGTGGCGGGGGCTTTAGCCGCCATTCCTCACACGGCCCCGGGACAGCCACGCGCTCACCGAGTTCCAAAGGGGAAAGATCGCATGATCCTCGAGGAAGGCGTTGCCCTTGGTCAGCCACGAAATGCCGAAGGCGACGTCGGCGGCCGCCTCGAGCCAGAATACCGGCCCGGCCTGTCGAAGCGGTGAGTCGAGCGGCAACATTTCGCAGACCACGATCAGGACCAGACACAGCACGATCAAGACGCCGCAAATCGCGTAGACCTTGTTGCGCAGCAACTTGCGAGGCGTTGGCGGCAGATTGGAGTCGGTCTTGCGGAAAAGGAAAAGCGAGAAGAACGCCAGCGTCAGAAAGAACACGGCCGCAAAGGCCAGATGCACGCGGCCGACGGCGATCGCTCGGGGTGTCGGGTCGATGGCCGGGGACGTTGGGAACCAGGCCAACCCGATCGCGCTGATGCACGCGACGATCCCGGCCACGCTATCCGCACGTTCATAGCCGCGATACGTCATCAGGAACACGGCGACAGCACAGAGCGCGCCGACAAAGACGTCGCGCAGGCTCGAGTAGTAGTATCCGCTGATCGAACTCAACAGACCCGGCCCATCGAAGACGACCTTCCCGATCGCCAAAACGAACGGCAACGCCATGCCGATCAGGCCAACCGCCACGCGCAGCGTAATGTACGAGCGGACCAGTCGGGTCATCTCAGGGGATTCGGTATTCATTTGTCGCGGCTCCGTGCGGGGATGACGGGGTGACGCTTCCACTGTAGACCCGGCCGGGGTTTTGTCAACGGGCTTCGGACCGGGCACGACGCCGGTCTGGCGCGCCCAATCCGGCAGACCGGCTCGAGCTAGATCAGGCCGCGCCGAATCACCCAGAGCGCAAGCGCCTGCACCAGGAGCGCGACGGCCATCCCGGCCGTGAATGTAGCCCAGAGCGGCGTCGCGACGATCAGTCCGCCGACGATCAGCACGAACGTCGCGAATGAGAAGAGCCCGATGATCAGCCCGCGCAAGACCTGGATCGCCGCTCCAGGGCCCTGCAGATGGTGGCCGAACACCGCCATGACGATCGCATAGAGAGGAAAGGGCGACAGCAACCCGGTGAGATGCGGGCCAAGCCAATCTGCGGCCGCGGTCAGGGCGATCACGTAGGCCGTCACCACGACCATCCGCGCCGGGATGTCCCACGCCGGCAACGGCACGGAAGGCACCGCGCCGGCGCGCTCACGCGGCATGACCGCGAGCGCCGCACCGAGAAACACAAGGACCACGCCGTACCACTCGCCCAACGGCCACGTGCCGACGCGCGTCAACGCCAGGGTCGCGGCCGCGAACGCCGCCACACCGGCGCCCAACGCGACGGGCCAGCGCCATCGGCGCGCGAGTCGCGCATATACTAGACAGACCAATGCCTGAGACAACGTGCCGGCCAGGATGCCGAGCGCGGCGTCGCGAGCGAATATCGGTCCCTGGTTCAATGCGAGGAAGAACAGGATCGGGCCCGAGGTCAATGGAAGACCGACCAGCCATCCGCTGACGGCCGGGCCCCACCGGCGCCCTGCCCAACTGGCCACGCCGATCAGCGTCGGCGTCACCAACAGCTTGAGTGCCAGGAGGTTCATGTCGGCTCGCCTCAGGCCCCCAGCATCGGTTCATCGCCCGTCTCCGGAGTCAGCACGCCTTTGCCGATGAAGACGCCCACGAAACGCACGCCGCAGAGGAACAGGGCGACGCCGAGGCCGCTATAGAAGAAGGCGATCATCCAGTTCGGGAAGATGTGCGCCAGCCGAAGCCACATGCCTCCAGCCATCATGATCGCCATCACGATGAACGACGATCTGTCGAAGAAATTCCAAAACGGCAGCCGCGGCCGCGGATCGGCGCGAATGCGCTGCGTGTGCTTAGCCACAAGCCGGGAGAAGATAACGAAGTAGAAAACCAGAAAGATCACCAGCGCCAGCGGGTAGAGGATCGGCTCGCCGGGCCCGAGCGACCACAGCAGGGGAAGCCCGACCACACAGACCATGGTGCCGGCAAATGACCACACCAGGCCGGCGATCAGCACCAAGACGTTTTTCGAAACGGCCCATCGATCCGCCATATGCACGGCTCCCGCTTGTGTCGGCTCCGGACTTCAGCCTTTGGAGACCGATCTTACCGTGATTGCCCGTACCTCCCGCAGACCAACAACGGGGATCGGATAACCCGGGCACTCTGTTCCAGAGGTCACATAATGCATATGGACCAACGTGATCGGACTGTTGTAGAATCGTTTGAGATATCGTCAGGGAAGCGATCGGCACACAGGTGATAACTGACCTGCTGCGACGACGCCGAGGGTCCGCGATACAGTTTGGCGCCGTCAGGCGTCGACCATTGGGGGTAATTGTGACGAAGAAACGTTATGCTTTTGTGCGCGGTCGACGCGCCACGGACGATCTATTGAGCGCCGAGATCTCAAGCCCAGCCGGCCACGCTTTTTTCAACTGCCCCGATTGCGGTGAGACCTTGCCGATCCTCGCCGCGGGCGATCTCGCTTGCGGGCAATGCGGCTCGGTCTTCGTCGCCCACGCGATTGCGGCTCAACGTCAACGCGATCGGTTCCTGATCCACCGCAAACCGGCGCCGTGAGCTGGGTCACACCGACAGCACGACGCCCCAATACGGTTGGAGATCGACGACGATCGCCCCACCCTGAGTGACGACGGCGCGTTCGGCGTTGAGCAGATCGCGCGCGGCGCCGGGCAGCGCAAGTTCGACGCGCTGCGTTTGGCCGCCGTTGTTTAGCGCGACGACCAGCGTCTCGCCGGCATGACTGCGCCTGAACGCATACACGCCGCGGGCGTCGTCGATCACGACCGTTTCGAAATCGCCCAGGCTGAGCGCCGGGTGCGAGCGCCTGAGATGGATCAGCCGGCGATAGGTCGCGAGGAGATCGGCGTCGACGGCGACAGGGTCCGCGATCGCGCGCCGCGTCCCATCGGGTAACGCCACCTCATCGTCGTAGACCAGGTCGTCCCACAGCATCGGCTTTCGGCAACAGGGGTCGTTCGCGCCCCACATCCCCACCTCGTCGCCATAGTAGATCATCGGCGCGCCGACATAGGTCAGCATGAACAGCGCGATCAGCTTTTGAACCGCGACGTCGCGCGCCTCCGGCTTGCGTACGTCGTAGGCCGGGTTCTTGGAGACCTGCGAGGCCGGGTGATAGTCGCTCCAGGCACGATACGGCACGCCGTCGGGGTTGCGGATGTGCGACCCGACCCGATTGCTGTCGTGGCTGTCGATCAGGTTCTGTTGGACGTAGGTCACGCAGGAGTCGAACGCTTCGCGCAGATCGCGCAACCGGGTGTCAAAGGCCGTGGTCGTGATCCGGTTTCGCTGGTCGATGAAGTATTCGGCGCAGGCGAAGCCCACGTTGTAGTTCATCACCGCATCGAACTCGTCGCCCTGGAGATAAGGCCGCAGGGCATCGATCGGCTCGATCACCTCGGCCGTCAGGTACGCGTCCGGGTTGATGGCCTTGACATGCGCGCGCCAATCCTTCCAAAAGGCATGCTTGACGCAGAAAGCGACGTCGAGGCGCCACCCATCGATGCCGTCGGCGGGATCGCCGAACGGCGCCATCCAGCGGCGGGTGCAGGCGAAGATGTAGTCACGAGGCCCCGCCACCGTGCCGCGCTCGTCCTGGCGCCACTCGGGGAGCTCGGGCACGCCGAACCAGCCGCGATAGGCGAAGCGCGTCCCCAGCGCGGCATCCTCCCATGAGTCGATCGAAAACCAATCGGCGAAGCGCGACGCCCGTTGTCGGGCCACGACGTCGCGAAAGAACGGGCTCGCGCTGCTGATGTGATTGAACACGCCGTCGAAGATGATGCGCATGCCGCGCTCGTGCACGGCACGGATCATCTTCAATGCGAGGCGATCGGCGGCCGTCCACGACCACGTCGTCGGGTCGGCGGGGTCCTCGGCGGCCATCAGCGCCCGGTCGCCCTCCGGGTCCGGGCCGAGCGTGCGGTCGATGTGGTGGTACAGGCTGCCGTCGTACTTGTGATGCGACGGCGACTCAAACACGGGGTTCAGATAGAGCGCATTGACGCCCAGGTCCTGCAGGTAGTCGAGCTTGTCGAGAATCCCCTGCAGATCGCCGCCATAACGCCGGCGCACCAGGTTGTGCCAGACGTCTTGGCCGTTGGCCACCTCGTAGGGCTGCAGCGCATACCAGTCGGACGTCCACGGGTGGACCTGCCACGGCGAGCTCAGATCGTGCGGCCACGCGCCGGCGGTGTCGGCCAGCGTGGGGTTTGCCGTCGGGTTTCCGTTCCGGAACCGCTCGGGCAGGATTTGATACCAGATCGCCTGCTTCGCCCAGGCAGGCACCCAATCGATCGACTCGCGCATGCGATCTCCTCGGACCGAGCGACACACGGTTCGCTGCAGTCTTGTGTTGGTAACCCGCCCAACCGTGCCGTCTTGGTCCTATAGCAAACGCCAATCTATTCTACACACGATCTGAGCCGCCACCGCCTATGGTGTGCCCTGATACGAGGCGAAACCCTCCGGCAGAACACGCGCCGCCCAATCTAGATACTCGGGCGGGCCGGGTGTCGGCGACAGGGACCATCGCCATCGTCACGAAAGGATGAAACATGAAAACATCGTTGCGACTGATCAAAGTCATCGTCGGGGGCACGCTGCTGGCCGGGTTCCTGCTCGCCTTCTTTCCAGATCTGACCGGACTGGACGGCCACCAGATCCTCGGCGTCGGCTTGGGCGCACTGGCGCTCTATCACGGTCTGGCCCATCGCGCCTGGATCGCGTCGATCGCTCGGCGGTTGGCCGCCCCGCCCGGCCGTGGGCAAGCGCTGTGGGTGCTCGACGCATTGCTGGCGGCGGGCTTCGCCGTGATCGTAAGCACCGGTCTGCTCATCTCCACGTGGCTTAACCTGTCGATCGACGCGCTGGCGCTGTGGACCGACGTCCATGTGGTCGGCTCGATGGCGACGTTGGCACTTGTGCTCGTCAAGGTCGCGCTGCATTGGAAGTGGTTCGTTCAGGCCATGACGCTGGAACGGCCTCAGCGCGTGGCAACCGCCTCGGGACCGACCGTTCGAGCGGCTCGCCCAGCCGGGCCGACGCGCCGCGACTTCATCGGGCTGATGGGCGTGGTCGGCGTTGCCGCCCTGGCGGCCGGAGCCTCGGTCATCACGGGGCGCTACATCCCGACGACGTCGGCTGCCATCGCCGAGGCCGCCTCGGGCACCGGCTCGGGCACGGCGGTGGATGCCGCCACCACGGTCGCCGCGTCACCGGCGACGACCAGCACCGCGACGTCCACCACGACCACGGCGGCCCAGACGGCCGCGGCGACGGCCACGCCCGACACCGCCGCGACTGAAACCGCGACGGCCACCGCGACGTCGACGGCCACCGCGACCGCGGCGCCCGTTGCCGCGGCGGCATCGACGACCTGTACCGTTCGGTGCAACAAGGGCTGCAGCTATCCAGGCCGCTGTCGCAAATACACCGACGCGAACGCCAACGGTCGCTGCGACCTGGGCGAGTGCCTCTAGTCTCCGTTTGATCGCGCAATTCCCTGGCCGAGGCGCCCCACACCGGACGCCTCGGCCGGGTTCGTTTTCGATCGTCGCGCCTGGTCTGACCCGTTTCGACGCATTGGAGACACAGGCATCCCCTCGCAGCCAGATACGCCTGACAACGCGCCCATGCACACCGGCTTGTCCGTCGGTCGGCAGAACGATCGCATCTTGGCTTCCGGTTCAACCGATCTGCCGCGCATGACGCGATTTCCGCGATTGGACGCGCCGTGCGGCAGGTCGCGGCAAACTCCGTTGCTCTTACATCTAGATGCGCATGCCCTGCTTGGGTTGGCGTCGACCCGCTTCCGGCGCGATAATGGCGGCATCAGTTGCCTGAGCGCGCCTGCGGCATCTCGCGGGGCGCGAGTGGACCGGTTTTCGAAGAACCGATCCGCGCCGATAGATCGTATGCGCCGAGATACATTTTCGATCGATCCGCGCCTGCCATGGGCAGCGGCGCGACGTCTCTGCCTGGCCCATCATTGGATCGGCGGTGTCCTCGTCGCCGCCGGGGTGAGCCTATCCCTGACGCCGGCGCCGTTGTTCTACGCTCCCGTGCTCAACCAGTTCAGCGAAACCTGGCTCTTCCTGCGCGTCGGCGATGCGCAGAACCCGCTGATCGGCTTGGCGATCATCGTCATCGGCGTCGCCTGGGTGGCGGCCGGCGTTCGCGACCGCGCGCCGGATGGTCCGCGACAGCCTGAGGCGATCGATCTGCCGCGCCCGGTGTGGGTTCGCCCCACGGTCGCGGCGGCGCTCACGGCCCTGCTCCTGTGGCTGCTCCTGCTCGGCGGGATCGTCAATCTTGGGTTGCCCTGGGTCGGCCCGGAAGGCGCAACGGACAGCGGCCTGCCCTTGGCGTGGGAAATCGGGCTTTGGTTGAGCGCGCTTGCTTTCGCCAGCCTCGTCGTCTGGCGACTCGCGCCGCGCGAATCGGGGCCGATATTCTCACGCGGCGAGTGGGCGGCGCTGGCCGCGATCGTCGCCCTTGGGTTCGCGCTCGCCGGCTTTCGGCTTGGCGATCAGCCCCGCCGCGTGATCGGCGACGAAGTCGGCTTCCTGCTGATGTCGAAGCTGATTGCCGACGGATACACGCCGTCGCTGTTCAAGTTCGGCCTGTATTCGTTCGGAATGCTGAGCTCGTATTGGCAGGCGTTGTTCATCACCGTGCTCGGCGCGGACTTCGCGTCCTGGCGGCTGTCGTCCATTGTGCCGGGCGTGCTCACGGTGATCCCGCTGTTTGGGCTGACTCGCGATCTGTTTGGGCGCCGTCTGGCCGGGTTGGCCGCCGTGCTGTACGTCAGTCTGCCGTATCTGCTGGCAGTCGAGCGCCTGGGCTACAACAACAGTCAGAGCATCGCGATCGTCGCGGGCATGGTGTGGTGCGCGCAGCGCGGGCTCGCGCGCCGCAGCCTGGTCTGGCTGTGGGCAGCGGGGATGCTGGGCGGTCTGGGGCTGTACACGTACACGGCCGCACGGCTTGGCTGGGTCATCGTCGATCTGGCGGGCGTGCTGCTGATCGCGGCGCATCGCCGCGATCGTCGGGCGCTTGTCGCCCTGGCGCGGGCCGCCGTGGTGATCCATGTCGCGGGTCTGCTGGTCGCCGGCCCCCATCTCCTGTGGGGCGTCTTGCACCAACCGGACGCGCTGGCGCACAAATCGCTCGAGAGCCTTTTTCTCAACGCCTTTTACGCGCGTGAGTTCTACAGTGAAAGCGAGTTGACGACCTTCGCCCCGCTCCTCTTGTTTCAAGGGCAACAGCTGGTCGTGAACCCCGACATCACGGCGACTCTGTTGGCACGCGGCGTGCTGCGAACCCTGTTGGCTTTCACGCAGTCGGTCGGAGCCAACGAGCATTACCTGGCCGGCCCATTGCCAGGGGCGCCGTTGGCGGCGCTCGTCCTGTTCATCGGGCTCGGCGTCCTCATCGGGCGGGCACGCACGCTGCGGCGGGCCCTGCCGGTGCTTTGGATCGGTTCTGCGGTGACGCTGCTCAGCATGCTCAACACTGCCCCGCCGCGCGCACTGCACCTCGTCCCTCTGCTGCCGATGATGGCCCTGGCGATGGCCTTCGGCCTCGATGTCCTCTGCCGGGTCGCGATCTGGCTGGCCCGACCGGTCTGGCGCAATCGCCTGGGCGCCTGGCAGGGCCTGGCCGCCTGTGGTGCGTTGGGTCTGACCGTGCTCGGCGTGCTGCAGTACTACGCGGTGGGCGCTCGCCTGGTCAATCCCGACTTCGAGGACGCCATCCATTGGACTGTGCGCGCCAGCCCGACGCCGTTGACCGTGGTGCACGTGTACGACAATCCGATCTTCTTCGATTGGAAGCCGTACTCCATCGATCTCTTCGGGCGCGGCACGACGTACTTCAACGTGTCGATCGAGGACGTCGCTCAACGGGCAGCCGACTTCCCGGATACGCCAAACGTCGCCGTCTTCGTGCGCGGTCAGACGGGACCGGACACCATCTCGGCCCTACAGCGGATCTACCCGGATCTCGATCAAGCGTATGCGATCACGACAGCCGGCGGCTTTACGCTCGGGGTGGTCCTGGCCCGCGGCAACGTCGTGCTGCCGGGTGATCCACCGCTCGGCGCCGCGCTGCGCAGTCTCGTCTTCTCTCCGGCTGGCTACCTGGCGGCGGGAGCGTTGGCGCTCGCCGTAGTTCTGGTGACGCTGCGAAGACGGCCTCCGCCGGAGGCCGCGCGGTGGTTGCTGCCCGCCGGTGTCGGCCTGGCCGCCGGCGCGTTATTGATACTGGTGTTCGGCGGTGTCCCCGCCCTGGCCGACAGTGCTGGCGCCGATGGCGTCGCGGCCGGTTGGGCGACCGCGCGCGGACCCTGGCCCTGGATCGCACTGTTCGTCGCCCCGATCGTCAGCGCCGAACTTGGTCTGGTCTGGCATAGACGTCAGCAACGGGCCGAGCGCGTCGCCACCTGAACGAGCCGCCGCTCAGGGCTCGACGATTGGAGCGCCGTCGGCGAACCGGTTGTCGGACCAGACATTGCCGGCGCCGCCTCGATCCCAATACGCGACCGGCCCCCAATAGCCCGACTCGGGCCAGACCTCTCGCCCGAAGATGTTGTTGGTGAAGACGATGCCGGTGGAATGCCCGAACCCGCCGGCGCCGCCATAGAACGTGTAGCCGCCGCCGGCGAGATAGTTCGAGTCGATCACGAAATCCGTGTTCACGCCCCAATCCTGAAACAGCGAGATCGCGCCGGTTTGATCGGCGTTGAGGACGATCTTATTGCGCAGGATGCGGAAGCCGCTATCGCCGCCACCGACCTGGATGCCGTCCAGATGCGCGTCGGTGTAGTAGACGAAATCCGTCATCAGGTTTTCGATAATCTGGATGTTCGTGCCGCCGAGTTCGAATGTGTTACAGGCCAGCGATAGGTCGTTCCGATAGAAGATCGAGTCGTGCGCTTCGCCGCTGACGACATCCGAGATCTGGTGCGTGGCGTCGTCCGGGGCGCCGGCCGTCGTGGCGCCGCCGATCGAGCTATACAGCACCAGCGCCTGTTGACCGCGAAAATGGATCGCCCAGTAGTTGCCGATCGTCGGGCGGATGCGGCTGCCGCGGATCACGATCGGGCGCGTCGTGTAGAAATCCAGGCTGCCGTCGATGTCGCGGCCTTCGATCAACAGATGTGGGACCGAGATGGTGAATCCGTCGTACGTCGCGGGGCCGGCGACAGGCGTCACGAATGGATACGACTCTCCGTCACGGATGTCGCCACCGCTGTAGGTCGTGCCAAACGCCGTGATCCCGACCGCGCCGGGCCCGACGAATGCCGCTTTCAGGTCGGCGCCATGACTGATCGCCGAAAGCCCGGGGCTGTGGCGGGCCAGCAGCGGCAGGTGTACCTGCACGCCGGCCTGAGCCCTCGTCGGGCTGGCGGGGAGCGCCGCCGGACCCGCCACGAGGATGGCGATGACAGCGAGCAGCCGGTTGATCCAGTCGCGCCGAACCTTCGTCATCGCGTCTCCTTCCCGGCCGCGCTTCGCGGGTTCGGCGTCAGGCGAGCCGCGCCTGGCTCAAGACGTGGTACCACTCGATCGCGCGAACCTTGAGCATCTTGCGAAACACACAGGTGCACGTATCGGCCTTCCACGCCAGCTTGAGCTCCAACGCCTGCACGGCTTCGAACGCGGCCGTGGGTCGCGGGATGCCGTCGTCGTCGTAGGCGAGCGGCGTGATCGCACGGATGTCGCGGCCCGTGAACGACACAAGCGGGCGCGCGGAGTCGTAGCCGTAGATCGTCACAACCTCGCCCTTCAAGGCCAGGACGATGGGTTGATTGGCCTGCAGCTGCGGGTGACCGGCTGTATGGATGGCGCTGCCAAGCCGATCCGCTCCGGTCGTCGCCTGCGCCTGGGCCTGGATCCGCTCGATACGCGCCAGGTGCGCATCCATGCCAAGGAGCGCCGCGATCTGTAGCCCGCTCCGCACGACCAACAGAACGATCACGGCCCACGCGGCCGGGTAGCGCCAGGCGAGGACGATGAGGGCGAGCACGATCACGACGCGGATGGCCGGCCCGATCCAGCGGAGCCAGCGCCCGACGCGGGTCGAGCGCGCACTCGCGTTCCAGCCCAAAGCGATCGGGTCATCCAGCCAAAACGGATCTGCAGCCATACGTCCACCTGCCAGAGCCCCGAAATTTATGTGTCATGGGATCCAGGGCGAGTCGTCAACAACGAATAGCCAGATTCTAGCCGGGATCTGCGTTTCGTCTGTGCCTGGGCTCCCGATCCTGCCTGCGGAACGTCACTGGCGAGATCACCAAAACGGGCCATGATAAGGGCATCTTCTTGACGCGCCGTGCAGTTATGTTGATGCGTGGCCGCCATTTCAGGAGGTTCTGGCATGAGTGACTCCCCTGTGCGCGTGTTGATCATGGGCGCCGCCGGGCGCGACTTCCACAACTTCAACACGGTCTTTCGCGATGACCCAACCCATCGGGTCGTCGCCTTCACGGCCACACAGATCCCAAACATCGATGGCCGGGTCTATCCTCCGGAGCTTGCCGGTGCGCAGTATCCGGCCGGTATCCCGATCTTCGCCGAGCGCGAACTCGAGCGCCTGATCCGAGACGAGCGCGTCGATGAAGTCGTGTTCTCGTACAGCGACGTCCCGCACACGACCGTGATGCATCAGGCGTCGCGCGTGCTCGCCGCCGGCGCCGACTTCCGCCTGTTGGGGCCGGCCGCCACGCAACTTCTCTCGAGCAAGCCGGTGGTCTCGATCGGTGCGGTGCGCACGGGCGCGGGCAAGTCGCAGACCACGCGGGCCGTGGCCGCCGCGCTGCAGGCCCAGGGGCGGCGCGTCGTGGCGGTGCGTCACCCGATGCCGTACGGCAACCTCGTCGCGCAGACCGCGCAGCGGTTCGGCGACTACGACGACCTGGACGAGTACGAGTGCACGATCGAAGAGCGTGAGGAGTACGAGCCGCACATCGATCGTGGCATCGTGGTCTTCGCCGGCGTCGATTACGCGCGTGTGCTGGCGATGGCCGAGGCCGAAGCCGATGTCGTGTTGTGGGATGGCGGCAACAACGACCTGCCGTTCTTCAAGAGCGATCTGCACATCGTCGTCGTCGACCCGCATCGGCCCGGTCATGAGGCGCTCTACCACCCCGGCGAGGCCAACGTGCGGATGGCCGACGTCGTGGTGATCAACAAGGTCGACACCGCCGATCGCGAGGGTGTGTTCGCCGTGCGGCGCGCGCTCGAGACGCTCAACCCGGGCGCCGTCGTCATCGAGGCCGCGTCGCCGATCACGGTCGACGATCCGGCCGCGGTGCGCGGCAAGAAGGTGCTGGTGATCGAAGACGGCCCGACCCTGACGCACGGCGAGATGGCCTATGGCGCGGGCTGGATGGCGGCGCGACGCTTTGGCGCGGCCGAGATCGTCGATCCGCGACCGTTTGCCGTGGGGTCGATCGCCGAGACCTATCGCCGCTACCCGACCACCGGCGCCGTGTTGCCGGCGATGGGCTACGGCCCAGGCCAGGTGCAGGAGCTCGAGGCCACGATCCGCGCCACACCGGCCGACCTGGTGTTGGTCGGCACGCCCATCGATCTGCGGCGTGTGCTCAAACTCGACCGCCCCGCCCAACGCGTGCGTTACGATCTGCAGGAGATCGGCCACCCGACGCTGGCGGAGGTGCTGGCGAAGATCTGAAGCGCGGGGAGCGCGCGAGCGGGGGCGCGGGAGTGCGCGAGCGAACGCTTTCGCGCTCCCGCGCTCCCATACCTCAGTTGCGCAACAGCGTCAGCACAACGTCGTCGTCGACCTGCGCAAAGTCTTCGTACCAGGCGCCGACGGCGTGGAAGTCAGCGGGGGTCAGCGGGCAGACGAAGTCGTCGACCAGCGCGACGAGATCGGGAACGACATCGGGCGCGCAGACGGGCACCGCCAGTGTCACTCGCGCCGGGCTCAGCCGACGTAACGCGAGCAGGGCCGCGGTGACCGTCGCGCCCGTGGCCACGCCGTCGTCGACGACGATCACGGGCCGCGCGCGGACGTCGATGACTTCGCGCGCGGCGCCGCGGTAGAACGCGAGCCGCGCCGCGACCTCCGCCCGGGCACGGGCGACGAGGACGTCGATCTGCGGCTGGGTGAGCCCAAAATGGTCGACGGCAGCCCAGTCGATCACGAGCGCGTCACCCGGGCCGACCGCCCCGATCGCCAACTCAGGTTGAATGGGATGCGCCAGTTTGCGCACGATGAGGACGTCGAGCGGAGCGTTCAGAGCCCGCGCGATCGGGGCAGCCACGGCCACGCCCCCACGCGGCAAACCCAGGACAATCGAGGTGGGATCCACAGGGCGCGCGATGAGACGCGCCAGGATCTGCCCGGCGTCGACCCGATCGCGATAGACGGGACGGCCGCGGCTGCTCACGGCTTCATCGTACACCCGCACCATGCGTCGTCGGCGACTCATCCTACAGGGTGTGGGGTGCAGCCGCGACCAAACCACCCGGGGCCCAGGCCTATCGTCTCTCTTTGCTCAAGTTGCCGAACCTCAGCAACTGGACGACTGCGCACCCGGTGACAAGTCGGGTTGGAAACCGATTGGCTGAGGTGTGGCGCGGCTGGCCTGACCTGGCGCGCCCAGGGCCTGGCGCGGAGTTATTAGGGTTTAAGAGGCTTGCGCCGGGCCGAGCTCTGGGAGCACCGTGGGCGCGCTGTTGCGGTAGAGATCCCAATCGTCGGGGGTATCGAGATCGAGTTGCAGACCCGGCCGCTCGACGATGCGCGGGCTCAGGCCGCGCTCACGCAACTGCGCGAGGTGCCGCTCAAAACTGCCCACGCCGAACGAGACGTCGAGCAGGTGCGGTGGACGCACAAACACGCCGTTCGTGCCCTGGTGATGTCGGTCGGGCGCGATCGAAGCCGCCACGTCTTCGCTCGCGGGCGGGATCAGGGCGGCGACGTCGTCGACCGACAGCGTCGGCAGATCCGCGGGCAAGACCAGGACGCCACTGGCGCCAAATGAGCGGGCCACCTGGATCGCGCGCCGCAACGCCGCGTTGAGCTCGGGCTGCCCTGACTCGGAGACCGTGTTCGCCTGGTACATGCGCGCCAACGACAGCGCCGCCGGATCGCGGCTGACGACCAACGTCCGGGTCACGGCCGGGGTCTCTTGGAGAATAGCCAGGGTCTGTGCCAGCACCGCGCGGCTGAGGGCCACACGTTGCGTCGGCTCGAGCACGGGCGCCAATCGACTCTTTGCCAGGCCGAAGGGCTTGACCGGAACGATCGCCCAGAGGGTCATGTCGACATCAGTGTATCACGGACAGTGGCGTCGGATCGTTGGCCTTGGCGCAAAGCAACGGAACCGCGAAGACGCGAAGGACGCCAAGAATGAGATGGCTTCGCGGTTCACTTCTCCGAAAAGGCCTCGAGCACAACGCGCGCCAACGCGGCCCGATCGGCGTCGGAGCGCATGACCGTGTCCGTGACGACGGCTCGCAGACCCAACGTCTCGACCATCGGCGCCAACCCGGCATCGATCGTGTCGATCACAAAACCGCGCGCCACGCCGACGAAATACCGCGCCACGCTCGTCGCTGAAACGTCGTGGCCGAGTTCGGCTAGAAGCTTGGCCGCCGGGCCCTTGATCGCCTGGCCGCCGACGATCGGGCTGACGGCCACGGTCCGGCGCGCGGCGACGCTTTCACGAACGCCGGGCAACGACAGGATCGGGTCGATGCTCAGGAACGGGTTCGACGGGCAGATCACGATCAGATCGGCCGCCGCCAGCGCCCGCTGGACGGCCTCCGATGGGCGCGCGGTCGCGCCGCCCTCGAAGCGGATCGCGCGCGCCCGCGGCGCACACCGGCGCGCCACGAAGTATTCCTGAAACGCAAGCTCGCCTTCGTCAGTGTCGACCCGGGTGCGGATCGCGTCGTCGGTCATCGGCAGCACGCGCGGCCCGATGCCGAGCGCCGTGCACAACGCCCCCGTGACCTGAGTCAGCGTTTCGCCGCCGCGCAGCCGCTGCGTGCGCAAGACGTGCGTGGCCAGGTCGCGATCGCCCAGGTTGAACCAGCCCGGCCCGTCGAAGGCGCGCAACGCCTCCATGAAACGCCAGCCTTCGTCGGCCCGCCCCCACCCCGTCTCGGGGTTGGCGACCCCGGCCAGCGCGTACATGACGGTGTCGAGGTCCGGCGAGATCGACAGACCGAGATGCTCGAAATCGTCGCCGGTGTTGACGACGACGGTCAGCCGCTCGGGCGGCAGCGTGAGGGCCAGGCCGTGAGCCAGTTTGGCGCCGCCGACGCCGCCGGCCAGCGCCACGACGTTCAGATCGGATGGGATCATGCGGTGTGCAACTTTCTTCAATCGCGCAACCACAGGGTGCGCGTCTCGATCGGCTCGCGGTGCGGCGGCTTGCCGGCGTTAGCCGGCAGGCCGAGCGTGATCAGGGCCTGCGGTTCCCAATCGTCCGGCAGCGCGAGCGCATCCCGAACGACTGAGGCGCAGAAACGCGGCGCGCACATCCAGCTCGCGCCGAGCCCGCGAGCGGCGGCGGCCACCAGCAGGTTTTCGACGGCGGCAGCCGTGCCCTGAACGGCGAGATCGCGCTCCGCCGCGGCGCGCGCCGGGTCCGGATAGCGATCCATGTCACGCAGCGACAGCGCGACCAGGATGGCCGCCGGTGCGCCGACGATCCGGGCCCGCGAGCGCGCGGCGTCGGCCGTGATCGCCTCAGGCGAGTCGCCGTCCGCGGCGCGATCCTGCGCCAGCCGCGCGCCCATCGCCTCGGCCAGCCGTGCTCGAGCCGTCGGGCCGAGCACGGCAAAACGCCACGGCTGCCGGTTGTGCGCCGACGGCGCCCAGCTCGCCAGCGCGATCAGGTCGGCGAGCACGTCGTCGGCGATCGGCGTCGGCAGATAGCGCCGGATCGACCGCCGTCCGCGCAACGCCGCGGCGACGACGTCGGCCGCGTCGCGATCAGGCATTGGTCTCGAAACGCAGCGGCTTGATGCGGTAGGTCACCCGGGTCTCGCCCTTGTAACCCGGGTAGGGCTTGCCGAGATACTTCTGGCTGAGCGTGTCGATCATGGCGCGGCCGCCGGCCTCGTCTTCGGCCACCACCTGACCCTTGATCTGAACGTAGCGGTAGGGCTCCTGCGGATCGCTGATGGCGATCGCCACCACGGGGTGGCGCTTGAGCACGTTGTCCTTGACCCGCCCGCGGGCCGTATTGATGATGAGGCACTCGCCGTCCCACTCGAACCACAACGGCGTCACCTGCGGCGTGCCGTCCCTGAGCACCAGGGCCAGATAGGCGAAGGCGCGCTTTTCAGTGGCAAGCAGGTCGGATTTCTCGGGTGGGATCGGCGATGACATGGGCTCTCCTGATGGGTCGTGGAAACGAACAAGACGCGGGCCGGCGAGGACCGACCCGCGTTCGACGGCGCAAGGCTCAACGGAACAAATCCAATTCTTTAGGTCGGAAGAGTTCCTGCGCATTCCCCTCGCGCAGGGCATAGGGCACGCCGCGGACATGCACCACCGGGCGGCCTTCATCGGCCTGCCCCATCACGATCGAGGCGGCCGCGGCGATTTCGTCGGCAAAACCGACCTGCGTGATCTGCAGCGCGTGGTCGAACAGATCGGGCTTGCCGCGCAAATCGAGCAGCGCCGGCACCCCGGCGGCGCCGATCGCGACGCCCAGTGTGCCCATACGCCAGGCTCGCCCGTGCGAGTCATTGACGATCACGCCGATCGCGGCATGGTGCGACTCGCCCAACGCCCGCCGCAGCGCCGCGCAGGTGCCGTCGGGGTCGGCGGGCAGACAGAGCAGCACTTCCTCGCCGGGCGGGGCCTCGACGTTCGACCGGTCGACGCCGGCGTTGGCGCACACGAACCCGAGACGATGTTCGACGATCAGGGTGTTCGGGCGCGCGCGCAGCACCTCGCGCGACTCGCTCAGCACCACCTCGACGAAACGCGGATCCTTCAACGTGATCTCGGCCAGCTCGAGCGCGCGCGCGGAGGGCGTCACGTCGGCGAGGCGCACCATGCGCCCTTGGGCCTTCGACACGATCTTCTGGGCCACGACCAGGATGTCGCCGTCCTGCAGCGTCAGACCGGCGCGTTGGAGCCCGGCCTCGATCAGGCCGACCAGGTCGTCGCCCTTCTGCACCAATGGGATGCCGGGCAACGGAGTGAGAGTCAACATGGGGTTACACCACGCCGCGATGACGCAGCTCGAGCAGGGTCTGAGGCGCCACACCGAGATCGCGCAGGATCTCGCCGGTGTGTTCGCCGAGCCGCGGCGGCGACAGGCGGTAATCGGCCGGTGTGTCGTTGAGACGCACGGGGTTGGCCAGCGAGCGCACGTCGCCGGCCGACGGATGGTGCAGTGTCACGATGTTCTCGCGCGCCACATACTGCTCGTGCGCAAGCAGGTCGGCAGGGCTGTTGATCGGCCCGCACGGAATCTCGGCATCGCGCAGCCGGCCCAACAAATCCTCGGACGCCAATGCGCCGATGCACCCCTCGATCAGGGCCACAAGCTCGGCCCGGTTCGCGAGGCGGGCCGGGTTCGTCGCGAAGCGCACGTCGTCGCGGACCTCGACCCCGAGCCCGATCACGTCGCAGAACTGGGCCCATTGTTTGTCGGACCCGACGGCGATGATCACGGCCTTGTCGGCGGCGTGAAAGACCTGATACGGCGCGATCCCAGGGTGGGCGTTGCCCAGCGGCTGCGGCGGACGGCCGGTCGCGAAGAAGTCGCCGGCCAGGATCGTGAGATAAGCCGCCTGGGCCTCGAGCAAACTCGTGTCGATCTGCTGGCCGACGCCCGTGGTCTCTCGCGCGCGCAACGCCGCCAACACCCCGATCACGGTATACAGGCCGGCCGTCATGTCCGCGAGCGGCACCGGATAGCGCATCGGCACGGTCTCCGGTGTGCCGGTCAGGGCCATCAACCCGGCCTCGCCCTGCGCCACGAGGTCGTAACCCGAACGGCCCGCCAGCGGCCCGGTGCGGCCGTACCCGGTGACCGAAGCGACGATCAGTCGCGGATGGCGGGTGTGAAGAGATTCCCATTTGAGCCCGGCGCGGTCGAGGCTATCATCGCGCGGGATGTTGAGGATCAGGATGTCAGCCGTCACCAACAACGACTGCAGGAGCGCGCGACCTTCTTCCTTTTGGATGTTGAGCGTCAGGCTGCGCTTGTTGCGATTGGTCGAGGCGAAATACGCGCTCTCGCCCTCGGGAAGGCGCGCCCCCCATTGTCGGGCCTGGTCGCCCGAACCCGGACGCTCGATCTTGATCACGTCCGCGCCGAAGTCGCCAAGCATCATGCCGGCGTACGGACCGGCCAGGGCTTCGGCGATTTCGATGACCCGGATACCGTCTAAGACTGCCATCCCTTTTCCTCTCTTAATCGAGGCTCACCGTCGTTCTTACTCACTTCCAAGCCAGGGGCTTGAGTATTATACGCAACCCGTTCTAACCGGGATAGCGCAACGTTGAAAGACGCGCCAGACGTGGGAGGGTCCCACTGGCCGGGCACAAACTCGGCCGCCCAGATCCGCCCGCGCGACGCGCAGGTTCCATTTTTCCGAGGAGAAGAGATGATCCACCCACGCCTGAAACTGGTCCCCACGACGCTGGCGACGGCCGCGCTGGTCGCGGCGTGCACCGGCGCCGCGCCCGCCACGGCGCCGGCGTCCCCGATCCCGCCCACATCTGTGCCGCCGACAACCGCTCCGACGGCGGTGATCGATCCGACGGCCACGACCGCGGCAGCCGACCCGGCCACCGAAGCGCCGACGGAGCCGGCTACGGGCGGGGTCAGCGGCGTGCGCACGTACAGCTTTGACGCGTCGCAATCCGAGGCCAGTTATTCGGTCGACGAGTACTTCCTTCAAGAAAGCAATCGGCTCAACACGGCCGTCGGCGTCACAAGCGTGATTTCGGGCGATCTCCAGATCGATTTCGACAACCCTGCCGCCAGCCCGCTCGGCACCGTCACGGTCGACATCAGTGTGCTGGAGAGCGACAGCGGCCAGCGCGACAACGCCATCCGCCGCAACTGGCTCGAATCGGCGACCTACCCGCTGGCCACCTTCACGGCGACGTCGATCCAGGGTCTGTCGGGCACGCCGGCGCCCGGTGAAACCGTCACCTTCAAACTCTCCGGCGACATGACCGTGCACGAGACCACGCTGCCCGTCACCTGGGACGTGACGGCAACCCTGGACGGCGAGGCGCTCAAGGGCACGGCCACGACCAGTATCCTGATGAAGGATTTCGGGGTCGAGCCGCCGAGCAACCCGTTCATCTCGGTCACCGACGGCGTGACGCTGACGCTGAAATTCGTGCTGCTCCCGGCGCAGTAACGATCGCCGTCCGCCACGCGCCACACGGTACCCAAACGAGGGCGCCCGATCGGGCGCCCTTCGCCTTTAATCGGAGCAGGTGTTCATATTCGCGGAAAACAAGGAAATTGCCCATAGCGTCGCCGATGCGCAGGTGTACAATGGCGTCACCATACTAGAGCGAAAGGGAAATGGAAGACCGACATGGCCAGCGTCAATTACGAACACGTTGACAAGAAGTTTGGGGACAATCACGTTCTGAAAGATCTCAACTTAGCGATTACGGACAAAGAGTTTCTCGTGCTCGTCGGCCCATCGGGCTGTGGCAAGTCCACGGCGCTGCGTTGCCTGGCCGGTCTCGAGGAGATCTCGTCCGGGCGCGTGTTGATCGGCGACCGGGACGTGACCAACGTCGCGCCGAAAGATCGCGACATCGCCATGGTCTTCCAGTCGTACGCCCTTTACCCGCACATGAGCGTGTACGACAACATGGCCTTCGGTCTCAAGCTGCGCAAGACTCCCAAGAGCGAGATCGATCGCCGCGTCAAGGAAGCCGCCGAGATCCTGGGCATCACCCATCTGCTCCAGCGCAAGCCCAAGCAACTCTCCGGCGGCCAGCGCCAGCGTGTCGCCGTCGGCCGCGCGATCGTGCGCGAGCCCTCGGTGTTCCTGTTCGACGAGCCGCTCTCCAACCTCGACGCCAAGCTGCGCGTTCAGACCCGCGCCGAGATCTCGAAGCTGCATCAGCGCCTGAAGACGACGTTCATCTACGTCACGCACGATCAGGTCGAGGCCATGACCATGGCCACGCGCATCGCCGTGATGAAGGACGGCGTGCTGCAGCAACTCGACTCGCCGCAGAACCTGTACGAGCGCCCGGGCAACGTCTTCGTCGCCGGATTCATCGGCTCGCCGTCGATGAACTTCTTCGATGCCAAGGTCACCGCCGCCGATAAGACGGTCGTCGTCGACACCGGCGCCTTCGCCGTGACGGTGCCGCAGGAGAAGGCCGCGCCCTATTTGAGCCACGTCGGCAAGCAGGTCATCCTCGGCATTCGGCCGGAAGACATCCACGACCCGTCGTACGCGCCGCCCGGCATCCACCAGGCCGCGGTCGATGCCACTGTGGAAGTGACCGAGCTCATGGGCAACGAGGTCATCCTGTACCTGCGCTCCGGCGACAAGAGCTACGTCGCCCGCGTCGACCCGCGCAACCGCGCCCGCGTCGGCGACAAGCTGCAGGTGGCCATGAACCTCGACAACATGCACCTGTTCAACCGCGAGACCGAAGCGGCCATCCGCTGAGATCGGTTCGCTTGATCGCTCGTCGAAAGCCCGCAGGCAATGCCTGCGGGCTTTTTGTTTCAGACGACTCGGATGGAGTGTTGATCCGCTTCACCGGCGTACAACTGTGCTCCAGTGCTGTAAGATGTCGGCATCACATGTTAGGGGATGAGAGATGACGCTCAAGTGGTGGCAGACTGCCGTCTTTTATCAGATCTATCCACGCAGTTTTGCCGACGGGAACGGCGACGGCATCGGAGACTTCGCCGGCATGACGGCCAAACTCGACCATGTGCGCGACCTGGGCGTCGACGCGATCTGGCTGTCGCCGCATTACCCCTCGCCGTTCCTCGATTGCGGCTATGACGTCTCGGATTATTCGGCAGTCGCGCCCGAGTACGGCACGCTGGCCGACTTCACGGATTTCCTGCACGCAGCCCACGCCCGCGGCCTGAAGGTCGTCCTCGATCTCGTGCTCAATCACTCCTCGCACGAGCATCCGTGGTTCCGCGAGTCGCGGACAAGTCGCGACAATCCGAAACGCGACTGGTATGTCTGGCGCGACGGCCGCGCCGGCGGCCCGCCGAACAACTGGGCCTCGATCTTCGGAGGTTCGGCCTGGACCCTCGATCCGCAGACCGGGCAGTACTACTACCACGCGTTCCTGCCCGAACAGCCGGACCTCAACTGGCGGAACCCGGAGCTGCGTCGGGCCATGTGGGACATGGTGCGCTTCTGGCTCGATCTTGGCGTGGACGGTTTCCGGCTTGACGCGGTCGGCACGGTCTTCGAACACCCCGACCTGCCCGATCACACCCTGCCACTGGCGGCCGACGACGTGCTCGACGCCAACATGTTGACCCTCGAACAGTATCGCGTGTTGATGCAACATCAGGTTAAGCAACCCGGCGTGCACGAGTTGATGCAGGAGTTGCGCGAAATCGTCGACCGCTATCCGGGCGATCGCGTGCTCATCGGCGAAGACGAGGATGTGGCCTTTCACGGGCCTGCCAACAACGAACTGCACCTGGTCTTCAACTTCCCGATGCTCCGCGTCGACCGGTTGACGCCGGCGCACATCCGCGCCAATCAGGCCGAACGCCTGAGCGCCCTGCCCGGCGGCGCCTGGCCGTGCAACACCCTCGGCAACCACGATTCTCCGCGGCTCTGGTCGCGCTACGGCGACGGCGCACACGATGCTGCCCTGGCGCGGCTCCATGCGGCGCTGATGCTGACCCTGCGGGGCACGCCGTTCCTGTACAACGGCGAGGAGATCGGCATGGCGGACCTCGAGCTCACGCGGGCCGATCAGATCCGCGACACGGCCGCCGCCAACCGCTATCGGGTGCAGACGCTCCGGCTGGGTGCGACACCCGAACAGGCGTTGCGCGACGCCATCGCCACGACGCGCGATCGCTGTCGCAGCCCCATGCACTGGACGTCGGCAGCGCGGGCCGGCTTCTGCCCACCCGATGTCGAACCCTGGTTGCCGGTGCACGCCAACCACGCCACCGGCGTCAACGTCGCCGACCAGGCCCGGGACCCCGGCTCCTTGCTGGCTTTCTACAGACGGCTGCTGACGGTGCGCCGCGCCAGTCTCGCCCTGACATCGGGCGACTACAGGGCGATCGATCGCGGCCATGCCGAGTGCCTGGTTTACACGCGGCACAGCGCGACGGCCGGCCAGACCTGCCTGATCGCCCTGAACTTCTCGCCCGAGGCTCAAACCGTCACGCTCGACACAACGGCGGAGACCGCGATCGTCGCCGTAGGGACAACTCGCGCCGGCGGCACGCGGGTTGGTCTGGCGCCGTTGGCCCTTGATCCGCACGAGATCGTCATCGCTGAGCTCCGCTAATCACGGGATGGTCGACTGCGCCCATCGGCGCAATCCGCTTCGCCGACCAATCAGGGCAACACAGACCCTATTGATCTGGATATTTGGTCGTTCCGTTTTTCACTTGTGCTTTGGTGCTCGTTTCGGTCGTCTTTACGGACACAACGCTCTAGCTCCATACGATGAACACGGCGGCACGGCTGCAACTGTTGCGGTTCCGTTTGCGCCGCGATGAGGAGTACACGTATGAGGCGCTTTAGCGATTGGCCAATTCGAGCACAGTGGACTGCCAACGGCATCATCGGCGTTCTCGCCGCGGTCGTGGCTTTGACTGCTGTCAGCCTATGGGGCATCAACGAGATGTCAACCCGGGCCGTGGCGTCCGCGGAGGAGCTGACGGCCGCCGACCTCGATCACATCACGCAAGGCGTGATGCGCTTGATCGAGGCTCAGGACCAGGCGTTGCGACACGAGGTCGCCAACTCCAGCCGCATCGCCGAAAGTGAGCTCGAGCACTTTGGCGGTGTCATCTTCAATGGGACAGACACGGTCTGGACCGCGACCAATCAGTTCACCAAGGTCGCGACCGACGTGAGCCTACCCGCCGCCACCCTGGGCGACAGAACGCAGACGCTCGACACCTATGTCCAGAGCGTGGGTTCGATCACCGACGGAGCCGTGACGGTCTTCCAGCGCATGAACGAGGCTGGCGACATGCTGCGCGTGGCGACGACCGTCACCACGGCGGAGGGCAAGCCCGCCATCGGTACGTTCATCCCGGCGACCATGGCCGACGGCAGCGCCAACGGCGTGCTCGCAAAGGTGCTGAAAGGCGAGACCTACACCGGCATCGCCTACGTGGTCAACGCCTGGTACGTCACCCAATATCAGCCGATCGTCGACGCCAAGGGCGACATCACTGGGATGTTGTTCGTCGGCGTGCCGCGCGATGAGGCCACGACCTTGCGCGACGCGTTGTATTCCACGCAGGTCGGCCAAACCGGCTATGTCTATGTGCTGGGCGGCGCGGGCAGCGAGAAGGGCACGTACATCATCTCCAAGCAGGGCCAGCGCGACGGCGAGAACGTCTGGAACACGGAGGACGCCGACGGTCAACCGGTGATCCAGAACATCATCAACGCCGGGCTCGCCCTGAAATCCAACGAGACCGCGACCGTCCGGTATCGCTGGCAAAACCCCGGCGAAACCGAGCCCCGCTGGAAGATCACGCGGGTGGCCTATTACGCGCCCTACAACTGGGTGATCGGCGTGGGCGCCTACGAAGACGAATATCTGTCGGTCGAGAAGGACCTCGCCGCCAAGGAACAGCAGTTGTTCTTGATCATGGGCGGCATTGGCCTGGCATTAATGATCGGCGCGGCGATCGTCATGCAGTTCGTCGTCGGGGCGGTCGCCGGTCCGGTCGGCCGTATGCTGGCCATCGCGCAGGGCCTGGCCCTGGGCAACACCGACCAGAGCATCGCGCACCGCAGCGGCGACGAGTTTGGCCAGCTGGCCGACGCGTTCCGCACGATGATCGCCTACATGCAACGGATGGCCGCGCACGCGACCGAGATCGCGGACGGCGACCTGACCCACTCGTTCGTCCCGGCTTCCGAAGCGGACACGCTCGGCAACGCCTTCGTCAAGATGACGGGCAGTCTGCAGACGTTGATCAGCGAAGTGAACCGGCAGGCGCAGGCGATCACGACCGCCTCGAACACCCTGGCCGGCGCCGCCGAAGACAGCGGGCACGCGACCAACCAGATCGCCGCGACGATGCAGCAGCTGGCGCGCGGCGCCACGCAACAGGCCGACGGCGTCGCCCGCGCGGCCGATACGGTCGACCAGGTGCGGCGCGCCATCGAAGGCGTCGCGCAGGGTTCGCAGGTTCAGGCCGGCGCGATCTCGCAGACGTCGGCGTCGATGTCGCAACTGTCGCACACCGTGACCGAGATCGGTCAGGGTGCGCATGCGCAGGCCGATGGCATGCGCCGCGCGGCCGACGTGCGCGTGGCCCTGGCCGGCGCCCTCGATCAACTCGACAACGCGACGACCGCGGTAGCCCGCGACACGACGTCGGCGGCCGAGGCAGCGAACGGCGGCGGCGTCATCGTCTCCGAGTCCGTCGTCGGCATGCAACGCGTGCGGGCGGCGACCGAGCAGCTCTCGGAGCGTGTCCGCGACCTGGGCCGCCACTCCGCCCAGATCGGCAGCATCGTCGAGACCATCGGCGACATCGCCGCGCAGACGAACCTGCTCGCGCTCAACGCAGCCATCGAGGCGGCGCGCGCCGGCGAGCACGGCAAGGGCTTCGCAGTCGTGGCCGAGGAAGTGCGCAAGCTGGCCGAGAAATCGGCCGTGGCCACCAAGGAGATCTCGGACATGGTGCGCACGGTCCAGACCGGCGCCAGCGACGCCGTCGATGCCATGCGTCAGGCGGGCGACGACGTCGCCGCCGCGGTGCGGCTCACGGACCAAGCCGGCACGGCCTTCCAGCACATTACGACCGGCGCCCAGTCGGCCGTGGCCCGCGTCAACGACATCCGCGACGCGCTGACCGAGATGCAGGCCGCGTCGGTGAAACTGGCCCAGGTCATCACCGAAGTCACGGCGATCGCCGAAAACAACCGCGCCAACAGCGAGACGATGAAGCGCCTCAACGGCAGCGTCGTCGAGAGCATCGAGAACGTCAGCGCCGTGATCGAAGAGAACACGGCCGCCACCGAACAGATGGCGGCGAGCGCGACCGAGGTGTCGGACTCCGTCCAGACCATCGCGAGCATCAGCGAGGAGAACAGCGCCGCGGTCGAAGAGGTCTCCGCCAGCTCGGAAGAGATCAGCGCGCAGACCGAGGAAGTCGCCGCGTCGGCGCAAGCGCTGAGCGAAATGGCTCGGCAGCTGCGCGAAGCTGTCTCGTTGTTCAAGATCCCCGATCAGATGGGTACGAAGGCGCCGGCCGCCGAGACCGTCACGCGCGTGTCCGCCCGCCCCGCCCGAACCGCGATCACCGCGCACTGAGCGCATCCAGGCCGGCGGCGTCTCTCGCAATGAGAGGCGCCGCCGGCCTTTTGATTCCCTGACATGTGCGCCGCGAGACTCAGCGCCCGACAACGTCACAGCCGATGCCACGCGCCGAGCCGGCCCGTGGCATCAGATATAATCGATCTTCGTCATGCTGAACCCGCCGACCGCCGCACAAACCCCGCTTCCGCAGGCTACGCCAGCGTCGCATGCGTCCCCTGACGCCGTCGAAGTTTCGATCGTTATGCCGTGTCTGAACGAGCGCGACACCATCGGCGAATGCGTCAAGAAGGCTCGCGCCGCGATTTTGGCGAACAACCTGAACGGCGAAGTGATCGTGTCGGACAACGGCTCGACGGACGGTTCGATCGAGATCGCCACCGAAGCCGGCGCGATCGTCGTCCATCAACCCATGCGAGGCTATGGGGCCGCGTATCTGATGGGTATCCGTCACGCACGCGGCAAGTACATCATCATCGGGGACTCGGACGACACCTACGATTTCGGCGATTCGCCGCTTCTGCTCGACCGGCTGCGCGCCGGCGACGACGTCGTCCTCGGCTCACGGTTCATGGGCCAGATCCTCCCGGGCGCGATGCCCTGGCCGAACCGCTACATCGGCAACCCGATCCTCAACGGCATGCTCAACCTGCTGTTCGGCCTGCGCATCTCCGACGCGCATTCGGGTCTGCGCGCTTTCACACGGGAGGCCTGGGCGGCGATGGACCTGCGCACGACCGGCATGGAGTTCGCCTCGGAGATGCTGATCAAGGCCTCGCTCCGCCGCCTGCGCATCGCCGAGATCCCGATCACGTATCACCCGCGGCTCGGCGATTCGAAGCTCAACCGCATCGAGGACGCGTGGCGCCACGTGCGCTTCATGCTGCTCTTCAGCCCAGGGCCGTTGTTCGTTTTGCCCGGACTGATCGCCCTGATCGTCGGCCTGATCTTGGTCATTTCGCTCGTGGGTGGGCCGTTCTTTCTCGGGCCCATGTACGTCGGCGTCCATTACATGGTCCTGGGCAGCATGTTGAGCGTGCTCGGATTGATGTTGCTCACCTTCGGTGTGTCAGCCAAGGCCTATGCCTTCCGCGAGCATCTGGTCGAACAGGACACGTGGATCGACGCGCTCATGAGCGTGTTCACGCTCGAGCGCGGTCTGCTGATCGGCGGCGGGCTTGCCGCGATCGGCGCCGTCGTCTTCATCAACATCTTGCTGCAGTATGTAGGCGGCGATCGCGCGCTGTTCAACCAGCTGGTATACCTGCATCAATCGCTGGCCGGCGCCACGTTGCTGCTGCTCGGCGTGCAGATCGCGTCTTCGTCGTTCTTCCTCAGTCTGCTCGACATCGCCCGCCAGCACAGCGGCAGCGGCGAATGATCTCGATCCTGCTGCTCACCCTCAACGGCGGCGAACGGCTCCGCGAGGCGCTCACGGCCATCCGCGCGCAGCAGGGCGCCCCGCCCTATGAGGTGCTGGCGATCGACTCCGGTTCGACCGATCAGACGCTCGACATCGTCGGGGCGCTGGCCGATCGGGTGGTCGCGATCCCGCCGGCCGAGTTCGGGCATGGCCGCACCCGCAACCTCGCCGCCCGTCTGGCGCAGGGTGAGTGGCTGGTGTACCTGTCGCAGGACGCCGTCCCCGCCGGCCCCGATTGGCTGGCCAACCTGACCCGCTCGCTGGCGGACCCGCAGGTGGCCGCGGCGTTCGGCCGGCAGTTGCCACCGGCCGACGTCGGCCCGATCGAGACGTTCTTCCTGAACTACACCTACCCGCCACATGCGTTCGAGCAGTCGCGGTTGCGCAGCGTCTCGGGCGGGATCGGCCGAATCTTCTTCTCGAACGTCAACGCCGCCATCCGCAAGTCGGTCTTGCTGGCGCATCCGTTTCCCGATGACGTGATCATGAGCGAAGATCAGGCTTTCGGGCGCGCCGCGCTCGAGGCCGGCTACACCGTCGCTTATGAACCCGAGGCGGCCGTGATCCACGGGCACCGCTATTCGTTGGGTCAGCTGTTTCGACGCAACTTCGACAGCGGCTACTCGTTGCGCGAGATCAGCGGCGATTCCTGGCGGAACGTCGTGGCGCTCGGGCTCGGTTACATCCGCGCCGAGGTGGGGCATCTTTGGCGCACGGGCCGCGCCGGGTGGATCCCGTATGCCCTGCTCTACGAGGTCACCAAGAGCGCCGGCTTCGCCAGCGGGCGCCTTGGACATCGCCTGCCCCTCAGTTGGCGACGAACGCTATCGCTCCATCGTCGGCATTGGGATCGGCCGGAGGCGGCCCGGCAGGCCGGGCCAGGATGACCACGCTCGCCCTCGTCGTGTTGACGTACAACGCCCGCGCCGACATCGACGCCTGCCTGGCGTCGGCGCTGGCGCAGACCGCGCCGGCCCGCGTCGTCGTCGCCGACAACGGGTCGTCGGACGGCACGTTGCTCTATGTCCGCGAGCACTGGCCGGGCGTCGAAACGCTCGACCTCGGCGCCAACCACGGATTCGCGGGCGGGTACAACCGCGCGCTGGCCGAGGTCGAGGCCGAGTGGGTCGTGCTAGTCAACGCCGACGCCGTCCTGGCCCCCGACTGGTGCGCCACGTTGCTCGCGTTCGCCGCGGAACATCCGCGGGCGGCGATCCTGGGCGGCGCGCTGTTGTTCTGGCGGGGCGGTCCGACCGAGATCATCCAGAGCATCGGCGGCCGCTTCACCGATGCCGGGACGGCGTTCGAGGTCGGCTGGGGCATCCGACTCGACGCGGCGCCGGCCGATTGGATCGCGCCGCATCGCACTGCCACGATCCCGGGCGCGGCGCTCATGATCCGCAGGGCCACGTACTGGGCGCTGGGCGGGTTCGACCCAGGCTATTTCGCCTATCTCGAGGACGTCGACCTGTGTTGGCGCGCGTGGCTCTCGGGCGCCGAGGTCTGGGTCGTTCCGGAGGCGCGGGCCTGGCATGCGTTCGGGAGCACGTTCGGCGGGCGCGTGTCGCCGCGACGCGTGCGTCTGATGCAGCGGAACCGCTACGCGAACATGGTGCGGCTCCTTCAAGCGCGTTCGCTGCTGACGGGCGGCGTCACCTCCGTGGGGTACGACGGATACCGAGTGCTAGAATACGCTGCGCGCGGGGGTTGGGACGGGCTGCGCGCGCTCGCCGCCGGCACTCTGGATGCGCTGCAACGCTTACCGCATTGGTGGCGTGCCCGCCGCCGGATCCAATCGGCGCGGCGCCTGAGCGACGGCGACCTGCGCCGGGCCGGTTTGCTGGTGTCGGCCGCATCCGGGATGCGCGAATACAGACGCCTGGCGACGGTCCGGTTAGATGACGCGCCGCGTCCCGAGAAAAGCCCCGCGACGGAACCATGACGACCTTCGATGCTTCGGTTTGGCGGTATCGCGAAGCCATACGCCTGTTGACCCTGCGCGAATTGCGCGTCCGCTACAGCAACTCGGCGTTGGGCGTGGTGTGGAGCCTGATCGCGCCGTTGGTGATGACCGTCGTCTTTACAGCCATCTACGGCTTCCTGATGCCGACGCCCAAACCCGCCTACCCCGTCTTCTTTCTCGCCGGTCTGCTTCCGTGGAACTTCTTCAGCCTGGCCCTGACGTCGTCGACCCAATCGATCACGGGCAACAGCAACCTCGTCAAACGCGTGTACTTCCCACGCGAGATCCTGCCGATCAGCATCGTGCTGGCCAACGGAATCAACTTTCTCGTGGCGCTGATCCCGCTGACGGCCTTGATGCTGTACTACGGCGTGGCATTCACGCCCGCACTGGCGTGGCTCGTGCCGATCCTCGCCGTGCAAATCATGCTGAGCATCGGGCTGGGCCTGGGGTTGTCGGCCGTGAACGCGTTGTTCCGCGACGTGCAACAACTCGTCGACGTGCTGATCCTGCCGTTGTTCTTCATCACGCCCGTGTTCTACGATCTGGGCCAGATGCAGAACGTCGTGATGCGCTCGGCGATCTTGATCGCGAATCCGATGGCCAATCTGGTCACGGCCTATCGTTCCGCGATCTATGACGGCCAGACGCCCGATCTTGTCTTCCTCGGCATCGCGCTCGGTGAAGCGCTGGCGGTGCTCGCGGTCGGCTGGTGGCTGTTCCGAAGGTCAAGCGATGTCTTCACCGACGAGCTCTAGGCGGCGCGGCGCCGGCGTCGGTCTGATCGTCTTGTTGGCGCTGCGCTTCGTCCTCGGCGTGTATTACAGCCTCGCGGTGCCACCGTGGGAATCCTACGACGAGCCGGGCCACTTCCAATACGCGCGGTACCTCGCGGTGACCGGGCACCTGCTCGACCCAAACGACCCCGAAGCCCAGAGCATCTGGTCGCGTTTCCAGCCGCCGTTGTATTACATGATCGTGGCGCCCTTCATCGCGTCCTTTGACCTCGGTGAACACGCCCTCGAGCCCCAGCAGAATCCGTACTTCACGGGTGGTATCGCCGGGCTGAATTACGCCGTCGCTTTCTCGTCGCCGACGCCGGATCAGTCCGCGCAGCTGGCAGCGTTGACGACGATGCGGCTGGTCGGCGTCGTGATCAGCACCGCCAGCACGATCTTCATGTACCTCGCGGCGCGGCGGCTGTGGCCCAGATCGTCGTGGGGCGCCCTGGCCGCCGCCAGCCTCTACGCGTTTTGGCCGCAGTTCGTGTTCATCGGCAGCATGGCGACCAACGACTTGTTGATCACGAGCCTTGCCGCCGTGCTCGTCTACTTGATCGTGCGCACCCAGCAGGATGGCCTGACTCTCGTTCACGCCGGTCTGCTGGCGGCCGTCACCGGCGCGGCCCTGCTGACCAAACTGAACGGCCTCGCATTCGTGGTGCCGACCGGTCTGGTGATCCTGCTCGGGGCCGTGACGCAACGTCGAACGGCGATGGTGGCCCTGGGTGGTCTCCTGACGCTGGTGGCCATCGCGCTTGTGCTGCTCTCGGGGATGGACTTCGTCACAGGACAGATCCTGCAGCTGTCCACCTTTACGCGCTTGCTGACCAACCTGACGGATGGCGCCACGGTCAGCGCTCGATTCCTGGACATCGTGACATACGGCCGCCGGACGTTCGTGGCGTCCTACGGTTGGGGAAACGTCGAAGCCTGGAGTTTCGTCTATCCGCTCTTCGACGCCGTCATCGGCATCGGATTCGTGGCCGCGGCGCTTACGCGACTGCGCCGAACCTCGGCCAACGCTCGGGGCGCCGGCTCGAGCCTCTTGATCGCCGCCAGCCTCCTGGTGAGCCTCATCCTGCTGGCCGTGGCCCTGTCGATCGCTCAAAATGATCGTTACCTTGTGGTCGGGCGTTATCTGCTGCCGGCTCTGCCCGGCTTGATCCTCATCGCGTGCGCCGGATGGTACGAGGTCATCCCGCCCGTGATTCGCACGCACGTGGTGGTCACCGCCGCCGTGCTTCAGGCGGCGATCAGCTGGGCCATTCCGATCGGGATCCTGTCGCCGGCCTATGATCCGCCTCAGGTTGCCTCCGCCGCCGACCTGGCGGTCATCGATACGGGCACAGCCGCGGTTTTCGCCCCGGGCATGCGCCTGCTTGGCGCAAGGCTCGCGGAAGCGGATGGGCCAGAGACCACCTTCGACCTGACGTTGTGCTTTCAGGCCGACCGCGCCATCGCCGACAACTTCCCGCTGCGACTGACGTTGATCGGCCCGGACAATCAGGGCTATGGCGACTACACGACGTATCCCGGGCGCGGCACCTACCCGACGTCGCTGTGGAAAGTCGGTCAGCCGTTCTGCGAGAGTTATGCGTTGCGCGTCCGCGGCGATTACCCGGCGCCGGCGCAGGGCAGCGTGAGCGTCAGTTTCCTCGAAAACGTTGCTGGCGCCACGGAGGTTCCGGCGGCATCGCCGACCGGTGTGCCGCTCCCGACGAGCCCCCATGTGCCAGTCGTCGTCCATGGCCAGGCGCAGGGTCCGACCCCCACGCCCGCGCAGCCGCTGGTCGTGCGGTTTGGCGACACGATCACGCTCGAAGGCATCACGATCACGCCGCTGGCGGACGGGACGGGGCTGGCCGCCACGCTGTTCTGGCGCAGTCGCTCGGCGTTGGTTGACGACATCAGCGTCTTCGCCCACCTGCGCCGGTCGCCGACCAATTTGTTCCTGCAAGACGACTCGCGACCCCGCGACGATCACTATCCCACCCGGTATTGGCGCGCCGGTGAACTGGTCCTCGACAGACATGAGTTTCGGTTCCCCTCCGACCCGGATGGCCCGCTTTCGCTTTATGTCGGGCTGTATACCGCCACCGCGCGCCTCCCCGCCCTCACCGAATCCGGCGCCCGCCTCACCAACGACGAGTTCGTCGTGCCGGCCTGGCCCCTGCGCTGACAATCGGCCCATTGCCCGTATCAGGGCCGCAAGTATAATGTTCTAACGATTGTCAAGAAACATTAGTGTGAGATCGACGTGTCACAGGACTAACGTTATGCAAGAAACGTTGGTCCGTGTGTTGCATAGCATTGCGGCGTGAAACGGTTATCACTCCCTCTCAGCCTGGCGCTACTCCTGAACGGACTCGGCCCGATCCTTCCAACCGACTCTGCATCGGCGCAAGCCGATGGGCCGGCCTGGATCGTGCGTGCCGATGCCGCCTGGACGCCCGGCGCCGGTTGGCGCGACGTCACCACGCCGGAGCTGGCGGCATTGGGTGTGCACCGTATCGTGCCACTGATCGTCGGCGAGACCGGTCAGGCGTTCACGCTCGACCCGGCCGTCCAGCTCGCCCAACCCGAGACGGTTGTGAGCGCGCTCGATCAGACCGTCGCGCCCAATGACGCCGCCTGGTCGCTTCAGTACGCGCCCGAACAGATCCAGACACTCGAAGCATGGCAGGTCGCGGCCGGCTGCGCGGTCTCCGTCCTGGCCGTCATCGACAGCGGCCTCGACTTCGCCCATCCCGATCTGGCCGGCCGTTATTGGACGAACCCGGGCGAGACCGGCGGCGGCCGCGAAACCAACGGAATCGACGACGACGGAAACGGCTACATCGACGACTGGCGCGGGTGGGACTTCGTCGGTCACGACAGCAATCCGAGCGACGATTACGGCCACGGCACGCATGTGGCCGGGATCGCGAACGCCGCGGCCAACAACGGCATCGGCATCGCCGGCGTCGCGGGCGCGGCCTGGGGCGTCAAGGTCATGGCGCTCAAGGTCCTCGACAGTTCCGGTCTGGGCCTCGACAGCTCGGCGGCCGAGGCGATCAAGTACGCCGTCGACAACGGCGCACGGGTGATCAACCTCAGCCTGGGGGACCCATTGCCGACGCCCGCCATCGAGCAGGCCTTGAACTACGCGGCCGCGCACAACGTACTTGTGGTGGCGGCCTCGGGCAACGCCGGCATCTACGGCGTGTATTATCCGGCGCGTTACGACTCGGCGCTCGCCGTCGGCGCGGTTACGGCGGACCGGCAACGCGCATACTTTTCGTCTTACGGACCCGAGCTCGACCTTGTCGCGCCAGGCGTGGCGATCTACTCGACGATCCCTGGCGGCGGGTACTCCTACCGCAGCGGGACGTCCATGGCCACGCCGCACATCGCGGCGGTCGCGGCGCTGCTCGCGCGCATGCCTCAATACGGCACGGCGCGCTTGATTCGAGATGCGTTGGTCAACACGGCCCTCATCCTCACGCCGGTCGACAACACCGATTTCTTCGGGTACGGCCTCGTGCAGGCCCGGGCCGCGCTGGATTGGGACCCCGACGGCACGGTCAGCATCTGCCATCTGGCCTACCTGCCCTCGATCGAAAACCGATAATCGTTACAATTGACGCATGCCTGTGAATGCCGAACCCGGCCGCGTCGACCCACGCGCGGAGTCTGAAGCGACTCGTGCTCCCCTGAGCGAGCGCGAAGTCGAGATCCTGCGTCTCGTCGCGTCTGGAGCCAGCAACAAGGAAATCGCGACCCGGCTGACCATCAGCCCGAACACGGTCAAGGTGCACGTCCGCAACATCTTCGGCAAGATCGGCGTGCAGTCGCGCACCGAGGCAGCGTTGTTCGCGATCCAACACGGCTACGTCGAAGTGCCCGGTGTCGCGCAACCCGTCATCGTCGAAGAACCTGACAGCGACGCCCCAGAGAGTGCGCCCGTTGTGACGCCGCCCGAACCGCGGCGGAGGAGTTGGGTCACGCCCGCGATCCTCGTCGCGGCGCTGGCGGTTTTCGTGCTGGCCGGGTGGAGATTGTTGGGCGTCGGCACACCGACCGCCACGGCCGTGCCCACGCCGCGCGCGCCGGAACGCTGGGGTACGCTCGCCGCCCTGCCCGACCCGGTTAGCGGACCGGCGGTCGCGGTCTACGAGAGCGACATCACCGTCATCGGCGGTGAAAACGCAACGGGCCCGAGCGCCGCGGTCGCTCGTTTCAACGCCGCCGCCGATTCGTGGTCGGCTGGCGCCGACAAACCCACGGCCGTCGCCGACGCTCAGGCGGCGATGATCGGCGGCAAGATCTTCGTGCCGGGCGGCCGCGGCAGCGACGGACAACCGGTTCGGGTTCTGGAGATCTACAACCCGCGCACCGATACCTGGGAGCGCGGCGCAGACTTGCCTGTGGCGCGATCAGCCTATGCCCTCGTCGCGTTGGACGGCAAGCTGCTGCTGTTCGGAGGTTGGGACGGCGCCCGCTACAGCGCGGCGGTGTTCGAGTACACGCCCGAAGACGATGCCTGGAGCGAACGCGCCGCGATGCCCACCGCACGCGGGTTCGCGGCGGCTGCCGTGGTGGCCGGGCGCGTGTTCGTCATCGGCGGGGCGACGGCCACCGGGCCGGTGGCCGTCACCGAAGCGTACAGCCCGGAGGCCGATACGGGCCCAGGCAACGGCTGGCAGACCATGTCGCCGATGCCCATGGCTGGCGATCATGTCAACGCGGCGGTCGTCGCCGACACGATCCTGGTGTTCGGCGGTGGCCTCGACGATTCGGACGCGATCCACGTGGGTTACAACGCGACAGACGACGTCTGGGTCCGTTTAGATGCCCCAGCCGGAAACGGCACGCTCGCGACTGAGGCCGGGGTCGTCGCGCTCGGCCCGTTGGTCCACCTGATCGGCGGTCGTCAGGGCGACGCACCCTTGGGCAGCCACGTCACCTACCAGGCGATCTACGTCAGCTTCATCCCATTCGTGGAATCCGGCGACCGCTGAGCCGGCGTCAGAGACCGATCGCGGATCGCACGCGCTGATAGACCGAGTCCCAGCGATAGCGCTCGAGCACCTTCCGCCGGCCGGCATCGCCGAGGCGCGCGCGCAGCGCCGGATCGCGTAGCAGACGGAGCAAGGTCTCGGCCAGCGCCGAGGAATCTCCGAAAGGCGCCAGAAATCCGTCGACTCCTTCAGCGATCACGTCGCGCATGCCCCAGGCGGTCGAACCGACCACGGGCCGACCCTGCGCCCAGGCCTCGAGGTACACGATCCCAAACGAATCCGTGCGCGACGGCATGACCAGCACGTCGGCGGCCGCCAGCAGATCACGCTTTTCGGGCTCGCTCAGGTTGCGCATGACCACGGCGCTGCCGGGGTGCTGCGCGCCGAGCAAGGCCACGCGGTCGGCGCCGGCACGGTAGGGCGTGCCGGCTGCGACAAGCGTCAGCGGCTGACCAAGACGCAACATGCGGTCGACGGCGTCGCAGACCTGCAAGATCCCTTTGTTCGGATGCAACGGGGCCAGATACGCGATGATCGGCCCCGAGATGCCGGTCCGCAGGCGAAACGCCTCGGCATCGCCGGGCAGCAATCCATCATCTTCGATGCCGGCACCGACGACACGCACGCTCGCCTCGACAAGACCGGCGGAGATATGGAAGGCGCGTTCGGCCTCGGTCATGGCCAGGAGGATGTCGGCGCGCCGCGCGAGCGCGCGCTGGTGGCGCAGCGTGTAGTGTCGCCCGACACCGTCGGAGCCGGGTCTGCGGCCTGCGCCAAGGTGCGTGAACGGGACGAAGGCGAAACGGGCGCCCCACCGTGTCGCGGCGTCAGCGGCCGCGGATGCGATCCCGTCGGACGACACATTGGCGCTCAACACCAGGTCGAACCGATCCGAGCTGGTCGCCAGCCAGCGCAGAAGTTCGGGCGAAGCGGCGGCGCGCCGCGCCAGGGCCCGCAGCCAACCCTCGGGTGTCGGCAAGGCCGCCAGGAGCGGCAGCAGCCCATAGCGAAGCAAACGGTGGGTGAATGGGCTCCCCGGAAGATGCGCGAGGGCAAACCGCGTGATCTCGAGACCGGCGTGGCGATCGCGCACCGGCGAGATCCTGCGGGTGTCGGGGTTGACGGCGAAGTCGTCGTCAAGTCCGTCGGTCGTCGCGACCGTGACCGCGTGCCCATCGGCCGCCAATCGAGTGCCGATCGCCAGCAGCCAACGCTCGCTGCCAGTGGACGCGGGCCAGAACCGATGATTGACGATCAAGATGCGCATGGCGGATCAGGCGCGACGAGTCAGACGTTGGTAAACGTCGCGCACCTGCCCGTACGCGTTCTCCCACGTGAAGCGCGACAACGTTTTCGCCCGTCCGGCGGCGGCCATTGCGGCCCGACGTGCCGGATCGCCGAGCAATGCCGCGAGGGCTTCGGCCAGCGCGCCGGCGTCGTTGAACGGCACGAGCAGACCGTCAACGCCGTCGGCGATCACGTCGTCCATCGTCCAGGCGCGGGCGCCGATGACCGGCGTGCCGGCGAGCCAGGCTTCGAGGTAGACGATGCCAAACGAATCGGTGCGCGACGGCATCGCGAACACGTCAGCGGCCGCCAGCAGATCCTGTTTTTCGGCCTCGTCGATGAGGCCCAGCAGTTTGATCCGGTTGCGGATCGATTCCGGCTGGCTCTCGAGGAAACGATCAAACGCGGCCAGACGCGTCCCGGCCATGACCAGCTCGACCTGTGTCCCGCGCGCCCACAGGCGAGCGATCGCCTCGACCAGGGTAATCGCCCCTTTGTCGGGCACCAGGGTCGCCAGGAAACCGACGAGCGGCCCGGTGATCCCATGCCGCTCGCGAAACCGTCGGGCATCGCCGACGGGAAGGTCAGCCACGTCGACGCCGGGGCTGGCGACGGTGATCCGCTCGGGGGACAGGCCGCGACTGATGTAGTACTCACGCTCGCCGGCGGTGATGGCGATGACGGCGTCGGCACGGCGAACGAGCTCCAACTGGTGCGGCATGGTGTAGTAGCGGCCGACCTGATCGATCCCGGGGCGCGCGCCTGCGCCCAGGTGCGTAAGCGGGTAGACGACGAACGGGATGCTCTGGCGGCGCGCGAGCGCTTCGGCAGCCGCCACGAACGGTTCATAGAGCACCGACATCCCGGCGACGAGGTCGAACTGCTCCTGGGTCTCGGCGACCCAATCCCACAAGCGCGGGACCCAGGGCGTGTAGCGGCTCAGGCGCAACGCCAGGTTGACAGGGAGCAATTGGCTCAGGCGAAAAAAAAGGTGGTAACGCCAGAGACTATAGGTCAGCGGAGACCCCGGTAGGTGGCGAAGCGGGAAACGCCGAATGCCGACGTTGCGGTGTTCGGCCGTCGGCTCGGACAGGCGTTGAGCTTTTGGATCCCAGTAGGCAGTGGGGGCGAGCGCATCGCTCGTCACGACCGTCACGTCGTGACCGTCGGCAGCCAATCGGGCTGAAAACTCCTGGAAATAGGTTTCGCCCCCGCCCACGCCGGGCCAGTAGCGATGATGAACATGGAGAATGCGCATGACGATGCCGAACGGCATGTCACGAGCGTGACATGCGCCGGGTTAGGTGGCTCGAAGCAGTGTACCACGGGCCCTCGGCGGCTCATCGACCGTTCGGCCGTCGTGTGCACGGGCGAGTTGTCAGGCGGCTCACGGCCCGGGCCGGATCGGGTACACGGATATCACGGATCACGGCGGATGCCACGGAACCGGCGTAGAAATACTCCGTGTCATCCGCGAAAGTCCGCGTGATCCGTGTCCAAGACCGGGCGCCGGCAGGCCAACTGACAACTCGTGCTTACACACCAGTGCGATTGCGTTGGCAGGGTGGGTGTTGGACTGTGTTATCCTCGGCCGGAACCTGACGGGGCGTCGCGCAATTCGACCGCGGGGAACACGTCTCCTGGCGAGCGGCCCGTATGATGACGCGTTCGGGCTTGTGCAGTCGAGGCCCGGCGCCGTCGACGCCGGACGACCCGCTCCGGCGCCTGTCTGAATGGCCAATACGCGTACGAGGCGAGAAGGCCCGACCTGGTTATGACGGATCCTCACCTGTTCACCGCCCATGCCGATGGGATCGATCCCGCCGAACTCGAGGCCCGAGTGGCTGCGCAGATGGTACAACGCGCGCCCGAAACGGCAGACCTGTTGACGACCGCGACACCCGCGCCGCTCGAGACTTTTGCGTCGATCGTGGCCGACCTGGAGGCAATCCTGGACAGCGTGTCGGTTCAGGTGTCGGTCCGCGACGAGGGTCTGCTGATCGGCAATGCGGCGTGGAACCGGATCAAGGCCCAGTTTCACGCGATGGTCGTGCTCTACGTCAACGAGTTGGCCGGACGCCAGACCGATGTCAACCAACGCGTGGCGGCGGCGCTCGATACTCTTGTGGCGCATCTGACGGCCGACTCGGAGCGGCACACGCGCGACGTCGCGGCGCTCGAGGCCGAGATCGCGCGATTGCGCGAACAGGTCGAGACGCTGTCGCGAAAGCAGGCCTGACATGGGATTGCGCGTCTATCAAATCGCGCCACACGTCGCGCAGGCCGACGCGGTGGGCAACCAGATCCTGGCGACGCATGACCTGCTGGAGCGCTCTGGCTGCGAAACCCGTATCTTCGCCGATAGCCATGACGCCCAACTCGACGCGCTCGTGCGGCCGACCACCGACTACTTGAACGAGGCGTCGCCCGATCACTGGCTGATCCTGCATTATTGCTCGTGCGGGCATGCCAATCGCGTGGCACGCGACAGCCGCGGGCGCCTGATCTTCTATTATCACAATGTGACGCCGGCCCGGTTCTTCTACGGGTACGACGCCGTCTCGGCAAGCTGTTGCGGACAGGCGCGCTGGCAGCTGAAGGAGTTCGCCGGCCGCGGCCCGGCCATCGCGGCGTCGGACTACAACCGGGCCGAACTCAATGCCCTCGGGTTCGACGTGCGCGCCGTGGCCCCTTACATCCTGCAACTCGATGGGCTCCACGCGAACTCGGACGCGCCCGAAAACACCGCCTTGCGGAACCGCTTCGCCGCGCCCGCTACGCGGACCTGGCTCTATGTCGGACGCATCGCGCCCAACAAACGCGTCGAAGACATCATCCGTGCGTTCGACTACTACCACCGCCGGATCGAGCCCGCTTCCAGGCTGCTGCTGGTGGGAAGCCGACGGAACGACCGCTATAACGCCGAGATCGACGACCTCATCCGCCAGTGCGAGCTGGGCGACGCCGTCGTGTTTCCTGGGCCGCTCCGGGCGAGCGCGCTCGGGGTGCTCTACAGGCTGGCCGATCTGTACATCAGCCTCAGCGAGCACGAGGGGTTCTGCGTTCCGCTTGTGGAGGCGATGAGCTTTGGCCTGCCTGTGCTGGCTTTCGACTCGACGGCGGTCCCGGGGACGTTGGGGAAGTCCGGTGTGCTGCTCCACCGGAAGGATCCGCCGCTGGTGGCCGAAGTGGCGCATGCGATCGTCACGGATCGCCCGCTGCGCGAAGCGCTGGTGGCCCGTCAGACCGCTCGGCTCGAGGATTTTGCGCCAGCGGCCATGCGTCTCAAGCTCTTACAAGCTCTGATCGCTGCAGGCGTGCCCCTGCCGTCGCACGACTGACTGCTCTGGACGGGCGATAACCACGGGCGCGGCCAGCGCCTTCCAAACCCGTCATCCCCGCCGGCTTCACGCCACGCCACGGTCTGCCCGAGCGAAGAACGCTTCGATCTTCTGCACCGCCGCATGGAACTGCTCGCGCACGGGCTCGGGCGCGAAATCGGCGGCCCGCAATCGCTGTCGGGCCACGATCGACCTCCGAAGATCCGGGTCCGCGAGGATCTCGTGCGCGGCCGCCGCGACGACGCTTGGGCGCTTGTCACGCAACAGGACGCCCGAATGCCCCAGGGTGCCCGGAACGTTCGTAGACGCGAACGCGAGCACGGGGACGCCAAACGACATGGCTTCGATCAACGGGACGCAAAACCCTTCGTGCTCGCTCAGACTGATGTACAGGTCGGCCATCTCGTAGAAGACGCCGAGGCCTTGGCTGGGGCCATACGCGCCCGTGAACGTCACGGCGTCTTCCAGCTTGAGCTCCTTCACCAGCGTGTGGAGCAGACGCCCATAGGTCGGCAGGCCCTGATCGTTGCCGACCAGGAGCAGGCGCGATTGCGTGTTGTAGTCCCGCCGGTAGACGTGAAATGCCGCGATGATGTCTTCGATCCGCTTGTTGGGCGCCATCCGCCCGACGTACACCCAGGTGGTCAGGCGCTCGTCGCCGAATCGTTGCCGCAGCTCCTTTGCCTTCGGTGCGGTCGTGCCGGTTCTCAACGGGTCAAGCCAGAGCACATACGGCGCCTGCGCCAGGACTTCAAAGCCACGTGCGCGCAACTCCGACTCATTGTGCGGCGATGCGGCAATCGCCGGTCCGCGTCGGGAGAAACGCGCGAGACCGCTGCGCGCCCGCGCCAGGCACTCCGCGAAGGCCGGCTCATAGCGGTAGTAGAACTCGGGCGGCGTCACGTTGTGATAGTACAAAACGAGCGGATCCGGCAGGTTGAACGCGAAGTCGTTCGCCGGCGAGCACACCGCGTAGTGCAGGATCACGACCGTGTCAGGTTGCCCGGGCTCAAAGGTCTCGAGGCTGTGGACCTGCCCCTCCAGACCCGGTTCCCAGGATGAACTGTACGTTTTCGACTCGTATCCCCAGGCATGCAACAAGCGCTGACACTCGCGGATCTGGTTTCCGACAGCGTCCGCCACGCCGATGTGCGGCGCGATCTGATGAATGCGCTTGATCACGCCCGCGGCTCCCCCGGCTCGCGCGCCTGCAGCGCCGTGATCTGCGCCTCGAGGACATGCACGCGCTCGGTCAGGCGAAAGACCTCGCGACGGCTGGCGCTCACTTCGCGCACCAGTTCGACAAGGACGTCGATCAGTTCTTGATCCACCGCCTGTTGTCGATCTGCCAGGACGTTGATCTGATCGGTGGCGCGCTGCAGGAAGTCACGTCGAATGGCAAAGACCAGGGCGTTGAGAATCGGGATGCCGCCGGTCGCATCGTCAGGCGCCTCCGGAACGCGCAGTTGTTGCGTCCCCGCCTGTGCCTCCGCCAATCGCAATTGAGCCTCGACGCGAGCGGGATCGATCTCGCCGTCGCGCTGGCTTGCGAGCACCCTCGCCTCGGCCGCCGTCGTGTCGACGCCGGGTGCGTTGAATGTCACGGGCCCCTTGGCATCTGCGGACGATGGCGCTGTCGTCATACGTTTGTCTCCGACGACCGTGGTGTGTCGAGATCGGACCCGGTTGGCGACGAGGGTCCGGTTGTTGGCGCCCCAGCCGTCAGATCCTCATAGATCGCCCCGGTGAGCGCCAGCCCCGACAACGACTCGGTGATGACTTGCAGTGTCCCGGACAGGTGATCGGCGTACCGGCGCCAGTTGTACATGGGCGTGTCGAGATATGGCTTGATCAGCCAACGCGCCAGGTGATCACGGAAACGATTTCCCGTGATCTCGAGCGACTCCGGCGGCTGCGGCAGGCTGCCAAGCTGGTCGCGCACGGCCTGGATCTTCGGCAGGGCCTGGTCGCGTGCGATCTCAGCCAGGATCCTGCGAAACAGGCTGAGCAGATCCTGCTCGATCGCGACCTGCATCGGCTGCGGGACTGGCCCGCCCAGCGAGGAATCGTCGGCGCGCGCGATGCACGCTTGCGGCCACATCGAAATGAGATCGGCAAAGCCGCGTGCCAGGGGAAGCGTGTGCCCGCGGTTGTTTTGCGCCGCCTGCATGATGCGGCGCTCGGTGGCGATCAAGGATCGGATCGCCTCGGGAGCGAAATGACGCATGACGAACAACCAGCGCTGCCGGTTGATCGACAACGACAACGATCGATCCGGATCGGGCGGCGGCTTATGGTCGTGTTCGAACTCGGCGCGCGGTTGATAGACGGTCTTCCAGCCGATGCGCCGAGCGCGATAACAGTAGTCGATCTCCTCGAAGTAGGCCGGGAAGTAGACCTCGCTCAGGCCGCCAAGTTCCTGCCATACGGCGCGCAACGTTGAGAGCGCAAAACCCGAGACGTAATCGACCTCACGCAGCTGGTTGTAACGAGGCTCGTCGGGCTCGCCGTCGCCCAGATGGACCGTGAAACCGGATGCCGGGTCCACGTATCCGCCCGCATGCTGAAGGCGACCGTCGGGATACAAGCCCTTGCCGCCTGCGACGCCGACGCCGGGCGCATCCAGGGCTTCGGTCAGCGCTTGAAGCCAGCCGGGCCGCACCAAGACATCGGGGTTGATCAGCACAAGGATCCGTCCGCTGGCGTGCCGCGCGGCGAGGTTCACGCCGCCGGCGAAACCGCGGTTGACGGGGCTGGCGACCAATCGAACACGCTCACCGAACGCCTGAACCTGGGCGATGCTGTCGTCGACCGAGGCATTGTCGACGACGATCACCTCCTGTTCGGGGCCGATCGTCGCCAGGAGGGCCTCCAGACAGGTCCGGATGTGGCGCGCGCTGTTGAACGTTACGATGAGGATGGATGCGCTGATCGTCACGGTCGACAATGATACTCCACTTGATTGGATCGACATGCCGAGGCAGCCCGGCCACTCGAGGTCGAATCGCGATCTCCCTGCCCCGGCCCACATCGAACACGCGCCGCAGGGAGTCTCGACATGCTACACTTGGCGGCGCATCGGCTCCGGACACCCAACCCTTATGACCTGGACTTTCCAACTCGACGCCTGGAGCGGCGTCCGGCTCGGTTTGGCGATCGTCACCCTCCTGACGTTGCCCGGCTGGGTGATCCTCTCGTACACGTCGCTGTGGCGCGGCTGGTCGACGCTCACGCGCTGGATGACGGCCTGGGCCATCAGCATCGCGGTCGTGCCGGTGGCCTACTACGGCCTGCGGGCGCTGGTCCCGGGCTTTGCCCTCGACCGGGCCGCCGTCGCCGGGCTGATGCTCGTGCTCGCCCTGGTCGCCGTCTGGCGCTGGCGCGTTGAGTGGCGCGCGGCAGTCGGGCTTTTTGGGCTCGAGTGGCTCGCGCTGCTCATCCTGGCTGCGACCATCGGCACCCGGTTCTGGGTGATCCGCGACTGGCCCTTCCCCGCGTCGCCCGACTCGTTGCACCACGCCCTGATCACCCAACTTACGGCCGAAACCGGCCGGCTGCCCTACACCCTCGAGCCCTACTACCCCGTCTCGCTGGATATGTATCACCTGGGTCTGCACGCGCTGGCGGCCGCGGCCGATACCCTCGCCGAAGTACCGGCGCATGCCGCGCTGCTGTGGATGGGGCAGGTGCTCAACGCGCTTTGCGGCATCGGCGTGTACGTCTGGCTCGAACGCCGCGTCGGCCGACTTGGCGCGTGCGTCGGCCTGATCACCACGGGCTTGCTTTCGTTTCAACCGGCGTTGCTCACCAGCTGGGGCCGCTTCACGCCGCTGGGCAGTCAAGACATCCTCTTGGTGGCGGTCTGGCTGATCGAGGAGGGTTTGACGGCCTGGCAGAAACCGACGCCGCGGCGAGCGATCCTCTGGGTGGCCGCGACGACGGGGCTCCTGCTCGCCGGCGTCTTTCTGATCCATTTCCGGGTGGCCGTCTACGTGGTGCCGCTGCTGTTGATCGTGATCGGCCGCGCGGCCTGGCGCGCGCGTCGCACGCGCAGTCTGAACCGCGTCCTTGGCGGGGTCGGGGTCGTGGCCATCGTCGCGCTCGTCTTGATCCTGCCGGCGCTTTGGCCGACGCTCCGCGCCTACGCCGGTTACGTGGCCGGTCTGCAGACGCCCGAGCGCAAGCAAGTGGCGGAGATGCTGCAAACCACGTACTACCCGTACACGGTCGAGTGGATCAACGAGGCCGGGCTACGCTATTGGCTGATCGGCGTCGCAGCGGTCGCCGCGTTGATCGGCTTGTGGCGGCGCAACGCCCTGACACTGGACAGCCTGCTTTGGGTCGGCGCCCTGTGGTTGATGGGCTCGGCCTACCTGCTGCGGATCCCGTGGCTGCAATTCACCAACATGACCGCGATCCTGTTGGCGCTGTATTTGCCGGTGGGGCTGCTGATCGGCACGGCCGCCGAGGAGCTCACGGCCTGGCCGCCCGAACGCTGGCGTGGCCCGCTCCGGATCGCGTTGCTGACGGCGTTTGCGTTGGTCGGGCTCAACGGCGTCCGCGCCCGCGCCACCGAGTATCTGGCGCGCTTCCAGTTCGTGCGCGCCGAAGACATCCCCGCCATGAACTGGATCGCGGCTAACACGCCGACCGATGCCGTGTTTGCGGTCAACAGCCTGTACTTCCATCCGGAGAGCCTGTACGGCACGGACGCCGGCTATTGGATCCCGTACTTCACCGGCCGACGCACGACGGCCGGCACCATGCTGTTTTCTCTGGGGGATGCGGTCTTTCGTGAACGGGTCGCCGAGGATACCCGCACGGTCAAAGCCGTCGAGCATCGCGAGCAAGGCCTCGACGCGCTGCGCGCCCGTGGGGTGTCGTATCTCTATATCGGGCGCGCCGGCAATTTCCTCGAACCCGGTTTCGATCTGGCCTGGCTCCGGGCGCAACCGGGCGTGCGGGTGGTCTACGAAGCCGACGGCGTTGCGGTGCTGGCGCTGTCTGCGGCAGACGCGCCCTGACCCTCCTGCGGGTCGGGTCTCAGCGTCCAGCTCCCCATCATCGACATCAAACCGTAGCGCTCGCGCACCCGCCCCGAGCGATTGTCCACGCGGAAGGTGTACAGCCGGTCGTGGTAGTCGTACATCGGTATGTCGTCGCGATGATGCGCCGCGACCGAGATCTGATACACGCCGTCCAACAACGGCAGGTGATCGATCCGATACGTCACCGAGCCGGCGCGGCTCCCTTCCGGCACTTCGAAGCGGTCGAAGCCGGTGTTCGGCCCGGTGATGTGCAGCCCGTCCTGGCGATGGATCGCGATGCCGAACACCGGCGGCGGCACGTCGGCCGTGAGGCGATAGGCGAGCCGGATGTGCACGGGCTCGCCGGTTTCGAAGTAGGCCGGGACCTCCCCGTCGGGCCGCGTTGCGCGCACGTCGGTGATCTCGACCTCGCCGCTGCCCCAGCGCCGTGCCTCGGCCGCCGTGGCGGCGTCCGCCGCGCGCTGCTCAAGGTCTTTGCCGACCGTCCAGTCGATGTAGCGCGCGATCTCGGACTCGCCGGCGCCGTCGGCGATCAGTTGCCCGTGGTCGAACCACAACACCCGACGGCAATGCTCGCGGATGGTGTCGTGCGCATGCGAGACCAACACGATCGTCACGCCGCGGCTCTTCAGTTCATCGATACGGGCGAGACACTTCTGCTGAAAGTTGTAGTCGCCGACGGCCAGCGCCTCGTCGACCAACAGGATGTCCGGTTCGATGTGCGCGCTGACCGCGAAGGCCAGCCGCGCGAACATACCGGACGAATAATGCTTGACCGGCATGTCGATGAAGCTGTCGAGCTCGGCGAACGCCACGATCGGGTCGAACCGTTGCTGCATGTCGCGCCGACTCAGGCCAAGCAGCGCGCCGCTCAGAAACACGTTGTCGCGCCCCGAGAGCTCGGGGTGGAAGCCGGCGCCCAATTCGAGCAACGCCGCGACGCGCCCGTTGACCGACACGCGCCCATGCGACGGGCTGATGAGCCGCCCGACCAGCTTGAGCGTCGTGCTCTTGCCCGCGCCGTTGTGGCCGATCAGGCCGACCGACTCGCCCGGCTGGATCTCGAACGACACGTCGTCAAGCGCCAGGAAGTGATCGTCCTCGATCAGGTTCTGCCTGTACTTCGGGGTCGGCCCGAGACCGATGAACCACTCCCGAAAGGATCGGCTGTGCCGGCGGTTATATTGTTTGGTGACGTGGTCGAAACGGATCGCGTGCATGTTGATCCCGTATTGTAGCCGGGCTGTGGGGCGCGCAAGGGGCACGGCCAGCGCAATCGCGTCTCATCGTGAGAAAGCGGAACTCGCCGCAAATGACGCGAATTGCCGCATCGCACGGTCCATCCGCTTATATCGCGGCAGACCCTTTGGATCGGAAAACAAGAAGCGATTGCCCTGGGATAGGGGCCCATAGGCCTGTCGACGCGAATGCCGTGGGCTACAATCGGGGCATGTCCCTGGTCGCCTTCGCCGCCTGTACGCCGGGTCTCGAGCCCGTGCTTGCGTCCGAGATGCGCCGATTGGGCCTTGTCCCCGAGGATCCGGCCCTGGGAGCCCCGGTCGCCGGCGGTGTGCCGTTCTCGGGCGATGTGCGCGCCGTCGCCCGCGCCAACCGAGTCTTGCGCACGGCCAGCCGCGTGCTGGTGCGCGTGGGCATGCCGTTCTACGCCCGGACGTTCGACGAGCTGATCGCGCGCGCGGCGCGTCTGCCGTGGGACAGGTTCATCACCGCGACAACGCCCGTGGCCCTGCGCGTGACGTGTCGCGGGTCGCGGCTGTACCACACCGATGCCGTCGCCGAACGCGTCTTGACCGCGCTTGGCGCCCGTTTCGGCGTCGAGCCGACACTCGGGGTCTTCGACGAGGACAGTGGCGGCGACGCGCAGTTGATCGTCGTCCGTCTCGTCGACGACTCGTGCACCATCAGCGTCGACGCCTCGGGCCCGCACCTGCATCGGCGCGGGTATCGCCTCGCCACCGCCAAGGCGCCGCTGCGCGAGACGACCGCCGCCGCCATGATCCTGGCCTCCGGCTGGGACCCGGCGACCCCGCTTATCGATCCTTTCTGCGGTAGCGGCACAATCCCCATCGAGGCGGCGCTGCTCGCCTCAGGCCGCTGGCCCAACGCCGGCCGATCGCTCCCCCTTCGGGCCTGGCCCTGCGCCGCCGGCGTCGATCTGTCGGATGTGCCCGCGGCGCCGCTTGCTGCGCCGGCCACGCCGCGCATCGTCGCATCGGATCGCGACGCGGGCGCGATCGCGGCGGCACGCGCCAACGCCGAACGTGCCGGCGTCACGACCTGGATCGATTTCCGCCAGCACAGCGTCTCCGACCTTGCCGCGCCGATCGGCCGAGGCTGCATCGTGACCAACCCGCCCTACGGGCAACGCGTCACGGGCGGGCCGGATCTTCGCAATCTGTATGCCCGGTTTGGCGAATTGCTGCGCGAGCGCTGCGAGGGTTGGACGGCCGCCGTGCTCACCAGCGACGCCGCGCTCGTCCGCCAGACGCGTCTCGCGCTCAGCCCGTCCTGGTCGACCGATAACGGCGGCATCGCCGTCAGCGCCTATGTGGGTCCCGTGACCAAGCCGGGGGCGAGGGGTGAATCAAAAAGGGCGAACACCTCCGCCCGATAGCGCGGAACCGTTCGCCCTGTTCGTGTCGTTGCCTGTCTTCAGCGCGTCACAGCCACTCGGGCCGAACGCCGAAATCCGATTCTTCCCAGAACGTGTCGAAGATCTCGCCGATCTGCGCGCTCACCCGCACGAGGAGTTCGCGCGCGGCCTGAGCCGAGGCGGTGTGCAGGCTGTCGCGGTAGGCCAGAGCCGTCCAGGCCGCCCAGGCCGCCCGAAACGATTCGCCCCAGAACTCGTTCGCGCGCTTGGGGAGCAGGTCCGCCAGCTCGACCAGCACCTGGGCTGCCATCACGCGGATCGCAACCCAGCTGTCGGGACGGTCGTCCAGCGGAACGGCACGCCCGGCTTCACTCAGGCCATGCAACGCGCTCTTGAGCGTGCGCACGGCCTGTTCGCCCGGCTCGTGCGACAGCGCCCAACAGGTCTCGCCATACAGCGCGCCGACCGGCCCGTACAACTCGATATCGCCCGCCTTCTCGGCGGCATCCATCGCGTTTTGGTACGCTTGCGCCGCGCCGCGCAGATGAGCGCGACGCTCGGCGCCGTCGGTGTCGGCCAGCCATGTAAACAGATTGCCGCGGACCGCTTCGGCCTTGGCGCATCCGATCTCGTCGCCGGCCTCATGCCACCCGGCCAACGCCGCCGTGATCGCGACCAGGCCGCGTTGGGCGAGCCGGGTCGAGTCGGTGTCTTCGACGAAGATGAGCTGATAGCACACCTCGGCCAGGCCGTGCTGCGCGTGGCTCCACTCATCGAGCATGCGCTCCCGGTCGATCGCCCACACAGCGAGTTGATACTCGACGAGCGCGTCGCTCAGGCACTGGGCGCGATCTTCGTCCGGCCAGTCGGCCAGCAGGATGTACGCCGTCGCCTTGAGCTTGTGGAGCACGCCGTCGAGCACCTCGGTGTCGGCGTCGGAGATGGAGAGCGCGTCGTCGCAATCGGCCAGCGCCTCGTGCAGCCAATACTTGTTGCGGGTGCCGCGTCCGGAGATCAGGCTGGTCAACGCGTTGGCGCGATGCGCCTTGAACGTCTTGAGCACGACCGAGTTGGCGTCGAAATCGAGCTCGGCCAAACCCTGATCCGCCTCGGCGATGATCTCTTCGGCGATGCGCGGGTCATCGTCGAAACGCAAGGCGACGTTCAGCTCCGCGCAGCGCTGCAATCGCTCATACCAGCTCGGCTCCAGCTCCATCCCCGCACTCCTTTGCCGCATCCCATTGCGGTCGATACCGGATTCCCTTACCTGCGTTCGGTATCGGTTCGTTGGGGGGACAGGATGCAAATTCCGCGCAAAAGTCCTGTCTATTTGGTTGGCCCTGGTTGGCGATTTCGCTGGTGACACAGAAAAAAGCGGCGTTTGACGCCGCTTTTTCCAGGAAGGTTGGCCCGAGTTGGCTTTTATGGAAACGTATCGACGTCAGGGCAGGACATCCCACGGGTTGATCTGGCCGACGCCCGTCTGAAAGAGCTCGAAGTGCAGGTGCGGGCCGGTCGAATTCCCGGTAGTTCCTGACGCCGCGACCACCTCGCCCTGTGACACGCCTTGATGACATGTCACGTAGAACTGACTGAGGTGGGCATACGCCGAGAACCAGCCATTGCCGTGGTCGAGCACCAGGAAGTTGCCGTAGCCGTAGTTGTTCCAGCCGGCGTAGACGACCTGCCCCGCATCGACCGCGTAGATCGGCGAGCCCATCGCGGCGTTGAAGTCGAGGCCCGGATGGCGCCATGAGTAGTCGTAGCCGCTCAGCCAATGGTCGACGGTGGGCCAGACGAATGTGCCGTTGCCGACCGGCGCGTATTGCGAGTCGAGCGAACAGGCGCCCGGGCCGAAATATCCCGGCGCGCCCGGGAGCACGGGCTCCCAGACGCCGAAATTCGACAGGATCGGCGTCGCCGTGAGCACAGGCTCCCACGTCGCGGTCGGCAGCACGGTCGGCTCGACTCGCAATTGCAGCGGCAACGCCAGATCGCGGATCTGCGCGCCGGTGCGCGCACCCGGCAAGCGCAGCGGGCGCAGCGACTCAAGCGGCAACTGGCGCGGTTGAACGATGGCATCGATCGTGCCGGCCACCTGCAGCAACGCCGCGATCAGGATCACGTCGGCCGCCACCAGGATCAGCAACCACTGGCGCTGACGTTGCTCGGCGGCCTGCCGTCGCGTCAGCGGGCGCGGCCCGGTGTGCGGGAACGCCGCGGAGCCGCCCAGCGCCAAAGCCTGCGGCGCGAAACCCAACGTCAGGCTCAACTCCGCCCGGATCGCTTCGGCGAGCCGAAGCCCCTGTCGTTCGCCCTGCCGCAGCAGCACGCGGCTTCGACGTTCGAGTCGATGCCAGTACGGCTGAGCCCAGGTCGCGCCGCGCTGCCAGTACGTCAGCGCGCGGGCGCCGAACGACGTCTGCGTGAAGGCCGCCCAGGTCACACTGATCCGGGCCTTGAGGACGGTCGCCACATCCAGCCCGACGGCGCGCAGGATCACCCAGACCTCGAACAGGCGCGCCCCCGCATCGAAAGCGCGCTCACGCCCGATCTCCCACCCGGCTATCGCCCGCGCCCGGGTCCAGGCCCAGGCCAGCCGGGTCGCGAGGCGACCGGCGGCGCCAAAGTGGCCCAGGGCATGCCCGAGGTGCTCCCAACCAAGTTGAAACAATTGTTGGGGTGTCGGCGGCTCTCGGAAGGAGAAGGGGTCGCTAAAGGTAGAATCCGGTGTGAGCAGCATGGGCTGATGTTACTTTTGTCGAGTTGAAACTTCGATAAAACCGCCGTAAAGATCAGGTTGGAATTCTGTTGTCGCCCTCATGCCCGACTCGACCGACCCTGCTATCATCACCGACCTATGAGTGACAAAGATCGTGCCCTCACCCGTGGCGTCGGCGGATGGATGCGACTGGGTGCCGTCGTGCGGGTCACGCTGGCCGTTGGCCTCCTGGCCTCCGGCGGTGTGCTCGCCGCGCGCGCGTACACAGCGCTGCGCTATGGCCCGTCGATCTACACCCCCGAGACGTCGCCGGAAAGCCGCGTGGCTCTCGTCTTTGGGGCCGGTCTGCTCCGCGATGGTCGACCGACGGCGGTGCTGTATGATCGCGTCGCGGCAGCGGTGGCGTTGTACAAAGCCGGCAAGGTCGGCAAACTCTTGATGAGCGGCGACAATCGGTTTGTCGAGTACAACGAGCCGGAGGCGATGCGGCAGACCGCGCTTGAGCTCGGCGTGCCGGCCGAAGACATCGTGCTCGATTACGCGGGACGTAGGACGTACGACTCGTGTTACCGGGCGCGCGCGATCTTCGGTTTGAGCGATGTCATCCTCGTCACGCAGGCCTTTCATCTGCCGCGCGCGTTGTTCCTGTGCGAGTCGCTGGGGTTGAAAGCAGTCGGCGTCGCCGCCGATCTGCGCGACTATCGACGGAGCTCGCAGGTCATCTGGGCCGCGCGCGAGCTGGTGGCCACGGCCGGAGCCGTGTGGGACGTGTTCGTCGCCAGGCCCCTGCCCGTTCTGGGCGACCCGGAGCCCATTTTTTGATCACCCCGCCGGCGGCTGAGCCGCGCGGCGATTGAAGGAGCGTCACGCTATGGATCGCGAAACCGCGTACGGGATCGTCACCGAGTTCGTCAAGAACGACGGTCTGGTTCGACACATGCTCTCGGTCGAGGCGGCCATGCGCGCCTACGCCGTCAAGTTCGGCGAGGATCCGGAGCCCTGGGGATTGGCCGGGCTCCTGCACGACTTCGATTGGGAGATCCATCCAACGCTCGAGCAGCACCCGCAGGACGGCGCTCCGATCTTGCGCGAACGCGGCGTGCCTGAGGACATCATCCGCTGCATCCAGAGCCACGCGGACCACACCAACGTCCCACGCGAGCGCCCGATGGACAAGACACTGGCCGCCGTCGATGAGTTGACCGGGCTGATCACGGCCTGCGCTCTGGTGCGCCCGTCGCGCAGTTTGAGCGACCTTACCGCGAAGTCGGTCAAGGGCAAGTGGAAGGACAAGGCGTTCGCGGCCGGCGTCGATCGCGCCGAGATCGAACACAACGTGAAAGCCCTGGGCGTCGACCTCGCCGAGCACATCGCTTTCACGATCGAGGCCATGCGCGGCATCGCGCCACGGCTCGGCCTCGACGGGTCCCTGGCCACTCCGCCCGCCGCCTGATCCGCTGCCGAGTGTGCCGCTTCAGGCGGAGGTTGGGACGTCGCCGTATTGCGCCGCAGCTGCGCGAAGGTCGGCGCCGATCTTGTCGCGCAGCCAGTCGGGCTCGAGCACGCGCACCTGCGCGCCCCAACTGCGGATCCAGGGCTGCATCTCGAGCGGCTCCGATACACGGACGCGCAGCACAACGCCGCCATCGGCGGTCGTCTGCAGATGCTGGCTCGGATGCCAGCGACGTTCGCGCACCAACGGCGTCGCGGCCGGCACGAACTGCAGCGCGACAGCCGTGACCGGGCCGCCGGTCATGATGCCCCAACTCGTCGCCAGATGCGCCTCGGCATCGAACCCAACAGGCAGCGTGTAGACCTCGTCGAGGATCACGGCCGTCTCGAGACGGTCGAGCTTGAACGTGCGGATCGAACCAACCGAGTCGTCGAAACCGATCATGTAGATTCCGTTGGCCGTGGGTTCGAGCGCATACGGCGCCACCACGCGCTCGCGCAACGCGTTCTTGCTGGGCGAGCGGTACCCGATCCGGACCTTGCGGCCGCGACCCCAGGCGTCGGTCAGCGTCTCGAGCACCTGAACGCGATGCAGGCCGTCTTCACGCCGCTGCACGCGATCGGCGGCACGCGAGAGATGCGCGGTCATCGGCTGGGGCAGCACGGCCGCCAGTTTGCGCAACGCCGCGCTGATGTGAGGATTGCGTTCGGTCGTCATCCGGCCGACCAACAGCCCGGCCAACACGAGCGCCATGGCCTCGTGGAACGACACCCGCAGGTTGGCCATATAGCGCGTCCGATCCACGCCGAACACGCCGTTCTGCTGCCACAACGGAACCCCTTGCTCTTGCAGAAAGTCGAGGTCCCGATACACCGTGCGCCGGTCGACGTTCAGGCGTTGGGCGATGTCCACCGCCGACAGCCCTTCGGTCGCGACCAGGAGCACCTCTTCGATTTCGCGCAAACGTGCCGTGCGTGTGGCCTGACGTAGCATCGCCCCCTCCGGATTAGTATATTTGTTCTACTTTGGATTGTAGCACACCCGCGTGACAGGTAATGTCACTCAAGGCGGTAGCCAGCGTGTTCGGTCCCGGGGCCCCACCCCTTTTTTCGCCCAACTCCTTGCTGGCTGAGCAGTCACATCCATTCGCGTCACTCGCGGCCAATCGATTGAACCCTGGAAAGAGATGTGATTGCCCCGCCACGAAGCCTGACGCCGGCCTGGAGGCCTCCAGCCCACTGCTATAATCCTTGTTTGCTATGGCCAAAACCAAGAGTACCCAACCGCCGGGCCCCAGCCTGTGCCCGGTTTGTGGCTCCCGGGTCGGCGCGGCAGCGACCCGCTGTCTCGTCTGCGGGGCGGATCTCGCCAAGAGCCAGCCCGGCCAGATGCGGGCCGGCTCGCTCGGCGCGCGCCCGCTCAGCCTGGCCCAGGTCGGTCTGTTGATCGGCGTGGTCGTGTTGTTGATCGTCGGCGCCGGCTTCCTGGCGGTCGCCCTCGGCTACTTCGATCCGACGGTCCTGACGGACCCACCAGCATCGGCCACGCCCACCGTCACGGCCACGGTGCCGCCGACATCGACCAGCACCCCGGCGCCCACCGAGACCCCGGCGCCCACCGAGACGCCGTTGCCGCCGCGGGATTACATCGTCCAGACCGGCGACACGTGTCTGGCGATCGCGTTCAACCTGGGCGTGTCGGTCAACAGCATCGTCAGCGCCAACCCCGTGCTCGGCGCGGCCTGTCAGCTGCCGCCGCCCGGCGCCACGATCAAGGTGCCGTACCCGACCCCGACCCCCTCGCCCTTCCCAACGGCGACACTCGCGTCTGGCATCAGCGATTCGACCCAGGTGCCGCGCGTCGTCCACACCGTGGTCGAAGGCGACAATCTGGCCGCCATCGCGAAACGCTACGGCATCACGGTTCAAGACATCGTCGAGGTGAACGGCCTCCCCAGCGCCGACGTGCTCCAGGTTGGGCGTCAGCTCGTGATCCCGATCGAACGCGCCATCACACCCGGGCCCACGTCGACACCGACGCCGTTCCCGCCATACCCGCCAGCCAACTTGCTGGTGCCCGCCGACGGCCAGGCCTTTGGAGCCGGCGAGCCCGTGTCGTTGCAGTGGGTGTCGGTCGGCGAGCTGCGACCCGGCGAGGCCTATCAGGTCACGATCGAGGACGTGACCTGCCAGTGCGCGCGGACGTGGACGGCCGTCGTCGCCGACACGCGCTACGCGCTGCCCGCCGACTATCAACCGCAGGACGATCGCCCGCACGTGTACCGCTGGTCGGTCATCCCGGTGCGCATCCGGGCGGGCACCGAGGGCCCGAACGCCGTCTACGACCCGGCATCCGATCGCGCAAGTGTGTCGCGCACGTTCATCTGGCAGCGCGGCGCGGCGACGCCCTGAGCGCCCATGGGAAGACTGCGGATCAGCTGGCTCGGCCTCGTGGCCCTGGTGTGTCTGCTCGGCGCGGGCATCTTCGTCTCGCTGCAGCTCATCCAGTACAGCCGGTCGTTCGACCAGCTCCCCAGCGGGGTCACGCTTGGCGGCGTGCCGGTCGGCGGGTTGACCGAGACCGAGGCACGCCAGCAGGTCGTGACGGTCTACAACAGCGACGTCGAACTGCACTACCGTGACGCCGTCATCATCCTCAAGCCCGCAGCCGTCAACTTCGAAGTCAACGTCGATGCCATGCTGCCGCAGATCGCGAACCTACGCGGCACCGACACGTTCTGGCTCGGACTGTGGGATTATCTCTGGCTGCGGCCGGCTGTGGCTCGCGACATCGATCTCAACGCCACGTACTCGCAGGCGAGCCTGCGCCGGATCCTCGACGACATCGCCGCGCGGTACGACAAGCCGGGCAACGCCCCCGAACCGGATCCAGAGAACCTTGGATTCAGACCCGGCGCACCGGGCCAGGCGCTCAACGTCGACCCGGCGATCGAGTTGATCGACGTCGCCCTGCACAGCCCGCGCGCCGAGGACCGGGTGGTCAACCTGCCGCTGGTCGAGCAGACGCAGGTGACGCCGTCCTACGGAACGTTGCACGACCTGCTGGTCCAGGACACCGAGTTGTGGGGGTTCTCGGGCGTGATCAGCCTGTACCTGGCCGACCTCAAGACCGGCGAGGAAATGGCCTTCACCCTGCAGGGCTCGAGCATCGTCACCGGCGACGTCGCCTTCAGCGCCATGAGCACGATCAAGATCCCCGTGGCGCTGGCCTACTATCTCAAGAGCGACACGGCCCCGACCGAGGGCATCCAGCTGTTGCTTCAGCGCAGCCTGGACCGCTCCGACAACTTCGACACCGATCAACTCCTGCGCCTGATCGGCGATGGCGACGGCTATACCGGCACGCGCCAGATGGTCGACATGCTTGGCCGGCTCGGCCTGAAGGACACCTACCTCAGCGGCCTGCTCACGGTGCCGGGCGCCGTGTTGTCGCCGATCGCGACGCCGGCGAATTCGCGCACCGACATCAACCTCAACCCTGACCCATACAACCAGACCACGGCGGTTGACATGGGTTCGTTGACCGTGATGATCTATCAGTGCTCGCAGGCGAAGGGGCCGTTGCTGTTGGCGTTCAACGGCAAGATCACGCCGACCGAGTGCCAGCAGCTCATCCAGATGATGACCGAGAATGCCGTGGGCCCGATCTTCATCCCGGGCGGGTCAGGCGGCGCCGTGGTTGCGCACAAACATGGGTGGGATGCGACTCCGCTGACGAACGCCGGCGACACGGCCCTGGTCTTTACGCCGAACGGCGATTACGCGCTGACCATCTTCCTGCATCAGCCCGAGACCATCCTCTTCGATGACGCCAACCGCATCATCGGCCGCCTCGCGCAGGCGGTGTACAACTACTATTCGCAGAAGAGCGCGAGCGGTTCGTAGGACGAGCGAAGAAGCGCCCCGAAAGACGACAGCGCGTCACCCGTTGCCTTTCGCCAGGCTGCGTTTCACCAGCGTGAGGTAGTTCACCCCGTCGCGACGGACGTACTCAACCTGATCCATCACCTGCCGAATAAAGCGCAGGCCGTAGCCGCCGATCGACATATCGTCGACCGTCGCCGGCGTGGGTTGATCGGGGATGCTGCTGGGGTCGAAGGGGGGCGCCTGATCGGTGATGACGATGGTCAGTTCGCCGGGCTCGGCGCGCCAGGCGATCTGCAAACGCCCATCACCCTCCCCGCCATAGCCATGTTGAATGACGTTCGTGGCGGCCTCGTCGACGGCCAGTTGCACGTGGTCGCTGGCCTGCGCCGAGAGCCCGGCCGACGCCGCGCCGTCGGCGACGAAGGCGCACAACCGCTCCAACTCCGAGTAATGGGCTGTGATCCGAAGCTCCGCGCTGCGACGCATGCTCATGCGGCCCCGGGCGAGAAACTGGCCACCGCCGCCGCGACGTCGCCGTGGAACGTGAAGATCGACTCGAGCCCGGCCAGCTTGAGCACTTCGCTCACCCGCAACGAGGGTTGCGCGATACGCACGTCGCCGCGATTGCGACGCGCCGCCTTGGCCGCGGACACGAGCGCGCGGAGCCCCGCCGAGGAGATGTACTCGGCGGCCTCGAGGTCGACGACGATCCGCGCGTTCACCTGATCGGCGGCGGCGTGCAGGGCGCCGTCGAGATCAGGCGCCGTGGTGCTGTCGATCCGCCCGGCAACCCGAAACACGTCGACGTCAGCCTGTCGTTCCCTGATGATGTTCATAGGGTGACTGGAATTATACAAATCATCGCGTTGCGCGCTCGCTGGCCAGCCGCGTGGCCGCCAGGCCAAAGGCGATGACGATCCAGAACAACGCGCCCGCCGCCTGGAACTCGAGATTGAAGAAATAGTGATCGACCACGCCCACGCTCAACGCCGCCGCCAAGGCGCCCAGGGCGCCGAGCCAAATCGGCGTGAGCTCGGCGTCGCGGTACACGGCTTTGCGCCGCAGCAATGCCCACACAAAGACCGTGCCGATCAACAACGCGAACACGGCGATACCGGTCAGGCCCATCTGCGAGGCCATCAGCAGATACGCGCTCGATACGCCCAGATACAGGTCGGCGGTCGGTGTCCCCGAGAAGCCGACACCGAAGACCGGATAACGTCTGATCAGGGTGAACGCGTCCTTGTACTCGCCCAGCCGCATCTGCGTCGCCAGGTCTTGACCCTGCACGCCGGCGATGAATCGTTCGACATAGCCCTGTGCCGCCGGCAGATACAGCATCAACAGCGCTCCGGCCATGAGCACAAAGAGCAACTTGCGATAGCGAAGCGCCGCGATCAGGGCCAGGCCCACGGCCATGCCGGCCAGGGCGCCGCGCGAGAACGTCAGCACCACGCACGCGGCGACCAGCGCGAACATCCCTACCGCCAGCCAGCGCGGACCGACGATCGGCTTGCGCGCCACCAGCTGCGGCGCGAGAAACGCGCCGACCATGGCCAGCATGCCCCCCAGCGCGTTCGGGTCGATCGCCGTCGCGATCGCGCGCTGGTAGTTGGCGGGATCGTCTTCGACGTAGCGCAACACGTTGCCCGAGGGGTAGCCGAACGGGGCCAGCGTCGACAGGATGCGATTGGCGAGTTCGGTCGGCAGGACGTAAAGCACGATCCCGATCGTCGCGGCTAGCGCACCGCCCCACATGAGGACGCGCGCCAACCCCGTCAGCCGCGACGTATCGGCGAAGTAGTCGATGAGAACCGCCACCAGGCCGATGCTCAACAGGAGCTCGGCGAAGTGTCGCAGCAGGTTCGGCGTCAGTGGGCCGTTGGGCAGACCGGCCACGAACGCGAAGCCCACGAGCCCCGCAAAGAACGCCAGCGGCAGGTGCGCCGGCGTCAGGGTCAGCGCGCGGCGGCGCCCGGTCATCCACTGCAGGAGATAGGTCGCGACGGCGGCCCCGATCGTCAGGTCGAGGAACGTCGGCGTGAACACGATCTTGAACGGCACCGACCCATAGGGCAACAGCATGATCACCAGCAGCGTCGCCGCCAGCGCGAAGTCGAGCCGCTGAACCACGACGACCGCCACGCCGAGCGCCACCACCGCGGCGACGGTGAGCAACGGGCCGGCGAACCCGATCGCCGCGCCCAGGGCGACGGCCACGGCGGCGATGAGCACGCCGAGCCAGACGCCGCCGGGCACACGGGCAGCGGCGGCGCTTGTCGATCGGCGCAGGGGTTGGGCGTTGTCGCTCACGGTTCAACCTCGATCAGCGCCGCGTCGTCGGGCCAACGTGTCCCATCGGGACGCCAGGCCGGCAGACGCGCGCCGTTGGCCGGATCATACCAGCCGAGTCTGAGGCCATATGCGCCGGCGAGCGGCGTTGTGACCAAATTGAAACGTCGGACTTCGGAGAACGGCGCGCCCGCGACCCAGGCCGTCAGCGGCCAGGCGCCTTCGAACGTCGGGCCGTCCGCCTGGTCGAGCTGTTGGCCTTGTGCGTCGAGCAAGTGCAGGAAGAGCGTCTGATCGGCCGGTGTGCCGCCGCCCTCCCACCACAGCGTCACCGTGGCGTCAGGCGCAAGCCGCGCCCCGCGAAGTCGCACCGTCGCCGAGTCGGCGGCCACCCCACCCCAGCTGGCGAGCGGCTGGCCGTCGCCCGGCACGGCCTCGGGCGACGCCGCCACGACACGTCCCACCGTGGTCGCCAGATCCGGCAGCGGCTCGCCGGCCAGCGTGGTGATCGGCAGGCGATTCTCGGGCCGTTCGCGCCACAGCCCGATCCGCAACGTCAGCAGCGTCGGGGCCTGGGCGGTTTGGGTCAGCGGCAGCGTATAGGTGTCGGCGTAGATGGCGCCAGGCGCCATGTTGCCTGGCGGCAGCAACCCCCTGCCCGGCCATGTGTCGGCCAAGCTGACCACCGTCTCGTCGCGGCCATACACGACCAGCGCCAGAAAATCGTCGTGCACGAGCGGCGCCGCCGCGCGCCAGTACAAGGTGAAAGACACGTTCTCGCCGGGCCGGCGCGGCGACGGATCGTACGAGACGCCGAGAAGCTCGAGGCCGTCGCCCAGACGCGCATCGATCCGATGCAGGGCCTGCGGCAGATCCGCCTCCGACACGATCGCCGGCGGTTGATACCGCGGCGCGATGACGGCAATCGGCAGGTAAGTGGCCAACGCCGCCAGACCGATCGGCACGACCCAGACGACCCGGCCGGCGCGCAGCCGATCCGCCAGCGACCACCAGCCGTAGGCCAGCGCCAACGCCAGCGGCGCGATCGCGCCGAACATCAGGCGTCCCTGCGACGCATAGGTCTGTTGGGTCCAGCGGATCAAGGCGGCCAGGGTCAGGGCCGCCATCACCGTCAGCAAGATACCGATCATCCGGGCCGGCGTCGGTCGACGCCAATCGCCAGAGCGGAACGACGCGCCCAGTGCCCACACGCCGCCGAGGAGCGCGGCCACCGTCAACGCGCTCACCGCCCCATACACCCACTCGGGCGCCAGGATGGTGAACACCCCAAACACCGCCCAGAACGACAGGAAGAACCCGTACCACTCCTCGACGATCAACTCGACAAGCCCAATGGTCCGCGGTCCGGCGATCGCGACCATGGTGTTCGTGCCGAAGAGCTCGCCGTACAACAGCACGTTGCGGACGTACCACCAGCCGCACACGAGCATGGCGATGCCGAAGACGACGAACCACTGGCGCAACAAGCCAGCCAACTGCGTGCGCCAGAAACGGCGTGGATCCGCTGTCTTGACCGGGGTCTGCAGCGTGTGCCAGCCCGGCACGGCCAGCAGCGCCGCCACGATCGGCCAGGCCACAAGCCCGCTGAGTTTGGTCAACGCCGCCGCGCCAAGCAGCAGACCCAGACCGACCAGGTCGCGTGGGCGTGCCGATCGTCCACTCAACGCGACGTACGCGCCAAGGGTCAACGCTGCCGTGTTGAGCGCGATGACGAGATTGTCGTTGCTCACCGAGGCGTTGATGAACACCATCATCGGGTTGAACGCCGCGACGGAGGCCGCCAGCAGGCCGACGGCCCAGCGGCCCGACACGCGTTCGGCGAGGTAGCCGACAAGCCACACCGTCGCCCCGCTCATCAAGACCAAGGCGGCGCGCAAGACCATCACCAGCTGCCAGGTGTCGCCACGGGTCGTCTGCGGTCGATAGCTGTTGACGTTGTGTGTGGTGGCCGGCTGACCGATGCGCGAGAGTGGGTTTTCGGTGTGCGCGGCCTCGAAGTCCGCGGACGGCATGCCGCTGGTGGCCAGCGCGGCCAGGACGTAGAAGAGCGGTGGCTGGCTGCCCTCCTGCGCGTACAGCGTCGGCGTCTTGCGATCACGAATCGGGTCCTGCACCGGCAGGCCATTGCCGCGCCTCAGCCACTCGATGAAACCGACGTGATGGCCCTCGTCGGGCGTCTCAAAGATCGGCGTCGTCGAGGCGTAGATGCCGCCAAGCGCGATGTGCAGGGCCACGATCACGAGCAGCCAGCGCCGCGCGCCGGTCATGGCGTGATCACCTGGATGGGCGTGAGCGTCAAAGCGCCAAGATCCGTCGGAAAGCCCTCGGCGTTCCACAACGGCAGGATCGCCAGGGTCTCGGCGTCGTACACCACGACCTCGAGCCGGTACTGGCCCGGCGGCGTCTTGGGGTCGAGGACTAGCGTGTATGGGTCGACGATCACGCTGCCCGGCTGCCACGCCGCCGTCGGCGCCTGGCCCGTCAGCGGCCACTGATCGAGCGCCGCCCAGCGCGTGTAGTCGTTGCCGCGCACCCGGACCGAGACCGCGTAATTCCGCGGTGGCGTCGATACGGCGCGCCAGATCAGGGTCGGTTGAAGCGAGTCGCCGACGCGCACGACGCGGGTATCGAGCGCGTAACCGACGAGCTCCATCGTGCCGCCCCAGACCTGATGCAACGCGTACGGCACAACGGCCTCGTTTGCGGTCGTCGCATCCGGGAGGATCCGCACCGCATCGACGAGGGTCGCCACGTCGCCGCCCTGAGTGACAGACAGGCGCTCGCCGGTTGAGTGATCGTACAGCCCGACGACGATGTGCGCTGGCTCCGGCGATGCCGCGCCCTTGGGCACGCTCAAGACGATCCGATCACGCCAGGCGCGTCCTTGCGCCAGCGCATGCGTCGCCAGCGCGCCGCCGCCCGGATACACGTCGCGCTGCGCCAGGATCAGACCCTCGCTGCTGGTGAGGTGCACGAAAACGCTCCAGTCGCGGTCCACCGGCGCGACGACTTCCCAGTTCAATTCGACCGTGACGGCCGCGCCGGGCGCGACCTCGGCCTGAACAACCCGCCCACCCAACAGGCGCAACGGTCCGAAGTCCACGCGCGGACCGGGCAACTCCGCGCGCGCCGCCTCCGTCAGCTGTGCTGGAGGCGCGTAGTGCGGGGCGATCACCGTGATCGGCGCGACGGCCGCCAGCACGGCCAACCCAACGGGAAACGCCGCGACCAGCAACGCCGGATCGCGCGAGCCCATGACCCGGCGGCTGACGCCTTCGATCAGTGTCGCCCAGCCGACCGCCAACAGAATGCCGATGGACGCGATGCCTGGGAAGATCAGACGTCCTTGCGATGCCCAGGTCTGGCTGCTCCAGCGCGCCAGACCCACCAGCAGCGCGGCCAGCCACGCGACCTGCAGCCCCCAGAGCAGCACATCCTGCCGCAGGACAGCGCGCCCCGCCAGCTTGCCGATCAGGGCCGCCAGCGCGCCCACGGCGGCCAGGGCGGAGGCGGTGTTCAGGGCCGTGTACACATCGGCGGACAGCGGGACGCTCACCCCGCCGAACAACCCCCAATAGGCCTCGACGAAACCGACACGCTCGCCCCATAACTGCCACAACGTGGCCGGCGCGGGGCGCGCGCCGACGATCGCCAGGAACTGGTTCCAACCGAGCCAATCGCCGTACAGCTGCCAGTTGCGGAGATACCACCAGCCCGCGACGGCGGCGGCGATCGCGGCGATGCCGAGGGCCTGAGCCGCCACGCCGACCAGGCGCCGGGCCGTCAACCCGCCGAGCCAACCGGCACCGAGTGCCCAGGGTGCCGCGATCAAAACACCGGCGGCCAGCCCGCCGAGACCGAGCGCCGACTGCTTGCTGAGCGCGCCCAGACCGAGCAACACGCCAAGCGCCAGGTGGCGGCGTTCCCAGCCCGTGGGCGGTCGTCGGACCCAGTCGGCGAGCAGCCATAGCGTCAGCGATGACAGCGCCACGGCCAGTGTGTCGTTGTTCACCGACGCGCTGATGAACAAGAACATCGGCGTGAAGCCCGCCAGCGCCGCCGCCGCCAAGGCAATGTCGAGCCGCGCCGGCAAGAGCGTCGCCGCCAGCCGATACGTCGCATAGACGGTGACCGTGCCCAACAGCACCGAGAGCACCCGGATGAGCCGGACGGCGAGCACGGTGCCCGCAAGAGACCAGGTCTCGCCGGGCTGATGCACGACGATGTTGTTGTTGCCGTCGGGCGTGATGATGCCGTTGTCGACGTGTGGGTTGAGGACGCGGATGCGATCGACGTCGCTGGTGTCGATCCAGAACGTGGCGGCTGCCATCAGGCCGTAGTACAGCGGCGGCTGGCTGCCCTCCTGCCGCCACGGCCCGACGTTGGCCGGGTCCTGCACCGGCAGACCCTGTCCATCGGCCAGGCGCTTGACCATCGGGTAGTGCCAGAGTTCGTCGGATGCCTCGAACAGCGGCGTCGCGAAGGCGTACACGATGCCGATCAAGACGTGAGCGAGCAGTAACAAGCGCAGGCGGGACATCAAGTGGTGACCATTGTACCGACGCAGCACGCAGCCAGCACCTGCGCGGTCTCGGCCGCGATCGCGTCCCAGCCGAAGCGGCCCGACAGCGCCCGCGCGCCCCGCCCCAGACGCTCGCGCTGTTGCAGATCCGCGCGCAGTTCCGACAGGGCCTCAGCCAGCTCCGACGCGACACCGGGCCGCACCAGGCGTAACGCCCCGCCGTCGCGCAGCTCGACGGCCTGGTCCGATCCCAGCGTGGACACGATCGGCAGACCGTGCGCGAGCGCGGCCATCAAGGTGCCGCGCCGCAACGATGCCCCATCCCGGTACGGCAGGGCCATCACGTCGCAGGCCAGCAGCGCCGCCGACGTCTCGGCCTCGGGCAGGAACCCCGTCCGCTGTACGCGGCCCGTCAGCCCGAGCGCCTCGATGCGTTCGGCAACGCGGGCGCCGAACGCCACCTCGGTAGGGTCACTCGCGCCGGCCGCACCGCCGATCAACAACACGTGGGCCGGGACCCCACGCGCGACCAGGTCGGCCAGCGCATCGATCAAGGTGTCGCCGCCTTTTGAGCCGTTGAGAAAGCCGAAGTACCCGATCACGAAGTCGTCGGCGCCATAGCCGCGCGCGCGACGCCAGCCGGGGCGATCGAACTCCTCGGGCGGCCGCGCGGCGATGTTGCTGCCGATCGGGATCTGGCTGACCGCCCCGACCCCGCGGGCGCGCAACGTCCGGGCATCGGCGGGATCGGTGGCGATGGCCGCGCACGCGCTGGCGGCCAGATGGGTCACGGCGGCGTCGCGGAGCGGTCCGGCCTTCGGGAACAGATACGGGATGCGCAGGTCGTGAAATGTGGCGACGGTCGGACGCCCGACGACGTCGGGCAGGAAGTGGATCGGCGCCGACAGGCCGTACATCGCGGCCTGGTACTGGACGTTGACCACGTCGAGCCGTTTCGATGTGGCCCAGCGCCGCGCGGCCCACAGGCTGCGCCAGCCCCAGCGCGCGATCACGGGATCGACGGCGATGCCGGGATCGCCCGGCGCGGGTTGGGCCTTGGCCGAGGTGAGGACGTGCACGGCATGGCCTGCGGCGCACAAGGCCAGCGCGAGTTGTCGCGTGAAGTCGCCAACGCCGCCGGGGAGTGGAGGATACTCGCCCGTGATCAAACCGATCCGCATGGTCCGTCGATCCTCACCGGGCGCTTACAGCTGAGCCAGCACCTGTAGATAGTCGGAGATGCGCTGGGCGCGCATGGCGCGTTTGTGACCCAAAAGCCACTTGCCGGCTTCGATCACTGTCTGCCAGGCGAAATTGGCGCGCATGAACGCGTGCAGCACGCCGGCCTGCCAGGCGCCATGGTGCTTGCGGAAATAGCGAATCTTGCTGCGGTTGAACCGAAGATGCGTGGCCAGCCGCACCTGCGAGCTCGAGCGGCCTTCGTAGTGCGTGATGTGCGCGGCCGGCACGTGCACGATCCGCCAGCCGGCGGCCTTGAGACGCCGACACAGGTCGAGTTCCTCGGAGTACATGAAGTACCCCTCGTCGAAACCGCCCACCTTCCGCACCGCTTCGGCGCGAAACAGCATGGCCGCGCCCACCAGCCAGTCGACCTCGACGATTTCGCCGATCGGCCAGTCCTCGCCGTAGTAGGCCGCGATCAGGCCGCGCGGCGCGAATTTGTACAGCCAGGTCGACTCGAAGATCGCGGTCTTGAGGCTCGGGAACCGCCGCCGGCTCGATTGCGGTGTGCCGTCACCGTAGGTCAGCGATGGGCCCACGCAGCCGACGTCTGGGTGCGCCTCGAGGTAAGCCAGGAGCGTGTCGATCGCGCCGGGGTCGACCACCGTGTCCGGGTTGAGCACGAACAAGTACGCGCCGGACGCGGCGGCGAAGCCCAGGTTATTGCCGCGAGCGTAGCCGACGTTGTCGGGCGACGCGATCAGCTTCACCGCTGGGAAGTCCTTCGCGACGATGTCCGGCGTCCCGTCGGCCGATGCCGAATCGACGACGATGACCTCGACTCGCGGGTCGTCGAGCGGCAGCGACTTCAGACACGCCGCGACGAGGTCGCGTACGTTCCACGAGACGATGATGATCGAGAGGCGAACAGCGGGCATAGGTGCGGGATATTGTAACGGGTCGGGCCCGACGCGACACGGGGCGCGAAGCCCCCGCTCCGCGCCCCGTGTGAACGACTCAAATCGCGCTCAGATATCGCGAGTCACGAAGGCGATGGCCAGGTCGACCAGCGCCTGTCGGTACGGGTTGTCCGGGATGACCGATAGCGCCGCGACGCCGCGCGCCACGTACGCGCGGGCCTCATCGAGCGCGGCCTGGATGGCGCCAGACTCGCGCACCGAATCGACCACCCGCGCCACGATCGCGGCGTCGCCGGCGTGACCGTCAAGCAACGCGGCCACATTCGGGTCATCGGGTCGGCCCTCGAGGTACAGCAAGGCCGGCAGCGTGAACAGCCCCTGCCGCAGGTCGTTGCCGACCGGCTTGCCCAGATGGCTGGCGTCGGCCGTGAAATCGAGGATGTCGTCCATGATCTGGAACGCGATGCCGACCTCGCGCCCGTACGTGGCCATCGCCGTCGCCACCGCGGGCGACGCGCCGGACAGGAAGGCCGGGCCCTCGGCAGCGGTCACGAACAGCGACCCGGTCTTGCCGAAAATGCGCATGAAGTAACCGTCGCGGGTCGGATGCCCACGCCCGTTGAACATCTGGTTGAGCTCGCCGTTGACCATGGTCATCAACGTCCGCGCGAACGAGCGCATGACCGCGACGTTATCGGTCTGCGCGGCGAGGTCGGCGGCACGGCCGAAGAGGAAGTCGCCGGCCAACACGGTGGCGGGCGCGTTCCATTGCGTGTTGAGGGTGGCATGGCCGCGGCGCATCAGCGCGCCATCGATGAGATCGTCGTGGACGAGCGAAGCCGTGTGGAGCATCTCCAGCGCGGCTCCGAGGAAGGCCAGCGGCCCGGCCTCGGCGCCGAGCATGCGCCCGGCCAGAAGCGTCATCGCCGGTCGGACCCGCTTGCCGCCCGCCTGGATCAGGTACTCGATCGCGTGTCCAAGCGCTTCATTCTGGTCGATCGACGTCTCGCGCATGCGCGCTTCGACCTGCTCCATGTCGCGCTGAACCAGGGCCAGCAACTCGGCCATGGTTTTTGGGCGGGTGTGTGCGATCGTTGTGGTCATCATACCGACGACTCCCACCGGAACAGACAGGCGGCGTTGGCCGTCGTCGCGGCTGCGACAGCCTCCAGCGTCGTCCCCCGGATCTCAGCCAGGGCCTCGGCCACAAGCCGGACGTAGGCTGGTTCGTTTCGTTTGCCCCGATACGGCACCGGCGTCAAAAACGGCGCATCGGTTTCGATCAGGATCCGATCCAACGGCGCCCGCGCGAATATCGCGCGTAGTGCGTCGCTCTTCTTGTACGTGAGCGGCCCGTCCACCCCAAGGTAGAACCCGAGCCCGAGCGCGGCTTCGGCCATCGCCTGGTCGCCCGAAAAACTGTGCAGCACACCGCCACTGGCCGGGCGGACGTCGGCCAGGATGCGCATCACCGGCTCGTGGGCCTCGCGATCGTGGATGATGACGGGTTTCCCGAGCTCATCCGCGAGGGCCAGCTGGCGACGAAAATCGCGCTCCTGGTCCGATTGTGATTTTTTTCTCCAATACAAGTCTATCCCAATTTCCCCTATTGCGACAACCTTGGGTTGGTTGGCAAGGGTTCGTAGTTCCGCCAGGGTGCCGGGATCGACTTCCTCCGGTTCGTTCGGGTGTATGCCCACCGCGGCCCAAATCGCTGCCTGGGTCGCGGCCAGGCTCACCGCGCGTCGACAGGCCTCCAAATCGACGCCGGGAACGACGATACGCGTGATCCCGACCGCCTCCGCGCGGGCGAGGATCTGGTCCCGGTCCTCGTCAAATTGTGGGAAATCCAGGTGGCAATGCGTGTCGACGAGGGCCATGCCTTCGCATTGTACTCTGGCTTGGAGTATGAAAGCGAGGGAGCGCGGGAGCGGAGGGCGATCACGCTCCCCGCACCCGCGCTCTTCGGCTCCCTCGCGCCTGCGCTTCCGCCTACCGCAGACCCGCCACTTTCAACCCGTCCTGCAGCACGGGCGCCACAAGGGCCGGGTCGAGCACCTCGCAGTAAACGCGGATCAGCGGCTCGGTGCCCGAAAACCGCACCAGACACCAGCCGCCGCCGTCGGCGAAGACGAATTTGAAGCCGTCGGTCGTGTCGATGCGCTCGACCACCAATCCGCCAAACGTGATGCCCGGTTTCGCGGCCGCCACGCGCTGCCGCACGCTGTCGCGCTGGTCGCTGGGGAATTGCGTGTCGATGCGATCGTAGTAGTGCGCGCCGACCTTGTCGTAGAGCATCTGCAGCAGCTGCGACGGCTTCTTTCCCGTCTTGACCATGAAGTCGAGGAACAGCAGGTTGCCCAGGATGCCGTCGCGCTCGGGCACGTTGCCTTTGAACGCATAACCGCCCGACTCCTCGCCGCCGATCATGGCGTCGGTCTCGACCATCTTGGGCGCCACGAACTTGAAGCCGACGCCCGTCTCGTGCACTGGCACGCCGTACAACGTGCCGAGCTTGTCGAGCATGTTTCCGCTGCTCAACGTCTTGACGATCGGGCCGCGCTGGCCGCGGATCTCGAGGAGGTAGAACGCCACGAGGGCGAAGACCTGCAGCTGGTTGAGGAACCGCCCGTTCTCGTCGCCGATGCCCATCCGGTCGGCGTCGCCGTCGGTGATGCAGAGCACGTCGGCGCCCCGCTCCACCGTGGTGCGCAGCCCGACGTCGACGTTGGGCTGGATCGGCTCGGGCCGCCGCATCTCCGGGAACGACGGGTTGCGCGTGGCGTGGATCTCGTCGACCACGGTCGTGCCGCCCGCAAGCAGTCGCGGGAACCAGCCGCCGCCATTGCCCCACATCGCGTCGACCAGCACCTTGAAGCCGGCGTTGCGGATGGCGTCGATGTCGACCAGTTTCTTGACGTTCTCGATGTACGCGATCGACGCGTCGAACCTGCGCACCAGCCCGTCGGCCTCGGCCCTCGCCAGGGGCATGGTCTTGACGCCCTCGGACCCCGGGATCAGGCTCTCGATCAGCTTGAGGCCTTCGGGATCGATGGCGCCGCCGTTGGGATCGCGCACCTTGAAGCCGTTGTCGCCCGGAGGGTTATGCGATGCCGTGATGTTGATCGCCCCCACCGCCTTCTTATCGACCACGGCATACGCGATCACGGGCGTGGGCGTCGGGCCGTCGGTCAGCCAGACCTTGAGACCGTTGGCCGCCAGCACCTCGGCCACGGCGGCCGCGAAGTTCTCTGAATGAAATCGCTTATCGTGGCCGACGACCACGTCGCGCCCCGCCCAACCCTTGGTGAGCAGATAGGCCGCGAAACCCTGCGCACAGCGTCGCACGTTGGCAAACGTGTAATCTTCGGCGATCTGGCCGCGCCAGCCATCCGTGCCGAACTTGATCGTCACTTCTTGAAGCATCCCACCCTCCACGAATTGCTGATTGTTGATTGCTGATTGAGACTCAATCAGCAATCAACAATCAACAATCAGCAATGGTTAGACTTCCCGACCCGATTTGAGCGCTTCGACATCGGAGTCGACCATCATCTCGATCAGGCCCTTGAAGGTGACGGCGGGCTCCCAGCCCAGTTTGGCGCCGGCCTTGGCCGGATCGCCGACGAGGAGGTCGACCTCGGCCGGGCGCATGAACTTCTCGTCGATGACGACGTGTTCTTGCCAGTCGAGGCCGACGCGGCCAAAAGCCACTTCGCACAATTCGCGCACCGAATGGGTCTCGCCCGTGGCGACGACATAGTCGTCGGGCTCGGGCTGTTGCAGCATCAGCCACATCGCCCGAACATAGTCGCCGGCGAAGCCCCAGTCGCGCCGCGCGTCGAGGTTGCCCAGGCGCAGTTCCTTCTGCTTGCCCAGCTTGATGCGCGCGACGGCATGGGTGACCTTGTGCGTCACGAACTCGAGACCGCGGCGCGGGCTTTCGTGGTTGAACAGGATGCCCGAGCACGCGAACAGATCGTAGCTCTCACGGTAATTGACCGTGATCCAGTGGCCGTAGACCTTCGCCACGCCATACGGGCTGCGTGGATAGAACGGCGTGCTCTCGCGCTGCGGCACTTCGACGACCTTGCCGAACATCTCGCTCGACGACGCCTGATAAAACCGGATCGCCGGGTTGACCTGGCGGATCGCCTCGAGCATGCGGGTGACCCCCAGGGCCGTGAACTCGCCCGTCAACACGGGCTGCTTCCACGACGTCGGCACGAACGATTGCGCCGCGAGGTTGTACACTTCTTCTGGCTGGAACTCGCGCACGATATCGACAAGCGAGCTCTGATCGAGCAGATCGCCCTGCACCAACTCGATGTCGTTCTGGATGTGCAGGATCCGGTCGAAGTTGATCGTGCTGGTGCGCCGCACCATGCCGACCACCTTATAGCCCTTCGACAACAGGAGCTCCGCCAGATAGGAGCCGTCCTGTCCCGTGATCCCCGTAACGATTGCGGTAGGCATATGGATCTTTCGTCACTCCAAATAGCGCTCAGGCTTCCTTAGCAGCGGCATCGACCTGGGTCCGCTCGTAGGCGAGCAGATCTCCGAGGCTTTGCTCGAACGATATTCGCGGCTGCCAGCCCGTGGCAGCGCGCAATCGGCTGGCATCGCAGACCACGTCGGGCACATCCGACGGCCGCAAACGCGTGGCGTCGGTCTCGACGGTGATCTTGATCTTCGACAGGGCGAGCAGTCGATCGAGCAGAGATTGGATGCTATGGGATTGGCCCGAACCGATGTTGTAAACGGCGCCCGGCTCGCCGTGCTCGAGCGCCAGCATGTAGGCGCGCACGACGTCGCGAACGTCGGTGAAATCTCGACAGGCGCTCAGGTTGCCGACCTGGATGACCGGCGGCTGCCGGCCCTCCTCGATGGCCGCGATCTGCGAGGCGAACGCCGGCGCCACGAAACGCCGACTCTGTCGCGGCCCGATGTGGTTGAACGGGCGCACGCGGATGATCGGCAGACCGCGTGACAGGAAGTATTGCAGCCCGAGCATGTCCTGTGCGACCTTGCTGACGCCGTACGGGCTGTCGGGGCGCAGCGGATGATCTTCGTGGATCGGCAGATCTGCCGGCGCGACGCGTCCGTACTCCTCCATCGACCCCACCGAGAGCAACCGCGGATTGAGCCGCTCGGCCAGCGCGGCCTCGAGCAGATTCAGTTGGGCCCGGACGTTGACCTCGATCGTCCCCCACGGGTCGGACCAGCTTTGACCGACGAAGGCCTGCCCGGCCAAGTGGTAGACGTAATCCGGCCGCACCTCGGCGATCAATTGCCGGGCTTCCGCGGGATTTAAGAGATCAAGCCGATAGTGTCGGGCAGCGGCCGCGGGGCCAAGGCGTGGGTTTGGACCGGTCCGATCGCAGGTCCAGACCTGCAAGTCGGGCCGAGTCCGCAGGAATTCCACGAGATAGGTCCCGGCGAAGCCGCTACCGCCGGTGATGAGGACGCGTGATGAAGTAGTCATCGGAGCGCCCAGATTATACCGAATCACCTTTGACAGGCGGAACGACCACTGGGTATAATCGAAAACTGCACGCCGGACGACGCACGACCTGTTCTGCCTCGCCACAGTGGGCGCGCTCAACGAGAAACTCTCCCGCAGCCAGCGGTGACCCGTAATTGGAGGAAGTACCCGTGACCGACACACAAATGGCGGCAGCCACCCGCCTTGAAGATCTCAAGCCCAAGATGGAATTGACCGGCACGGTCAAGAAGATCGAGTTGTTTGGCGCCTTTGTCGATGTGGGCGTCGGCCGGGACGGCCTGGTGCACATCTCCGCGCTCAAGCCCGAGCGCGTCAACAACGTCTCCGATGTGGTCAAGGAAGGCGACACCGTCACGGTGTGGGTGAAGAAGGTCGACGCCGAGCAGGGTCGTCTTGATTTGACGATGATCCAACCGTTGGGCGTCGAATGGGGCGAGCTCAAGCGCGGTCAGCGCTTCACGGGTAAGGTCGTCAAGCTCGAGAAGTTCGGTGCCTTTGTCGATATCGGCGCCGAGCGCCCCGGCCTCGTGCACATCAGCGAGGTCGCGGCCTACCGCGTCGAGGACATCAAGGAAGCCCTCAAGGACAACCAGGAAGTTCAGGTGCAGGTCCTGGGCGTCGATCCCCGCAAGAAGCAGATCAAGCTCAGCATCAAGGCCGTCGAACTGGCCGAGATGAGCGAGGCCGAGGAAGAGGACGAGTCGCCGGAGGCCAACCTGACCGCCATGCAGCTCGCGTTCAAGCGCGCGCAGGACGCGGCCCGCGCCGCCGCTCGGAACAAGGGCAAGTCACAGCGCCGCGACCGCGACGTTCAGGAAGACCTGCTCAGCCGCACGCTGGCCAACCGGCCCAAGTAAGACAGCCGGTTCGGTCGAACGCAGAAACAAAAAGGCGCTGCCGAGCAGCGCCTTTTCTTTTTTTCCATCACGCGAAGACGTCAATTGTAATCTTCTTCGTCGTCGTCTTCGTCCCAGAGGTCCTCTTCGTCTTCCTCGTAGAGTTCCTCTTCTTCGGTTTCTTCCTCGAAATCCTCCTCTTCCCAGTCGTCCTCGCGCTCAGCGGTTTCCTCAGCGTTGGCGTTATCCCGCTGGAACGTCATACAGCCATTATCCGGATCGATTTCGACTGCGACGGCACCGCAGAGACCGTCCTCCAAAAAGACGCAGTCGTCGTAATGACAGCGAATACGCGGCATCCCTTCAGTTCCTCCCACAGACCGATGGGCGAGATTCGCCCAGAGATTTCGGGTGTTTCTGGGCGTCTGCCCCCCATAACCTGGCTAAAGATAAACCGGTTATTTCGGCTTTGTCAACTAGGGAGTTCAGCCGTCAACAACCACGCGTCAAAGGGCGTCCCGGCCTCGGCCCGAGTCACGCCCGAGGGCACGACAAGCAGCGCATTGGCTCGAACCATCGATGTGATCAGGTTAGACGTCTGGGCGCCGGTCAGTTGCGCGACAAAGCCATCGGGCCCGCTCGTCAGCCGAACACGCAAGTACGTCTCGCGACCGTCCGACGTGAAGGGTTCGAATAGACGCGCTTTGACCGATCGCGGCGACCAGGGCTGACCAAGCAGTGTCGCGATCACGGGTTTGACGAACACCTCGAGGCCGACCAGGGCCGACACCGGGTTGCCGGGCAGGCCAAAGAACGGGATGCCATGGACATGACCGAACGCAAGCGGCTTGCCCGGGCGCATGTTGACCCGCCAGAAGTTCAGCGCGCCGTTGGCCTCGACCACGGCCTTGACCACGTCGTACGTGCCGACGGACACGCCGGCCGAAGAGATCACCAGATCGACCCCGAGATCGCGGGCCTGCGCCAACCGCGCCTCGACTTCGGCGCGCACATCCCGCGCGATGCCGAGGGCGATGACGTCGGCGCCGACTTCGCGCAGCGCAGCCGCCAACGTAAACGAGTTGATGTCGCGGATGCGCCCCGGCCCAGGCGCCTCGCCGACGTTCACCAGCTCGTCGCCGGTCGACAACAACGCGATGCGCGGCCGACGCACGACCGACACCTGCGCCGCGCCCACCGCGGCCAGCACGCCGAGCGCGGCCGGCCCGAGCCAGGCGCCGGCCGAGAGGACCACGTCGCCGACGGCCACATCGAGCCCGGCGGCCCGGACGTTGTCGCCGACCCGCGGCGCGGTGCGCAGCACGATCGTCGCCGGTGGCGGCTGGCCGTGCCCCGAGGCGCGCGTATCGTCGGTCTCTTCAACCGGCACCACCGCATCGGCCCCCGCCGGGATGGGCGCGCCGGTCATGATCCGCATCGCCGTGCCCGGTGTCAACGGCCCCGGCGCCGTGCCGGCCGGGATATCGCCCGACACCGGCAGCCGCGTGTTCGCGACGGCGACGTCCGCCGATCGAACGGCGTACCCGTCCATCGACGAGTTCGCAAAGGGCGGCACGGATTCGCGCGAGACCACGTCCTCGGCCAGGACGCGGCCGTAGGCGACGGCCAGCGGCACGATCTCGGCCGGGAGGCGCTGAAAGACGGCGAGGATGCGCTCACGCGCTTCTTGTACGGCTAACATGGCTGAGATTGTATTGCGAAACCGACGACGATCAGCCGGCTTTGGGGCGGAAGGCCTCGATCACGTTGGGCAGCTGCTCGATGCGGGCCAGCACGCGCGGCAGCACCGAGATATCCGACATGTCGAGGACGAGATCCATGGTGGTCAACGAGCCTTTTGTGACCGAGTTGACCGACGACATGTTGATCCGCTCGTTGCTGATCAGGGTCGACACGTCCTGCATCAGACCCGGCCGATCGTAGGCGTTGATCCGGATCGGAACCGGATACGTGCGTTCGAGCTGTCCCCAGGTGACCTTGATCAGTCGCTGCGGCTCGTTGCGATGGCGGACGTTCGGGCAGTCCTCGCGGTGGACCGTGACGCCTCGTCCGCGTGTGACGTAACCGACGATCGGGTCGCCGGGCACGGGTTGACAGCACGGCGCCAGCCGCGTGAGCATGCCGCGCGCGCCGAGCACGGCGATCTCCTCGCTCTTGCCCTCGCGCGTGAGCGGGCGTTCGGGCGTCGACGGCGCCGGCGCGAACTGCGGCTGCTCGTTGAGCTCCTGCTCGAGCACGACCGCGGCGACGTGTTTGGGATAGACGTCGCCCGTGCCAAGCGCGTAAAGCAGGTCTTCGGGCTTCTTGTAGCCGAGCGCGCGTGCCAGGGCTTCCTGGCTGAACTCGGAGGCGCCCAACCGCTTGAGCTCGCGTTCGAGGATCGCGCGGCCCTGCTGCACGACCGTCTCGCGCTCCTGCTTGCGGAAATAGAGCTTGATCTTCGCCAGCGCGGTCTGCGACTTGACCAGTTGCAGATCCGGGTTGAGCCAGTCGCGCGAGGGACCGCCCTGCTTGGCGGTCAGCACTTCGACCTGATCGCCGGTCGACAGCCGATGGTCGAGGCTGACCAGTTTGCCGTTCACCTTGGCTCCGCGGCAGCGATGGCCGACGACGGTGTGCACGTGATAGGCGAAGTCGATCGGCGTCGAGCCGGCCGGCATGTCGATGATGTCGCCACGTGGCGTGAACGCGTAGACGCGGTCGCTGAAGACGTCGCGTTTGAGCGCGTCGACGAACTCGCTGCCGTCGGAGACCTCGGAGCGCCAATCCATCAACCGGCGCAGCCATTGGATGTGCTTCTCGTAGGCCTCGTCGCGCTTGCCGCCCTCCTTGTAGCGCCAGTGCGCGGCGATGCCGTACTCGGCCGCCTCGTGCATCTGCGGCGTGCGGATCTGCACCTCGAGCGGCCGACCGTCGGTGTAGAGCACGGCCGTGTGCAACGACTGATACAGGTTGTCCTTGGGCGTGGCGATGTAATCGTCGAATTGCTGTGGGATCGGCTTCCACAGGTTGTGGATGATGCCGAGCGAGTAATAACAGGTCGGCTTGTCCTTGACCAGGATGCGCACCGCACGGACGTCGTAGACCTCGTTGAAGCCGACGCCCTTCCGCTGCATCTTGCGATAGATCGAGTAGATGTGTTTGGGTCGCCCGCTGACCTCGCCCTCGATGCCCTCGGCCGTGAGCGCCGCCTTGACCTCGTCGATGATGCGGGTCATGGTCTGCTCGCGCTCGTCCTGGACCTCGGCGATCTGGGTCGACAGTTCGCGCCAGCGTTCGGGCTCCAGGTACTGGAAGGACAGGTCCTCCAGCTCTGACTTGATGCGCCAGATGCCAAGCCGGTTCGCCAGCGGCGCGAAGATCTCGAGCGTTTCGCGCGCGATGCGCTTCTGCTTTTCGGGCTGCTTGTAGCCCAGCGTGCGCATGTTGTGCAGGCGGTCGGCCAGCTTGATCAAGACCACGCGCACGTCCTCGCTCATGGCCATGAAGGTCTTGCGCAGGCTTTCGACGTGTCGATCGATCGGCTGGTTGCCGTCCTTTGAGACGCGCGGGAGTTGGGCCAGCTTGGTCACACCGTCGACCAGCAGCGCGACCTCGTCGCCGAATTCGCGGCGGATCTCGTCGAGCGTCAGCTCGGTGTCCTCGACCGTGTCGTGCAGCAGACCCGCGATGATGACCGGGGGCGGCATGCGCAGGTCGGCCAGGATCATGGCGACCTGCAGGCAATGGGTGACGTAGGGTTCACCCGAGGCGCGCCTTTGACCCGCATGGGCCCGATCGGCGATGTTGAAGGCGCGTTCGATCAACTGGCGATCACGGCGCAGCAGGTCCGACGGTAGTTTCTCGAACAGGAGGGCCAGCGCCGGATGGATCGGCGCATCCTCGACGTGCGGACGCTTTTCAAGGGTCACTGCGGCACCTGCATACCTTTTGATCGTATGACCCTTAAGTATACGCGAGGAGTGCGGGAGGGCACGGGTGCGCGAGAGCGGGGAGCGCTGGCGAGTTGTATACCCGGTTCAGACATGGCGTCGAGAAATCTGGGTCTTTGCCACGAATTGTGGCGAATCACCGCGACTATGCAATGACCGCTTCAGAAGCCTTGCGTGTGACATTGTGGGCGGAATCTGGCACTATCGACTCGCGCTCCTCCGCTCCTGCGCTCCCGCGCATCCGCTCTTACCGATTTCTACCGCCCCGCCCTTTACGGGACTTGGTAAGATGACAGAATGCTCCTGCCGACCGGAAAGGGGATGTGGATCCAGCGCGTCGCCGCGTGTGAGGGCGGCGATCCGGCTGCGATCACGGCGCGCGCCCAGGCCGCGGGTCTGGGACACGTCCTCGTAAGGATCGGCGAAGGCATCGGCGCCTCCAACTTGCGCCCGGATGGTGCCGATCTGGCAGCGTCCGTCATCGAACAACTGACCGCTGCCGGGATCGCCGCGTGGGGTTGGCATCAGCTCCACGGCGACCCACCGGGCTATCATGCCGACCTGCCGGGCGATTACGCGGGTGCTGAAGCCGACCTGGCGGTCGCTCGCGCTCAAGGCTTGCGGGCCCACGGTCTGGTCGGGCTCGTCGTCGAAGCCCGGACCGAGTATGAGCGCGCCGCGGATCCGGCCCCGAAAGCCGAACGCGCCATGCGCCGCCTGCGCGACGGCCTGCAAAACGTTCCGCTCGGCGTCTCCAGCTGGAAGCTGCCGATCGAGCATCCGAATTTCCCCTGGTACGAGTTTCGACGGCTGGCCGATTTCGACTTGCCGCATATCTTCTGGGTCGGGCAGCCGGCCGAGGCAGCCCGCCAGCTCGTCGCGGCTCAAGAAGCGTATGCCGCGCTGCCACCGCGCCGGCCCTTTGGCGCGGTCGGTTCTGCCCTATGGCGGCCGCAACCCGGCGAGTTGCTGGAGTTCCTGGCGCAGGCACGGCGCAGCGGCCTGACCGGCGCCAGCGTCTGGCGGTGGGACGAGCTCGGGCTGAAGGGCAACGAACCGCACAACGCGCAGCATCTTGATTTTCAGGCTCACTGGGAGGTCATCGCCGGCTTCGACTGGCCTCTGCCCACGCGCGCCGCCAGTCGGCGCGCCGTGCCGGCGCTGCAGCAGGTGTTCATCGACGCGGATCCGGCCCAGGCCAATATCCTGATGCCGCTCACCTTGCGACGTTTTTTCGGCGCGCTCCGCCGCGGTCGCCTGGCCGACATCGTGTCGCTCTACGCGCCCGAGGCCGCACACCTGTCGGCGCATCAGGCCCGGTACGGCGTTGACACGCTGTCGGAGTTCTATCAGGCGTTGTTACGCCAACCGGAGCTCAATACACTTGCCGTGCTCGACGCATCCGCCGCCGGCGACGTCTACGTGGTGCGCTGGGTCCTGGCGCCCGGCCGCAATTCGGCGCTGGCTGGCAGCGACACTTTTCACTTGAACCGCAACGGCGCCATCACGTTTCACAGCACGACACTGGCCTGAAGGTCCGGCACCGGATCCTCGTCACACGGGTCGCCGTCCACGACCAGGCCCACCTCGACACGGACGACGCGCTTCACGACGAGCCGCCCGCCCACAGACGTCGACACGAATGAGCTCTACGGCACGGCCGTAAGCGGTGCCGCGCCGCGTAACACGGCCAGCGCGTTCGCCACCGCCAGACTCGCCATGGCCACGCGGGTCTGCACGCTGGCGCTCCCGACGTGCGGCGTCGCCACGACGTTGGGCAGGCCGAGGAGCGGATGATCCGGTCCGATCGGCTCACGCGCAAAGACGTCGAGACCGGCGGCCCACGGACGACCGGCGCGGAGGGCGGCGACAAGCGCGGGCTCATCCACGACCGGGCCGCGCGAGACGTTCACGAACACGGCGGTCGGTTTCATCAAGGCCAGTTCCGCCGCGCCGATCAGGCCCCGGGTCTCGGTTGTCAGCGGCGTGCACACCACGACGTGATCCGACTCGGAGAGGACTGTCGCCAGCGTCGCAAAGGACGCGCCGGTCGCCGCCTCGAGATCCGGGCTCGGACGCCGGTTGTGGTACAGCAGACGCATGCCGAAGCCGACGCCACGACGCAGCACGGCCCCGCCGATGCGGCCGGCGCCGATCACGCCCAGCGTCGCGCCGTGCACGTCCTGGCCGGTCATGAAGAGCGGATGCCAGGCCCCCCACCCACCGGCCTCGATCAACCTCTGGCCTTCGACGACCCGTCGCGCCGCGGCGAGCAGGAGCGCCCAGGCCAGGTCGGCCGTCGTCTCGGTGAGCACGTCGGGCGTGTTGGTGACGACGACGCCGCGTTCCCGACAGGCGGCCAGGTCGATGTTGTCGACGCCGACCGCCATATTGGCGACGACGCGCAACCCCGGCGCGGCCGCCAGCAACTCGGAATCGATGCGCTCGCTGACCAGCGCCACAAGTGCTGTCGCGTCGGCGATCTCACCGAGCAGCTCGTTGCGCGGGATCGGCGTAAGCGCCTCGGGCCACATACGCCAGGTCAGATCGGCCGGGATCTGTCGTAGAGCGGGATCGGGGAGGCGGCGGGTGATGAAGAGGGCCATGCCCGCATTGTAAAGCGAAGACACCGGGAGTGCCCCGATGTACCCCGATGTCGCCGCGTTC
>JBGAJV010000022.1:71620-80590 GCA_044224715.1 Anaerolineales bacterium | reverse complement strand
CGATGTATCCCGATGTCGGACGACATCGGGGCACATCGGGGCACTCCCGGTGTCTTGGCCCGGTTATAATCGACGAAATTCTGTGTTGGAGAGAAGGAATGCCCAAGAAAGGCCGCGTTTTTTCGGGCGCCCGACCGACCGGGCGCCAGCATCTCGGCAACTACCTCGGCGCGATCAAGAACTACGTCGCCCTGCAAGCCGATTACCACTGTGTGTACTGCATCGTCGATCTGCACGCGTTGACCACGCTCGAGGAGCGTGAAGACCTGCGCCAGAACACGATCGACATGGCGCTCGACTGGCTTGCGGCCGGGATCCGGCCGGACGAGACGATCCTGTTCGTCCAGAGCCACGTACCCGAGGTGACCGAGCTGCACACCATCCTCAGCATGTTCACGCCGCTCGGCAAGCTGACCGACCTGCCGACCTTCAAAGAGAAGGTCGCGCAACAGCCGCACAACGTCAATTACGGGCTTGTCGGTTACCCGGTGCTGATGTCGGCCGACATTACGCTCTACAAGGCCGACGCCGTGCCCGTCGGCGTGGACCAGGCCAGCCACATCGAGTTCACGCGCGAGATCGTGCGGACGTTCAACCACCGCACCGGGCGCCAGGTGCTCGTCGAGCCGCAGATGAAGAACACCGAGTACCCCAAGGTGATCGGCACCGACGGCGTCAACAAGATGGGCAAGAGCCTGAACAATCACATCGAGATCTCGGCCACCCCCGAAGAGACCTCAAAGCGCGTGATGACCATGGTCACCGACCCGCAGCGCCAGCGCCGCACCGACCCCGGTCGGCCCGAGGTCTGCAACGTCTTCTCGCTGCACAAGACCTTCACACCGGCCGAGGAGGTCGCGACGATCGACACCGAGTGCCGCCGCGCCGGCATCGGCTGCGTGGACTGCAAGAAGAAACTCGCCGCGAACATCAACGCACACTTCGCCGGGTTCCGCGACAAACGCGCCGCCCTCGCCAGCGACCCGCAACACATCCTCGACGTGCTGGCCGACGGCGCCGGCCGTGCCCGCGACATCGCTCGTGCGACCATGGCCGAGGTCCGCGACGCGGTCGGGCTACCGTGACCGTTGGGGATCGGGCGATTGGGTGACGGGTGATCGACGCTTCGGCGCCAACACCGGTCACCCTATCGCCCAATCGCCCAATCTCCCAATACCATGTGGATCAGCGACATCGCCCGCGAATGGCCGGACCGGTTGGCCGTGGTCGACACCGCGCGTGGCGACGCCGGGCGCTTCACCTATCGCGAGCTTGACGCGCGCGCCGAACGGCTCGCCGTCTGGCTGCGCGACGTGGGCGGGGTCCGCCGCGGCGACCGGGTCGGCGTCCTGGCCCAGAACAGCGTCGAAGTGCTCGACGCGCTCTTCGCCTGTGCGCGTCTGGGCGCGCTGTTCATGCCCTTCAACTGGCGCAGCCCATGGCGTGAACTCGCCGAGCTGATCGCGCTCACCCGACCGACCGCCCTGCTCTTCGCGACGCCGTTTGCGCCGGTGGCCGCCGAGCTGCGCGGCGCCGCGGCGCCGGTCGGCGCCTGGCTCGAATTCGACGACGCGGCCCTGCCGCCGGTCAACGGCGCGCAGACGTGGCCCGGTCCGGCCTCACCCGCCGACACCGCCTGCCTGCTCTTCACCAGCGGCACGACCGGCGTGGCCAAGGCCGCCATGATCTCGTACAGCGCGATCGCCTGGAACACCCTCAACGGCGCGATCCGCGAACTGCGACGCGACGACGTGACGCTGACGGCGACGCCGCTCTTTCACACAGCCGGGCTGCTGCTGTACACGCTGCCGCTGCTCATCCTGGGCGGGACGGTCGTGCTCGTGCCGAAGTGGTCGGCCGAGGCCGTGCTCGACCTGCTGCACCGCGAGCGCATCACCGTGTTCTTCGGCGTGCCGACGCAGTATCAGCAAATGCTCGCGACGCCGAACTTCGCCACGGCCGATCTCTCGGGCGTGCGGCTGACCAGCGGCGGCGCGCCCTTGCCGGTGTCGGTCGTCGAGGCCTTTGCCGAGACGCACGGGGTGCCGTTGCGTCAGGGCTTTGGCATGACCGAGTACGGGCCGTTCGCCTTCATCACCGATGCGGCCGCCGCCGTCGCCAAGGCCGGCAGCATCGGCACGCCCAATGCCTGCGTCGAGGCCGCGATCCTGGACGATGCCGGCCGCGCATTGCCCGTGGACGTCGTCGGCGAGCTCGGGCTGCGCGGCCCGGTGCTGTGCTCGGGTTTCTTCGGCACCGAGACCGCCGGGCGCGCGCCGCTCGACGGCTCGGGTTGGTTTCGCACCGGTGACCTGGCCCGCGTCGACGCCGACGGTTTCTATTGGATCGTCGATCGCAAGAAGGACATGTACCTCTCGGGCGGCGAGAGCGTCTACCCGGCCGAGGTCGAACGCGTGCTCCACACACATCCGGCGGTGCATCAATGTGCCGTCGTCGGCATGCCCGACACGGTCTGGGGCGAGGTCGGACACGCGCACGTCGTGCTCAAGCCGGGCGTCACGGCCACAGCGGCCGAGCTTGTGGCGTATTGCCGTGAGCGTCTCGCCGCTTACAAGGCGCCGCGGCAGGTCAGCCTGGTCGAAGCGCTGCCGATTTCGGCCGCCGGCAAGATCTTGAAGCGCGTGTTGCGGCAAGGCGAATAGGTAACCGCGAAGACCCAAGGAGCGCGAAGCTATCCCCTGCAGTCTTTGGAGATCTTCGCGATTTGACGTCTGACAGGGTCGCCTAACACATTGCTGCAGCCTCGCGGGCTGGGATAAGGAGACAGGGATGCGGCTCGTCGTGCAGCGAGTGACGGAGGGTTCGGTGACGGTCGCCGGTGAGACCGTTGGCGCGATCGGGCGCGGCCTCGTCGTGCTGGTGGGGGTTCGCCGCGGCGACACGGGCGAACAGGCCGATTGGCTGGCCGACAAGACGGCGCGGCTGCGCATCTTCGAGGACGAGGCAGGCAAACTCAACCGTTCGGTGCTCGACAGCGGCGGCGCGGTGTTGGCCGTGTCGCAGTTCACGCTGTATGGCGACACCCGTGGCGGCAACCGCCCATCGTTCATCGACGCCGCCCGGCCTGAAGACGCCGAACCCCTGATCACACGCTATGTCGAACGCCTGCGTGCGCTTGGTGTCCCGACCGAGACCGGCCGCTTCCGGACCGACATGCGGGTCGTGATCCATAATGATGGACCTGTGACGATCCTGATGGACCGATGATGTTGCTGGACGGCGAACCGTGCCGGCCCGCCGGCGGCGGGAACCCGAGTCGTTCGTCACCGAGGAGCACCCATGGGCACGTTCAAACGATTTCCGGTTACCGACGGCTCGGCCCGCGGCTATCTCGCGCTGCCCGAGGGCGGGAGCGGCCCCGGGGTGCTGGTGCTGCACGCCTGGTGGGGCCTGAACCGCTTCGTCAAGCGCCTGTGCGATCGTTTGGCCTTCGCCGGGTTCACGGCCTTCGCGCCCGACGTCTACGGCGGCAACGTCGCGCGCTCGGTCGAGGAAGCGCGCTATCTGCGCGACCAATTGAACCGGGAAGCCGTACACGCCACGTTGACGGCGTCGCTGGCATATCTGCGCGCTCAGTCGTCGCTGACCTCGCCGCGCGTGGGGCTGCTGGGGATGTCGCTCGGCGCGGCTTTCGCGCTGCGGCTGTCGGCCACGCGACCGCACGATGTGGCGGCCGTCGTGGCCTTCTATGGCACCAGCGGCGGCAAGTTCGACAAGGCCGAGGCCGCTTACCTGGGTCACTTCGCCGAGCATGACCCATACGAGAGCGCCACGGGTGTCGCCAGTTTGGAGAAACGTCTGCGCGAGGCCCAACGTCCGGTCGAGTTCTTCACCTACCCCGGCACGGGGCACTGGTTCTTCGAGGACGATCAACCCAGCGCCTACAACGCCACGGCCGCGCAAAAGGCCTGGGACCGCACGCTGCGCTTTCTGCAAAAGCAACTGGTCCGCCGCGCTCGCGGCGCCAGGAAGGCCTGACACGCGCGAGTCGGTGCCGGTGAGGGTGTCAGGGAACGACGGCGTCCCCGTTCGGCTCGGGCGCCAACGGCCGTCCACGCCAGATGGTCAGATCCGCCTGGACGGCGACCGCGCCGGCCTGCCGCGCGGCGGCGACGTCGGCGGCCGCCATGACGCCACCCCCGGCGAGCAACGGCACGTCCAGGCCAAGCGCCGCGACGGCCGCCACACCCGCCAGCATGCGGTCACGCACTGAAGACCCATACAACCGCCCGGACCGCGGCTGCGCTTCCGTGGCTTGCCCCATCGGTCGCCAGCGCGGCGGAGCGCCGATGCACAGGGCGTCGGCCCCGGCGCGAACGGCGAGCGGGGCCAACGCTTCGGCGCGATCGAGGGGCAGCCGCACGACGAGCGGAAGGTTGCCGCGTGCCGCATGGATCATTTGCGTGAACTCGGCCGGAGGGCTGTCTTCGCGCAGACCCAGCTCGAGGCCCGCGACCACGTCGACGCGCTCGATCAACTCCACGGCGCGGCGCACCTCGTGCGTCCGCGTGGCCGCCAGATGCACGATCACGGGGACTCCCCGCCGGCCAAACACGCGATCCCAATCGAGCGCGAAGCGTCGGATCCCGGCCTTCACGCCCGGGTTCGGCAGGCCCGTATGAAGCACGACGCCGCCCGGTACCGCAGCGGCGTTTGGCGCGCCGGCCGGCCCGCGCGATTCGAACGTGAACGGGTTCGTGACGAAGCCGCCAAGCGCCTCCAGATCGATCACGCCCTCGGCCTCGACGGCGAAGCCAAGTGTTCCGGCTGCGTTGAGAACCGGACCGCGCAACGTCAGGCCGCGTTTGTGCCGTGGGGCAAGTTCAACCAGAGACATTGGGTGGCTGTGTGACTGGGCGATCGGAGGATTGGAAGAGGTAGGCCTGCGGCTGAAGCGCGATTGCGGCCAATCACTCAGTCCCCAATCATCCAGTCGCTCACTAAATCAGCGGTTTTGCGCGCTGGACGAGCTGGAGCGGCAGGCCCCAGGGATCGCGCAGAAAGACCAATCGGTCTCCGACCGGCGTGGTGACGATTTCGTCGACGGCCTGCGCGCCCGCGGCGAGCAACTGGGCCCACGTGACCGCGATGTCGTCGGTCACGAACGCCAGGTGATGCCGCAGCGGGTGCACGGCCCGCAAATCCGGCACGACGTCGCCCGGGTTGTTGTAGAACTCGATCAGGCTCCGCCCGGCATCATCGACCAGGAACTGTCCGAATGGGCTCACCGTCTGGCTGCGCATGACGCGCATGCCGAAATGCGTCACATACCAGGTCGCGGCGGCGGCCGGCTCAGGCACATTAAAAGCGACGTGTTCGAGCAGCATGGTGAACCCTCCTTCGGATCGGTTCAGTCTCAGGCGTCGGCCTGCGCCAACTGGGCCAGGCGCTGCAGACGCGGTGCCTCGTTTTTGGCGAGATACGAGTCCCCTGACAGCACGGCATGCGCCCTGGCGAAGTACGGTCGCGCGTCATCGGGTCGCCCCAGTGCCAGGAGGTTCTCCGCCAGTTCCTCGAACACGTAGCCGTCGGGCTCCGGCGCCGCCGCGAACTCGGTCTCGAGTTGGCGCAGCAGGGCGAGCGCGTCGGCATGGCGCCCGAGCGATCGCAGCGCGCGGGCCACGCACCAGCGCGCCACCTGTTCAGGGTGACCGCCGCCGTTCTCACGACGCCAGATCGCCGCGCGCTCGAAACAGTCCAACGCTTCGGCAAAGCGCCCGGCCTCGTGATACGTCCAACCGGTGTTGTTCAGTAGCGAGCCAAGCCAGCGGCGCGACGCCGGTTGGCTCGATCGCTCGGCCATATCCAGCGCGCGCAGGTTCCAGGCCAATACGGCCTCACCGGATGCCACGATCGCGAGCATGTGGGCGGCGTCGATCGCGAAGTCCTCCTGACCGGTGGCGCCCGCGACGGCCCAGGCGCGTTCGAACACCGGCTTGGCCAGGTCCGGTTGACGCGACGAGTTGAAGACGCGGCCGCGTTCGAGCAGGTAGCGCGCCGTGATGCGCGCGGGCTCGGCCGGCAGCGCGCGCTCGACCTCGTCAAGCGTCGCATGCGCGTCGTCGAAACGTCTCTGCAGACCTTGCGCCCGCGCGATCTGGGTCAACAACTCGAGCCGGATCGGCGAGCCCTCGGGCAACTCCGGCAGCAAGGTGCGGAACTGGGCCTCGGTCGCATCGGGATGATCATAGTCCCACCACGAGTCGAAATCGACGGCCGTTTCGGCGACGGGTGATGTTTCGGCAAGACCCGGGTCGCGTCCGGCGTCGCCGATCCACGTCGCAAACGGATCGGAGGCATGCGCGAGCTCCACTCTGTGGAACGACTCCTCGCGCAACAACACGTCGCGCACTTCCAGCGGCCGGCCGGCTGCCAGCGAACGACGACGCACAAACAGGGCGTTCTGGCTGCGATGCGCCAGCGCGGCAGTCTCCTTGGCGTCGAGGGCGCCGCGCACATCCACGACAAGGTCCGCCGCGTCATCGATGTTCGAAAGGCGCGGATATGGATGGGCGCGGTACGCCGCCGCAAACGTCCACACGGCCGGCGCGGCATCACCCAACGCCGCCGCCGCCGCAACCGTGGTGCGATGCACCAGAAGATGCGCGGGGTGGCCGTACTCGCCATTGCTGCCATGCGTGACGACGACGTCCGGCTTGACCTGCTTGATGCAGTTCACGAATTGACCAGCCAGCATCACGGGATCGTGTTCCGGCGCAAACAAGGCCTCACCCGGGCCGACCGTCGGGTCGACGTAGTCGAGAAAGGTCAGGCTGCGCGCGCCAAGCGCCCGGACGGCGCCGACCATCTCCTGCTCGCGGGCGGCGCCAAGCCCGGCGCGTTCGGCGACGGGTGGCTCGCCGAGTTCGCCGCCCTCGCCGCGCGTCAGGCAAACGACATGCACGGCGACGCCGCCCGCTGCGAGCAGCGCCAGCGTGCCGCCGCACAGGATGGTTTCGTCATCGGGATGGGCAACAAAAGTCAGCAGTGTTGGCATGAAGGAGTGGGTGCTTGAGCGATTGCGTGATTGGGTGATTGCGGAAAGACTCAGAGCGCGACCCACGGGCCGTCGACGCAGGCCAGGCTGCGGCCCTGGCGGGTTTGGGTCCAACAACCCTGGCAGCCGCCGAAGCCACACGGCATCGGCGGTGTCTGGCACGCGAACGCGCGGCCGGCCTGGCGCAGACGGCCGAAGCCACGCAACTCCTTGAGATAAGCCGCCGGCTCGGCGTGATCGACCAGGATCAAATCGGCCCAATCGACCAGTTCGGCACCGGGACGCCCGGCGTGAAACTCCACGGCCGGCGGCAGGATCTGACCCGCCCACTCCGGAACCCGGAAGCGCCAGAGCCAGGCGATCGACCAGCCCAACTCGAGCGCGGATTTCGCCAGCGGCCATGCGCGCCCGGGATCGGCGGCCACGACAAGCAGATGGCCCTCGTTCCCCGGTGGCAGCCATTTCCGACCAACCGGACCGAGCACCATCAACCGGGCGCCTGGCTCGACCGCGGCCAATGGCGAGGCGGGCTGCGCCAACTCAGCCGCCGAGGCCCAGAACATCGCGCGGCCGGGTCCGACCGCGATTGGGAACACCGGCAGCGGCAGATCATCGGGCGCCGCGGGCTGGAGCAACCAGCACTGACCGATGCCCGTCGTGGGGAGATCAGCCCCGGCGACCGTGATCGCAAACTGCCCGGCGATGGTCGCGACCTCCACGACATCGCAGATCCGGAAACTCACGGGGGTGATACTATCATAGGCGCACGGCGGCCGCGTCGTTTTGCGTGGTCGTATTCCTCAGGGAGATTGAATGGGTATTCAAGGTATTCTGGCAATCGTATCGTCGGTGGCCTGGGTCGGCGTCATCGGCGCTGTCGCGTTTCTTGTCGTCAGCGTCGCGCGTGGGCAGAAACTTGGCAACAGCATCAGCCTCATCATTGGCGGGATCGTCCTGGCAGCTGTGTTGAGCACTGCGGCGGCCGGCACGGTGTTCGTCGAGACCCAACAACGCGCCGTAGTGATCACGGCGCTCGGGGAAGGCGGCATTCGACCGGAACCGCTCGAAGCGGGCCTGCACTGGATCATCCCGGTCGCCGAGCAGGTTCGTATCTACGATGTGTCGCGACAAACCTACACCATGTCCGCGAACGTCGGTGAGGGCCAGGTGGCCGGCGATGATTCGATCCAGGCCAGAACACGTGACGGCCAGCAAGTGTCGTTCGACGCTTCCGTGATCTATCAACCGGACCCGACACGGATCGTTCAATTGCATCAAACCTGGCAGGACCGGTATGAGGACCAAGTTGTGCGCCCGCTCGCGCGCGGTATCCTCCGCGATATGGCCTCACAATACGGCGTCGAGGAGCTGGTCAGCAGCAAACGGGCCGAGCTCGAACAGAAGATCACGGAAGAGTTCGACAAGAAGTTGCGCGAGCAGAATCTGATCCTGATTGACTTCGTTTTGCGCAACATCAGCTTCTCCGAGGCTTATGCTCAAGCCGTCGAACAAAAGCAGATCGCCGAGCAGCAGGCCCAGCAGGCGCAGTTCGTCGTCGAGCAGCGCAAGCAGGAGGCTGAGCAGGCTCGTCAGGTGGCGCAGGGCCAGGCCGACGCCGCCGTCATCGCCGCGCAGGCCGACGCCAAGGCCCGTGTGATCCAGGCCCAGGCCGAGGCCGAGGCGATGCGCGCCATCAGCGCCGCGCTGGCCGAAAACCCGGATCTGCTCACCTATCAGTACATTCAGAAGCTCGCGCCAGGCGTGCAGACCATCTACCTGCCGTCCAATCAAACGTACCTGTTGCCCCTGCCCGGCTCGACGCAGACGGCTCCCGTCGTCCCGGCGGCGCCAACACCCGAGCCGACGCCGACGCCCGCGCCCTGACGCCGCGGCCAGATGGCCGCAGATCAGCACCGCAAACAAGACGCCTTTGGGTCTGAGTGTCGCTCAGA
>JBGAJV010000022.1:0-71607 GCA_044224715.1 Anaerolineales bacterium | reverse complement strand
GTTGACCCGCCGTTCTTTCGCCTGGTCTAATCGAACATTTACGGTCAGCTTACAGCACCAAAGACCTCCGGTTGTTATAACCGGGTTAGCACGTCCTGGTTCCGCGAGACGGATGAAAGGGCGCCGCACGACTCGTTTGTTTCATTTGCCAGGGAGGACCACATGGCAACACCCAGCGCCACCGACATCCGCATCGACCCAGCCAAGAACCGCCTGTATGTGATCCTGCGCGGCACGCTCTCCGAAGACCAGGTGCTCGACGCCGTCGATCGTGTCATCGCGCGCGCCGGCGAACTCCAGCCCGGCTTCACCGTGATCAATGACACCGCGTCGTTTCAGCCGACCACGCCCAAGGGTTTCGAGGATTTCAACCAGGCACACGGATATCTGCTGCGCGCCGGCATGGGCCGGGAAATCCGCGTCGTGGAACACCAGCGCACGAACGGCGCAAAGGCCCAAACCGGCCGCTTCGCCGTCGAGTCGGCCAGCTCGGTCATGGAAGCCGAAACCCGGCTCGAATCGCTGGCAGCGTGACGCACCGCCTCGGCTACAACAACACCAAATCGTCGCGATGCACGCACGCATCGCCGAAGTGATATCCGAGCACGCCCTCGATCTCGTCTGAACGACGTCCGCGGATGCGTGCCAGATCGCCGGCGCCGTAATTGCAGATGCCGCGCGCCAGTTCCTCGCCGCCGGGCCCAAGCACACGGACGGTGTCGCCACGTTCGAATTCGCCAGTCACCGACGTCACCCCGACCGGGAGCAGGCTGCCGCCCGCGCGCAATGCCCGGACCGCACCCGCGTCGATCGTCACACCACCCGGCGCTCGCCCGCCCGACAAGATGTAGCGCTTGCGACTCTCGACCGAACTGGCCGCCGGGCGGAACCAGGTGCCCATGGCCGTGCCCGCGGCCGCTTGAGCCAATACGTCGACACCGGCGCCGGCCGCGATCAGGACTGTCGTGCCGGAACGCCGCGCCAGGTCCGCCGCCTGCAGCTTGGTCAACATGCCGCCGGTGCCCAGACCGCCGCTTGTGCCGCCGGCCGCCTCCCAAACGGCATCCGGGATGTCGGGCGTCGCGACCTCGCGCACGAGCTCGGCGGCCGGATCGCGCCGCGGGTCGGCCGAGTACAAACCGGTCTGGTCGGTGAGCAGCACCAGCAGATCGGCGTCGATCACATTCGCGACGAGCGCGCTGAGATTGTCGTTATCGCCGACGCGGATCTCCTCGGTCGCGACCGTGTCGTTCTCGTTGACGATCGGCACGACGCGATTGGCCAGCAGCGCCGCCAAGGTGTTGCGCGCGTTGAGATAGCGCCGCCGATCGCCGAGATCGGCTCGCGTGAGCAACACCTGCGCGACCGTGGTCTCGTAATGCCCAAAGAGCTGCTCGTACAACGCCATCAGCCGTGGCTGGCCGATCGCGGCCAGCATCTGCTTGGCGGGCACATGCCGCGGCAGCTCCGGGTAGTTGAGCGACTCGCGCCCGGCCGCCATCGCGCCCGACGAGACGAGGACGACCTCGACGCCGGCGGCCCGAAGCGCCACGGTCTGGCGGACGATGTCGAGGACACGCGCGGCGTTGATGCGCCGCGTCCCGGCGGTCAGCGTCGACGACCCGAGTTTGACGACGACGCGGGAATAGACCGGCTTCAACGTCATGCCTGGCCCTCGCTCTTGCGAGCCACCAGCGCCGCCCGTTCGTCGGCCGACAGAAAGGCGATCTGCAGGGCGTTGCGCTGTGCGGCGCGAATCTGCTCGGGGCTGAGCCCGGCCCGTGGCGCCGCCACGTCGTACTCGTAGGCCAGATCGATCGCGCTGATTCCCGGGTCGTCGGTGTTGATCGTCGCGAGCAGACCCGCCTCGAGAAAACGCTTCAACGGATGGCTGGCGTAGTCGGGCACGGTGCTGGTCTGCACGTTGCTCGTGAGGTTGGTCTCGACGCCAATGCCGCGCGCGGCCAACGCGTCGACCAGCGCCGGATCTTCGGCGGCCCGCACGCCGTGGCCGATGCGCGTCGCGCCAAGCCCGTCGATGGCCTGCCACACGCTCTCGGGCCCGGCGCCTTCGCCGGCGTGGATCGTGATCGCCCAGCCCAGGTCGCGGGCGATGCGGAAGTGATCGACGAACAGCGCGCCCGGCCAGTTGCCCTCGTCTCCCGCCAGGTCGAGCGCGGCGATGCGATCGCGCTGGCTGCGGATGGCATCCAGCTCCTGATACGCGACGTCGGGGCCGTAATGCCGGCTGAGGATGCCGATCAACTTCACGCCCACGCCGAAATCGCGCACGCCGGCCGCGGCCCCGTCCGCCACGGCCTCGACCACGGCGGCCGGCGCCAGGTTGTGCGGCTGCGCCATGAACCACGGGCTGAAACGCAATTCGATGTGATCGATGCCTTCGCGACGCGCGTCTTCAACGTTCTCGTATGCCACCCGACGCACGGCGTCGGCGTCGACCAGCACGGCGGTCATCCAGTGGAAATACTTAAGGAAGGCGACCAGACCCGGCTGCGGGACCGTGACCTGAACGTGCGGTCGCAGACCTTCGAGGTCGCGTGCGGGCAACGGCAGGTTGTGCTGGAGCCCGAGGTCCAGGATGGTGCTCAGACGGATCGCGCCGTCGAGATGGCGATGCAGATCAAGCAGGGGAAGCGTTGAGTCGATCACGGGCCCAATGGTACCCGAGACTGCGGAACCGAACGACGTCAACCCAATTACCTAAGTAGGATTTCGGGGGCATTCTCCCCTAGGTTGACCTGTCGCCCGATGGAGCGTGCCACTATAGTCGCGGGTGGCCGCGCCCCCAGCGGCTCGTTCCATATTCATCTCAATCGAACGGTGCTCACCCGCCATCGGAGGAAGCCATGTCGCTTTCGCGGTCCCTGCACACCCGAACGCTTCGCGTCGCTCGTCTGCGCACCGCCCTGTCCGCCGCGCTCGTGGTCGGGTTGACGTTCGGCACCCTGCCCGTATTGCCGGCCCGACGCGTCGCGCCTCAGGCCGCCGTCGCTGCCGAAGCGGGCACGATCCCGTTGGCCTTCACGCCCAATGCTGGTCAGGCCGACCCGCGGGTGCGCTTCGAGGCACGCGGCGCGAGCGGCACGTTGTTCTTCACCGACTCGGCGATCGTGGTGGCGCGGCCGCAACCGGCGCAGGCCGTGGGTCGCCCGGCCGCGCTCGGCGACGAGATCGGACTGGGCGCCCCTGCGCCAAGCCTCGACGTGACCCGGCTAGCCTTCGTCGGCGCGAACCCGGCGGCCCGTCTCGAAGCGATCGCCCAGTTGCCGGGACGCGTCAGCTACTTCCTCGGTTCGGATCCGGCCGGCTGGCAGACGGACCTGCCGACCTACGGCGCGTTGGTGTATCGCGATCTGTATCCCGGCATCGATCTGCATTACCAGGGTTCGGCCGGCCAGATCAAGGGCACCTATCTCGTCGCGGCCGGCGCCGATCCGACGCAGATCCGCTGGCGTTACGACGGCGCCGCAGCGCCCCAGATCGATCCCACATCGGGCGATCTGCTCGTCGCATCCGGTCTTGACCGGGCCACCGCGTTCGGCAGCGCTGGCAATCGACTGATCGAACGGGCGCCGATCGCCTGGCAAGACGTGGCCGGGCAACGCGTCGCCGTGACCACGCGCTTTGTCGTCCAGCCCGACGGCACGGTCGGCTTCGCCCTGCCCGACGGCTACGATGCGTCGCAACCGCTGACGCTCGACCCAACCCTGATCTACGCCACCTACCTTGGCGGAAGCGGCGAGGACAACGCGGACGGCGTCGCCGTCGACGGCAGCGGCAACATGTACGTGTCGGGGTTGACTGCGTCGTTCGACTTTCCGACCACGGGCGGCGTCGTGCAAGGCGCCGCGCCGGGCGCGTACGACGTATACGTGACGAAGTACAACGCCGCCGGATCGAGCGTGCTCTACAGCACCTACCTGGGCGGCACGGGCGCGCTCGACTACGGCCTTGGGCTCGCCGTCGATACGACCGGCAATGCCTACGTCACCGGCGTCACCGACTCGACCGACTTTCCAACCCTCGGGGCCGCGCAGGCCTCGTCGGGCGGCGCCTACGACGCGTTCCTGGCCAAGCTCAATCCCACCGGCACGGCATTGTTGTACAGCTCCTACTTCGGCGGCACGGGACTGGAACTTGGGTTCGACGTCGCGGTCGAGCCGACGGGCGGCGTCGCCTACATCACGGGGCGCGCCGAAGTCGGCTTCCCGACCGCCGGCACACCCTATGCGCCGTCCTTCGTCGGCGGCTTGTCGGACGGTTTCCTGGCGCGTGTCGCGACAACCCTCACCGGGGCCGCGTCGCTGCCGTATGCGACGTACCTCGGCGGCACGGGTGAAGATCGCGGCAATGCCCTGGCGCTGGGCTCGACGGCTGGCGTCGTATACGTCACGGGGCGAACCGCGTCGGCCGACTTCCCGATCTCGGTCGGCGCATTTCAGAACACGTTCGGCGGCGGCTCGTTCGACTCCTACGCCCTGGCCATGACAACGACCGTGACCGGCACCGCCGCGCTGAGCTACTCGACGTTCCTCGGCGGCTCGGCTGATGACCGCGGCCTGGCCATCGCGCGCGATGCCTCCAACAACGTGTACGTCACCGGGCGCACACTGTCGACCGATTTTCCGACCAGCGTTGGCGCGCCCGACACGACCTGCGGCACGGACGGCAACTGCAACAACGACGGCAGCCAGAGCTACACCGACGCGTTCGTGGTCAGGCTCAACCCAGCGTTCAACGGCTCGGCCTCGCGAATCTACGGCACATATCTCGGCGGCGAACGCCGCGATGAAGGCGAAGACATCGTCGTCGACCCGGCGACGAGCGAGGCCTATCTGACCGGTTACACCAACTCCACCCTGTTCCCGACCGTCAACGCCCTGCAGCACAGCTGTGGCTGGGGCTGCGGCCGCTCCTACTCCGACCCGGCAACCGAGGGTTTCACGGACGCGTTCGTCACTCGCCTCAACGCGACCGGCACGCAGCTGGCGATGTCGACCTATCTGGGCGGCAACAGCGCCGATTTCGGCTTTGGGATCTTGCTTGACGCGTCGGCCACCACCATCTATCTGGCCGGCGAAACCTACGCCACGGACTTCCCGCTCGTGTCGCCGGTGCAGTCGGTCAACAACGGCAACTACGAGGTCTTCCTGCTCAAGCTCGACAACGCCAGCCTGGCGTCGGCCGACCTCTCGGTCACTCAGATCGGCTCGCCCGATCCCGTGATCGCGGGCAACACCGTCACCTATGTGGTGACGGTCACCAACCTCGGGTCTGCGACCGCATCGAGCGCGCGCTTGTTCCACGAGATCCCAGAGGGCATCAACGTTTTCGAGAGCAGCGCGACGGCCAGCCAGGGCGGCTGCACGATGCTGTATAGCTCGGGTTTCTCCTGCGCGCTCGGCGACCTTGCGGCAGGCGGCTCAGACACCGTGACGGTCACGGTCCTGATCGGCGCGACGACGAGCTCGCCCGTGATCACCAGCACGGTCGGCGTGGCCTCGAACGTCGGCGACTCGACCGGCGCTAACAACCGCTCGGTCGTGACGACCACGATCGCCCAGTCGGCGGATCTCTCGGTGACGGTCTCCGACGCGCCCGACCCGGTCGGCGTGGGCGAGGCGTTGACCTACACGATCGACATCGCTAACGTTGGCCCGTCGCTCGCCGCCGCGACGCTGCTCACCGACACGCTGCCGGCCGATCTGACTTTCGGTTCGGCCACGACGACGCAGGGATCCTGCACGGGCACGACGACCGTCGTCTGCGACATCGGCGACCTTCCGAGCAGCGGCACCGTTCAAGTCACGATCGCGGTCACGACCACTGTCTCGGGCGGTCCGATCAACACCGTGACGGTCGGGTCCGCCACGTCCGACCCGACGCCGGGCAACAACACCGGCAGCGCAAGCACGACGGTCGGCAGCGGCCCGACGCTCAACCTGAAAATCTACGCGCCGTTGATCAGTCGCAATCGCTAGACGACGCGCCGACAAACACGCGGGGCCGCCCAGGTTTGGGCGGCCCCGCGTGTTGATTCTCGGACACTCCGCCGGGATCAGGCGCGGCGGGCACACCAGCGCAGCGCGTTCGCGATCAACGCCTGATAGCCCGGATGCAGCCACACGTCGACGTTGTGGCCCGGCGTGAGCACGCACACCCGGCCGTCACCCTCGCATCGCGTCCAACCACCGGGCTGTTCACCATGTTCGGATGTGGTGGTCGCGAAGACGTCGGTCTGCGCATCGTCGAGGAACATCATGTAATGCTCGTCGGTCACGGTGAACGGGTCTACGCCGGCGGCCAGGGGATGACCGGGGCGAGCGGCCACTGTCACCGCACATTGTTCCGGATGGCGATCGAACACGCCGCCCAGGAGTGCGCGCACGACACGCTGTTCCTGATAGCTCGCCGTCCCGGAGTGGATCGCGAGCAGGCCGTTTCCGGCGCGCACGTACGCGACAAAGGCCTGGGCCACGCCGTCGTCGACCCAGGGCGTCGTCTCGGTCGCCGATGTGTCGTTGGACTTGCTGAGCAGCACGACGGGATAGTCGCGCATACGCTCGGCCGACCAGGCGCCGGCGTGCTCGATCCAATCGAAGTGAAACCCGGCGCCCTCGAGCGGCGCCAGACCCGCGCGGACCGTTCGCGCCGGATGCCAACGGTCGTCGCACAACACAAGGACGCGCAGAGCATCGTTCACCATGGCCACTCCTTGCCGTCCAGATCGCGCAGCACCAAACGGTCTTCATCGATCTCGGCATCGAGGAAATAGCGAAGCGCCGGAACCGCCGCCTCTTCGGGCTCCAGATCCGCCTCGACGCCCTTCCTCCCGGAGATGTAGCTGCGTACCCATCCGGGGTGATACACGCGGAACGTGAACCCTTCGGGCCGCAAGTGATTGAACAGGATCCGGGTCGCCATGTTCAGCGCGGCCTTCGACATCGTGTATCCGAACCACGACGTCCGTTGGGCGGCGCCGATGCTGCCCGCCTCGGACGACACGAAACACAGGCGCTTGAGCGCGCTCGCCTCGACGAGCGGCAAGAAGGCCTCGACCACGCGCACCGGGCCGAGCGCGTTGATGTCGTACATGCGGTGCATCTCGGGGTAGTCGAGCGTTTCGCGGATATTGCGCGGCGTGGTCGGAGAATTGACGCCGGCGTTGTTGACCAGCACATCCACCCGGTCGACGACGGTGCGCACGGCAACCGCCGCCGCCCGCGCCGAGTCGCCCGACCGCACCTCGAGCGGGACCACATGCAGCGTGTCCGGATACCGACCGCGCAACCCGTCGAGCTCGGTCCAATCGGGCAGATTCCGGCCCGCGAACACGCGCCAGCCTCTGGCCAGGAGCCCGTCGGTCAACGCGAACCCGAGGCCGCGGTCAGCGCCGGTCACAAATGCCGTCAGTCTGTTGCTCATCGCCTACCCTTTCCAGGATATCGGTCGTCGCTGTGTCTGATGGTAATTCATTCCGCTGAAGCCGGAAGACGGGGGGCGCGGCCTCGAGAAGGCAACGGCGCGCGTGTTGCCGCGAAGGCTGCGAGCAAGACGAGATCTCGGAAACCGGGCTCCCGCATACGGCTATCGCGCGTGAGCATCGAACGACGCCCATTCGCGGCAGGAGCTCGTGTGGCAGACACGCGGTGCCTTGGCGGGGTGCCCGCCAGTTGCAGGCACTCACCCGGCCCATGGCCGGAACAGACCCTCGCACGTCCGATGCGACGCCCCCGGCCGGACGCAACAACGCGTGCTCCGGGCGGAGGACCTGTGCCGCTGCGCCCGGAGCTTCCGCGGCGATCGTCTTTCCGGCAGTGGACTGACGCGCGTCTTCGGAATTACAGCGAGGCCAGCGCCTGATCGAGATCGGCGATCAGGTCGTCGGCGTCCTCGATCCCGACCGCGAGCCGCACCAGGTTGTCGCGAATGCCGACGGCCAGGCGCTCGGCGGTCGACAACTCGTAATAGCTCACCAGCGCCGGCTGCTCGATCAAGGTCTCGGTGCCGCCCAGCGACGGCGCGATGATCGGCAGACGCACAGCGTCGATCAGACGGCTCGCGTCTTCGAGCGTCTCGCCGACCTCGAAGCTCACCACGCCGCCGTACCCGAGCATCTGGGCGCGCGCCACGGCGTGATCGGGGTGCGACTCGAGGCCCGGGTACCACACCCGCGTGATGGCGGGCTGGCGCTCGAGAAAGTCGGCGATCCGCTGCGCGTTGGCGTTGTGGCGTTCGACGCGCAGGCCAAGCGTCGACAGACCGCGCGAAAGCAGCGCCGCGGCCGACGGGTCGGCCACGCCACCGAGCACGCCGGCGGCCTGACGTAGCGAGTCGATCAAGCCGGCCTCGCCGACCACCACGCCGGCCAGCAGATCGTTGTGGCCGCTCAGGTACTTCGTGGCCGAATGCACGACCAGGTCGATGCCGAAGTCCAACGGGCGCTGGTTGATCGGGCTGGCGAATGTCGCGTCGATCACGGTCTTGACATGATGGCGGCGGGCGATGTCGGCCACACGGGGCAGGTCGACCACGCGCAGGTATGGGTTGGTCGGCGACTCGGTGACGATCAGGCGCGTGTTGGGCTGCAGCGCGGCCTCAAGCGCCACGTAATCGCCCATCGGCACGACGGTGTGCGTGATGCCGAAGCGCTTGAGATAGGTCTTGCAAAACTGGCGGGTGCGACGATAACAGTCGGCGCCGATGACCACGTGCGATCCGGACGAGAGCATGGCCAGCAAGACCGTGGTGATGGCGTTCATGCCCGAGGCCAGCAGCAGCGCGTCGTCGCCGTGGTCGAGGGCGGCCAGCCGCGCCTCGCAGGCCGCGACGGTCGGGTTGCCGTACCGCCCGTACTCGATGCGTTTCTCGGCCCCGGGCTCTCCGCCCCACAGCTGTCCTTCCTGATACGCGCACACGTCAGCCGTGTCTTTGAACGTGTAGGTGGCCGACTGCACGACCGGCGTGTGGAGCGCGTGGTACGGCTGCTCGCGCTTGCGCCCGGCGTGCACCGAAGCCGTCGACGCCCCGCGCAGAACCGGCGCAACCGCCTGCGGCTCGGGCCGCTCGGCGCCGACGACGAACTCCAGCGGCGTGGCGGTCTCAGGCACGCGCGCGGGTCGGTTCTCGGGGTTTGTGTACAGGGTCGACATGGCCTCTCCTTGGCAACATGCTCTCCAGGGAGGCCAGAGGGGGGAAACAAAAAACCCCTTCTGGATGTGAGAAGGGGCGCGACGCGGAAACCCTTACTCTCATCTTCCAGAAATCGACGACTGCATCGTCGGTACTGCCGGAGTTGGCACCTGACTCTTGCGAGTTGGTTGCCGAGGCTTCAACGGGCCGGTCCCTCAGCCTCTCTGGATAAGAGCAGCAGATCTATGTGATTGGGGGCAAGCTTATGAGATTTCGGACGGGCTGTCAAGGGGCAGCCCCAAGCCATCGCTTCGACGATGCGTGTCAAACTAAGCCACGCGCGTTGCGTTGCAGAGGGGCGCCCTGTCGGCAGTCGGGAAACAACAGGGCGGCCGTTGCGGCCGCCCTGCGACTGTGCGTGACTGAGGTGGTCTTACCGACGGGACACAACCGGCGTGGCCGGCACGCGTTCGTAAGGCAGTTCAAACACGAACGTGCTGCCCTTGCCCAACCGACTCTCGCTCGAGACCTTTCCGCCATGACGCTCGATGATCGAACGCACCATGGCCAGGCCAAGACCCGAACCCTTGACGCTTGTGGCGCCGCGCTGCTTGACGCGGAAGAACTTCTCGAACAGGTGCTGCTGATCGGCCGGCGCGATGCCGACGCCCGTGTCGCTGACGGCGACGCGGAAGCGATCGTCCGCCAGATCGAGGGCGACATTGATGTCGCCGCCCTGCGGCGTGTACTTGATGGCGTTCTCGACGTAGTTATTGATCGCCATCCGCAACAGCGTGGCGTCGCCGTACAGCGGCGGGAGGTGCTCGGGCGCTTCGAGCTGCAGATGGAGACCCTTGAGCGCCGCGGCCGATTGATGTGTCTCGACCACGTCGCGGGCCAGGTCTTGCAGCCGGCACGGCTCCTTCTCGACGCCGACGCCGGCTTCGATGCGGCCAAGGTCGAGCAGCGTGTCGATCAGATGCGTCATGCTCTCGATGCCGCCGATGATCTTGTCCGAGAACTCGCGCTGTTTGTCGTTGAGCGGCCCGACCATCGGGATCATGGTCGCATATCCGCGCATGTAGGTCAGCGGCGCGCGCAGGTCGTGGCTGACGTTCGCCACGAACTCGGACTTCATCTCGTCCAGTTCCTTGAAGTGCGTGACGTCACGCAACACGCACACGCGCCCGATCGCCGTGCCGTCGGCATTGATGATCGGCGAGACCGAGGCATAAAGCACGCGCCCGGCGACGCCCGGGAACTCGCCCGAGGCGCCGTCCTTGGCGCCGCCCTCGTTGATCAGACGCACCAACTCGCGGTTGGGCAACACCTCGGCCAGCGGGCGATCGATCACGCTCTGCGCGCTGAACCGGAAGGCCTGCTCGGCCGCGGGATTGACCAGCACGACGCGGTTGCCGCGATCCGTGACGATCACGGGGTCCGGCGTCGACGCGAGCGTGGCCGCCAGCTGGCGGCGGCCCTGTTCGGCCGTCTCGAACAACCGCCCGTTCGCGACCGCGATGATGGCCTGACCGGCCAGCGTCTGCAGGAAGCTGAGCTCGGCATCCGAGAACGCGTGCGGCCGATCATAGCCGAGCCAGATCACGCCGTAGTACGTCGTCTCTTGCAGGATGGGAAGCGCGACGAGCGAGCCCACACGGCCCGCAACCGCGACCGCGTCGATCACAGCGCGGGGTCGCGCCAGGTTGTCGACGATCAAGCGCCCGTCGGTTCGGACGAGTTCGAGCAGTTGTCGGTCGAGCGGCGCCATGACCTCGGCCGCCGGCCCGGCCGCGAAGACCTGCAACGGCGCAGCGGCGCCGTTCGCGCCCGCCGAGGCGCGGCCCGGCGCTGACGAGTCGGAGGCGGCCAACACGATGCGCACGCCGCTCGCCGACGTCGCCTTGAGCGCGCCCTGTAGGATCGGCGGCAGCGCCTCGCCTAGATTGAGGTTGCTCGACACGCTCTGACTGACCTTGAGCAGCAGGCTCAGTTCCTTCAGACGGGCATCGAGTTTCTGACGCATGTGCTCAAAGGCCTGGCCGGCGCGGCCGATCTCATCGTCGCCACGGACGCGCACCGGCTGATCGAGCTGACCCTCGGAGATGATCTGCGCCGCGTGCGCCAGCTCCTCGGCCGGGCGCGTGATCCGCAACGCGATGAGGGAAACGAAGACCAGGCCGAGCAAACCCGTCAGCGCCAGGATGCCGATGATCGGCACGGCGATCTGCGACGCCAGCTCGAGCACGACCACGTTCGGCACGGTCAAGACGATCTTCCACGGATGGCCCGGCGCCGTGTATTCGAGCACCATCTGGCGCGCGCCATCCGGCCCGCGGTCGCGATAGGCAACGCCCTCGGGCAATGGGCTGGTCAGGACGGCGCCCGGGTTCGGCGTCGGTGCGTACAAGGTGCCGATGACGGCCGGATCCGGGTGATAGATGACCTGACCCCGTTCGTCGACGATCATGCCCTGGCCGACGCCGCCAGCGATGTTGCTGAGCGTCGCGGCCACCGATTGCATGAGCGGGTTATTGGCCAGATCGGTCTCGCCGACCAGCACACCGGCCACCTGCCCCGTGTCGCCGTCGAGCACCGGCGCGACGAACACGACCTGGGCCAGCGGCCGGCCGTCATCGCCCGAAACCACACGCACGTCGTTGCGCGGCTGACCGGCGAGCGCGGCCTGGATCAAGACCAGGTCGGCGTCCGTAAGGGCCGGCAGCGCGGACGGGTCTGCCGTGCGCCCGGCCGCCGCGATGCGTTGGCCGTTGGCATCGAGCAGCGTAAGCTGTCGGAAGTAGGCCAGCTGGCGCATCGATTGCAGCAGCCCGGCCGTCTGATCGAGCGTATCGAGCCGCAGCCAGGGCCGGCTGAGCGCGATCTCACGCAGCATGCTCCCGCCGGTCTGGATGAAGAACGGGATCTCACGACCGGCGTTCTCGGCCGCCCGCGCCATCTGATCCAGCGCCAGGCTGGTCGAGACGTCGTTGGCGATGCGCAGGTCGGCCCAGAACAGCGTGGCGATGCCGACCATGAAGAGCGGGATGAGCGTGAACAGCAACTTGCGGTTCAGGCTGCGGACGTATGGGGCCGGCTGTGTCGCGGGCTCATGCGGCCAGCGCCCGGCCAACGCCAGGCGCGCCACTTCGGTCACCAGGCCTGCGAGCACGGCCTGCCCCACGAATATCGGGGCTGCGGCGTATGCCATCGACACCACATAGTCGATGGCCGCCAAACCGGCGGTCTCGGAATACGCAAAGTAGGATAGGAAGAGGAAGAGCGCCAGACCGAGGCCGAACACCAGCCCCGCAATCACCGGGCGGCGCAGCAGGCCCATCAGCCAGCCGGTGTAGTTCTGGCGCACGGCCCAGGCCACGATCGCGGCCAGGAAGGCGTATTCGAACGCCGTGTAGGCGACGTAGGTCTCAAACCCGGCCCGCGTCAGGCCGGTCAGGAAGCCGATCACCAGGGCCGGGCCAATGCCCAGCCACCCGCCGGCGAGAAACGCGGGCACCAACGCCAGCAAGGCCAGACCGGGGCGTTGCGGCTCGACCGGCACGCCCGGCGGAGGCAGGATATCAGCCGGAAAACGGACAATCAGGGTCTCGGCCGCCAGCACGCCGAGGGCGGCCAGACCCAACGCCACCAGCCACTGGCCGGCGCGGAGACGAAACCAGTCGTTGCGGGTCGCGGCCAATGCGCCAACGGCGAACAGGCTGTACAGAATCAGCAGGATATAGCCTACGAAGCCCGTAGGTTGGCTGAGGTGCCATCCTGCGTCAAACCCCCAAAAATCGAACACCATAGGGTCAGTATAGCATCGGGCCTATGCGCCGCAACAAACGGCACGTGCGATCCTGTTCGGCGTGCAAGATTCGCGCCGGGCGGGACCGCCCCCAACCCCCTCCGCGGAAACGCGCACTCGATAGCGATCCGACCTAGTCACCTCGTGCATTTCCATGGAGGGGGCAAAGAAGGGGCCGCATCGACATGGGCTGCCCGGATAAGCATCGCGACGACGGCCCCAGACCACAAACCCTCGCCCTTCACGCTCGAACATGGTATACTTCCGGCCGCTTCAGAGACGCCACCTTAGCTCAATGGCAGAGCAACCGCTTCGTAAGTGGTAGGTTTCGAGTTCAACTCTCGAAGGTGGCTCAGCGCTTCCGCCGGCCGGCTCGGGCAACCGATCCGCCGGCGGTTTCGTTTCGCGCGTCTGCCCACGCGGCGAACCGCGGTCCGTCGTCCTCGACGACATCCGCGTCCGACTCCGCCAAATCGATTAAGATTGAGGCCGATGAAGACCCCCCTGATTCTGGGCGTCGCTGGCGGAACCGGCTCCGGCAAGACCACGGTCGCGCGTCAGATCCTCAAACGGGTCGGCGCCGACCACATCGCCTACGTGCCACACGACGCGTACTACCGTGACTTCAGCACCTACACCCCCGCCCAACTCGATGCGCTGAATTGGGATCATCCCGATTCGCTCGACACCGAGGCCATGATCGAGCACATCCTCCAGCTCCGAAACGGGGAATCGATCGAGCTTCCGGTTTATGACTTCACCCGAAATCATCGCGCGCCGGAGACCGTGCACATCGAGCCACAGCCCGTGATCCTGGTCGAGGGCATCCTGATCTTCGCTGACGTCGAGCTGCGCAAGCTGTTCGACGTCAAGATATTCGTCGACACCGACCCCGACATCCGCTTTATCAGACGCCTGCAGCGGGACATCACCGAGCGCGGTCGCACGGTCCAGTCGGTCATCAATCAGTATCTGACCACGGTACGGCCGATGCATTTGGATTTCGTCGAACCATCCAAACGCAACGCCGACGTGATCATCCCGGAGGGCGGACTCAACGAAGTCGCGATGGACCTGGTGGTCGCGCGGCTCGCGGAGCTCCTGGCGATCGGATGAGCGACGGTCTGGATGGGCACGGCCAGGCCGCCGTGCCGACATTGACGCGACGCCCGGCCGGGGTCGTGTCGTTGGTCGCCAGCCTCGCCGGGACGGGCTTCTCCACGCTGATCCAATTGATCTTCATCCCGGTACTTGTCCGCCTGCTTGGGATCGAGGCCTACGGACTGATCGGCTTCTATCTCGCGCTTCAGGGCGCGGCCCAGGTGCTCGATCTCGGGCTCAGCCCCGCGCTCAGCCGCGAACTTGCCGGACTGGCCGCGCACCCGGATGCCTCTGCCGAAGCCCGCGACCTCGTGCGCACGGTCGAGAGCGGCTATCTCGTGCTGGGCGTCATCCTCGGCGCGCTTCTGACCGCGCTGGCGCCGTGGCTCGGCGAGCACTGGTTTGCCAACGCCACCCTGCCCCGCGACACGATCATCCTATCTCTGCGCATCATGGGCGCGTTGCTCATCGTGCAATGGCCCATCAGCCTGTATCAAAGCGGGCTCGTCGGGCTCGAACGCCAGATCGGGCTCAACGCGATCAACGCGACGGCGACGCTGCTGGCCAATGCCGGCGGCGCGCTGTATCTTTGGCTCGCGGGCCCCACCCTGCCGCGGCTGTTGTACTGGTTGATCGGCGTCAACCTCGTTCGCACCATCGCGCTCGCGTTTGAACTCTGGCGCGCCATGCCGCCGGCCGATCGTGCGCCACGGATCGACCCTGCGCGCCTGCGCAAGATCGCCAACTATGCCGCCGGGGTCGCGGTCGGCTCGGCGGCGGGTCTGCTGCTGACCCAACTCGATCGCGTCGCGGTCGGTCGTTTTCTGCCGTTGGCCGATCTGGGCCGCTACAGCCTCGCCGCCAACGGCGTGATCGCGCTTGGCCTGATCGCCCAGGCCACCTACAATGCGTTGTTCCCACGGCTCGCGGGGTTCGCCGAGATCGGCGACGGCCCGGCGCTGGCCGCTCAGTTTCATTTGACAGCGCAGATCATGGCAGTGATCGTCGTCCCCCTCGGCCTGGTGCTGGTCCTGTTCGCCCGTGACGTGTTCACGCTTTGGACCGGAGACGCGCTCCAGGCGCGCGCGATCGCACCGGCCGCGGCCCTGCTCGCCGGCGGGTCGGTGCTCAACGCGCTTTCGGTTCCGCCCTATGGGCTGCAACTGGCAGCGCGCTGGACGCGGCTCAACGCGTTCGTGAGCTTCGCGCTGCTGCTCGTGGCCCTCCCGTTGTGGATCTCGCTGCCGCAGCTCGGCGGTCTGACCGGCGCCGCGAGCGTCTGGCTCGTCATCAATCTGCTCCTGTTCACGACGTACGCCGCGTTGACCTTCACGCGCCTGCTCCCCGCCGAACGCGGACGCTGGCTGCGGAGCGACGTGCTGGTCCCGACAGCGGCCATGCTGGTCGTGACCGGCGGGCTTCGCCTGGCGGCGGACGCGCTGGCCCCGGACCGCGCCGGCTGGGCCGCTGTGGTGGCGTTGGCCGTGGCGACGGCAGCCACATTCGCCGTCGCGCTCGCCACGGCGGCGCATCCACGGCACGCGTTCAGGCAGTTGCTGCGCGACCGGAAGGTGTTTTAGCCCATGCTGCAGGTGCTGGCCGATCTTGCCGACGCCACCCGGGCTCGCGCGACCCTCCGCGAGCGTGGGCTGTCGTTCGTCGAGCCGGACCTCGTCGTTTTCGCGCGGCGCGGGCTGCGCAAGCTTGGGTTGACCCGATCGGTCAGCGTCGGCGACACCCGCAAGAGTTGGGACCTGCTGGCGACGCTCGATTTCCTCACGCGGCGGCTTGCGCCCGGCGCACCCGTGCTCGACCTTGGCGCGTTCTCCTCCGAGATCGTCCCGGCGTTGGATCGTCTTGGCTTTGCCGTCAGCGGCGTCGACCTCGATCCGCGACTGCCCGACATGCCACGGGGCCACGGCATCCGCTACGAAGTCGCCGACTTCAAGGCGACGCCGTTTACAGCCGCGTCCTTTGCCGCGGTCACCGCGATCTCGGTCATCGAACACGGCTACGAGCCCGACCTTTTACTGCGCGAGGTCTCCCGGTTGCTCGCCCCAGGCGGTTTCTTCGTCGCGTCGTTCGACTATTGGCCGACCAAGCGCGAAGTCGGCTCCGTGCGCCCGTTCAACATGCCCTGGCTCGTGTTCTCGCGCGACGACGTCCTGGATCTGATCGCGCGCGCCGAGCGCCATGGGCTCAGGCCGGTCGGTGAGCTGGCCTTCGACGCGACGCGGCCGACGATCCATTACGCGGGCATCGACTATACCTTCGCCTGGCTGGCGCTCGAGAAGGGCTCGGCAACCGGATGAGCGCCGACATCCCGCGAATCCTGCTCGTCACGGGGCGCACCCCGCCGCTGCATTGCGGCGTCGGCGACTACACCGCGCATCTGGCGCGGGCGCTGGCCGGCCGGGGGTTGCGGGTCGGCGTGATTGCGGGCGTGGGCAGCGGCGCCATCGACGGCGTCGACGTCCAGGCCATCATGCCGTCGTGGCGTTGGCGCGAAAGCCGGCGCCTGTTTTCCGCGATCGAAGCCTGGCAGCCCGACGTGGTTCACTTCCAGTACCCGGCCCAAGATTTCGGGCGACACCGCCTGCCGTGGATGATGGCTTTGATCACGTCAGTGCGCGGAAAGCATGTGGCCCAGACGTGGCACGAACATTATCGCCAACGCACCTGGATCGACCTGAAGGGCTCGCTGCTCAACCTCGCCAACGCATTGACGCCCGGACCGGTGGTCGCGGTGCGCCCCGGCTATCGCGAGCAGCTTTCGCCCTGGTACCGGCGGTTGATGCGCGACGAGCGCCTGCACCTGATCCCGAACGCGGCCACCATCCCCGCCACCGAGCTCTCGCCCGATGAACGCGCTCAGGTGCGCGCCGGCTATGGCGTGGGTGACCGCCGGTTGATGGCGTACTTCGGCTTCGCGATCCCGACCAAAGGCGTCGAGCGCCTGTTCGAGATCTGCAACCCCGCGACCGATCATCTCCTGCTGTTGTGCACGCTCAACGCAGCCGATCCCTACCAGGCACGGCTGCTCAAGCTGGCCCAGTCACCGCCGTGGCAGGGCCACGCAACCGTGGCGGGTTTCCTGCCGGCGCCCGACGTCGGGCGTGCCCTGGCCGCGGCGGACGCGATCGTCCTTCCCTTCCGCGAGGGTGGCGGGCCCTGGAACACCTCGCTGCAGGCCGCTCGACTGCAACCGACCTTCGTGCTCACCACGGCGCGGCCGGCCGGGGGTTACGACGCGGCCGATCACACCTTTACGGCTGACCCCGCCGACCTCGAGTCGATGCGACGCGCGCTGCGCACGTATGCCGATCAGCGCCCTGCCAAGACCCGCAGCGGGCTGGCCACCTGGGACGCGATCGCCGACGCGCACATCGCCCTGTATCGGGCGGAAATCGGCTCATGACCCCGGCCGCGCCTCGGCTCTCCATCTGCATCGCCACGCTCAACCGCGCCGAGTTGCTGCGCGAGATGCTCGACAGCATCGCCGCCCAGTGGACCGACGACCTCGAGCTCGTCATCGTCGACGGCGCGTCGACCGACGCGACGCCCGACGTGGCGGCGACGTTTCGCGGCCGGCTGGGCCGTGTCACCTACCTGCAGTTGCCCGAGAAGGGCGGCGTCGATCGCGACTACCACAGGGCCGTGATCGCGGCGACCGGCGCCTATTGCTGGCTGCTGTCGGATGACGACGTCCTTGCGCCCGGCGCCGTCGCCGCCGTGCTGACCGCGCTCGCGGCCGCGCCAAGCCTCGTGATCGTCAACACAAGCCTGCACACCGCCGACCTCGCCGACGTGCTCGACGACAACCGCCTTGGATTCGACGGCGACCGCCGCTACGCGCCCACCGAGCACGAGCGTCTCTTTGTCGAGACAGCCAACCACCTCAGCTACATCGGCGCCGTGGTCATCGATCGCGCGCTGTGGCTGGCGCGCGACGCCGAGCATTTCTTCGGCTCGTGGTTCGTGCACGTCGGCGTGATCTTTCAGGCGCCCTTGCCGGCGACCACGATGGTCCTGGCTAAGCCGTTCATTCGAGTCCGCGCGGCCAATGCCAGCTGGTCGTCGCGTTACTTCGAGATCTGGATGGTGAAGTGGCCCGACCTGATCTGGTCGTTCGCGACCCTTTCGGCCGAGGCCAAACGTGCCGTGTTCGCGCGCGAGCCGTGGCGCCGGCCAGGCGCGCTTCTGATCTGTCGGGCCAAGGCCGCCTACGACGTGCAGACGTACCGGCGCTGGATCGCGCCGCGGCTGGTTCCCGGGCCCCGATCGTGGCTGGCGGCGGCGATCGCCGCGTTGCCCGGCCCGCTCGTGAACGCGCTCGCCATGGCCTACTTCCGCGTCGCTCGGCCGGGTGCGCGCGCCGATATGCTAGACTTCCGCCTCAGTCCGCACCATTGGTCGTCGGTATTCGGTCGTCGGTCGTCTTGAAACGCCGTCGCCTACCAGCGGCCGACCTAGAAATCCATGATCACTCGAACCACCTGCCGGGTTTGCGACGGCGCGCTGACGCCGATCTTGTCGCTGGGCGACCACTACGTCTCCAACTTCCTGCCGCCGGGCGAGCCCGACGGGCTGCGCGCGCCGCTGGAACTGGTGCTGTGTCGGCGCTGCAACCTCCTGCAACTCCGACACACGGTCGATGCGAGCCAGATGTACGTGAACTACTGGTACCGATCGGGCACCAATCAAACCATGCGGACGGCGCTGGCCGACATCGCCAACAAGGCCGAGCAACTCATGCACCTTGCCCCGGGCGAGGCCGTGCTCGACATCGGCTGTAACGACGGCACCTTGCTCGGCGCCTATCAAACCGGCGATCTGCTCAAGATCGGCGTCGATCCGGCGCGTAACCTCGCGCCGCTCGCCCGCCAGATCTGCGACGTTCACGTCAACGACTTCTTCAGCGCGGGCGCGCTCGCGACTGCCGGGGTGACGACCCGCGCCAAGGTCATCACCAGCATCGCCATGTTCTACGACCTCGAGGATCCCAAAACGTTCGTCGCCGACATCGCCGCGGCGCTCGATCCCGAGGGTCTGTGGATCGTGCAACAGGCGTACCTCCCCTCGATGCTGCGCACCAACGAGGTCGGCAACATCTGCCACGAGCACCTTGAGTATTACGGTCTGGCCTCGCTCACCTATTTGCTCGATCTATACGACCTCGAAGTCGTCGACGTCGAGCTCAACGACATCAACGGCGGCAGTTTCCGCACCTACATCCGCCGCAAGGGCGCGCCGGCCGAGAGCTTTGGCGACCCCACGTATCGCGCGCTGGCCGCCGCGCGCGTGGCGGCGATGCGCGCCGATGAGACGCGGCTCAAGCTCGACGACATCAGCCCATACACCGAGTTCGCGTTCTGGGTCGAGCGCTTGAAACGCGACGTCGTCGGTTTCATCGAGCGCGAGGTCGCCGCCGGCAAGCGCGTGTACGTCTACGGCGCCTCGACAAAGGGGAACACGCTGCTTCAATACTTCGAGCTGGACCACCGCCTGATTACGGCGGCCGCCGAGCGCAACCCGGACAAGTGGGGGCTGGAGACCGTCGGCACGCGCATTCCCATCGTCTCGGAGGCCGAAGCTCGCGCCGCCAACCCGGACTACTTCCTGGTGCTCCCCTGGCATTTCCTCGACGAATTCCAGGCTCGTGAGAAAGACTATCTGCTCAACGGGGGACGCTTCATCCTTCCCATGCCGCGCTTCAGCCTGATTTAGCACCAGCGACGCTCTTCCGGTTCGCGCGACTCGACAGACATCCAGTGCCATGGCCTCCATTACCGTCGACACCACGGCGGCGCGTCGCAAGGCGGGATCGACAACGGCCGGGATCGGGCGCTACGCGCTCAGCCTGACCGAGGCGCTGCGCCGCATGCAAGTTGACGACCGGGTAGATGAGTTCGCGCTGACTGACACGGCCACCGTCGCCCGCCGCTTATCCTGGAGCGATCGTCAATGGCGCCTGGCCGCGGCGCTCAGTCACGTGATCCCGCTTGACCTCGAGCGCCGGATCGGGGCGACCGACGTATTCATTGCCGCCGACCACGTCCTGCCTCGGCTGCGACACGCGCGCTCGGTGTTCGTGCTTTACGATTGCACCTACGTCACGGCGCCGCAGACGCATGCGCCGCTGAACCGCTTGTACCTGCGGGCTAGTATCCCCACGTTCCTGCGCGCGGCGTCGACCGTCGTCGCTATCTCGGAGTCGACGCGCCGAGACGCGCAGCGGATCCACGGTCTGGCGCCCGAGCGGGTCACCGTCGTGTATCCTGGCGTCGGGCCGGAGTTCGCGCGCGTGACCGAGGCGGCGACGCTGAACGCGGTTCGCGAGCGCTATGCCCTGCCCGAGCGCTTCGTGTTGTTCGTCGGCACGCTCGAGCCGCGCAAGAACCTGGCGGTGGTGCTGCGCGCGCTGGCCCGACCCGAACTGCGCGACGTGCCGCTTGTGGTGGCAGGTCGACCCGGCTGGTTGGTGGGCGAGACCGAGAGCTGGCTCGAACGGCTGGCCGTGCGGGTCAGACGCATCGGACGCGTGCCCGACGCCGATCTGCCCGCGCTCTATTCGCTGGCCGACGTGTTCGTGTTTCCAAGCCTGTACGAGGGCTTCGGCCTCCCGGCGCTCGAGGCCATGGGCTGCGGTGCGCCCGTGATCGCCGCGAACACGTCCAGCCTGCCTGAGGTCGTCGGCGACGCCGGGCTCCTTGTCCCGCCCGATGATCCGGCGCAATGGGCCTCCGCGATCGCCAGGCTTTGGGCCTCAACCGAGGCGCGCGATACCTGGCGGGCGCGCGGCCAGAGCCGGGCGCGCGCGTTCTCGTGGGAGACGGCGGCCCGTCAGTTTGGGGCGATTTCGCATGCTGTGCTTTGACCTCTCCGCCGCCGCACATGAACGCGCCGGGCTCGGCCGTTACGCCTCCTGTCTGGCGGAGGCGTTGTTGGGCCTGGGCGTCCCGCTCACGGCGTTCGTCAACGATACGCGCGACGGCGTCCTCAAGCCACCGCTCTCCGGTTTGCCGCTTCGGACCGCGGGACTGAGGCGCAAACCCTGGCGGCTGCGCGCCGCCCTCACCTATTTCGGCGCGCCGGCCGTGCCCGCGTTCGAGGGCGTTTCGCTGTATCACGCCACGGAGCATCTCCTGCCCGTGATCCCGGGAGCGCGGAGCGTGTTCACGCTGCACGACGCCGCCTACCTCCGCTATCCCGAACACCACCTGCTGCAGAACCGCCTCTTCCTCCGCTGGATGATGCCGCGCTTCCTCAAGCGCGCCGATCACGTCATCTGCGTGTCGGAGTTCACGCGTCAGGATGCGTTGCGGTTCTACAGGCTTCCCGAGGACAAAGTCAGCGTCATCCTCGAAGGCGTCGAGCCGCGCTTCCGACCGGTGCTCGATCCCGACCGGCGCGCCACAGTGCGCGATCGCCATCGGCTGCCGGAACGCTTCGTGCTTTACGTCGGCACGCTCGAGCCGCGGAAGAACCTGAGCACGCTTCTGCGCGCCTTCGCGCCCATCGCCGCGGAACAACCCGAGGTCGGGCTGGTGATCGCCGGTGCCAAGGGCTGGCTGTACGAGCCGTTCATGGAGCAGGTGCGGGCCTCGGGCCTGCCCGACCGCCTGACGTTCACCGGGTTCGTGCCCGACGATGATCTACCGACCTTGTTGAGCCTGGCCACGGTCTTCGCGTTTCCGTCCGTCTTCGAGGGCTTCGGTTTTCCACCGCTCGAGGCCATGGCCTGCGGCACGCCGGTGCTTTCCTCGAACGCGGCCAGCTTGCCCGAGATCGTCGGCGACGCCGGCATTCAACTCGACCCTCACGACGTCGGAGCCTGGTCGACCGCACTTCGGCGGGTCCTCGCCGACTCCGACCTTCGTCGCGATCTCTCCGCACGCGGTCTGAGGCGCGCGGGACGCTTCACCTGGGACGCGGCGGCACGGGCCACCCAGGCGGTCTATGAGCGGGTCGGTCGAAGGTGACGATCGGCTGACCCTCGGCTGAACCTTCCCGCCGCCCGCCACGCGCAACACATTGCAGACCGTCACGCCGTACGGCTCGCTGTCTGCCGTCCGCGGCCCCATGCAATATACTTGGTGCATCATGATCGTCTTGGATGCGCGCACGGCGACGCCCCACTATCCGGGGGTAGGCCGGTACACCCGGGAGCTGGCGCGTGCCCTGTCCGCCATGGCCGATCTGGCCTTGATCGTCAATCCGCTTCAGGGCGGCATCGAGCGGGACCTGTGGTCGCTGCCCGCGCGACGGGTCTCGGTGCCACACGCGCCACGCAGCGTCGCCCAACAATGGGTGCTCCCCCAGCGGCTGCGCGCGATGGGCGCGACGGTTTACCATTCGCCCTTTTATCTCATGCCCTATTTCTCGGGCGTGCCGAGCGTGGTGACGGTCTATGACCTGATCCCGCTGCATCCGTCGAGCGGCACGCCGGCCAGCCAGCAGACCGCTTATGGCCTGGCCCATCGGTTCGCGTTCATGGCGTCGCGCCGGATCGTGACTCTGAGTGAAGCCGCGCGTCAGGAGTTCATCCAACGCTTCCGTCTCGCCGGCGACCGCATCGTCACGGTCGCGCCGGGTCTGGCGGCACGGTTCGCGCCGGTCGACCCGGAGATGCTGCGCACCGCGCGGCAACGGCTCAATCTTCCGGGCCAGTATCTGCTGTCGGTCGGGATCAACAAGCCGCACAAGAACCTGGTCGCTCTGGTCCGTGCGTACGCGCAACTGCCGACCGACACGCCGCCCTTGCTGATCTGCGGCCCGCAGGACGCGCGCTATTTGGAGGTGCGGGCCGCGGCCGCGCAGCTCGGGTCGCGCGTGCGGCTGCTCGGCCGCGTCGCCGACGAGCTGTTGCCGGCGCTGTACAGCGGGGCCTACTGGTACATTCATCCCGCCCTGGCCGAGGGCTTCGGCTTCCCGGTGCTCGAGGCGATGGGCTGCGGCGCGCCAGTCGTGTGCTCCGACTTGCCCGTGTTGCGCGAGTTGACCCAGAACGGCGCGGCCTACTTCGACCCGACCGACGTCGACGCCATGGCCGCGACGTTGCACCAGGTGCTCGCCGACGCGCCGCTGCGGCAGGCCGTCGTCGAACGCGGTCTGCGCCGGGCGCGCTACTTCACGTGGGATCGGGCCGCCGAGCGCATGCTCAAGGTCTACGCTCAGGCCGGCGAGCCCTGACAACGCATGCGCATCCTCCACGTCTACAAAGACTACGCGCCGATCCTTGGCGGGATCGAAAACCACATCCGCGCGCTGGCCGAAGCGCAAGCTGCCGAGGGCCATGATGTGCGCGTGCTGGTCACTCGGCGCCGCGGCGATCGAGATCGGGAGACGGCCAACGCCGTGGCGATCGAACGTGTGCCCAGCCTCGGCACGGTCGCCTCGACGCCGCTCAGCCCAGCGCTCTTTGCCCACGCCCGATCCAGTGATGCCGATCTGATCCACCTGCACTCGCCCTACCCGATCGCCGAGATCGCCATGCTGGGTCCGCGCCGCGCGCCGTACGTGATCACGCTTCACGCCGAACCGACGCGACCGCTGCAACGGTTGATCCTGTGGGCCTATCGGCCGGTGTTCCAACGCATCGTCGATGGCGCTGCCGCGCTGCTGGTCACCAGCCCACAAGCCGCCGCCCGCGCACGCTGGTTCCGGGCCACTGACCCGCGTGTGGCCGTGGTGCCGTTGGGCAGCGACCCAGAGCGGTTCCATCCAGCTTCGACCCGGGCGGGGACTTCCGACCAACCGCTGCGAGTATTGTTCGCCGGTCTGCTGCGCCATTACAAAGGCGTCGACGTGCTGCTGCGGGCGCTGCCGCTCGTCGAGCGGCCGATCGCCCTGACAGTGGCCGGAGCTGGCCCCGAGGCGGAGCCATTACGGCTCCTGTCTCACCAACTCGGATTGGAGGGCCAGGTCCGCTTCCTGGGTCGCGTGCCGGACGAGGACCTCGCCGATCTGTATCGCGGCCACGACGTCTTCGTCTTGCCGGCCGTGAGCCCGGCCGAGGCGTTCGGGCAGGTGTTGGTCGAGGCCATGCTGAGCGGGCTGCCCTGCATCACCACCGAGCTCGGCACGGGCACCAGCTTCGTGGTGCAGGAAGGTGTCACGGGTCGCGTCGTGGCGCCGCGCGCCGCGCGTCAGCTGGCATCGGCGCTCCGCGAGCTGGCCGATTCGTCCGAGCTGCGCGCTCGCCTGGGCCAGGCCGGCCGGGCGCGGGCGCTCGAACACTTCACGACCACGCGCATGCTGGCCGACGTTCGCGTCGTGTATGCGCGGGTCGCCGGCGCCCACGCGCATCGTGAGCGACGATGACCGAACCGCGCGGTGAGACGGATCTGCGGACGTTGCTCGAGCGCATGGCCCCTCGTTTGCGCGACGAGGCTTATGTGTTCTGCACGGTCGCCCCCGAGCAGGCGACGGCGCTGTGGCTCGACGCCATCGCGGCTTTCCGCGAAGACGAGGGTGTGACCCTGGTGCTGCCCGCGACGGCGGCCGAGGCCGCCGGCCTGCGGTTCGAAGGCGCCTGGGCCTGTATCACGTTGACCGTGCACTCGTCGCTGACGGCCATCGGGTTCCTGGCCGCCATCAGCCGTCGTTTGGCCGACGGTGGGATCAGCCTCAACCCGATCGCCGGCTATCACCACGACCACCTCTTCGTCCCCTGGGCACAGCGCCACGCCGCCTTGACGATCCTAGCCTCCTTCCGGTCAGCCTGAGTTCCGGCGTGACCGCGACCGGGGCAGGCGCGTTGGCCTGGCAGCCCCGCCGTGACGAAAACAGCCGGGGTTTGCCGGTCATGATGTTGTTCTGTGTTATCCTCGCCGCATGCGCCTGGTCAAATACAGCGAAGGGGTGCTGGAAGCCTGCTGGCTGCTGGCCCTGATCCTGGCCCCACTTTTCTTCAACACCTATAGCGCCCGCGTCTTCGAACCCGACAAGATCGCCTTGGTGAGGTCGCTGGCCCTGGTCACAGCGGCAGCCTGGTTGACACGCGCCATCGCACTCGCCGGCCGACGACCGGCCCTGCCGGACCTCACGGGGTGGTGGCGTATGCCGTTGGCGCTGCCGGTGGCGGCCTTCGTCGTCGTGTACCTCATCGCCACGGTGTTTTCGATCGCGCCGGAGATCTCGTTCTTCGGCTCGTACCAGCGCATGCAGGGCACCTTCACCACGTTGTCCTACATCGTGCTGGCGCTCTCGGTGGCCACGCATCTGCGCACCCGCGCGCAGGTCGAGCGCATCGTGACGACCGTCGTCGTCACAAGTCTGCCGATCGCGTTGTACGGCCTGCTGCAGCGAAACCAGCTCGATCCGCTGCCCTGGGGCGGCGAGACGGTCGACCGCGTCACCGGACACATGGGCAACGCCATCTTTCTGGCGGCCTATCTGCTCATGGCCGGGTTGCTCGCGCTCGGCCGTTTGACCCAGGGCTTCCGGGCATTGCTGGCGCAGGCGGACAACGCGGTCGAGAACGTCATCAAGACGGCGGCGTATGTCTTCATCTTCGTCATCGATGCCGCCGCGATCTGGTACACGCAAAGCCGCGGTCCACAGCTCGGGTTCTTCATCGGCGCTTACTTCTTCATGGTGCTCGTCGCGCTTCACTATCGCGTTCGCTGGTTGGCATTGGCCTCGGTCGGGCTTGGCGCCACGGCAGCCGCATTTCTGGTCATGCTCAACGTCGGCAACGGACCGTTCGACGTGGTGTGCAAAGCCCAGGGCGTCGACCGGCTTTGCCGCATCGCGGCTGAACTCGAGGACAAAGCGGGCACGGGCCGCGTGCGTGTGCTGATCTGGACCGGGGTGGTGCAGCTCGTCATGCCACATGAGCCGCTCGAGAGCCCAACCACCGGTGCGGATCCGTGGAACGCGATCCGCCCGTTGATCGGTTATGGGCCTGAGACCCTGCATGTCTCCTACAACCGCTTTTACCCGCCGGAACTTGGCACGCTCGAGTCGCGCACAGCCTCGCCCGATCGATCGCATAATGAAACCTTCGACGCGCTGGCGACGACGGGCTTATTGGGGTTAGTCGCCGAGCTTGCGTTGTTCAGCGGCGTTTTCTACTACGGCCTGGCATGGCTTGGCTTAATCGATAGCCCGGGTCGCCGGAAGCTGTTCTGGGGGCTCTGGTTTGGTGGCGGCGCCGTCCTGGCGACGGTCTTTGTGCTCGTGTTTGGATGGCCGCTTTTCGGGATCGGCCTTCCGCTCGGCCTCCTCTTGGGCCTGGCGCTCTTCTTCACGGTTTTCGCGCTCGTCGCCGGTTCCGGGCGCGCGGCCAACCTCGAGAGCTGGCGCGCGATCATCATGATCGCGCTGCTGAGCGCGATCGTCGGCCATTTCTTCGAAATCCATCTCGGCATTGCCATCGTCTCGACCCGCACGCACTTCTGGATCTTTGTCGCGATGTTGTGGGTGCTCGGCTGGCTCTGGCCGCGTCTGCATCCGGCTGGTGAGGCCGCGGCGGCAGCCGCGCCGACAGCCAGCGACCCGTCCGCGCGACGGCGCCGACGCGGCGTCGAGGCCGAGCGCGCGAACCGCTCGCGACCGGCCCCGCTGCCGCTCGACGTGATCCTGCCGGCGGCCGGCATGACGCTGGCGATCCTGGCGACGTTGGCGTTCGATTTTGTCGTCAACCCGGGGCGCGCCCAAAACGCGGCGACGATCCTGTCGACCTCGCTGACCGCGATCGAAAACGGTGCCAAGCCGAGCGCTGGCGTCTTCCTGCTGTTCCTGTTTACGTGGCTCGTCGGGACGACACTGGGCGTCCTCGAGGAGAACACCGGGCGCGCGCGCACCGTCCTGGTGGCCGCCATCCCGACGGCCGGAGGCCTGTCGGCCATCGGCGCGTCGTTCGTGTTGCTCCTGCTCGCCAACCAGCACGCGGCCCTCGCCAACACCCGGTTCGACACGGTGCAGGCGTTGCTGGCGTCCGGCGATGTCGTGGCGGGGCTATTGATCGGCTTCTACGTCGTCATCCTCCTGGTCGGGCTGCTTTGGGCCTTCGGTCTCGGCGGCCGGGTCGAAGCCTCCCGCGCCCCGGTGCCAGGTTGGGCCTGGTTGATGGGCGCCGGCGCCACGATCCTGGCGTTGGTGCTCTCGGTAGGGTACAACCTGAGGGTCATCCAGGCCGATATCGCCTACAAGACCGCGCAACAGATCGAAACCGACGGCCGCCCAGACGTCGCCTCGAAGCTGTACGAGCAGGTCATCGCGATGGCGCCGTCGCAGGACTTCTACTATCTGTTCCTTGGGCGCGCCTATTTGAGTTCGACAAGTCTCGCGACCGTTGAGCAGCGCACCGCTCTGCTCGAAACCGCTCAGAAACAGCTTCTCGACGCGCAGCAACTCAATCCGTACAACACCGACCACACCGCCAACCTGGCCCGCCTGCAGCGTGAATGGGCGCGCACCAGCACGGACGCGGCTCAGCAACAGGAACACGCGCGGATCTCGAGCGACTACTACGACCGCGCGACCCGGCTCAGCCCGAACAACGCCGGGTTGTGGAATGAATGGAGCCTGGTGAGTTCGCAGCTGCTGGGCGACGTCGCCGCCGCCCAGGCGCAGCTCGATCGCTCGCTGGCGCTGGATCCGACCTTTGACCAGACGTATCTGTTCATCGGGGACTTCCACACCTGGCAGGCCGGGCGTGCGACCGACGACGCCGAGAAGTCGGCTCAGTTCCAGAAGGCGATCGAGTCGTATCAAGGCGGGCTCGAACGCGATCAGGGCCAGGGCACGACCGGGATCCAGCTGCGGCTCGGCCTCGCGGTCGCGCTGGTGAACGTCAAGCGCATCGACGACGCGATCGCGCAGTACGAAATCGTCAAGGAAGCCAACCTGGGCGCCAACCAGTGGCAGCTGCTCCGCGCCCTGGCCGCGCTCTACGCGCAGAAGGGCGACACCGCACGCGCCCTCGATTACGCCCAGCAGGCGTTGGCCAACGCGCCGGAGGCCAACAAGCCCGAGGTTCAACAGCTGATCAACGGGCTCAGCACGCCGACGCCGTAGACCGCCGCCACACGTACCGGTCAGGCGCCGAAGCGCTTCAGCACCGCGCGCACGCCGCCGAGGTACCCCTCGCCGAACAGGTTGAGGTGGTTGAGCAGATGGTAGAGGTTATAGATCGCGAAACGCTCGCGCCAGCCTGGTGCGAGCGTTCGCGTTTCGGCGTAGGCGGCGTAGAAGCGTTCGGGGAATCCGCCGAACAGCGCCGTCATCGCAAGGTCGGTTTCGGCCCACCCGAAATGCGCGGCCGGATCGATCACGGCGAGCGCCCCACCCGGTCCGGCGATCACATTGCCGGACCACAAGTCGCCGTGCACGATGCTCGCGGGCTGCTCTGGGATGAGCCCGCCGAGTCGCTGCGTCACACGACGCCCGGCGGCCAGATCGCGCTCGGTGAGAAGACCGCTGCGATATGCGCGCGCCAGTTGGGGCTCGAGCCGTCGCTCGGCGAAGAACCGGTGTCCGTCTTCCATCGAGCCGTTGGACTGCGGCGCATCGCCCAGGTAGTTGTCCGGCACCGCGCCAAAGCTGCGCCCGATATGCGTATGCAATCGAGCCAGCGCGCGGCCGAAATCCTCCCACACGGATGGCGCGGCCGGCAGCGGCTCGAGGTAGTCGAGCAGGAGAAAGGTCGGGGACCAGGCCAGCGGCTCGGGCGCCGGCGGCCCACCGGACGCGCCGCGCAACAACTTCAATCCATCCGCCTCGCGGACAAAGAAATCGCGTGGCGCGCTCGCGTTTTCCTTGAGCACCACGCGTCTTCCGGTTGGCGCCTGGAGCAGCCGCACGTGATTGATGCTGCCGCCGCCCAGCACGCCGACCTCGCGGGCTCCCTCGAGTCCGAGGTCGGTCAGCGCGCCGCGGACCTCCGCCGAAAGGCTCATCCGGTCGGGCCGGCGTCGTCGCCGTCGGCGGCGTTGAGCTCGGCGAGGAGCCCCCGGCACGAGCGATCCACAAGTTCGTAGACCTGTTCGAAGTGCCGCATCGTGCCATAATACGGATCCGGGACGTCGCGGCTGTGCGAGGCCCGCGGATCGAAATCTCGCAGATACCGGATCTTGGCTCGGGCTGCCGAGTCGTTCGTCAGGCGTTCCAGACCACGGTAGATCTCGGTGTCGAGCGCCAGCACCAGATCGAAGCGCGCAAAATCCTCGGCGCGAAACTGTTGAGCGGCGCCGTTTACGGCGACCCCATGCTTACGCGCGACGGCCTGGGCCCGTTCATCGGGAGCTTCACCGACGTGCCAGCTGCCGAGGCCGGCCGACTCGATCTCGAACTCGCCAGCACGTCCGTCGGCGCGCACGAGGTGCTTGAGTACCCCTTCCGCCATGGGACTGCGGCAGATATTCCCGAGACATACAAAGCAAATTCGGTGCATTTCGGCATGGTATCATACCGACCGCCCTTGTCTGGGCACCTTGACACGACTAAGACACTCACTTTTTCCCAACAATCCCTTTCGCGGCAGCGCAGTTTTATGTAGGTTAATCGGGTTGTGGACCCGCGTACTGACGTTTCACGCGGTAATCGCCGGTTGCTGCCGTTAAGTATGTAGGATGGGTCCAGCGGTGAGCCACACAAGGTCCACCGCCAGCAGGGACGACGCGCAGGCAAGAACGTTATGACACCAGAATGGGCGAAGGACGCCGTTTTCTATCAAATCTTCCCGGACCGGTTCGCGAAGAGCTCGACCATCGCCAAACCGGGTGGGCTCGAGCCCTGGGACACGCCGACGACCGTGCACGGATACAAGGGCGGAGACCTGGCCGGCGTCCGCGAGAAACTCGACTATCTACAGGACCTCGGGGTCACGGCCCTGTACTTCTGCCCGATCTTTCAATCCGCCAGCAACCATCGCTACCACACGCACGATTACTATCGGATCGACCCGTTGCTGGGTGGCGACGAGGCCTTTGACCGCCTGATCGAGGACGCGCACCGCCGCGGCATGCGCGTCGTCTTGGACGGCGTCTTCAACCACAGCTCGCGCGGCTTTTTCCAGTTCAACGACATCCTCGAAAACGGTCGCAGCTCGGCTTACCTCGACTGGTTCACGGTCAACGAGTTCCCGCCGAACGCGTACGACCACGATCGTCCCGCGGGCTATGCCGCCTGGTGGGGTCTGCACGCGCTGCCCAAGTTCAACGTGTACAACCCGCAGGTGCGCGAGTACCTGCTGGGCGTCGCCGAGCACTGGATCCGGCGCGGCGCCGACGGCTGGCGTCTCGACGTGGCCGAAGAGATCTCGGCGCCGGGGTTCTGGGAGGAGTTCCGCTCGCGGGTCAAGGCGATCAACCCCGAGGCCTACATCGTCGGCGAGATCTGGCCGATGGCCCCCGACTGGCTGCGCGGTGACCGCTTCGACGCGACGATGAACTACCCGTTGACCGAGGCCATCCTGGCCTTCATGACCAACGGCGCCATCGACGGCAAGCTGATCGAAGGCAAGGGCTACTTCCCCGCCCACCCGCTTGACGCGCGCGGCCTCGCCAACCGCATCGGCGACCTGCTGCGGACCTATCCCTGGGACGTCACGCTCGCGCAGCTCAACCTGCTCGACAGCCACGATACCTCGCGCGCGTTGACGATCTTCGGCGGTCATGTGGATTGGCTCAAGACGGCCGCGCTGTTGATGTTCGGTCTGCCCGGCGCGCCGTGCGTGTACTACGGCGACGAGATCGGCATCGAAGGCGGCATGCCCGATTACGACGCCCGGCGCACGTTCCCGTGGGACCATCCCGAGCGCTGGAACACCGATTTGCGCTCTCACTACCAGACGCTGATCCGGCTGCGCAAGGAGAATCCGAGTCTGCGGCGCGGCGGCGTTCACGTTTTGCACGCCGAGCGCGACGCGCTCGTCTTCGGGCGCTGGTTCAACGAGGACCGCAGCATCGTGGCGGTCAGCCGCGCCGATACGCCCGTGACGTTGACGGTGCCGCTCGGCGAGATCGGCCAGGACGTGAGCGGCTGGCGCCCGATCTTCGGCGGCAGCAGCGGCGTGATCCGCTCCGACGGCTCGCTCCTGCTCAAGATCGGTCCGCGCGAGGGCGAGGGCCTGGCGACTGGACCAATCCTCAACGAACAGCGGGCGACTGGCCATCCGTTACCGACAACGCGTGCAGGGTCGAGTCGACTTGTGGTCAACCTCGACCCTGCGCCCGTTGTGTTTTTCATCGATGGACGCGGGCCGTCGCCTCACCGCGTCGGGGCCTGCTCCACCCGTCTGAAGCGTGGGTCGCGTTCTAGGATCAGACGCAGGCCCTCCGCCAGCGTCACCTGCGGCTCGAAGGCCAACACCTGACGCGCCAGCGTGAGATCCGCCTGCATGGTCGACACGCCGCGCGCCTCTGTGGTGCGGAACAACGGCTCGCTGCGCACGCCGGCCGCGGCGGCCACCGCCGTCGCCAGCTCGCGCACCGACGTTGACCGGCCGCTGCCGATATTGACGACGCCGTTGGCCGGTGGTTCGGCCGCCATCGCGGCGACGAGCGCGTCGACGACGTCCTCCACGTAGACGTAGTCGCGTGTCTGTCGGCCGTCGCCCGAGATCACGAGCGAGCCGCCCGTCAGCGCCTGGTGCAGAAAGCGCGGGATGACCGGCGCGTGCACGGCGGGCAGCGGCTGGCCGGGGCCGTAGGCGTTGAACACCCGGAGCGACAGCGCGGCCACGCCGACCAACTGCCCGATCGTGCGCACGTAGTATTCGGCCGCCAGCTTGCTGACCGCGTACGGGCTGCCCGGCTGCGGCGCCAGGCCCTCATGCAGGGGCTGCGTGCCGTGCTCGCCGTACACGGCGCCCGAGGACACGAAGATCACGCGCTGCACGCCGACGTCGCGGACGGCTTCCATCAGCGTCACGGTGCCGCCGACGTTCACGGTGTTGTAGTCGCGCGGAAAAAGCACCGACTCGGGGACCGATACCCGCGCCGCGAGGTGGTAGACGCACTGTACGCCCTGCAACAGCGACCACAGCTTCGGCCGATCGTTGACGTCGCCACGGGTGAGCAGCACGTTGGGCAGGAGCCGCTGCGGGTCGCCAGCTGAGAGATCGTCGAGGCCGCGCACGGCATGGCCCAAACCGACCAGGCGGTTGGCCAGGGCTGAGCCCAGGAAGCCGGCGGCGCCGGTGACCAGGATGTTCATCAGCCGGATTATCCCCCAGTTTCTTATCCCGACGGCACAAGATCGCCTGCGGGTTGTCGAAGGCCTGAAGCCTCCAGCGGCGTCATCCGTGACATCTGCGAATTCGGCTTCGCAGAAGGCCGCTGGACGCCGCGCCACGTCTGCTCATCGGCGTGATCCTCTCGACTTCGGTTCGGCGTTGCGCGTCTGCTCCTCGGCGGATCGTCGCGCTGCCGGTGGGTCAGCGGTCTGCTGACCCTGGCGACCATCAACGCCCGTGTGCAGGCCGTCACGCGCGGCTTCGATTTCGACATCCTCGGCTGGACGGTTCAGGCCATGTGGGCGAAGCTGTTGCAGGCCAGCTCGGGCGAGCAGCTTTTCCTGCGCGAGGCGGACCGGTCGGCGCTGGTGCGCGAGTATTTCGATCAGCGCAAGGCGCTCGACAAGGTCGAAAGCGACATCGCGGCCACGTACGCCGATCCCAACCAGTCGGACCCGTTCACAGCCACACGTGACAGGCGCGCCGATCAGACCCGCATCCGCGCCCGTCTGGCCGCATTGGCGCCCCTGGCGGAGGTGATTCTGGCCGAGCAGGTGTCGTCGGTGTATGCCGACGAACGGCTCACCTTCCTCGGCCAACCGATACCGCCGGTGTCGTTTCAGTTCACGCCGCTGCCGCTCGCCCTGATCATCTCGCCGCGCGATCGGATCCAGCAGAGCTGGTTGCAATTGCTCGACGGCGGCCTGACGCTCGACACGCAGGTGCACCTCGAGGACGCGACAGCCGCGCAGCTCGACGTCTCGTCGCTGTCGTCGCCGGTCGGCGGGCTGGGCACCTACCCCACCATGGTCGCCCAGAGCAGCGACCTGAACTGGATCGCCACCGTGGTCGCGCACGAATGGGCGCACAATTATCTGACTCTGCGGCCGCTCGGCCTGCGCTACCTCGAGACGCCCGAACTCCGCACCATGAACGAAACAACGGCCTCGTTGGTCGGAGACGAGATCGGCGGCAAAGTTATCGCGCGCTACTATCCGGAGCTCGCGCCGCCCGAGACCTTCGCGACCGTGTTGCGCCGCGACGCCAAACCGCCGACCACAACCTACGAGCGGTTCAACTTTCGGGCCGAGATGCGCGTGACCCGTCTGCACGTCGACGACCTGCTGGCGGCCGGTCGCATCACCGAGGCCGAGCGCTACATGGAGGAGCGGCGCGCCGTCTTCTGGGATAACGGCTACCGGATCCGCAAACTCAATCAGGCCTACTTCGCCTTCTACGGCGCGTACGCGCCCTCCTCGGGCGGCGGCGCCGGCGGCGCCGACCCGGTCGGGCCGACCGTCATCCTCTTGCGCCGACGCAGCGCCTCGGTTCAACAATTTCTCGATCGCATCGCGTGGACGTCGGACATCGACACGCTGCGGGGCGAGCTTGGGCTGCCGCACCGCTGACGAAAGAAGAAGGGCGTCGCGACGACGCCCTTCTTCTAACCTTTAGGCTTACAGCACTGCCGCGATCCGCTTGAGGATGCCGGGCCAGCCGTTCCCCATGCCCTGAAAAGCGGTCTTGCCGAGCGGTGAGGCGAGATCGAAACCCTTTTGTTCGAACAGCAACCGTGTGCCGGAGCCCTCGGGTTCCAGCCGCCAGGTGATCGTGGTGTCGAGCGTGCCCGGCGCGAAGGTGTAGACCAGGAGTCGTTCCACCTCGACCGCGATCACCTCACAGGGCTGCTGGCCCCAGGCGCCCATATCGAGCGTGAAGCGATGCCCCACCTCGGCTTTGACGTCGCCAGGCGCCCACCATTGGGCGTGCAGGGTCGGGTCGGTCAGCGCCTTCCAGACCCGGTCCGGCGCATGCGGGATGTACTCGCTCAGTTGGATCAAGCCAGGTTCGGTCATTCGTCTTCTTTCGCTAAGACGCGGTTGAGCGCGCGCAATCGGGCCCGCCAGTAGCGTGAGAACGGCTGTAACCAGGCCTCGACATCGGCCAGGCCCTCCGCCTCAAGGTGATAGATCCGCCGGCGCCCCTGAGACTCTTCCCTCACCAGGCCCGCCAACCGCAATACTTGCAGATGCTCCGACACCGCCGGCCGTTTCAGGTCGAAGGCGTCGGCGATCTCTCCGGCCGGCAACGGCTTCTCCAGCAGCAATTCCAGGATTCGTCGACGCACGGGGTTCGAGAGCGCGCCAAAAAAGTCGGGCGACGACATGACGAGATTATATGTCGGAATTATCCGACGAGTCAACCACCCAGCGGGGTTCAGATCAAGATCGGCCCGCTCGGCCGCAGATGATCGGGGCGGCCGAGCACCCAGGCCACCCAATCGGCCACGTGCTGGGTCGTAAGGTTGGGCCGGCCATCGGCGTCGGTCGATTGGGTCTGCGCCAGGCCGGGCGCCAGCACGTGGACGCGGATGCCGTGCTCGGCGTTCTCGACGCGGATCAGGTCCATCAAGGCGTTCAAGCCGTGCAGCGCGACGTTGAAGGCGCCATCGCGCGGGTACGCCGCCAACGACGAGTCCGAACCGATCGCCACAATCTGGCCTGAACCCTGGCGTCGCAACACCGGCAACACGGCACGCGACAGCAGGAATGGCTCGCGCAGGTTTCCGGCCAGCACGCGATCCCACACGGGCACGCTGTGCTCGTGAATGAACCCGCCGTTCCAAAACGGCGATATCCAGACCACCGTGTCGATACGTCCAAACGCGTCGAGCACCGCGCCAACGGTGGCCTCCGCCCGCTCGAGCGTGTCGAGCGGCCCCGGGACGGCCAACGCAACGCCGCCGATCGCGCGCGCCGCAGCAACCACGGCCTCCGCGCGTTCCGCCCACGGCCCGCTCACGACCACGCGCGCGCCCTGCCCGGCCAGCGTCACGGCAACCGCCTCGGCCATTGGCGTGCTGCCCCCCGTCACGATCGCCACCTGTCCGTTCAACGACGCCATCGCTCCTCGCTTTCGAGCCACCCCGCATCCTCCGCCAAGGATACGCGCACCCGGCGTCGCCACGACGATCGGGTCGCGCGCGGATCCCCGGAGGGGGCACGAGGGTCTCGCGGAGTTACTTGCCGCCGGCTGCGGCGTCGCTGAGCGCATCGCCCAGCAGGTTCAGCGACAGGATGGTCAGGAAGATGCCCAACCCCGGGAACACCGTCAACCACCAGCCTTGCCGCACGAACTTCTGCCCCGCATTGAGCATCGCCCCCCACTCCGGCGTCGGCGGTTGCGCGCCGAGGCCAAGAAAGCTCAACGCCGCGCCGGTCAGGATCGCCGAGCCGATGCCAAGCGTGGTCAGCACCAGCAGCGGCCGCAAGGCATTGGGCAGAAGGTGCGTGAGCAGGATGGTGACGTCGGAAGCCCCAAGCGCTCGCGCGGCTTCGACGTAGTTGCGCTCGCGGATCTCGAGGACGCTGCTGCGCGTCAGTCGCGCAAAACCGGGCACGAACGCGATTCCGACCGCGATCATGCTGTTGGTCAGCCCGGGCCCGAGCACGGCGATCATGGCCAGGGCCAGCAGCAGATCGGGAAACGAGATGAGCACGTCCATGGCCCAGGAGAGCGCCGAGTCGACCCAGCCGCCGAAATACCCCGCGATGGCGCCGATGGCGATACCGGCCGTGGCGCCGATCGAAATCGCGATCACGCCGACCAGGAGCGAAAGCCGCCCGCCGTAGAGGAATCGCGTCCAGATGTCGCGGCCGATGTTGTCGGTGCCCATCGGGTGCGCGCCACCCGGCGCCTGCAGCGTCTGGCTCGGATTGATCGCGTTCGGGTCGAGCGGGGTCAGCCACTGCGCGGCCAGGCTCGCCAAAACGAGCACGATCAGGATGCCGAGGCCGACCACGGCGCTTGGGCTCCGAAACGTCCGCCGGAGCAGACGCACATTGGGCGACTCCGACCGCGTCGTCGGGGGCAGGATCTCGAGAGCCGTCGTCATGAGAGCCGGATCCTGGGGTTGAGCAGCATGTAGGTCAGGTCCGTCACCGTGTTCACGATCACGTAGATCGAAGCCGTGACCAGGACGACGCCCTGTAACAGGGGATAGTCGCGCGACGAGATCGCGGTGACGGCCAGTCGCCCGATCCCGGGCCGGGCGAAGATCGTCTCGACGATCGCCGATCCGCCGAGCAGATACGCCATCTGCAATCCAAGAAAGGTCACTACCGGGATCAGGGCATTGCGGAGCGCGTGATGGTAGATCACGCGGGGACGGTTGGCGCCCTTGGCCCGCGCCGCCACGATGTACTCCTGGCCAAGCACGTCGAGCAGGCTGGCCCGCACCATGCGCGCGATCACGGCGGCCTCGGGCAGGCCAAGGGTCAGCGCCGGCATGATCAAGGAGAGCGGATCGTCGCCTTTGTGGATGCTGGGGAGCCAACCCAACTGCACCGAGAAGAGCAGGATCAGCATCAGCCCCAGCCAGAACGTCGGGATCGACAACCCCGTGACCGAGACCGTCATCGCCAGGGTGTCGGCCCAACTCCCCGGCCGCAGCGCCGCGAAGATCCCAAGCGGAAAACCGATGCCGAGCGCGACGGCCAGCGCGGCAACCGCCAGCGCGCCGGTGCTGGGCAGCTGCTCGCCGATGGCCTTCGCCACCGGCAGCTTGTTGGTCAACGACACGCCGAACTCGCCGCGCAGGACGTTGCCGAGGAATTTCGCGTATTGCACGGGGATCGGCGCGTCGAGCCCGAGTTGCGCGCGAAGCTCGGCCTTCGCCTCGGCCGTGACGTTACGAGTGCCCAACATGACGTCGACGACGTCGCCGGGCACCAGACGGCTGATGGCAAACACCAGCATCGAAATGCCCAGCAGCACGCCCACCGACGTAACCAGCCGCCGCACGAGATAGCCACGCATGACACATCAGGGCCGGCGCGCCGACCCTCCCTTCCGCGGTACGCGGCGGGGCGCCCCGCGCACTGCGAGACGCCCCGCCGGTCATCGAACGAATACCAACGCAGCCTACTGGACCGACACGTCGTACAACCAGGGATAGCCCTCGAGGTCGAAGGTGAAGTCCTTGACGTTCGGCGCGATCAGATAGACGCTGTTCACCGTAAACATCGGCAGAACCAGCGCGTTATCCATGATGATCTTCTGCGCCGTCGCATAATCCTGAAGGCGCTTGGCCTCATCGGTCTGCACGTCGCCGTCGGCCAGGGCCGCGTCGAGCTCGGCGTTGCTGAACCGCGCGTACGCCGCGCCGCCGTTGATGTTCTCCGAGTGGAAGAGCACGCGCAGCGGCGAGGGATCGGCCCGCACCCAATAGATGTACATCAGGCTGTAGTTGCCGGCGCCCAGTTCGTTGACGATGCCGGCGTCGTCCATCGGCCGCAGCGTGACCTCGAAGCCCGCCAGCTGCAGATAGCCTGCGAGCAGTTCGTTGAACGCCTCTTCCCATACCGGCGAGGTCGGGTAGTCGATCGTCAGGTTGACGCCGTCCTTCTCACGGATGCCGTCGCCGTTGCTGTCGACCCAGCCGGCCTCCTCGAGCAGGCGCTTGGCCTCGTCGAGGTTGTAGCGGTAGGTGCTCGCCGAGGCCGCATCGTACGACCAGGTCGTCGGCGAGAGCACGCCGTAGGTCGGCTGCCCGAGGCTCTGGAACGCGGTCGCGACCAGCTCGTCCTGATTGAGCGCCAGGATCATGGCCTTGCGCACGTTCAGGTCGTTGGTCGGCGCTTTCTCGGTGTTGATCATCATGATCGCCGGGATGCCGGGTTGGGCGAAGGTCTTGATCTCCACTTTGCCCGATTCGGCGAGCGTGAGCGCGTCGAGCGACGGCGGATCGGCGACGACGTCGACTTCGCCCGTTTCGATGGCGGTCAGGCGCGTGGCAGCGTCCGGCAGGATCCGGAACACGATCTGACCCAGATGCGCGGCGCCCTGATGCGCCGCGAACTCCGGCGCCCAGGCGTAATCGGGATTCGCCTCGACCACGATCTCGGTCTGCGACTCCCAGCGTACGAACTTGAACGGCCCGGTGCCGACGGGGTTGCGCCCGTAGTCGGCCCCGTACTTCTCGAGCGCGGCCGGCGACGAAATGCTCAGCCACTGGCGCGCGGCATCGCGCAGGAAGGTCGGGTAAGAAGCGCCGAACTTCACCGTGACGGTCTCGTCGTCGACCACGATTGTTTCGACGTAACTGTGGTCCTGAAGCAGCGTCTTGCCGCCCGACTCGAGCACGGTGTCGCTCATGATGTGGTCGAACGACGCTTTGACGGCCGCCGCGTTGAAGGGCGTGCCGTCGTGGAAGGTCACGTCGGTGCGCAGATTGAACGTGAACTCGCTGTAGTCGGCGTTGGGCTCCCAGCTGACCGCCAGCGCCGGGTGCAGCGACGCGTCGGGCGCCATCGCCAGCAACGAGTCGAACAGGTTGATCAGCACGAATTGCTCCTGCACCATCACAGCGTCGCCCGGATCGAGCGTCTCCGGCTCGGCGCCGATGCCGATTCGGAGCGTGGCGCCGGGCTCGACCGGGGCGGTCGTGGCCTCTGGCGCCGGCGTGGCGACGACGGCCTCGGTGGCGGGCGCCGTCGTCGGGGCGACGGTCGCCGGGGTCGCGCAAGCCGCCAGAACAACAGCAGCCAGCGAACCGGCGAGCAAACGCTTCAGTCTGTCCATGTCGTCCTCTCCTCTGCGATGTAAACGGCTCCTGCAGCGACACAGCTCGGCGCTGCGGCCCTTGCCCCGCCTGGTGCGGGTCGATATCGTGCGCGTCTGACCGTCTTGGGTGCCTGTGCGCGCCACAGGAGCTTGTGGGTGCCTGGATGGCAACACGGTGGGCCGTCGATCCCCGAGGGGATCCGGCGTCGGCCCGGGCGATCCTGTACAGAACCGCCCCGCGTCGGTCCGGGTCTATCTTACAACACTCCCGCCACGGTGAGCGCTTGTGGAAACTGCAGCGGAGCTGATGGCACTTGACTCCGATATACATACATGATAGTATGTATATAGACAGGCCATGCGACGCACCAAGGAAGACGCCGAACTCACCCGCCAGGCCGTGCTCGATGCCGCTCTGCAGGTCATGAGCCGCCGGGGCTATGCCGGCACGCGGCTCGAGGACATCGCCCGAGCCGCCAAAGTCACGCGCGGCGCCATCTATCATCACTTTCCGGGCAAGCCCGAGCTGTTCGCGGCCCTCGTGGACGATGCGACTGAGGTCGGCAATCGCGCGGTCGCCCGGGCGATCGCGGAGGGCGGTGATTTCCTGGCCATCGCCGAACGCGTCCTCGTCTACACGATCGATTTGATGGCGCAAGACGGCCGTTTTCGCGGCGCGATGGCGCTGCTCTTGTTCAGCACGCACGATTCGCCGGAACTGGCGCCGCTGCGCCGTCTGCGCGAAAAACAAGGCCTCGCGCAACTCGAGCAGATCATCGGCTTCTTCAAGTTGGGCGTCCAGCAAGGCGCCGTTCGCCCCGACCTAGACCCGGCCGTGGCCGCGCGCGCCTTTCTGGCGTACCAGAACGGCCTGGTCCTGCTCTGGCTCTCGTCACCGGGGATTATCGACCCCAAGCGGCACGCCGCCGGTCTGGCGCAGAGTTTCGTTCACGGCATCGCGCGTTCCTGAGCCGCCGCCCGGGCCAATTCCTCGGCGACGGTTTCTTTTTGCGCGCTTACATTCTCTTGTGTATGTATAAAGGAGAACCCATGGCAACCACATCCATCGCTGTCACATCGTCGGTTTCCGACACAGACCCGATTTCGCCGGCAGGTTGGGCCATGTCGGCCGTCTTGTTCGGCGTGCCGGCGGCGGCGTTCTGTCTGGCCTTCTACGGCTTTCGGCCCTGGCTGGAGACGGCCGGCTTCTCGGACCTGGCCAGCTACCTGGCCGCGCTGTGCGTCCCGCTCGCTGTGATGTTCGCCGCGGCGCTGATCGCCTATCACCGCGTCGAAGGGCGCCCGCTGGCGTGGGCCGCCTTCACGGCACGCATGCGCTTTCCGCCTTTGCAGGTCCGCGACGTCTTGTGGGGTCTGGGGCTATTCGGAGCAGGCATGGTGGGCTACGGGATACTGTCGCAGGTGGGTCTGGCGCTGGTTCGCGGCGGCTGGCTGCCCCTGCCCGATCACCTGCCGCTCTTCGCGGACCCGCTCGCGCCGTTCTCGATCGACGTGCTTGATCGCGCCGCCGGCGGCCAGATCAAAGGCCAGTGGTCGATCGCGATCCTGTTTGCCGTGACGTTCTTTTTCAATATCGCCGGCGAGGAGTTGTGGTGGCGCGGTTACGTGCTACCCAGACAGGAGCGGGCCTTCGGTCGCGCGACGTGGCTCGTCCATGGTCTGATGTGGGCGGCGTTCCACGTCTTCAAGTATTGGGACGTCATCGGCCTGCTGCCGATCTGTCTCCTGATCGCCTATGCCGCCGTCCGCCTGCGCAGCAACTGGGCCGGGCTGATCGCGCACGCGCTGATCAACGTCGGCGGTCTGATCCTGGTCATCCTGGCGATCGCGTGACATCGACCGGACCGGCGCTGTCGCGGCGAGCCGCGATCACCCGCCCCAGGCGGTGAGCAGCCCCGCCAGGAGCGCCGTCCGCTCGGCGAGGCTCGCGACCACCACGTGCTCGCGTTCGGAGTGCGCGCCGTTGCCCGACGCGCCCAATCCATCGAGCACGGGGACGCCCAGCGGCGCGACGAAGTTGGCATCCGAACCGCCGCCGGTGCTGCCCTCACCGACCGTCAGGCCGATCTGGGCGGCGATGGCCTGGGCCTGCGCGAACGTCTCGGCCATCAGGGTGTCGCGCGGCATCGGCGGGCGATTGAGACCGCCCTGCGCTTCAAGCGTCACATCCGGCAACACCGGTTTGAGGCTCGCGGTCCAGGCGGCCAGGCGTTCGGCCTCGTCCATGTCGGGGACGCGGTAGTCGATGCTGGCACGCGCCTCCTCCGGCACGACGTTGGAGCGCGTGCCGCCGCTGACGACGCCGACGTTGACGGTCGTGCCGCGCGGGTAATCGGTCAGCGCCTGGGCCGCCAGGATGTGGTGGGCCAGTTCGTGGATGGCATTGCGACCGTCGGCATGGTTCGTGCCGGCGTGCGACGCGCGCCCGCGCACCAGCAACTCGATCTCGCCGATGCCCTTGCGCGCAGTCTTGAGCGACCCATCCGGCAGACACGGCTCGAGACAGAGCGTCAGGGCATGCGCGCGGGCCTGACGCTCGATCAGCGCACGCGAACCGCCACTGCCGATCTCCTCGTCCGAGGTCAGAAGCAGGGTCAACGGGCGGCCGGGCCACCGCCCGCTGGCGCGCAGTTCGGCCAACGCGGTCAGGGCCATGACGACGCTGGACTTCATGTCGATAGTGCCGGGGCCGAAGGCCTTGGGCCCGTCGATCCGCCACGGTTGCCGCGCGAGCGTTCCCAGCGGAAAGACCGTGTCGAGGTGGCACATCATCAGGATCCCGCCTTCGGTCGCCCCCGACGGCGCGGGCCAGTGCGCGACCACGTTGTCGCCGACCTCGGTCTGTGGGTCGATCGTGATCTCGGCGCCGAGCGCCGTCAGCGCCGGCAGCAACGCCGCCGCAAGCAGGTCGACGCTGGCCTTGTCGGTGGACGGCGACTCGATCTCGACCAGCTGCTTGAGCTGGGCCAACATGGCGTCGGTGTGTTTGCGGAAGTGCTCGGGGGTCAGGAGATCCGTCATGTGGGTGGGTGCTCCAAGAATCGAGTATCCTAAAGCCTCAAACATGGGCATCAAGCGGCGGACATCGGCTGGGCTGTTGCGCCACCGCGCCGTCCAGACCGACGCATGCGGCTTGAAATCCGGCGCCTGAACCCTGACGCCATGGGACCGAGGTCCGTCTCAAATTAGACCACAACCATGCTCAAAAACGACACATCCCGCCCACTGGATTATTGGTTGCTTTGGATCGTGGCCGTGGCCGCTCTGGCGCTGAACCTGTATCTGATCAACACGCTGCTGCAGGTTCGGGCTCAGGCGGGGCTGGCGGCCGCTCAAGCGGCCGATGCCGTCGGGCAGATCAGAGACGCAAGGATCGAATACACAGTCAACGTCGACCAGGTGATCCCGGTGGACGTGACCGTGCCGATCAGCCGCACCATCACGGTGCCGATCAGCAACACGATCCCGATCAGCACGGTGGTCACCATCCCGCTCGAGATCCCGGGCTTCGGTACCCGCAATCTGACGCTGCCGATCCGGACCGAGCTCACGCTCCGGCTCCAGCAGACGATCCCGGTCAGCCTGACCGTGCCGATCAATGCCGAAGTGCCCGTGCAACTCACGGTGCCGATCGCCATCGACGTCGCCGACACGGCCTTCGGTCCGCAGCTCTCCGACGGCCAGGCGTATCTTGACTCCCTTGCCGCCGAACTCGGCGCCCCGACGGAAGTGCCCTAGAGCCCAGGCGCCCGGGCGAATTGTTCTCAGCGAACCGCGCCGCCTGTCCACGCGACGGCTGTGCGGTCGCGACTGGGTCTTCGCCCGGCCCAACTTCGACGAAACGCCAAAGCGCCCGGTGGACACCACGCGCTTCGGCCTGCTCCCCGGCGATGGATCCGCTCAACCAGGGTCGGCCCGCGCGCTCGCCCCTGGGGCGCCCATCCTCCTCGGCGCAGCGTGTTAGCATGCGATTATGCAAGCGACTTCTCAGCCTTCGACGAGCGCGCAGCGCAACGCCGGCGTGCAACGCGTGCTCTGGATCGTGCTCGGGCTCAATGTGCTGGTCGCCATCGTCAAGTTGATCGTGGGCGGGTTGACGGGCTCGTTGGCGATCCTGGCCGATGCCTTCCACTCGCTGATCGACTCATCCTCGAACGTGGTCGGCCTGCTGGGGGTTTGGGTCTCAGGTCGACCGGCCGACGCCAACCACCCGTACGGACATCAACGCTATGAGACCATGGCCGCGCTCGGCATCGGCGTGATGCTGGCGATCGCGGCCTTCGAGATCGGCAGCGGCATCTTCGAACGTCTGTTGGGCGGCGGGGGCATCCCGATCGCCGAACCGGCCGCGATCGCCGTGATGGCGGCGACGTTTGTCGCGAACCTGGCGATCGTCTGGTACGAGACCCGCGAGGGCCGGCGCCTGAACAGCCCGGTGCTGCTGGCCGACGCCCAGCACACGCGCACCGACCTGTTCGTGACCACGTCCGTCGTGGCCGCCCTGATCGGCGGGCAGCTCGGCTGGACCTGGCTCGACCCGCTTGTCGCGCTCGGCGTGGTGGTGTTGCTCGTGCGCGCGGCCTGGGGCATCGTGAACTCGGCATCGCTGACGCTGACCGACGCCGCCGTGCTGGATCCCAAGACCGTGGAAGCGATCGCCAGCGCCGTACCCGGGGTGACGGCGGTGCACACCGTCCGCTCGCGGAATCGCGGCGACGGCGCCTGGGTCGACCTGGCGATCAACGTCGACTCGGCGATGGACACGGCGCAGGCGCACGCCGTTGCCTGCGAGGTCGAACGCCGGCTGGGCGCGACCCTGCCGGCCGTGGCCGAGACCTTCGTGCATGTCGAGCCGGTTACGCCGACGGAACGCGGCTGGGCCCACCTGTCCGCGCACCTGCGCGGCCTGGCCGACGGGCTCGGTCTTGGCCTGCACGACCTCAACGCGCACGCCGAGCCGGATGGCCGAGTGGCGATCGAGATGCACGTCGAGGTCGATGCACGGCTGACGCTCAGCGAAGCCCATGCCGTCGTCGACGAGTTCGAGACCCGAGCGCGCGCAGCCTTTCCAGGCGTCGCCGACGTCGTCACCCACATCGAGCCGCTGGCGGAGTTGATCGAGGATGAAGCCGGACGGATCGAGCGGGCCGATGCCGTCACGGCGACGATCCGCGCCACGACCGACTCCCTGGCGGGCGCCGGCGCCTGTCACGAGATCGTCCTGCATAACGTGGGCGGCCACCTGCTCGTGACGTTGCACGTCAGCCAGCCCGGCACGTTGCCGATCTCCGAAGCGCACGCGCTCGCCGAACGCATTGAGCGGGCCCTTCACCGCGCCGTCCCGGAGCTCAGCCGCACGGTCGTGCACGTGGAGCCGGCGTAGATCTGAGGCGCGAGGGCGCCCGCGAACGTGTCGGTGCACGTTCGCGGGTGCCCTCGTTGGTTTAAGGCGACGCTGTACCCAGCGGGGTCAGCTCCGCCGTCGGCGCGACCGGGGCCGTGGCGGTCGGCATCGGGGTCTCGGTCGGCAGTTGCGTGCTGGTCGGCAACGGCGTCGGCGTGAGCGTCGGCGTCGGCGTGATGGTGGGCGTGGGCGTGATGGTCGCCGTCGGCTGAGGCGTCGGTGTCGGGCGCTCGATCTTGAAGTGGACGCGGTACTCGGCGGTGCCGCCGCTTTGAGCGTGCACGATCACGCGCACCGTCACCGGTCCGTCCGGCAGGCTCGATCCGTCCCAGCGCGCGAGGCTCGAGGTGCCGAGCACCTGATTGGTGTTGGGCCCGAGCACCTGCCCCCACCCTTGCGGGGAGTCGCTGATGCCGTATTGGATCTCGTAGTAGGCGAAGTCCGTTGTCGCGCCGGCCGTGCCCAGGATCTCGATCATGCCGGGCTGCAGGCTGGCGCCCTCCGGCGGATACGCGATCGACATGATCGGGCGCGGGTCGGTCTCGGCGCAATCGCGCGGCGGCGCCCACAAGATCGGTTGCTGGATCCCCAACGCCGCGGCCCAGGCCTGTCCGGTCGCGTCCTGGGTCAGCCACTTGCGCGCGGCCTCGTCCTGCACATCGACGATGTCGCGCTGCTGGTCGAAGAGCAGATCGGCCTGGTAGGCGCGCGCGCAGGCCTCGGTCTGCCGCAGGTTGGTGAACGGGTCGATGTAGGCCTTTTGCTGTAGATCACGCGAGGACGGCAGCGGCAGCTTGTCCTGTGCGAACAGCTCGACGCGCTGACGATCCGGCGGGCAGTTCGGACCGGGCTCGGCCCCCGAAAGCGTGCAGATCGTGCGCTCGACGATGCCCGCCGGTCGGACGAACGGCGAACTGCTTCCGGCGAGCGCGGTCTCCATGAACAGGTTCCAGATCGGCGCCGCGCCGGTGACGCCGCTCGTGCCGGCCGCCATCGGCGAGTTGTCGGCATTGCCCACCCAGACACCGGTGACGAGCTCGGGCGTGAACCCGATCGTCAGATTGTCCTTGTAGTTGTTGGTCGTGCCGGTCTTGACCGCCGCCGGGAACGACAGCGCCAACGGCGAGTTCGGGCCGAACGCGGGCGTGCGCGCCGCGTTGTCCGACAGGATGTCGGTCAACAGATAGGCCGTCTCGGCCGACATGATCTGTTGCCCCCACCCTTCCGGCGGCGTCTGACACGCCGGCGGATCGGTCTTGATATTCGTGGGGAGCAACGGCTGCTCGCAGATCACCTTGCCGTCGAGGTTGACGATGCGCGTGATCGAGATTGGGAAGACGCGCTGGCCCTGATGCGCAATCGTCGCGTATGCGCCGGTCATCTGCAGCAGCGGCACCTCGCCCGCGCCCAGGCCGAGTGCCAGGCCATAGTCGGTGCGCGTCAAGGTGGTGACGCCGAACTTCTGCATGTACTGCACCAACCCGCCGTCCTGACGCACCCCCGTGAACTCGATCGCGCGGACGGCCGGGATGTTGTACGAGTTGGCCAGCGCGTAGCGCAACAGCACTGGGCCGTGGAACAGGCCGTCGTAGTTGGTCGGCGCGTAAGGCGGGTTCGTGCCATCCGGGAACTCGGTCGGCACGTCCCATAGCAGCGTCGCCGGCGTCCAGCCCCGCTCCAGCGCCAGGCCGTACACGAACGGCTTGATCGACGAGCCGGGCTGGCGCGGGATGAGCGTCATGTTGATCTGGCCGTCGACCGGGTCGTTGTAGTTATCCGAGCCGACCATGGCCTTGATCTCGCCGGTGCGCGGGTCCATCGCCACGAGCGCGCCGTTGGTGACGTTTCGATCCTGCAGCGCCGAGATCTGCTCGGCGACGACCTGTTCGGCCAACGTCTGCAGATTCGGATCGAGCGTGGTGTAGATGCTCAGGCCGTCGCGGTAGAGCTGTTGGCCGTATTGCGCCTCGAGCTGTTGCCGGACGTACAGGACCCAGTGCGGGAAGCGCGCGTCGTTGCGCGGCGCCGTGAACGTGCGGGTCTGCATGTCCGCGATCGCCACGGTCACGGCATCGACGTCGACGCAGACCGGGTTGGGGCTGGTCTCGACCTCGAGCCGAATGCAGTTGCTCTCCTGGCTGAGCGCGCGCATCAGACTGAGCACCTGAAGCTGACGCCCCTCGACGACCTTGCGATTGGTGAAGACGTCGTACACCGCCGGCGCCTGCGGCAGACCGGCCAGCATCGCCGCCTCGCCGAGGGTGAGATCGGCGGCCGTCTTGTTGAAGTACAGCTCCGACGCGGCCTCGACGCCGTACGCCAGGTTACCGTAGTTGTTCTCGTTGAGGAACAACTCGAGGATCTCGCGCTTGGTGTACCGTCGCTCGATCTCGGCCGCCAGGACGATCTCGCGGATCTTGCGCCAGTTGCTGCGTTCGACGCGTTCCTCGGGCGTGAGCACCAGCTGGCGGACGAGCTGCTGCGTGATGGTCGACGCGCCCGACACCGTGTCGCCGGCCTGGACGTTCTGAAAGATCGCGCGGACGATGCCAAGCGGGTCGAAACCGGGATGAATGTAGAAGTTCTTGTCTTCGGTGGCCAGAGTCGCCGCGATCAAATAAGGCGAGATCTTCTCGAGCGGCACACGCGTCCGGCGCCCTGCGTTCGGGTCGTTGATTTCGTAGAGCAGGTTGTTCTGCGAGTCGTAGATGCGGGCGGTCTCGAACTGCGACGCGCGCGCGGCGAGGTCGTCGACGCTTGGCAGGTCGCTGGCGATGTAGATGTAACCGCCGATCAGAGCGACGATGATCGCCAACACGCCGGCCACGCCCAGGAAGAACAGGATCTGGATCCAGCGCCACAGGCCCGGCCCGCGGCGGCGGGGCGCCTGACGGTGCCAGACCGTTGTGCCGCCCAGGGTCGGCTCGTGATTGGGGTCGTCGAGCGGGGCCGAGACGGGCCGGGGCTCGACAAAAGCCGGGCGCTGCCGCTGGGCGGCGGTCGGCTTGCGTGGGATCGGCATGCCGTGGGCGTCCACATCGAGCCGACGCTGCGTGGTGGAGTCGGCGGGCATGTCGGGCAAGGGCCGCGGCAGCCCTCCGGTCGCATCGCGCGGCGGCGTTGGGCGTGCCGCGGGGACCGTTGGCGGCTGGTCGGCAGCAGGGAGCCGCACGGTCTGTGCGTTCTCGTCTGGCCAGCGCTCGGGTTGGTCGGCGGGTCGACGGTTCGGCGTGCCGTCTTCAGGTCGCTTGGGATCCTCGTCGCGGCGACGGTCCGGATCCGGCGTGGTTGGGTTCGGCGTGGACATGACTCTCCTTGGGCGTCTCCGCGGGCATCCCCGCGCATCCTTGTCCCGTCATAGACGCACGGCCTGGAACGGAAGTTCCGGCAGACGGCTCCGGCGCTAACGCAGTATAAACCAGCCGTGCTGGCCCAACGCCTGTGCTGAATCGGGTCAAGCGCACCCAGACCCCAGGTGGGCCGAGCGACTGCGATGGATAGGACTCTTGGGCGGAGTCGGCAACCGGTCAGCTCCGCTGTGACGTGAGCGGCGAAAAGCGCGAGGGTCCCTGGCTCAGAAGACGATCAGGCCGTGAGGGTGGGCGCCGGCTGAGCCCAGGCGCCGAGGCTGGCGTCGAACTCGGCGACGCTGCGGGCCGTCAGCAGCGGCACGCGCAATCGCTCGACGTCCGGCAGACCGTGGATGTAGCGCGCAGCGTGCTTGCGGAAGAGGACGAGGCCGAAGCGCTGACCGTAGAAGTCGAGGTTGAGCTGCAGGTGCCGGCGCATCAGCGCCACCTTCTCGTCGAGCGTGACCTGCTCGCGATCCTTGCCGGCGAAGATCCAGGGGTTGCCGATGGCCGCCCGCCCGATCATGACGGCGTCGCAGCCGGTGTGCGCGCGAAGCCGCGCGATATCGGCGACGGTCTTGACGTCCCCATTGCCGATGACGGGCACGCGCACGGCCTGGCGCACCTCGGCGATCGCATCCCAATCGGCCTGGCCGCCATAGCCCTGAGATTTGGTGCGACCGTGCACGGCGATGAGACGAGCGCCATTGTCTTCCAGGATCCGGGCGACTTCGACGTGGACCCGACTCGCCGGGTCCCACCCCAGGCGCATTTTGGCGGTGACGGGCAGCCGCAGCCGGGTCGAGAGCGCCGCGAACAGCCGGGCGATCCGGTCCGGGTGGCGGAGCATGCCCGAGCCGGCGCCGCGCTCGGCGATATTGCGGACGTAGCAGCCCATGTTGATATCGATCAGGTCGGGCCCGGGGGTCTCGTCCTGCAGGCGCTCGGCGACGGCCACGAGGCGGTCGACGTCGTGACCGTAGATCTGGAACGTCATCGGCCGTTCGGTCGGGTCGAAGATCAGCTTGCGCCAGCATTTGGCGTCGCGCTTGCGCGTCGCGGCCAGCTCGTCAACGTTGACGAACTCGGTGTACGACATGGCCGAGCCCAATTCGCGGCAAATCAGCCGGAACGGCAGGTCAGAGAACCCGTCCATCGGCGCCAGGATGGCGCGCCCGTGCACGGGCACCGGGCCGATCTGAAATGCGACGTCGCTCATAGCCTGGGGAGGATACCAAACTCGGGGCGGCGAGACCACGCCCGCGTGGCGGCGGCTCGCGTTTGGTTAGAATTTCGGCCGATTTCCAGCGGATACGGCTTTCGAATCGCCTTGTTTTCCCGAGAATCCTGGGTGGACCTGTCAGGTCGATGGTTAGAAAAACCAAGGCGCCGCCCCGAGGGTCGGGGCGGCGCCTTGGCCATTCAGTCGTCCGCCAAAGACTTAGACGGCGTCCTTCAGGGACTTGACCGGGCGGGCCTTGACGACCTTGCGAGCCGGCTTGGCCTTGATGATCGTGGGCTCCTTGGTGAAGGGGTTGATGCCCGGGCGCTCCGGCGTAGCCGGCTTGACCGAAACGGTCAGCTTGAGCAGGTTCGGGATCGTCACCTCACCACCGCCGCGCTTGGTCAGCTGATGAACGACCACGTCGTTCACGGACTGCAGCACGGTGGCAGCCTCTTTCTTCGAAACGCCCGACTTCTCCGCCACGGCGGCGATGAATTGGGACTTGGTGAGCTTGTCGGCCATGGATTGGTCTCCTTTGCTATTTTGACGAGCCTACAAGTCGCCGAATATACGATATTCCCCGCAAAATGCAAGCAAACCAGAAGGGGGGGCGGCGGGTCGGCCAGCGCTGTGAGCCCGAGGGCGCACGAGCGCGACGGTCGACAGACGCACCCGCGCTCGCCCGCGCTCGCGCTTACTTCGCCATCTTGCTCAGCATCAACATCGTCCAGCGCCCGGTCTGACACACGTCGCCTTTTTGATTGACGACGTCGAGCTTGATCGTGACGGCGCCGCCGCCCACGCGCGGCAAGGCCTTGAGCTCGATGACTTCCGACGACACATGCACGGTGTCGCCGATGAACACCGGCTTGCTGAACTTCCACTCGTTGATCTCGCGAAACGCCAGCACTGTGCCTTCCATGATGTTCGTGCGCACCATCAGGCCAGACGCGATCGACGCGACGCACAGACCGTGCGCGATGCGCTGGCCAAACGGCGTGCCCGCCGCAAACGCGGCATCGGTGTGGATGCGGTTGTAATCACCGGAAAGCGCGGAGAAATTGACGACGTCGGTTTCCGTGATCGTGCGCCCGACGGTTTCGAGCTTCTGGCCCAGCTGAAATTCCTCGAAATACAGACCCTGGTTCATATCGTTTTCCTCTGCGATGGTCTTGCGACGATTCACGCCCAAACGAGATTAACCCGCCACGCGCCCAATTGGTTGCGCGAAAACTCACGCGGCCGACGAGCCCGGTGGCAGGCCGCGCGCCGCGAGGACGCGATCATACTCGATCACGGTCCGCGCTACGGCGGCCGACATGGCATACGGAAACAACGGACCTCGGCCCGGATGATCCAGATTCATGCGCGCGTGCGAGTCGCGCGGCATCCACGGCTCGAGCACCGGTCCGACACCGGGTACCAGGCTGAGGATGTCGCGCACCCAGTACACGCGCCCGGAGCGAAGCGCCGTGTGGCCGATCAGGTCTGGATCCAATGGCGGGATGCGCTCGGGCGGCGGCGCGCCAGGCGGGTCACGCTGCAGCACAGCCTCGACATCGGCAGGATGCGGCACGCCCATCTCGCGCGCGAGCCAGAGCCGCACGTAGTTCGAATGCGCGTAGAAATCGGCCACGGTATGGCTGAGCCGCCCAAAGGCCGCCCACCCGACCGGGCGTCCCCACCAGCGCTGCGCCAGGATGCGCTGGCCGTCGACATAGGCCTGCGAGACATCGAACAGATTGGCGTCGAAATGGTACTCGAGGTGCGTCAGGCCGATCAGCGAATCCTGGCCGAGGTTGGCCGCGATCATGATCTCCAGCACGTCGCCTGGCACACGGTCCCCCAGGCTGCGTTCGAGGATTTCGATGTGATATTTGCCTTCCATGGGGTCTCAGTCTGCGCCCAACTGGCGCTGCAAGGTGCTCAGATCGAAGTACAAGCGCTCGCCGGAGAAGCGGCCCTCGGTCGCATCGAAGGGGAAGACGATCGTAAGCGGCAACGCCAATCGCCCGCCCTTCGCCGGGATGTCGAACAGCGGTCCCGTTTGTTGACCAAGCAGAACCGACTCTTCGACGACGCCGATCTCGCTCACGAACGCGGCCTTAAGATCGAACGTCGCATCGGGCACGCCGTCGAACAGACCGCTGTAGAACCGCGTCACACCCTCCGGGCCCTCGAAACGGCGGCCGTCAGCCATCAACGTGTAGATCGGCCAGGGCACCAACGTTGCCAGCAAACCCGGGATCGAGCGTCGGTTCTCGGCCAGCACGTGCTTCTGCCAGAGCCGTTTGATCTCGTGCAGACGCGCCATGCTGCCTCCTTGTGACGAGCGTCAGGGTCCGACCGTGATGTAGTCTTTGAGCGCGGCGAAGGTCGCCGGGCCGATGCCCTTCACGTTCTGCAGATCCTCGATCCGCGAGAAGGGCCCGTGCGCATCGCGGTACGCGACGATCCGTTCGGCGATCGACGGCCCGATCTTGGGCAATCGCTCGAAGTCCGCGGCCGTGGCCGTGTTGATGTCGATTTTACCCGTCTCGCCGGACCCGGAGACCGCAGTCGGGGCCGCCGCGCCCGGCTGCGTCGCGCGCGGCGTGCTCGCGGCGCGGATCGGCGTGGCCGCCGGCCCGCCACCGATCGGAGTGGGCTCGCCCGGCGGTTGTGTCGCCGCCGGCGGCGGTCGCCGGGTCGGGGCGGCGGTGGGCGGGACGAGCGGCACGTCGATGCGCTCGCCGGATTGCACGCTCGCCGCCAGGTTCACGGCGGCGAGGTCGGCTTGGGGCAACGCGCCGCCCGCCGCCGCCAATGCATCCTGCACGATCGCGTTCGGCGACAACGGGTACACGCCGGGCGTCGCGACGGCGCCCAGCACATAGACGCGGATCGGAGCGGGCGTGGGCAGTTCGGCCAACAGCACGGGCACGCCCGCCGGACGGCGCGCCACGGCAAGCAAGAGGCCGGTTGCCGCCAGCGCCAGCGCCAGACCGTACAGGACGCCAAGCCAGAATGATTTTGAGCTCCCCATCCGTTGCCTCATTGAGCCGGTCGCAACAGGACCCGCGCGTGTGTCGCCCCGGCAGCGGTTCCGTGCCACGGTGAATGGCACTGTCGTGACCGGGTGAGCGATCCACACCCCGGGATATTCGCGCAATTCACGGAAAGATCAGCCCGAATGGAACCGGTGCGCTGCGCTTGCTGGCCGAAGTCAGCGGCCGTGGGCCGCCTGCCCCTACCTTATAATGGCCCGAACCCTGCGGCAGACAGGAAGAGTCCTCGGAACATGACCGGAACGTTGATCAATATCGTGGCCGTCCTGGTCGGCGGCTTTATGGGGATGGGCCTGGGTAATCGATTGCCCGAACGCGTGCGGGCGACGATCCTAAACGGATTGGGGCTGTTCGTGATCGCGGCGGGCCTCAAGATGACGATCGAGTCGAGCAACAACCTGATCACGCTCGGAGCGGTGATGATCGGCGGACTCTTGGGCGAGTGGTGGCGCATCGAGGATCGGCTGCACAGCGTCGGCACGTGGCTCGAAGCACGGTTTGCCCGCAGCGACTCGGCCGACGGCGCCGCCCGTTTCATCCGCGGGTTCGTCACCGCCAGCCTGCTGTTTTGCGTCGGCCCGATGGCCATCCTCGGCTCGATCCAGGACGGTCTGACCGGGAACTTCCAATTGCTGGCGATCAAGTCGGTGCTCGACGGCTTCGCGGCGCTCGCGTTCGCGGCGGTCAGCGGCATCGGCGTGCTGTTCTCGACTGTCGCGATCCTGGTGTACCAGGGCGGGATCTCGCTTTTGGCCGCGCAGGCCAATGCCTGGTTGAGCACCGCCATGATCGCCGAGCTGACGGCCGCCGGCGGCGTGCTGGTCATGGCTACCGGGATAGGCCCGCTGCTCGAACTTCGCAAGATCCGCGTCGGCAACTATCTGCCGGCCCTCGTCATCGCGCCCCTGATCGTCGCCGCCCTGCCCTGGCTCGAGAGCCTGGGGCGCCTCCTCGGCCTGGGGAACTGATCAACGGCGAAGGGCGCAGGACGCCGGTTGAGTGACCCTCAACCGGCGTCATGCGTCCTTCGCTATTTCCGCTTCGCGGAGCTCAGCTGCCCAAGTGCGAATCGATCCACGAGAGCACGTCCTTGAAGACCTGCTCGCGGTCGATCTCGTTGTGGATTTCGTGGTACATGCCCGGATAGACGCACAGGGCCTTGTCGTGGGTGGCGACGCGCTCGAAGAGCTGCCGTGACAGATCGGGGTCGAAGACGCCGTCCTGCTCACCGTGCAAAACCAGAAGCGGGGTCGTGATCTCGGCGGCGCGCTTGAGGATGTCTTCGCCGGCCGTCATCGCGTCCATGCCCAGGCGGGCCGTGATCTTGCCATGCGCCAGATGCGGATCCGGATAGTGTGCCATGAGCTCAGTGTCATGCGTCATCGGCACGGCCTGCTCGAGACCCGTATCCTGTGTGAAGCCCGGCCACACGCCGGCCATGCCGCGCGCCAGCATGACGCGCCACGCCGGCGGGGCGTAGGTCAGCCGCAGCCATGGACCGCTGACGATCACGCCGCTGACCAATGGCCGACGCTGCAGAACATACTCGAGCGTGATCTGCCCGCCGAAGCTGTGGCCGTACAGGAAGCGCGGGGCCTCCGGGAACAACGTATCGGCGCGGCCCATCACGCGCTGAAGGTCGCTGAGCAACGCTTCATACTTAGGCGAATGCCCGCGCGGCCCGCCAGAGCGTCCGTGCCCGCGCAGGTCGTACGCCAGCAACGCCACGCCGGCCGCGGCAAACGCCTGGCCCACGTGCTCATACTTCGAGGCGTACTCGCCGTGACCGTGCGTCAACACGACGGCGGCCCGCGGACGACCGACCGGTGACCAGGCGTAAGTCTGAAGCGTCAGCCCGTCTCGGGCCAAGAACGCGTATTCCTGTCGCGACATGGTGTTGGTGAAGACTGGCGCGTCGGTGCTCACTAACCGTCGACGCGCTCGGTAAAGCAATGATAACAGGCGTGCGCGGGATCGTAAACGCTACCAGCGGACCTCGTACACGGGCAGACGGACGCCCGTCGGTCGGAAGCCGAGGCGGGTGTACACCGCCAACGAGGCGTGATTGTCTTCCTGGGTGTTGACGGAGAGCTCGCCGTGCCCCAGCCGTTGGTCCTCGGCGATCAGGCGCGCCACGAGCGCGCGACCGATGCCGTGCCCCTGGGCCTCCGGGCGCACGGCCAGGCGGGCAAGATGCGCGCCGGCATGGCTCGGCGTGGTCAGCTGATACCCGACCACGCGCCCGTCCTGTTCGGCGACGCTCACGTTCTGCGCCTGATCCAGGGCCAGCCGCAACATACGCTCGGAGAGGTTCCAGGGCGTGGGGAAGGCGCTCAGATCGACGTCGATGATGGCGCGAGTGTCGTCGGCATCGGCCGGGCGGATGCGCGCGGAAACCAGTCGATCCGACTCGGTCAGCGGTGTCCGACGGGTGCGCGCCAGCGCGACGATGGCGTGGTCGGTCGTGAAGCCGGCTGATTCGAGCAGGCGCGCCGACCAGGTCTCGAGGCTGAGCGAGGCCGCCGAGCGAACGCCCAACGCCTGCAACGCCTCGCGCGCGGCGGACCAGAGCCGCGGCCACCAACTCTCGGCCGAGCCGGTCTCGTAGGTCGCCAGGAGCCGAATCCAGGCCAGCTCGGCCGGATCGGGCGGACACGCCAAGGCGGTCACGATCCGATCGCCCCGCTCCACCACAAGGAACGGCTGCTCGCCGAGCCAATCCTCAGCGGGTCGCCAGTCGAGGTGCACGTGCACGCGCGACGCGGTGTGCATCAGATCGATGATCTGGGCGCGATCTCTGAGCTGTGCCGCCCGCAGCGTTTGCTGACGCGCAAAGAGCATGCGCGTGTTATAGCATGATTGTGGAAACGAGGTGGCGCGCGAGTGGCGGCTTCACGTCGCACCTGCTCAGCGCAACAGCAAGAGAGAGAGGCGGAAAACGGTGCCCCGACCCTGCGATAGAGCCTGGCACGGGCCACCCTCGTTTTCAACCTATAGTACACTCGCGCTCAGACTCGATCGCGAACCGGAGACACCATGCCCACTGCTAAAGAACGCGCGCTCGATGCCGCCCTGGCACAGATCAAGAAACAATTCGGCGACGGCGCCGTGATGCGCCTCGGCGAGGCCAATCATCTGCAGGTCGAGGTCATCCCGACCGGATCGCTTTCGCTCGACATCGCGCTCGGAGTCGGCGGCGTGCCGCGCGGCCGCGTGATCGAGATCTACGGCCCGGAGGCCTCGGGCAAGACCACCTTGTGTTTGCACATCGTTGCGGAATCCCAGAAGAAGGGCGGCGTGTGCGGCTACATCGACATGGAGCACGCGCTCGACCCGGCCTACGCCGCCAAGCTGGGCGTCGACGTCGACAACCTGTACATCTCGCAGCCCGACACCGGCGAGCAGGCGCTCGAGATCGCCGAAGCCCTGGTCCGATCGGGCGCCATGGACGTGGTCGTGGTCGACTCGGTGGCCGCGCTGGTGCCGCGGGCCGAGATCGAGGGCGACATGGGCGACGCCACGATGGGCCAGCAGGCCCGTTTGATGAGCCAGGCCCTGCGTAAGCTGACCGGCGCCATCAAGCAGACCAACACGGCCATGATCTTCACCAACCAGCTCCGGCAGAAGATCGGCGTCATGTTCGGCAACCCCGAGACGACCACCGGCGGCAACGCGCTCAAGTTCTACGCCAGCGTCCGCCTCGACGTCCGCCGAATCCAGGCCCTGAAGGACGGCCAGGAGGTAGTAGGCGCCCGTACCCGCGTTCGGGTGACCAAAAACAAGGTGGCCCCGCCCTTCCGAGAAGCCGAATTCGATATCATGTATAATGAAGGCATATCGAAAGCGGGTGACATCGTCGATCTCGCCACCCAATTCGATGTTATTGTCAAGCGCGGAGCCTTCTTTTCATATGGCGACGTGCGCCTGGGGCAAGGCCGCGAGAACGCGAAGGCCTTCCTCAACCAACATCCCGATGTCGCCGCCGAGATCGATGCGGCCGTGCGGGCCCACGTGCGCGAGAACGAAGCGGACCTGGGCGCCTCGGGCGCGAAAGGCGACGACGCGGACGAGTAATGGCGGCATTGTGCCGCGGCGGCCCGATTAACCGGACCGTGTGATGGTTAGCAATTGTCTGACATCAGGCGCTCAGCGCTAGATGGTTCCGGCATGAACCGCAGTTTGACGTTGACCGACTCGCATTTCCGCCGACGGCCCGCTGGGCCGTTGGCCGTTGTCGCTTTCGTCGCGCGAGCGCCACAGACGTAAGGCGTTCGGGTTCAGCCGCAGACATCCGCATCACACTCGAGCCGCCACCGGCGCATGCGCGTCCGGTCGCGGCTCGTTCGCCTTAAGGGGTCGATGCGACCGCGACGGGACGTCAACGCCCCACCCGGTCGCAAAGCGTGAGCGAGGAATGGGAGCACGCGTGAAGGTCACGGCGTGAAAGTCACGGCGCTCAAGCTTCAGGCGCGGAACAAGTCTCGCGTCAACGTGTTCCTGGATGGGGCCTTTGCCTTTGGCCTGGCCAAGAACGAAGCGGTCCGGCTGCGGATCGGCCAGGAGCTGACCGACGCCGACGTCGACCGGCTGAAAGCCGCCGACGCGCGTGAGGAGGCCTACGCCCGGGCGCTCCGGTTGATCGACCGCCGGCCGCGCAGCACGCGCGAGGTGCGCGACAACCTGAAGAAGAACAAGGTCGCGGAGGCGGATATCGACGCCGCCGTGGAGCGACTGGGCCGGGCCGGGCTACTGGACGACGCGGGCTTCGCCAAGATGTGGGTGGAGAACCGCGAGACCTTCCGCCCGACCAGCAAACGCGCCCTGGCGCTCGAGTTGAGGCGAAAGGGCGTGGCCGACGGCGAGATCAAGGCGGCCGTGGCCGACACGAACGACGCGACGGCCGCGGATCGACTGGCCGAAGCCAAGGCGGCCCGGCTGGCCAAACTGCCGTGGCCCGAGTTCAGGCAGAAGCTGCTGGGCATACTGGCCCGGCGTGGTTTTGATTTCGACACCGCCCGAACCGCCGTGGAGCGTGCCTGGCAGGCCGCGACCGGGGGCCGGGCGCCGGGGGACATCGACGACTAGGCGTGCACGCCCCAGGCCGTACGGGCCGTGCGCGCTCACAAAGGGTATCGCTATGGAACTGCCGTTCTTTTTGTCATTGATCGGGATCGTGGTGGGCCTGGCAATCGGGGCCGTGGTGGGTTGGGTGCTCGGTGCAGGCCGGCAGCGCAGCATCGACCAGGCCAGGGTCGAAGCCGTGACGCTCAAGGAGAAGGAGCTCGAGGCTCAGGCCTCGACCTTCCGGAGCAAAGCCGAGACCGAAGCCAAGGACATCGTCCTCAAGGGTCGCGATGAGGCGCTCAAGATCCGCAACGACGCCGAAGCCGAGGTCAGCCGGCGCATGCAGGAGATCAACCGCGAGGAGCAGCGTCTGGCCCGCCGCCGCGAGGAGCTCGACAAGAAGAACGAGCAGAGCGACCAGCGCCGCACGCAGCTCGACAAGCGTTCGAGCAACCTCGACAAGCGCGAAGGCGAGATCAACAAGCTTCAAGAGAAGCGCATGACCGAGATCCAGCGCGTGGCCGAGATGACCCGCGAGGAGGCTCGCGCGCAGTTGCTCGAGGAAGTCGAGAAAGACACCCGCAAGGACATGGCGCGCACGATCCGCCAGATCGAGGAAGAGGCGCGCACGGAAGGCGAGCGCCGCGCGCGCAACATCGTCGCGCTGGCCATCCAGCGCGTGGCCAGCGAGCACGTCTCCGAGATCACGGTCTCGGTCGTGCCCCTGCCCTCCGACGAGATGAAGGGCCGGATCATCGGCCGCAACGGTCGCAACATCCGCACCTTCGAGCAGGCGGCCGGCGTCGACATGATCGTCGACGACACGCCCGAGGCCGTGACGGTCTCGTCGTTCGACCCGGTGCGCCGCGAAGTGGCCAAGCGCGCGTTGAGCAAGCTGGTCAGCGACGGCCGCATCCATCCGTCGCAGATCGAGAAGCTGGTCAACGACGCCCAGAAAGAAGTCGAGGCCTCGATCAAGGAGGCCGGCGAGCAAGCCGCCTTTGAAGCCGGCGTGCCGGGCCTGCACCCCGAGATCCTGCGGCTTCTGGGCCGTCTGAACTACCGCACGTCGTACGGCCAGAACCAGAACCGTCACGCGATCGAGACGTCGTTGCTGGCCGGCGTGATCGCGGCCGAGCTTGGCGCCGACGTGGCGTTGGCCAAGGCCGGCGGCCTGTTGCACGACATCGGCAAGGCGCTCGATCACGAGGTCGAGGGCACGCACGCCGCGATCGGCGCCGAATACGCCAAGCGGTACGGGGTCAACCCCAAGATCGTCAACGCGATCGCTGCCCATCACCATGAGGCCGAGCAGCAATCGGTCGAGGCCATCATCGTCGAGGCCGCCGACGCGATCTCGGGCGCGCGCCCGGGCGCGCGGCGCGAGTCGCTCGACCAGTACATCAAGCGCATCCGCGGCCTGGAGGAGATCGCCAACTCGTTCGACGGCGTGCAGCAGAGCTTCGCGCTGCAGGCCGGGCGCGAGGTGCGCATCATCGTCCAGCCCGAACGCGTCGACGACCTGGCGGCCCTGCAACTCAGCCGGAATATCGCCCGCAAGATCGAGGAAACCATGACCTACCCTGGCCAGATCCGGGTGACGGTCATCCGCGAAACCCGCGCGACCGACTTCGCGAAGTAATCGAGGCACAGACGAGCGCCCCTGCCAGGATCGGCGGGGGCGCTCGTTTTGTTTTCAACGGCGCACGACGGGCAGGTACAACCGGCGCGTCATCGACGCGCTGTCGGCCAGCCGATACAGCGCACTGTTGCTCCCCGAGAACTGATAGTCGAGCAGGTACAGTTCGCCGCTCTGGTCTTCGCCGAACGAACTGATGCCGAAACCGGTCTGCGGCAGCTCCGTGCCCACCCAGCTGCCCGTGTTCTCCAACGCCCACATGCGACCGGTGACGTAATCGCCGGCGAAGTACACGCCCTGCCATGCCGGGTGCCCGCCGCCGCGGTAGACGTAGCCGCCGGTGATGCTCTCGGCCGTGGGATGGTCAACGGTGAAGATCGGCGCCGTATACGCATTTGCAGGGCCGCAGCCCGCCGTGTGGTACGTGGCGTTCCCCTCAAAGCAACTCCAGCCGAAGTTGAGCCCGCTCGCGCCGGCAGGTTGCACGTCGACCTCCTCGACGGCATCCTGTCCGACGTCGCCGATCATGAGCGCGTGCGTGGAGCGATCGAAACTGAAGCGCCACGGGTTGCGCAGACCGAGGTGCCAGATCTCGGCGCGCGTGGCGGTGTTGCCGTCGTTGGCATAAGGGTTGCCGGCCGGGATGGTGTAGGTCGTTGGCGCCCCGGTCTCGACGTCGATGCGCAGGACCTTGCCGCGCAGGTCGTCGAGGTTCTGCGCCGCGAGGAACGGATCGCCGCCGCCGCCGCCGTCGCCTGTGCCGATGTACAAAAAGCCGTCTGACCCGAACTGAAGCTGCCCGCCGTTGTGATTGCTGTACGTCGGGTGTGGGATGGTCAGGACGATCTGTTCACTGGCGGCGTTCGCCACGTTGGCGTTGGCCCCGACCGTGTAGCGCGCGACGACGTTGTCGCCGGATGCGTTGGTGTAATAGACGTAGAACCGTCCGCTGGTCGCATAGCCGGGTGCAAAGGCCACGCTCAGCAGGCCCTCTTCGCTATAGTTGACTGGATCCGTACGGACCCGACCACTGATATCCAGGAACGGCGTCGCCGGTGGCGTGCCGCCGTTGGCGTACACGATCTTGATCCGGCCTCCCTGCTCCACGACAAACAACCGCTCCGTGCCGTCGCCGGCGTGCGTGACGTACACAGGCCGGGTCAGACCCTCTGCGACTTTCAGGAAGTCGACCTGGGTCGGGAGCGCGGACGCGGCATCCGGCGGCGGCTCGGCGCGAACCGGGACGCCCACGCCGACGACGAGCACGAGGGCCAACAGGCTGTTTGAAGCGCGCATGAAGCCTCCCAAGGTGAACGACCGTCGCGGAAACTGTGAAAAGCATAACGCCGCGTGCTTTAGACGGGTCTGAGGCTTTGTCAACGAATTGTGACCTGGCTGTCACGGACCTGCAAAGAAACGGCGCTAACCTGCGTTAATCCAACAAGCACAAGGAAACGACCATGTTTTTTCTGATCGCCGCAACTGCCATCGGCCTGGTCACCGGGCTGTTCATCGCCCTGAACATGGCCAGCTTGATCTGGTCGGAAGACCTGGTCCAGCGGGCCGACTGAGGCCGGCGAAACGGCGCGCCCTATCCCGACAGGCCTTCGGACGCTCCCCCCCGCGTCGAAGGTGTGTCGGGTTTTCATTTCGTTCTGAAAACAGCCCGCGTTTTCACGACGCCACGATTTGCAGAGTTTTCATAGCCCGTCGTGCTTGACTCGCGGCGAAAACGGGGCGACGCTCGTCTATAATGCCGCGCGTCACCCACCCATCACAGAGTCGCCACGATCATCCGCCATGCTCAATCTTCTTCCGCAACCGCAACAACTGACGCTCACGGGCCAGGTCTTTGCTCTGCCGATGCACGCTCTGATCGTGCTCGAGGCGCCGCGGCCCGCCGCGATTCGCTTCACGGCGCTACGGCTACAGGCCGCCGTGCGTGAACGTCAAGGCGCCGACTGGGCGTTGCAGGCCGGCGGCGCGACGCCGCTGGTCGACGTCGCCGTGACGCTTCGGCTGCGTCCCGAATTGGGTCGCCGGGCCGAAAGCTATACGCTCTTCGTCGCGCCCAACGGCGTGGAAATCGAGGCCGGTGACGAGGCCGGGCTGTTCCACGGCGTGAGCACGCTGCTGCAGATCAATGCGCAATGCGCCGGCGCCTGGCCGGGGCTGCGCATCGACGACTGGCCCGACATCCCCGCGCGCGGCGTGATGCTCGACATCAGCCGCGACAAAGTGCCGACGCTGGCCAGCGTGTACGCGCTGGTCGATCGACTCGCGGGGTGGAAGATCAACCAGTTCCAGCTCTACATGGAGCACACCTTTGCTTATCAACAGCATCGTGAGGTCTGGGAGCAGGCGTCGCCGTTCACGGGCGACGAGATCCTGGCGCTCGATGCCTACTGCCGCGAACGCCACATCGAGCTCGTGCCCAACCAGAATTCGTTCGGACATCTGCACCGTTGGTTCGAGCATGACCGCTACGTGCCCCTGGCCGAGATCACCGGCGGTTTCGACACGCCGTGGGGCTTTCGCCTCGACGGCTCGTTCAGCCTGTGCCCGGGCGACCCAGCCAGCCTCGACTTCGTGCGCGGGTTGTTCGACGAGTTGCTGCCGCACTTCACCAGTCGGATGGTCAACGTCGGCTGCGACGAGACGATCGATCTGGGCCAGGGCCGCAGCAAGGCCGAGGTGCAGGCGCGCGGCGTCGGGCGCGTGTATCTCGACTTCCTGCGCAAGATCCACACCGAGGTCAAGGCACGCGGGCGCGTGATGCAGTTCTGGGGCGACATCATCATCCAACACCCGGAACTGATCCCCGAACTGCCGCGCGAGGCCATCGCGCTCGAGTGGGGTTACGACGACGATCATCCTTTCGAAACGCGGTGCCCGCAGTATCGGGCCGCCGGGATCCCGTTCTACATGTGCCCGGGCACGTCTTCCTGGAATTCGATCGGCGGCCGGACGAAGAACGCGGTGGTCAACCTGCGCCGGGCGGCCGAGAACGGGATCGCGTACGGCGCGATCGGCTACCTCATCACCGATTGGGGCGACAACGGGCACTGGCAACCCGAGCCCGTGCACGACCTTGGCTTCGCGGCCGGCGCCGCCTACAGCTGGGCGCTGGCGGCAAACCGCGAGCTCGACCTGCCCGCCGCGCTCAGCCTGCACGCCTATGCCGATGCCACCGGCACGCTCGGCCGCGTGGCGTACGACCTCGGCGAGGTCTATCGCGTCGCCGGGCCGACCCCGGCCAACAATTCGATCCTTTCGCTCGCCCTGCAACAGCCATTGGACAAGGTGCCGGATCTGACGTCGGAAGGCCTGGATCGCACTGAAGCCGCGATCGACGCTGCGATGGCGCCGCTGGCGCAGGCGCGGAGCGAGCGCCCCGACGCCGCCCTGCTCGACGGCGAGTTTTCGTTGGCGGCCCGGATGCTCCGGCATGCGGTAGCCCGGGTGCGGTTCGCCCGGGGCGTCGGCGATCGCGCCGCGCTGGCCCGCGATCTGGCCGAGATCATCGTCGCGTATAAGACGCAGTGGCTGGCGCGCAATCGGCCTGGCGGCCTCGGCGACAGCGTCGCCCGGCTGGAAAAACTGGCAGCCGACTACGCCGGTTGAGCCCGCCGCCGACGAAACGCCGCTCTGCCCCAGACCGGCGCTTGCGAAACGAGAACCGCCGCCCTGAATCTGGGCGGCGGTTCACGTTGGCGGAGAGGGCGGGATTTGAACCCGCGAGGGTTTTACCCCAACGCGCTTTCCAGACGCGCGCCATAGACCGGACTAGGCGACCTCTCCGAACGGCTCACATTATAACGTGAGACCGCCCTACCACGCGAGAAACGACTCGAATTGCCAGACATCGTCGTCCGACGGCCGACCGACGCCGTTCCACCGCTCGAACGGGTTGAACCGGTTCTTGAGGGGCGTCCAATCGGTCTGAATCGACGGCTGCGGGCCGAGGTATGGGCCAGCAACGGCGAGCACGTCGCGATGCGGCAGGTCGTCGGGCACACAGACACCGCGATTCGGGTTCTTGATCATCCAGACGATCGCGCCGAGCACCGATGCAGCCACCTGCACGGTCGTGGCGCTCTGGCCGGGGACAAGCCGGCGCGCCTCGTGGATGTCGAGCTGCGAGCCGGTCCACCAGCCGTTGAGACCGTGGCCGAGCAGCAACACGCCGAGCTCGTCCTTGCCGCTGAGGATCTCGTCGTTCATGATGCGCTGCCGCGGTTGAAGCTCGTAGTTGCGCATCTTCAGCTCGTGCATCGATGCGACGGCGGCGTCCGTCGGCAGATAGGCGTAGTGGACGGTCGGACGATAGATCGGGCGCCTGCCGTACTCGCCGTCCTCCCAGACCGTGAGGTGGTCGGCAATCGTGAAGGCCTCGCCGTGGCGCACGACCATGCCGATGATCTCGCCACCCTCGGGCACCCACGAGCGCACGTAGGTGTTGGCGCCCATCTGCGCCAGGCAGATCTGGTTGGCCGGCCCGTAGGAATGGACGTAGGCATTGGCCGGCAGACGCTTCTCGTGCGTGCCCCACCCCATCTCGGCCGGCGCGATGCCTTCCTCGTGAAAGCCCGCGACGGACCAGGTGTTGACGAATTCGTCGACTTCCTTGGGCCTGTCGCTGATCTGGGTGTCGCGTTCGGCGACATGGATGACCTTGACGCCGGTCAATCGCGCGAGCTCGGGATAGCGTTCATCGGCCAGTGCCCGCGCCAGGTCGGATCGCAGGCCGGCGTCGCCGGGCAGGTTCTGGCCGAGCATGGCCGCGGCGATGTCGTGCAGGGCCACCTTGGTCCAATGACTGACGAGGCCCGGGTTGGCGCCGTGTTCGACGACGGCGGTCGGCCCGGGCTGGGCGTAACTGTCGCGCAGCGTGCGCAGGCGCATATGTCGGACATACAACGTGCGGTCGATCGGAGAGACGCCGCCGGCATCCTCATACGGGTCCCACACCTCGACCGAAGTGTTGAGATACAGCACGTTGTGGTGATGGCACCAATCGATGATGGCGTTGGCATCGATGTTCCAGGCCAGGTCGACAAGCAGATCGCCGGGGCCAACGTGGCGCCCGAGCAGCTCGGGTAAGTTGTCCTGCGTGACGCGATCGCGCACATAGTGCGCGCCCGCCGCCAAGGTGTCGGGGATCAGGTGACTCAGGTCCTCGAAATCCATGATGGTCAACTTCGAGAAATCCATGTCGAAGTGACGCAAGATCAGGGGCTGCAAGCAGCGCGACACCGAACCGCACCCGAGGATCAGGACCCGGCCTGAAAACGCAATCTTCATTCTCTTTCCTCCGCGTCTCGCGCCGCGTCACGGCCCGAAACAAAAAAGCGGAGCCGGCCCGCCGCAGGAACAGCCTGCGAGTCGACTCCATCCCGTTATTCGATCGGCGCAATTATACGCAGCGCGGCGGGTTGTCAAGGGCGCAGGGGAGCGCTGGAGCGCTCCCCCCGCTCTACTGTACTTCCGGCGTGGCGGGCACAAAGGTCCAACGGCCCGACGTCGGATCGAGGACAAAGGCGTACGCGGTTTGCTGCTTTTCGCTGGGCGCGATGAGGTTGTAACTGAATTCGATGCCGTAGACGGTGAGCTGTGTCGCCGAATCGACGACGATCCGGCGGGCCTTGTCATCGCCGCGCGGACCGAGCCCGGCCAGCGAGAATTCGAGCTTTGGCTCGCCGGTGAAGTCGCCGCGGCCGTCGACCGCGATCGACCAGATCTCGCTGGTGCGCGCCTTGCCGTAGAGCAGGCGTTTGCCGCCCGCGCCGTTCCACGAGGCCACGGCGATCGCGTCGATGTTGCCGAGCGTGTCCGCGACGCGGCCTGCGGCGCCGCTGGCGTCGATCCGCACGATCTGGCCGACCTCGGCCAGCCGCGTCGAGCCCGCGACGGTCGTCGCATACACGCTCTTGACGTCGCAGTCATAGCTGAGGCCCAGCAGGCCGTACGGGTTCGTGGCGTCCGCTGACTGCGCCGGGGGCACGGTTACGTAGGCCGCCATGACGCCCGTCTCGCCGTCGACGCGATACAGCGTGTTTTGTGCGTCGGCCGCGTTCGCGAGGACGTTGATGGTCGGCACGGGTGCGACGTAGGCGTTGCCGGAGCCGTCGAGTTGGATCGGGCCGAGGCTGCCGGCCGAGGTCCAACTGGGATGCTGATACGTGGCGCCGCGTCGCAGCTCCGATCCATCGATCAGGACCAGACCCGCGACGCGTCGCTCGCTGGTGCTGAAATAGCTCTGCTGACTGAAGCCCTGGTTGACGGCGAAGGGCGGCATCGCGCGGCAGTAGTTCGCGGTGCCGGGCAGGTACGTGCCGGCCGGTGGGGCCGGCGCCGGAGCGCCGAACTGGTTGTACAACCACAATCCCGTGGCCAACAGCAGCGCTCCAGCCAGTGCCCCGCCGAGCGCGACCCAACCGCGGCCGAGGCCGCCGGTCTTGCGCTCGTCGCGGCGCCGACCCGATCCGCTCGTCCTGCGCTTGCTCACGGCTGGTGGTGTTCCTTCAGGCGGGCGACGTGCCCGTCACTGGCCCGCGCCGATAGGCACGAACATCGGCCCGGCGACGCACGGGTATTCCGTGACCCGGAAGACGCCGTTGACTACGCTCGACTGCGCCCAACAATACTCCTGGCCCGGCGTGTCGTCGTTCTTGATTTGCGGCACGTACCACAGCACCAGCGGCGCGCCGCCGGCGAGGCTCTCGGGCTGTGGCTCGATGAACTTCTCTGGGCCCTGGTGATAATCGGTGTTGCAGCACGGCCCGATGGTGGGCAGGTCCGCGCCGCCTTCCTCGCCGGTCGTTTTCGCGCGGGTCAGGAAGACGTAGGGGGTATCGCCGCGCCCGCCGTCGCCGAACTGGCCCCGCCCGGGCTCGACGAAGTAGCCGCCGCCGTCGGTCTCAATCTTGAATTCATAGCCCTCGGGCGTGGTGCGAGCCTCGTTGTCTTTCAACACGTAGGCTTCCTGGTCCCACGGCTTCCAATTCGACCCGGTCCATTCGCTGAAACGCGAGGTCGTGCCGGCCCAGGCCAGGCGCATGACCGGCCGGTACATGCCGTCGTTGCCGCAACCGCGCCCGTGGCTGATCGCCAGCATGCGGAATCGGCCATCGGCATAAAAGTCGAAGCGTTGTTCGTAGTAATAATTGCAGGGCGCCGGCCAGCTTGGCGACCAGAAATCCTGGCGCAATGACACGCCGATCTCGGCACCGTTCGACTCGATCGGCGTGATGGCCGGCGGCCGGGCGGCGACGACAGCGGCCTGACTGAACACCGGGCAGCCCACGGCGTCACTGTAACCGAAACCCTCGGTGGCCGAATACGCGACGTGCCAGTCGACGACCTTGGCGTCGTCGAGGACGGGCTTGCCGTTGTAGGTGACGTTCGAGATGCGCAGGCCGTCGGAGCTCGTGAGCATGTAGTCCAGCGACCAGCCCGCCTGCGACAGGTTCTGCGTTCGATCGCAGTAGTTGGCGGTGATGACCTCGTCCTGCAGGCTCTTCTCGGTCACCGGCTGGGCGGACGAGGCCTGGCCCAGGTTGGTCCAGCGCACGCCGACCAGTCGGAAGTCGGTCAGATCGACGATCGCCCACAACGCGCGCTCGCCGGCCATGAAGGTCGGAGCCACGCACAGGTGCTGCGAACGCTCGCAGCGGGTGCGGCTAAGCGCGGTCTTGGTATTGGCCATCATGGCCTCGGCCGCCTCGGGCTGCACGCCCAGCGCGGCCGTGACCTCGGGCGCATGCACGGCGATGTCGGTCGCCAACTTCACCAGATCCGCGGGGACATCGGGCTGCGTGGCCGCGTAGTACTCGACGGCGATGACGGCCTTGCCCGCGACGTCGACCGTGGCAAAGGTCGCGGCGTTGTAGGCGTAGTTGTACATCTCGACGCGGAAGCAGCGCGCCGACGGGTTCAGACAACCCGCCGTGGCATCGGTCTTGTCGGATTCGCGCCATGGATACACGCCGAAGATCTCGCTGCGGAGCGCCGCGCCGGTCTGGGCGTCGAACAGATCGCGCTGGAAACGCGTGTCCGCGATGGCCAGACGTTGCGCCTCCTGCTGGTCGGCGTTGAGGCCGGCTTCGAGTGGCAGGATCGGCACGGTCAGCTGGAGCGTCGCGGCGACGCGCGCGTTTTGCGTCGCGACGGCCGCCGAGAGCGGTTGAGCCGGGTCCGGCGTGGTGATCGGGGCCAGGACGCCGGCCGCCGTGGGCGGCACGACGGTCGCGGTGGGGGTCGGCACGCAGGCCGCGAGGGCCAGGGCGGTTGCCAGAACAAGTCGAGAGCGGGTCATTTGCGGGATTATACCGGCCCAGTTGCCGACCGACGAACCACGACGGGCCGGTGCGCCCGAGCACGTTGTCGGGCGCGGAGCCTGGCCGCAGGTTTCGCCGATATCGCTGAAGGAACCGAGACCGATGCCAGCAGCGCTCCCGTTGTTCATCTCCGCGAAATCAGCGTCATCTGCGCAATCAGCGGCAAGAGACCGTTGACGACTCGTGCAGGCACGCGACGGGCATTGGGTCCCCTCGATCGGATCGTCGCTCCTCTTTCGCCTTGGCGGATCCTACCCGGGGAAGAGGCGCTCGAGCAACTCCGGGGCGTAGTCGGCCACCAGGTCGGAGTCGAGCGCGCGCCGACGAGCAATGGCGGCGTAGAGCTCGGCCGAGCGGCGCGGCGTGCGGATTTGAGAGACGCGGTCTAGCGCGTAAAGGCCGAAGCGATGGGTCCACCCGCGCTCCCATTCGAAGTTATCGACCAGCGACCAATGGAAGTAGCCGCGGATGTCCCAGTTGAAGTTGACGCCGCGCCATAACTGACGCAGGTGTTCGATCAGGTAGCGAGGACGCATCCGGTCGTCGGCGTCGCCGATGCCGTTCTCGGTGACGTAGATCGGCAGGCCCGTGCGATGCGCCCAGGTCAACGCGTTGAACAGACCTGGCGGGTACGACGCATACCAGCCTGCGTCATCGACCTCGGCGCCCGGCGGGAAACTGCGCCGCCCGAATAACTCGTCGAACGACGTCGGATCGAAGCGCACCAGATCAGCCGTGTAGTAATTCAGGCCGAAGTAATCGAGCGTGCCTTTCGCTTCGGGCACGGCCAGCGACGTCGCGAATGGACGGCGCAGCCGTCCGGTGCGGATCGCGTCGTTGAATAGCGAACTGAAGAGCTCGAATTGCGTTCGAGCCACCCACTCGTCCAACATGAAGCCCGGATGGGCCGGCAGCGTCGGTCGGAAGTGGATCGGCAGCCCAACCAGCGCCGTCGGCTGCACGTCGTGGATCACACGGTACGCCGCGGCATGCGCCAGTAAGAGGTTCCGCGCGACGTTCATGGCGCGGTTGATTGACGGCTGCTCGCCCGGCGGAAACGCGCCAGACATCCAGCCGTTGTAGAAGTACACGTTGGGCTCGTTGATCGTCGCCCAGAGCGCGACGTGCGGGCTCAGCACCTCGACCACGCGGCGCACGTATCGGGCGAACGCCTCGATGCCGCTGCCGTCTTCCCAGATGTTTCGCCCGGACGTCACAGCCCAGAGCGGGTTGACGAAGTGATGCAGCGTGACGAGCGGTGTCAGACCGCGTTGCTGCAGACCGACCACCATCTGGCGATAGTGATCGAGCGCGTGCTCATCCCACCGCCCGGGCTCGGGCTCGATGCGGCTCCATTCGACGCTCAGACGCAGAGCGGTATGTCCATCGGCCGCCGCACGATCGAAATCCTCGCGCCAACGCTGGCCGCGCCACCAGTCGCACGCCGCCCCGCTCCGCTCGTCGGCCGCGATGCGTCCGGGTTGCTGCTCCCATTGCCAGAAATCCGTGTTGGCGCTGTCGCCCTCGACCTGATAGCCGGCCGTGGCAGTACCAAAGAGAAACGAGTTCGGAAAGGTGAAGCACGCCCGCGCCATGGGGTCCTCGATCGCTAAACTGCCGGCCCTGTGACGGGCTCGGGTCGAACCGCCTCGGCCAGGATCTCGCGCGCGCCCGTGTCCCGGAAGCCGACGGCTTCCGCCAGGCGGATCGAGTAATCGTTGGAATCGGCCACGACGTACAACGGCGTCCGCCCGCTCTCCAGGACGGAAGCCGCCACCATGCTGACGACCGACTTGCCCCAGCCGCGGCCACGCACCGCCGGGTCGGTGTACACGTAGATCTCGGCAAAGCGCGGCGTCTGCCAGTTCACGCCCGCGACCGCGCCGAGGTGTTCGCCAGCGCGGATCTCGCAGCGCGGACTGCCGCTCGGGTCGCGGCTGGTCGTGGCCAGCACGTTCAACAACTGCACGTGATCCGCCCGCTCGAGCGCGTACACGCGATGCACCTCGGCGTCGCTCGTATTCAAGACCCTGTAGACCCACGAGCCAAGGGCCTCAGGGATCGCCAGGATCACCGGCCGCGCCGGCGGCACGCCGACCTCCACGAGTCGCGCCACGGCGTCGGCCGACGATGCCCGCAGCGCCACGACCGGTCGGAACAGGTCGAGCCCGGTCCGCGCCCGAACGAGGAAACCCGCCGGCGCGCCGGCGGAGTCTGTGGTCGTGTACACGGCACGTGTGTGTGCCGGCGCATACAGGCCATAGTAAGCGGCCAGGGCGTCAGCCGGGTCGTCCTGGCGGATCAGCCCATTGACGATGCGCTTGTCTTCAGTCGATTCGCTCATACGGCGCGGCGAGTATAGCACGCACGATCCGAGCCGCATCGCGTCCGCGGCGGTGCGTATCTCGCCTGTCGGCGTCGGTGACCTGCCGCCATCAGGCGCTTGTAATGGTTCAACCCGACCGTCTGTCGGCTCTGTAAAGCAGCGCCGCGCCATCCGCGCCCAGACGCGGCGCCTGACCACTCGCCCGTGCACCCGCGGCGGAAAGGTCGGGCAAGGTCATCGCATCTTGATGTGACAAGAACGAATATCGCCGCGAATTGCGCAAATGCCGCGAATGGCAGCAGCGCACTACCCCTTCGCACAAAACGCGGCAGGTCATTCGAGCCGGAAAAGAGGATGCGTTTGCCCTGTAAGGTTGGGCCGCGGGCCGGGGAGGATCGGATACAATCGGCGCCAGATAACCATCGTGACTATTGGTTTTGGAACTTGCGGGGGCTGACCGTGACTAACCTCTCGCCCGCACTGCTGCTGGCCTGGGATCTAGCCGCATCCGAAGCGGCTACGGCCAATCGCAGCTTTATCGATCCGGAGCACTTGATGCTTGGTCTGTTGCGCCTGGCGGACTATGAGACGCCTGAAACGTTGACCGAGATCGGGTACCAGACCGAGGAAGCCCGGGCGATCGTCCCCGAGATCCAGCGCCTATTGCGGATTTTCACGACGCTGAGGCTCGACCCCGTCCTGTTGCGTCGCGACCTGCGCGAGCGCAAGACCGGAAAGCTGCCGCTGCTCGGTTGGAACACGGGCCCGCTGCAACGCCGACCGTCGGACCACGAGCCACCCAAGGTGCTGCACCGCTCCACCGAGAGCCGCCTCGTGTTCACGTATGCCGATGAGATGACGCGCCGATCGGGTATGGAAGGCACCACGACGCTGGTGCACCTGTTGTTGGCGCTGCTTCGTAGTCCGCACAGTCATGTGGGCGCGTGGCTGCGCGCGCAGCACGTCGATGTCGAGGCCCTGTTGACCGCCACGCAGACGGTGCTGGTCACGCCCCCGACACCGGACAAATGACGGTTGCAGGCGCGTCCTGGTGATCGCAGGGCGCGCCACAGTGCGCGGCGCAGTGCGCGGCGCAATGCGCGGACAACGTGACCCGGATGCTGTCGGGCAGAAAGCCGAGATCCGCGACAGCAGCGCACAATCCCCGCGCCTCGGCCGATAGCGATCGCACCTCACCGCAATCCAGACACAGCACCGTGACCGCGCCGCCCGTGTCCGAGCCGACGCTGTAGCGTCGTTCGCCGTTCAACCCCGGCAGCGCTTCCAACCACCCCATCTCCACGAAGCGGCCGAGGTTGCGGTACACGGTGGACAGGTTGAGGCCATGGGCGCCGACCCGCGCGTGGACCTGCTCGGCGCAGAGCGGGCCTTCGGCGGCCAGCAGCGTGTCGACCAGGGCGCGCCGTGGCCCGGTCAGACGGTACCCGGCCGAGCGCAGTCGGGCGTAGACTTCGGTCGACTTCAGGCCGGTTTGACGATCCGCAAGCATTTCGCCACCTCGGATCCGATAACGTGCTCGCGCGCATCACGACCCAGCCCGACCTGCAATCGCATGGGGCCGTTGAACGGCGCCCGCCCGAGCACTTCGATGGCGGCGCCGGGGACCAGGCCGAGCTCGGCCAAATAGCGAAGCTTGGCCGACTCGTCGCTCTTGACCCGGCTCACCTGAGCGTGCTGCCCGATCGCGGCATCGAGCAGCGGCGCATCGTTGACGGGCGCGATTTGGCCGTCGCGGGTCGGGATCGGATCCCCATGCGGGCAATGTGTCGGGTGCCCGCACAGCTGATCCATGCGATCCTCGAAATTATCCGACATCCCGGAATCGATGCCGTGCGCCTCGTCGTGGACTTCGTCCCACCCGAAGCCCATCACCTTCACCAGGAAGACCTCGAGCAACCGATGGCGCCGGATCCCACGCAAGGCCTCGCGCGTGCCTTCCGGCGACAGCTCGACGCCGTGGTAGGGCGTGTGCTTGAGCAGCCCGGTCTCATCCAGGCGACGCAGCATGCGCACCACTGCCGAGGGCGACACCTCGAGCCGCTCGGCCAGGGCGCTGGTCGTCGCCCCATCCGGCCCGCCCTGAAGACGATAGATCTCGGCCAGGTACTCGCGCATCGTGGCACTAACGACCACGGTCGCCGCCGGGTGGACCTCCGCCGCATGTGCATGCGCCGCTCGCGCCGCTTCGACGGCGCTGGCGGCGGCCTGCTTGATCGGGGTCAGTTTGTTCGACATTCCTTTGGGATTCCGAAATTGGCAAAAGTTGACTGACTTTGTAAGAGTATCATCATCTTAATTCAATTGCGAACGATTTGCAATACAAAACCCCGGCGTTTGTGCGACATAACGTAACTGTTCAGC
>JBGAJV010000110.1:0-10887 GCA_044224715.1 Anaerolineales bacterium | reverse complement strand
CCCGCGGCCACAAACGGCCGGGGTGACCCAAAAGGTCAAGGCGACCCAAAAGGCCTTGGTGGCCAAAAAGGCCATGGTGGCCAAGAAGGCCATGGTGGCCAAGAAGGCCAAGGTGACCACAAGGGCCGGGGCGGCCACAAGGGCCGGGGCGGCCACAAGGGCCGCCCCTACAGGCGCCTCGATGGACGGCACGGTCTCATTCTGACCACGCACGAACGCGATGATGTGCGTGACCGGAACGGTGTCGCCTTCTTTGAAGCGCAGGCCATCGAGGATGCCGGTGACCGGGGCCTCGACTTCCATGTTGACCTTGTCGGTCGTCACTTCGGCGATCGGATCGCCCTGCTCGACTGCCTCGCCGGCACGCTTGAGCCAGCGGACGATCTCCGCTGTCTCTTGCGTGAAGCCGAACTTCGGCATGATGACTTCTTTCATGTCTCGTCTTCTCGTCAGTTCGTCTGCGAGTCGGCTAGTCGGTCGTCAAAGACGAGGAGACTAGCGGACCAGTCGACTAGCCGACTAGCGTCTTCGCTTCACGAACGATGTCGGCCACCTGCGGCACAGCCGCAGCTTCGAGCGTTCGGTTGTACGGGATCGGAACGTCCAGCCCGCACAGTCGCTTGATCGGCGCCTCGAGATAGTCGAAGGCCTCGCTCTCGGCCACCCGGCCGACGATCTCGCCGCCGAAGCCGCCGTTGCGATGGGCTTCATGCACGACCATCAATCGCCCGGTCTTGATCACCGATTGCACGATCGGGCCGTCATCGAGCGGCGACAACGTGCGCGGGTCGACCACTTCGATCTCGATCCCCTCGGCCGCCAGCTGCTCGGCCGCCTGCAGCGCGCGCGGCACCATGATCGACGTCGCCACCACGGTGAGGTGCTTGCCCACCCGTTTGACGTCGGTCTGGCTGAGCGGGATGCGGTACGGCTCTTCGGGAACCGGGCCCTTGGTCTTGTAGAGCAGCTTGTGCTCGACGAAGATCACGGGGTTGTCATCGTCGATCGCGGCGAGCAGCAGCCCCTTGGCATCGTAGGGCGTGCTCGGCATGACCACTTTGAGACCCGGGATGTGCACGAACCAGTTCTCGAGGCTCTCGGAGTGCTGGGCGGCAGCGCCCGTCCCGGAGCCGCCCGGCGTGCGCAGCACCATCGGCACAGTGGCCTTGCCGCCGAACATGTAGCGGATCTTGGCCGCCTGCAGCACGAGCTGCTCCATGCTGATGGTGATGAAATCCATGAACTGGATTTCGCCCACCGGCCGCATCCCCGTGAGGGCCGCACCGACGCACGCGCCGGCGATGCCGGCTTCGGAGATCGGCGTATCGATCACGCGCCCGGCGCCATACTGCTGATGCAGACCGGCGCTGGCCCCGAAAGCGCCGCCGTACACGCCGACATCTTCACCGATCAGGAAGACGCGGGGGTCGGTAGCCATCGCTTGCTGTAGGGCTTCCCGGACTGCTTCGACGTAGGTGAGTTCACGCATAGACATTGGCAATTGGAAATCGGGTATTGGTTATTGGCTATTCCCTACTGAGCCTGCAATAACCAATGACCAATACCCTTACGCGTAGATCCCTTCCAGGATCTGCTCGATCTTGGGCTCGGCGCTCCCCTCGGAAAACGCGACGGCGTCAGCGATGCGCTGATCGGCCCAGGCGCGGTGCGAGTCGAACTCGGCCTCGGAAAGGCCAAGAACCTTGGCAAACCGCCGGATCGGGTCCTGCGCCTGCCACTCCTTGACCTCGTCGCGCGTGCGATAAGCCTGCTTGTCGCTCTTCGAATGGCCGCGCCAGCGGTAGGTCACGGCCTCGACCAACGTCGGGCCTTCGCCGGCGCGCGCCCGCGCCACGGCGTCCTGCATGGCGTGGTACACGGCCACGATGTCGTTGCCGTCGACGGTCACGCCCGCGATGCCGTAGCCCTTGGCGCGATCGCTTACCCGCGGGATGTTGAACGCCTTCTTCATCGGCATCGACATCGCGTACTGGTTGTTCTCGCACAGGTAGATCACGGGCAGGTGCCAGATCGACGACATGTTCACCGACTCGTGGAACGCGCCGGTATTGGCGCCACCGTCACCGAAGACCGAAAGACAGACCTGATCGGTTCCGCGCTGCTTGATGCTCAACCCGACGCCGACCGCGATCGGAAGGCCGCCGGCCACGATACCGTTGGCGCCCAGGTTGTTAGCGTCGACGTTGGCGATATGCATCGACCCGCCGCGTCCGCGACAGTAACCGCTCTCCTTGCCCATGAATTCGGCCATCATGAGCTTCTCGTCGCTGCCGAACCAGGCCAGACAGTGGCCGTGGCCGCGGTGCGTGTTGAGCAGATAGTCGCCCTCGCGCAACGCCGAAGCCGTGCCCACCGCCGAGGCCTCCTGGCCGATCGAGAGGTGCATGGTGCCGTGCACGCGGCCAAGCGCGAAGAGCTCCTCGGCCTTCTCTTCGAAAGCCCGGATCACCATCATCTTGCGCAGACGCTCGATCGCCCCCGCCTGACCCCATTCTGTCGGGATCGCGGCAGGGGAACCTGGTTTCTTCGACGCCGGCGGCCGTCCATTCGCCGCCATATTGGATTTCGTTCGTGTTGCCATACTGGAATTCGTCCAACCTTGTGTCAGGCCGCCAGTTGCAGCGCACCGAGGGCCGCGACCTCGTCGGTGACCAACCAGTTGATCAGACCGGCTCGCGCCGCGCCCACGATGGCTTTGGCCTTGTACTGCCCACCGGCGATCCCGAGCTTGATCGGGATCGCGCGCAACTCTTCGACGTTGATCCCGAGGCGACGATCGTCGACGATCGGAAAGTCACAGTCGCCCGCGAGATTGACATGGATGCCGCACACGTCGCCCACGGCGCCGAGCGCTCGCAGGTCTTCCAACTCCTGCTCGCTGACATAACCGGCGCGCAGGATCGACGAACGCTCCGAGTCGATCGTGCCGACGCCCACCAGGGCCAGTTCGATCTTCCTGTACTGGGCCAGGATGCGTTTGATCTTGAGATCGCCGAGCAGGGCGTCGCGCGTCGCGCGTCTGTCGACGAAAAACGGCGTCGGCAGCATCGAATAGCGGCCACCGAAGATGCGCGCCAACCGCCGAGCCAGCTCGGGGCCATCGATGTCGGGATTCGGCGTGCCGAGCGAGCCGATCATCTGCACGATCTGAACGTCCGTCCACGCGCCCCCGCGCGCCGCGTTCACCACTTCCCAAACAGCCGTGCCCCACGACACGCCCACCACCGAGTGATCGTGCAACAAATCCTCGGTCAGACGCGCGCCCAACGTTCCGATGCGCCGCATCATGGTGCTATAGTTGAGCGCACCCCGGGTCAGAACCTGAACACCCTTTAGCTTGAGCATCTGCTCGAGCGACTGCTCGAGCTCGCGATTGCGCGCGAGCGGGTGATTGATCCGGATCTCGACGATATGCTGCTCCCGTGCTTCGGTCAGGAGACGGGAGATCATCGATCGGGAATAGCCGGTCTGAGTGGCGATCTCTGCCTGGCTCAGGCCATCTTCAAAGTAGAGACTGGCAATCCGGGCCAGCAACTCATAGCGGTCGCTGACCAGCGGAATCGGCGCCTTCACGGTGACCGTCGCGGGTTGGGTGTCCATTCACAAATGTGAAGACAATTCACAAATGACTTCACGTCAGTATATGAGGTTAAACCCCCATAAACAATGGGGAGTTGGACTTTTTGAAAAACGCGCACACTTGTGAAAGCCAGCATGAAATTGAGTACCCTTCTCCCCATCGCGATTCGAGCCGCCGAGATCGGCGGCGACGTGCTGCTCGACAAGCTTCAATCCAAGCGACACGTCCGGCTCAAGGGGTTCCGCGACATCGTGACCGACGCGGACCTTGCGGCGCAAGACGCGATCACGGCGCATCTCCAGGCCGAGAGCCCGCAGATCGGCCTAATCGGCGAGGAAGACCTCGGGCAAAGCTGGCTGGCCGGCCGCAGCCGCCTGCCCCGGCCGATGTGGGTGATCGACCCGCTCGACGGCACGAGCAACTACGCCCGTCGCTTCCCGGTCTTCGCGGTGTCGATCGGCCTGCTCGACGAACGCCGGCGCGCCGTCCTGGGGGTTGTGTTGGATCCGACCCGGAGGGAACTGTTCTACGCCGCCGCCGGGCACGGCGCCTGGCTGAGATCAGGGACGGCCCGGGCCAAACGACTGACGGTCAGCGCTGAGGCCGATCTGGGCATGGCGATCGTCGGCACCGGGTTTCCGCGCGACGAGGCGGCCATCCGGCGTTCGATCAGCGCGCTGGAACGCGTGGCCACTCACTGCCAGAAGATTCGGGCGCTCGGAAGTGCGGCGCTCAACCTGGCCTACACGGCCGCGGGCCGGCTCGACGCGACGTTCATGCTCGGCGTGAAGGCCTGGGACGTCGCCGGCGCCATCCCTCTGATCGAGGAGGCCGGCGGCAAGGTGCGCGGCCCGGAAGGCGGCGCCTGGCACCCCGACGATCTCGGCATCTTCGCCAGCAACGCGCGGCTCTACACCTCGTTGCGCCGATTGCTCCTCAAATGAAATCAGCGCGGGAACGGAGTTCGCTTCCGTTCCCGCGCTGCTTGTTCGTGGCCCCGGATCGACGCTCACGGGGCTGGCGGCGCTGACGCGACGTCAGCCGGCAGGTCGACGCTCAGGCTGTTGTCGAACGTGAACTCCTGGACGGTCTGGCCTTCGTCGTCCACGATCTCGTTCCGAGCGGGCAAACCCGTGGCGGTATCGACCCACAGCCGGTGCTGGACGACCATGTCGGCGCCCTTCAATTGAGTGGCATAGGCATAGATCACGGTGGCCGCCCCATTGACGGTCTCGGCGCCCTCCACGCGAGCGTTCGAGTACGTGAGCGACCCATCGGCAGCCGAGGAGTCGCCGAACAATTTCAACACACCCACCGTGCCGCCCGGCGCCGGGCTGCTGACCCAACCGCCGGTCCTCAACGTGTTGTTGTAGATCGTATTGCCGACGCTGTATTGCTCGGCGATCTGTTGGCCGCCTATCGTGACGATCTGATGCAACGAATCGGGGGGCACGAAGACGGCCTCGATCGTCATACCGGTGCCGTCGGCGTTCTTACTGGTCTGCACGACCTTGCGCGGCCCGGCGACGGCCATCGTCTCCCAGGCTTTGCGAACGGCGTCCATGACCGCGTCTTCGGACAGCACGGGCACCGTGGCCGTCGCCTGTGGCGCGACGGTGGGCGCGGCGGTCGGCTGCGCGAGCGGCGCAGCGGTCGGTGCGGCCGCGGTGGGTTGCACCGACTGAGCCGTCGGCGACGCCGATGTTGGGGTGCAGGCCGCGACGACGAGGGCGCCGATCAATCCCGCGGCCGCGAACACTTTCGACGACATCGAACGATGTGACGGGTTCCGAACGTTGGGGGTGGTCATCAGGATCTCCTTCGCTGTTTGGCCCAGGGCGCTCACTTCCGCAACACCGGGAGGAACAGCATGGGCCGTGGGCTCAGTTCGTAACTGTTGTTACCGGCGTCGACTTCGAGCGCCGTGAAACTCACCAGAGTGGGGTTTGGCACCCACGAGGTGAAGGGTGGCGTCGTGATGTTCGGAAGCGGGAGGGTCCAGGCAGCAGCCGTGTTGGCGACCTTCTCCAGGCGCAGCCCGCCGCCGCCGGCTTTGGCGGGATCGCCGACCGCGATATACGCCGCGGTCTGGCAGTTCGCGCACCCGGTGCCGCTCAATGCCGGCGGGATCGCCGTCGCGGTGAAGGTCGTGAGGGTCGGGTAGTTCAAGGCCGTCGGCCCGTCATCGCCGATATCGATCGGCAGCCCGCCGTTGAGCGCGACAATGAAGGGCAGGATGGTGTTCCCCCCGGTGATGCCTTGTGTGGCGATCCCGGCATTGCCATTGCACGACACGGTCTTCGCGTAGATCGAGCTGCTGACCGTGGCGCTGTCCAGCCAGATGCCGTAGCCGCCGTTGCCCCAGCCCGGTTGACAGGCCAGCGTCAACTGCGGCGGAACACTCGTGGTCAGGAGCGGGGTTCCGATGACCAGTTGCGAACTCAACAGGTTGCCGATCTGAATGGCGGTCGAGTTGACGATCGTGATGCCATTGCCCGCATTGCCGGCGATCAACGAGTTCGAGGTGCCGCTGAGGACCAGGTCGGCGTCGATGCCGGTGAACGCGCTTTCCTCGATCCGAATGCCGGACCCGCCGTTTCCGAGCGGGAGCCGGTTGCCGCTGCCATCGACGTCGGTCAGCCCGATGACGTTGTTCCTCACCGACCCGTTGGTCACGCCCCGCAGCACGATGCCATCACCCGTATTGCCGGAGACGACGTTGCCGGCGATGAACGGCGATTCGACCCCGATCCCGTTCGCCGGTGTGAGGGTCAGGATGCCCACGCCGTTCGGCATGGCGGCCCGGCCAAAGGCGTCGGTGCCGATGTAGTTCGGGATGGCGATGTTCTGGTTTGGCCGCGGCGAGATCGAGACGTAGTTCGCGCCACGCTCGAGCAGAATACCGGCCACGGGATGACAGCCGATCGTGTTCAGGCTGATGCGCGCCAGCGGCGCCCCCGAGCTGGCGGTGAGGTTCGACAGAATATGGATGCCGTAGGCGGCATTGCGCACGACGCCGTCGGTGTAGCAGGCGGTCGCCGAACGCGTTTCACCCAGGAGGTTGTTCTCGACGACGACGTTCTTGCCATCCAACACAAGCACATCGGCGCAGCTGTAGTTGACGAACAAGCTGTCCGTTCGCACGTTCACGATCGTCAGCACCGAGACCTCCACGTTGTCGGCGGCGATGACGATCCCGTCGGAGCAGGTCGTGCCGGGCATCCCCGAGCCGTCGATCCGCGGCCACAGGAACGTATTGCCGTCGGCGCTGCGGCCCTGGAGTAGCGTGCCGGCCGCGGTCAGGTTGGGCAGCGGACCCGTCAGCGACACCTGTGTCACCGATGGATCGAAACGGATGGTGTCGCCGCCGACGCCGCAGCCGCCCGTGATCAGCCAGGCGCTGAATGGCAACGCGCTCAGATCCTGGGCGAATGTGCAGCCGGTCAGCTGCGTCTTCTCGGCGTCGCTGACGTTGCGGTTCAGGCCGGCCGGGCCCGTGCCCCCATCCGCGACGAGGATGGCCTCGCGCAGGGTCAAGGCGAAGTCCCAGGTCGTGTCGTCGCCGCCGCCGTTCACGATGAAGAGGCCACCGGCCGCTCGCACCGGAGCAGTCCGTCCGGCCCAAACACCGGCAAGGACCAACGCCAGCACCAGCAACGGTCGGGCGATGAGCCGACCGATGGGTCGTTCAGAGCTTCCGGCGGCGCGCGCGAAAGCGGCGGCGTCGCTTAGAGAGGGGTTGCGGTCGTGGTTCATGGACTGTCTCCTGTTGCGCCTGGGCCGACGCGCCGTCGCCGGGCGGGTCAGCCTGCCAGCTGATCGTCCACGTCGTGGTCGTGGTGGTGGTCACGGTGCGGGTGATCAACCGTCGCATAGGGCGCCTGGCTCATCAAAGAGCGTGCAGCCACATTACGCCCCCTTCGCCGTCGATATGTGACATTTCTTACCAGGATCATCGGCAAGGTGCAGGGCACCGCTGCCGGTTTGGATTGGGTTAAATCGCAGGCTGGAGCGTGTCGGTGTCCTCTCACTCAGGGCACGTGGGCGCGCTCAGTTCGCGCACAGGGCAATCGCATCTCATTCGCGTATCAAGTGATGGCCGCGAATTTCGCGAATGGACCGTGCGCTGCGGCAATTCGCGGCAAAATCGCATCTTCCACATATCGATGCGTTCGCCCTCAGTTCGCACACAGCCGGCGCGACGGGCCGACGGGCTATAATCCAAAATCGATCCGAAAACATCAGGACGACTTCGGTTGACGTTAAGTGGGTCGTGGATACATTTCGCCCGGCCCCAGTTATCGGATACCCCATGCCTCGTCGCATCGCCGGCCGCACAACGCCCACCGCCAGCACGTTCGGCGATCTCCTTCATTTCCTGCGACGGCGACGGCAGTTGACCCAACGCGACCTCGGGATCGCCGTCGGCTACAGCGAAGCCCAGATCTCGCGCCTCGAGAAGAACCGCCGCGCGCCGGACCTGACGACGCTGGTCGCCCTGTTCGTGCCGGCGCTTCAACTCGAAGATGAACCCGAGACCGTCGCGCGGTTGCTCGAACTCGCCGCCGAGAGTCGGGGCGAATCGCTGGCCGGTCGGTCGGTGACGGTCGAACGGTCCGAAACCTCGCAGCAGGCTTCAGAAACGTGGGCGCTCGAGCCCATTCCCCTGGCCCCGCCATCCGCCGTGCAGCGCCTGCCGGCGTTGGCGCGATTGCGGGCCAGCCTCGATCGCGATCGCGGCGTGGTCGTGTGTGGGCTGCCGGGGCTGGGAAAGACCACGTTGGCCGCGACGTTAGCGCGAGAGCTCGCGGCGGACCGCCCCGTCGCGTGGTTGACGATCAACCCGGGCGTCAACGACAACGCCGCGGCCTTGTGTCGTTATCTGGCGATGTTCCTTCTGAGCCAGGGGCGCGCGGAGATGACGTCCTTGCTCGAACCGACACGCGATGCCCCGCCATTGCCGGCCGATCGCGTGCTGGCGCTCCTGGCAACGGGTTTCCGGACCAGCGGGCCAACGCTGGTGTGCGTGGACGATGCGCACGCCCTGCAGGCCGACCCAACCGCCCTGTCTCTGCTGCGCCAGCTCTGGCTCGGCTCGCCGCTGAGTCTGATGCTGATCAGCCGTTCCGAACTGCCGATGCCCGATCTCCAGCATGAATGGCTGGGTGGACTGGCGGCCGACGAAGGCCGCGCCCTCGCCCGGCACCTGTGCCCAGAACTCGCGCCGGATCTCGTCGACGCCTTGCTGACCCGGGTCGACGGCAGCCCGATCCTGATCCGCCTCGCGGCCAGCCAGTTACGCGACGGCGGCGTGGACGCGCCGGCCTTCATCGAACGTCTGGCCACCCAGCCGCAGATCGAGGCCTATCTTCTGGCACGCGTGATCGGGCAGCTCTCGCCCGATGCGCATGCGCTGGCACAGTTGGCGGCGATCCTGCGCGGACCGTCCGACCTGTTGGACGCGACCCTGGTCGATCTGACGCAGCAGGCCGGCTTGATCGGCGATTTCGGCGCGGCGCTCTCGGAGCTGCAACGTCGTCACCTGATCACCCACGCAGCGCAAGCCGAGCTGCATCCGTTGCTCCGCGATCGCATCGTCGCCCAATTGACGACCGACCTCGCGAGGCGGCGCGCCCTGCACCGCGTGGCCGCGACCTGGATCGAGCGACTTGGCCATGACCCGGTCGAAGCGGCGTACCACGCCGTGCGGGCCGGCGATTGGCCGCAGGTCGCCGAGTTGTTGTGCGATCGCGCCGAGGAGTTGCTTCGCAGCGGTCGGGCATTGAACGCGGCGGATTTGTTGGGCGCGGCGCTCGAACGCGTGTCGTCCGAATCAACGCCCGATCTTGCGCGCCGTCTGCTGCTTGGCCGCGCCGACCTGCTCGCCAACACCGATCGCGCCGAAGACGCCGCAGACGACTATCGACGCGCCCTGTCGTTGGCCGAAGGCCTTGAACTGCGCGCGCTGATCACGAGCCGACTGGCCACCAGCCTGATGCAGCGCGGCCGCGCGGCCGAGGCCCTGCCGCTGACCGAGGCCGCGCTGACGACGTTGCCCGAGACGGACACGCTGCTCCTGGGCCAGTTATTGGCCGTCCATTCGGCGGCGCAGATGTTGCTCGCTCAATACGAGGCCGCCGCCGACAACGCCGAACGCGCGCTCAAGCTTGCCGAACAGATCGCGCCCTGGGCGCCGCGCGACGCCGACACCATCCGCGCGCAGACCCATAACACGCTGGGCGCCGTCACCCATCTGCGCGGCCAGCCCGACGGAGCCGTGCGCCATTGGCGGGCGGCCGCGGTCGCGGCGCGGCGGGCAGGCCTCGAACGTCTCGAATGCCGCGCGGTCTTCAACATCGGCAACGTGTATTTCGTCCGCGGCGATCTCGAGCAGGCGCTCAAGCACTATCGCCAGGCATCGGTCGCGCTCGAACGGTTCGGCGAGCGTTACATCGGCGGGCGAGTCTATGGGGGCATTGCCTCGGTGCACTTCATGCGCGGCGATCTGGCCGACGCGTTGACGGCGCTCGAACAGTCGCTCGCCTTCAAGCGCGCTGCCGGCGACGCGCTGGGCGCCGCGCACTCGCAGGGCCAGCAGGCGCGGGTCCTGCTTGCGCTCGGGCGCACGACCGACGCGCTGGCCGTGGTGGAGCGGGCGCTGGGCGAGACGACGGATCTGGGGCAAACGCGGTCACGAGCCGGACTGCTCGTCATCCTGTCTGAGGCGCAGCTGTGCACCGGGGATGCGCTCGGTGCTTTGGCCTCGCTCGAAGCCGTGCAGGGCATCGCCGGCGCGCTCGATGAGGGCCGCTTCCGGGCCGACTGGGAGACCCACGTCGCGACGGGCCTGATCGCGTCGGGCGATCTGGAGGCTGCACACACGCGCCTCACCGCGCCGCTGCCCGAGGGCGCCGGCGCCGAGATCGAGCTGGAGCGCAGTCTGGCGCTGGCGGCCCTGCTCTGGTCGCGCGCCGAGCGCGACGCGGCAGTCGCCGAGGCAGCCGCCGTGGCGACCCGGGCGCGCGAGACCGGCAACGGCCTGCTCGCACGCCGGGCCATCGCATTCGGCCGCGCGGGTGCCAGTTCGCCGGCGACGTGGGTGTGGGGCCAGATCGCCTCGAGTTGACGCGCTTTCGTGCGCCCCCCCAAGAACGCACACGAGCGACGCAAGGCCTGAACAGCGGCCGCGTCGCCCATGTGCGTTGTGCTCGACACCCGATCGACTGCTCGCGGGTTACGGATGCCAGATGATCGGCAGCCAGTGCTGGATGCCGGTGAGGGTGAAC
>JBGAJV010000109.1:0-10909 GCA_044224715.1 Anaerolineales bacterium | reverse complement strand
TTCGCCTACATGACCTGGGCCGAGCGCAAGGTCGCGGCCAAGCTGCAGACCCGCATCGGCCCGAACCGCCGCGGCCCGTTCGGTCTGCTCTTTCCCGTGGCCGACGGGCTCAAGCTGATCTTCAAAGAAGAGACGATGCCGAACGGCGCCGATAAGTGGATTTACATCCTGGCGCCGATGATCACGGTCGTGCCGGCGCTGGTCGTGCTGGCTGTCGTGCCGTGGGGGCCGGCGATCACCGTGCCGTGGCGCACGCCCGAGATGGGCCCGATGCCGCTCGGGTTGGCCGACCTGAACGTCGGTCTGATGTACATCCTCTCGGTCACGTCGATCGCGGTGTACGGCGTGGCGCTCGGCGGTTGGGCGAGCAACAACAAGTACGCGACGCTGGGCGGGCTGCGCGCCTCGGCTCAGATGGTGGCCTACGAGATCCCGCTTGGCCTGTCGATGATCGGCGTGCTGATGCTGGCCGGCTCGATGAGCATGGGCGACATCGTCGCCGCTCAGGGCACGTGGTGGTTCATCGTCCTGCAGCCCGTGGCTGCCGTGATCTTCTACATCGCCGGTCTGGCCGAGACCAACCGGGCTCCGTTCGACATGCCCGAGGCCGAGCAGGAACTGACCGCCGGCTTCCACACCGAATACGGCGGCATGAAGTTCGCCATGTTCTTCATGGCCGAGTACGTCAAGATGATCGGCGTGAGCGCGATCTTCACGACCATGTTCCTGGGCGGCTGGCAGGGGCCGTTCGTCGACCAGGTCCCGCTGCTGGGCCTCGTGTACTTCTGGGGCAAGACGATCGCGTCGTTGATCTTCATGATCTGGGTGCGTTCGACGCTGCCGCGGCTGCGCTACGACCGGCTGATGGCGTTTGGTTGGAAGATCCTGCTGCCGGTGGCGCTGGCCAACATCGTTTTGACCGCGGCCGCGATCGTCAGCCAGCAGCAGCAAAACATCCTGGCGTTTGCGATCGTCGCGGCCCTGTTGGCCGTGATCGCGATCGTGGTCGCCGTCATGTTCTGGTCGCGCAAGCGCGAGCGCCCGGTCGTGGCGCCGACGGTACCGCTTGTAAAGAATTGAGCGTTTGGATTTCTGATTGCTGATTTCTGATTGTTGATTGCGGTAGGTCTTCGAATGCCAATCAGCCATCAACAATCAACAATCAACAATGTGATGAGGTGCGATGTTTACTGAAATCCTCAAAGGCTTCGTCACCACCGGCAAGGTCGCGTTCGAGCCGCCGGAGACGATCCAGTATCCCGAGCAGAAGAAGCCCGTCTCGGCGCGGTTCAAGGGCCGGCACGAGCTGAAGCGCTACGACAACGGCCTCGAGAAGTGCATCGGCTGCGCCTTGTGCGCGGCTGCCTGCCCGGCCGACGCGATCTTCGTCGAGGCCTCGGAGAACACCGACGCGAAGCGGTTCTCGCCCGGCGAGCGCTATGCCAGCACGTACGAGATCAACCTGCTGCGCTGCATCTTCTGCGGTTTTTGCGAGGACGCCTGCCCGACCGAGGCGATCGTGCTCGAGAGCAATTACGAGCTGGCCTATACCGATCGGCGCGATTCGATCATCACGAAGGAAAAGCTCCTTGTGGCGCCTGCGGCCGGCAAGCCGACCACGCCGATGCAGGTCCAACCTGGCACGTTCGATCGGCCCGTGCCCGACATGAAGAACCCAGACTGAGGCGGAAGATGAACGACGTTACGCTGCAATGGATCTTGTTCGCCGTGTTGGCTGTGACGGCCATCGCCGCCGCGGCCGGGATGCTGCTGAGCCGCAATGCCGTGCACGCGGCCCTGTACCTCGTCGCGAACTTCGCCGTGGTCGCGTTGTTCTATCTCCTGCTGAACGCGCCCTTCATCGCCATGGTCCAGGTGACCGTGTACGCGGGCGCGATCATGGTGTTGTTCTTGTTCGTGATCATGCTGCTCGGCGCCGAACGGCTGAACGACGACAACCGGCTGTTGCCCTGGCAGGGGTCATTGACGATCTTCGCCGGCGTGGTCTTCGCGTTCCTGATCCTGCAGTTGCTGTACAACGCGTATCAAGCCGGGATCGCCGTGTACCCCACGGTGGCCGTGCCGTCGGATTTCGGCAGCCCGGCCGCGATCGGGCAATTGATGTACGGCCCGGTGACCACCGACCATCCACTGAGCTACGTGCTGCCGTTCGAGATCACGTCGCTGCTGCTGCTGGTGGGCATGATCGGGGCCGTGGTATTGACGCGTGACGCGCTCACGCGCGGCCGTTCCGGCGCGCGCCGCGAGGACGGGCGCTGACGCCCAACGGGGGTTCGATGCTAGCCAGTATTCCCACCTACGCTTACGTCGGTTTGTCGACCGTGTTGTTCTCGCTTGGTGTGGCCGGCGTGCTCACCCGCCGCAACGCCATCACGATCTTCATGTCGATCGAGCTCATGCTCAACTCGGCCAATCTGGTGTTCGTCGCCTACGCCCGCCAATTCGGCACCATGAATGGCCAGGTGTTCGTCTTTTTCGTCATGGTCGTCGCCGCCGCCGAGGTGGCGGTCGGCCTGGCGTTGATCGTCACGATCTTCCGCGCCAAGCGCAGCATCGACGTGGATGCGCTCAGGCAGCTCAACGGGTGAAATCATTGGTCATTGGTTATTTGCCATCGGCCGTTGAAGAGACAATGGTCAATGGTAAATAGCCGATAGCCAATGTGAGGGGATGTCATGTTCGCTCTCGTTCCTCTGATTGTGCTTTTGCCTCTCGCCGGGGCGGTCATCAACATCTTCTTCGGGAAGACGTTGGGGCCAAGCCGCAGCGCCTGGCTGGCCGTGACCATGGCGGCGCTGGCCTTCGTCGTCGGGTTGATCCAGCTCGGCGGATTGGCCGGCAACGGCGGCCAGGCGGTCACGGTGCCCGTGGCGACCTGGCTCGACGTCGGCGGGCTGAAGGTCGATTGGGCCTTCCAGGTCGACGCGCTGTCGGTGACGATGATGCTCGTGGTCACGGGGGTCGGCACGCTGATCCACGTGTACGCGGTCGGCTACATGCGCGAGGACGTCGAGCACAACGGCGACTCCGGGCGCTATGGCCGGTTCTTCGTTTATCTCAACCTGTTCCTGGCCATGATGCTGATCCTGGTCGGGGCCGACAGCTATGCCATGCTTTTCGTGGGCTGGGAGGGCGTCGGTCTGTGCTCGTACCTGTTGATCGGTTTCTGGTTCGAGAAGGGCGAGGACAACATCGGCAACACCCGCGCGGCGATGAAGGCCTTCATCGTCAACCGCGTCGGCGATCTGGGCCTGATGATCGCGATGGCCCTGCTGTTCTGGAGCTTTGGCTCGCTCAACTACACCAAGGTGTTCTCGGCCATCGAGGTCGCCCTCGCCGACCCGGCGCGGATGAGCGCCGCGCTGGGCGTGCTCGCTGCGGTTGGCGTGCTCTTCCTGGTCGGCGCGGCCGGCAAGTCGGCGCAGCTGCCGCTCTTTGTCTGGCTGCCCGACGCCATGGCCGGCCCGACGCCGGTCTCGGCCTTGATCCACGCCGCGACGATGGTGACCGCGGGCGTTTACCTGATCGCGCGCTCGAACCCGATCTACCACGCGACGGCCGAGGTGTACGGCTTTAGCCCGTCGGATCTGGTGGCCTGGGTCGGCGCGATCACGGCGCTGGTCGCCGCCACGATCGCGATCGCACAGAACGACATCAAGAAGGTGCTGGCCTACTCGACGATCTCGCAGCTGGGCTTTATGGTGGCCGCGGCCGGCATGGGCGCGTACGTCGCCGCGATCTTCCATCTTGTGACGCACGCGTTCTTCAAGGCCCTGCTCTTCCTCGGGTCCGGCTCGGTGATCCAGGCGATGGAGCGCGGTATGCACCACGCCGGACACGCCGAAGGCGGCCACGCCGAGCACGTCGACCCGCAGGACATGCGCGCCATGGGCGGGTTGTGGAATCGCCTGCCGGTGACCAAATGGGCTTATCTGATCGGCGCCCTGGCGCTGGCCGGGTTGCCGCCGCTGGCGGGTTTCTGGTCGAAGGACGAGATCCTGCTGGACGCGTCCGAGAACTTCCCCGCGATCTACGCGATCTTGGCGTTCACGGCGATGCTGACCGCCTTCTACGTCGGGCGACAGCTGGTGATGGTCTTCAGCGGCGAGCCGCGCACGGCCGCGGCCGAGCACGCCGAGGAGAGCCCGGCCGTGATGACCGGCCCGCTGGTGGTGCTGGCCGTGCTCTCGGTGCTGGGCGGCGCGCTCAACCTCCCGCTGTTCGGCGAGCACGACACGTCGACGCTGGCGCTCGGGCTGCGCAACTTCCTGGCGACCGCCCTGCCCGTCGAGGGCCACGGCCTGATCAAGGCCGACGTCGCCTTCCCATCGGCGGCCTTCGCCTTCCTGGCCCTGATGCTCGCCTACTTCTTCTATCGCAACGCCTACCACACGGCGCACGATCGCGACCCGCTCGAGGGCCTGGGCGGGCTGTACCGCGCTTTCGCCAAGAAGTGGTGGATCGACGACCTGTACGCCTACGTCTTCGTCAGGCCGTATCAGACCATGGCGCAGATGATCGCGCGCGGCTTCGATCAGGGCGGCATCGATCTGGTCGCCAACGGTTTCGGGGACCTGGCGCGCGGGATCGCGTCGGGGTTCTCGGGCTTTCAACGGGGCCTGGTCCGCGTGTACGCGCTGGTCATGTTCCTGGGCGTGGTGGCCCTGGTCGTGTTGTTCCAGTGGGCCCGGTGACGTGAACTTATGAACATCCTGTTTTCTACACTCACCCTGGTGACGTTCGCGCCGCTCGTCGGCGTCGCGATCCTGTTGCTGCTGCGCGACGAACAGCGCGACGCGATCCGTTGGACGGCGCTGGCGACCTCGCTGGTGACCTTTGCGATCTCGCTCGTGATGCTGATCCAGTTTCGGGCGATCGAGCCCGGCCTGCAGCTGGCGGTCCGCGCGCCGTGGATCGGGACCGGCGCGTTTCGCGTCGACTACTTCCTGGCCGTCGATGGTCTGAGCATCTGGCTTGTGCTGTTGACCACCTTCCTGGTGCCGGTGGCGATCGGCGCGGCCTGGGGCGCGATCACCGAGCGCGTGCGCGCCTTCATGGTCTGGTTCCTGTTGCTTGAGGTCGGCATGGTCGGCGCCTTCCTGGCGATGGACCTGCTGCTCTTCTACATCTTCTTCGAGTTCACACTGCTGCCCATGATCTTCCTGATCGGGCAATGGGGCGGTGAGCGGCGCGTGTACGCGGCGTTGAAGTTCTTTCTCTTCACGTTCGCGGGCTCGATCTTCATGCTGATCGCGATCCTGTGGCTGGGCGTGACGGCGCACACCTTCGCATACCCCGAGTTGCAGCAGATCAATTTCGCCAACGCCGAGGTCGCCGGCATCGCGCCGTGGTTGTTCGCGGCTTTCGCGATCGCGTTCGCGATCAAGGTTCCGGTGTGGCCCCTGCACACCTGGCTGCCCGACGCGCACGTCGAGGCGCCGACACCCGGCTCCGTGATCCTGGCCGGCGTGCTCCTCAAGCTCGGCACTTACGGCTTCCTGCGCTTCAATCTCGGGCTCTTCCCCGAGGTGGCCGCGCAGGTCGCGCCGCTTTTCGGCGTGCTCGGCGTGATCGGCATCCTCTACGGCGCGATCACGGCCTTCGCCCAGAGCGACGCCAAGAAGCTCGTGGCGTACTCGTCGGTCAGCCACCTGGGCTTCGTCATGCTCGGCCTGTTCGCCCTCAACGACCTGGGCATCCAGGGCGCGATCCTGCAGATGGTCAACCACGGCCTGAGCACCGGCGCGCTCTTCGTGCTGGTTGGCTTCATCTACGAGCGCCGCCACACGCGCGAACTCAACCAGTTCGGCGGCCTGTGGAAGGTCATGCCGATCTACGCCGCGCTCTCGCTGGTTGTGTTCTTCTCGTCGGCCGGTCTGCCCGGGCTGAACGGCTTCGTCGGCGAGTTCACGATCCTGCTGGGGTCGTGGGGTAGCGCCATAGGCGGCGTGATCTTCAGCCAGGTGCTGACGGCCTTCGCGATGGGCGGCGTGATCCTGGCGGCCGTATACATGCTCTGGCTCTTCCGACGCATGTTCCAGGGCGAGGTGACGGTGGCCGCGAACAAGGGGTTGTCTGATCTGAGCCCGCGCGAGATCGCGGTGCTCGTGCCGCTGTTGATCTTCATCGTCTTGATAGGCGTGTATCCCAAGCCGTTCTTCGATCTGATGGCCCCAAGCGTCCAACTGCTGGCGCAGGGCCTGGGCGCGGCCGCGGTGGCGCTGAGGTAAGCCATGACCCAGAGCGATTTTTACGTCCTTCTTCCCGCGCTGACACTGGCGACCGCCGCGCTTGTCGTGCTGATCGCCGACCTGTTCATCCCGGCCGAACGCAAACGCCTCACCGGCTGGTTGACCCTGGTCGGCTTCGCCGTCGCGGCGCTGGCGCTGCGAACCTGGCCGGCCGGCTACTCGGTGCTGGCCTTCAGCGGCATGCTGGTCGCCGACGGCTTCGCGGCCTATCTCAGCCTGATCTTCCTGATCGCCGGCGCCGTGGTCACGGTGCTGGCGCTCGGCTATCTTCCGCGCTTTGGCATCGAACGTGGCGAGGCCTACGTGCTGCTGCTGCTGAGCACGAGCGGCATGGTGTTGATGGCTCAAGCCCAGGACCTGATCATGGTCTTTCTGGCGCTCGAGCTGCTGTCGATCCCGTTGTACATCCTGGCCGGTCTGGCGCGGCCGCGACTGTCGTCCGAGGAGTCGGCTCTGAAGTACTTCCTGCTGGGCGCCTTCGCCTCGGGCATCCTGGTGTATGGCATCGCGCTGGTTTTCGGCGCGACAAACGGGCACACCGATTTCGCCGGCATCCTCGGCATCCAGGCCGGTGAGACCGGGCTGGAGCTGGTGGACCATTTGTTGCTGCCGTTCGGCATCGCGCTGGTGCTGGCCGGCCTCAGCTTCAAGGTCGCCGCGGCGCCGTTCCACATGTGGACGCCCGACGTCTACGAAGGCGCGCCGTCTGTGATCACAGCTTTCATGAGCGTCGCGGTCAAGGCGGCCGGTTTCGCCGCGCTATTGCGCGTGCTCCTGCAGGCCTTCCCGCTTCAGGCGGCTCAGTGGGGCAGCGCCATCGCCATCCTGGCCGGTCTGACTCTGATCATCGGCAACTTCGCCGCCCTCGCGCAGACCAACGTCAAACGGATGCTGGCCTACTCGAGCATCGCGCACGCCGGTTATCTGTTGGTCGCGATCCCCGCGATTGCGCAGTTCACGGCGGCCTTTCCGTTGAAGGCCTATGACGCGATGGGCGCGATCCTGTTCTATCTGCTCAGCTACGGGCTGACGACGCTGGGCGCCTGGGCGGTCGTGACCACGATCGAGCGCCGCGAGGCCGACGGCGAATCGGGCGGCCTGACCTTCGATGCCTATCGCGGTCTGTGGTCGCGACAACCGGGTCTGGCGCTGGGCATGGCGCTGTTCATGTTCTCGCTGGCGGGTCTGCCGCCAACGGCCGGGTTCGTCGGCAAGTTCCTGATCTTCTCGGCCGCGATCGAGGCCAACTACGTCTGGCTGGCCGTGCTCGGCGTGATCACGTCGCTCGTGTCGGCTTACTACTACCTGCGTCTGGTAGTCATGATGTTCATGCGGCCCGGCACCCCGACCGTCGCCGAGGGCTGGGGCGCGCGTTTGTCGGTGAGCCTCATGGCGTTGGCCACCCTGGCGATCGGGCTCTTCCCGTATCCGGTCATCGCCTTCGCGCAGCGGTCGCTGGCGGCTTTCTGGCGCTGAGCGCGACGGGTATCTGAACGCAAAGAGCGTGATCGCCACGACGGCGATCACGCTCTTTTTTGTTGTCGGGCGGTGGCGACGACACGGGCCGGGGTGGCCACACGGGTCAGGGCGACCGCAAGGGTCGCCCCTACTACGGGGCCGTCGGGAGGCCGGGGGCCTTGAAACGCGATTGGAAGGTCGCGGTGTCGGGGGTGAGGGTCTCGGGCGAATCGGTCGAATACACCGCGAACCAGGTGACGCCGGGTTTGAACGCGATCGGGTTCCCGGCGTCGTCGAAGAAGCGCGGCAATTGACCCTTGCCGGCCTCGCGCCGCCAGGTGCCCGTGATCATCACGCCGTCGCGGAAGACGCGCGCCGGGCCTGTGCCCGTGAAGAGCACGTCGTAGCTGAATTGCTTGGCCACGCCGTCGTCAACCACGATATTGCTGGGAACGTGGGGCACGATCACCATCGCGATGGTGTCCGCGGCGATCGGCTCGTTGTTGAGCGTGTCGATGTGCTGCACAAGCCCCGGGTTGCCGGGCGCGGTGTCGGCGCTATCGATCCAGCGCCAGTAGCGGCCGATGCTCGCGTCGTAGCGCCATTCGGCGATGGTGTTGTTGAGCTGCCAATCGAGATGCACGGTCGTGATCGGGGTGCCGGACGGCGTCTGCGCGTCGAACAGATGGCCGGCGAAGGTCGGGGCCCCGGCCAGGGCGCGTTCGGCCGCAAGCGCCCAGACGGCCGCGGGCTGCGTGAACAGCTTGTTGGTCGTGAGCGAGGCCGAGGCCTCCCGGCACAGCACCGGACAACCACCATAGCCCGTGGCTTCGGCCACGACGCGCTGGTAACGCTCCGAATCCTCGCGCAGCCGGTCCATCGTCCCCGCGCTGGATCCCGACGTCACAAGCAGCGCCTGGTACGCATCCATGATCAGCGCGTCCAACAAGCGGGCCGAGCGCACGTTGCCGACGCGGTCAGGCGTCTTGCTCCAGAAGACGGCGTTGAAACGCGTCACGCCCCCCTCGGCGTACACCTCCCAGACGTTGTCGGCCTGGCTCAACCCGGATTGCGCGGCGCGCACCGCGCGTGGGAAATTGGCGATCTTGATCGCCAGCGGCGGGCGGTCGAGCACGGCCGGATCGTCGACCGGCAGCCCCGTCAACGGGTCGAGCACCGTCGGGATGGACGTCTCCGTCGGCGCGAGGGTCGGCGCGCTTGTGGCGGGCGCGGTCGTCGGGCTGGCCGGCGCCGGGGCCGTCGCGGTGTCGGCCGGGGGCGCGCCCGTCGCGGTCGCGTGACTCTCGGTGGGCGGTAGTGGCTGAGGCGTGGCGGTTTCGGCCGGGCCGCAGGCGGCGAGGGCCAGGGCAAGCATGACACAGGCAAGATGGGAAGGCGGGATTTGGGCCATGGTTAAGTCGCTGCTGAGAATAGGCTGACGCGGCTGTCAGCTACGGGCGATCCGGACGTCAGTCAACCGACGCCGATTCGAGCGCCCGATCCGGATCGGCTCTGATACACTGCTAAGCATTCGCGCGCATACTGGATCGTGACGTTGGCCGACTGTCCGCACATCGGACTCGCGGGCGGCCGACAAGGAAAAACGCCATGTATATCAGCCCACTCTACTTGCTCTTCAGCCTTCCGGCCGTTTTGTTCGGCCTCTGGGCTCAGATGCGCGTCAAAAACGCCGTCGAGAAGTGGTCGCGTGTGTTCACGGGCCGCGGCGCCACCGGCGCCGCCGTCGCGCGCACCATCCTCAACGCAAACGGCCTGAGTGACGTGCGCGTCGAACGGGTCGAGGGCTTTCTGAGCGACCATTACGACCCGCTCAGCCGCACGCTGCGTCTCTCCGCCGCCAATTATGACACGCCTTCGGTGGCGGCGGTCGGGATCGCCGCGCATGAGACCGGGCACGCGCTACAGCATGCTCAGGGCTACTGGCCGCTCCAAATACGCTCGGCGATCGTGCCATTGGTTCAATTCGGCTCCTGGCTTGGCCCGCTCGTTGTGATGGCCGGCTTCGTGCTGTTGTCGCTGCGCGCGGCGATCGGCTACGACATCGCCTGGATCGGCGTGCTGCTCTTCGGCGCCGTCGCGTTGTTCACCGTGATCACCCTGCCGGTGGAATTCGATGCCAGTCGCAGGGCCAAGGAGTTCCTGGTCTCGAGCGGCATGATCAACGCCGAAGAAGGCGGCGGCGTGGCGCAGGTGCTCGACGCTGCCGCGCTGACCTACGTGGCCGCGGCCGTCTCGGCGATCTCGACCTTGATGTACTACGTGCTGCTGCTGACGGGTATGCGCCGACGCGATTGAGCGATATCGTGCGCCAAACGAAAAGGGCCCCGTCAGCGACGGGGCCCTTTTCGTTTGGCGCACGATATCTTACGGTTTGGGAGTCTTGGTCGGTTCGTTGTGATCATCGCCGCCGCCGCCGCTGCCGCTGTGATCACTGGTGGGCGCCGGCGTGTTTGTCGCTCCGGATCCGCTGCCGCTGTGGTCGTCATCATCGTCGTCCGGCTTGTCGGTATGCTCGGCTTCCGGCGTGTTCGTGGCGCCACCGCCGTGGTCGTCCACCTTTGGCGTGTTCGATGGCGCCGGCCCACTGGTGTTGGGCGTGGCGGTGGGCACCGGGGCTGCGAGCGTGGCCTTCGGCGGTACGTGTTCCGTCGGCGATTCCGTGTTTTCGATCGTCGCGTCGACCTCGGGTGTCGCCGTGTGCGCGTCGGTAGACGTGGCACGTGCTGTTTGCGTCGGAAGCGGTGTCGCGGTCATGGCCGGGAGCGTCGGCACCAGTGTTGGGATGCCCAGCCGCTCGACCCGCTCGGCCACGATCGCATCCAACGCGGCGTCGGAGTGCCCGGTGACACGCACCTGTTGGCCCACGCTGAAGCCGTTCCCGAGCGCGATCGACACCTGCACCGGGACCCCGCTCACGACCCAGCGTTCGCCCTCGATGACCTGGATGTCGCCGGCGAAGGTGATGGCCGCCTCGCGTCGTGAGGCGAGCAAGGCCTGAGCCTCTTCGACGCGTCGGGCGTCGAATTGCGCCTCGAGTGCCCCGCGGCTGGCCGGTTGCGGCGCCAGGGCCAGTTGAATGTCCTCAACCGTGAGTTTGACGCCGTACAGCAGATCGCCCGGCAGCGCGCTCCCGGCGGCGTTGACGGTCACGGCCGTGC
>JBGAJV010000108.1:0-10957 GCA_044224715.1 Anaerolineales bacterium | reverse complement strand
CGGACTTTGATCATGGTAGGCGTGCCGGCCTTTTACCGCACACGAGACCGGGAGTGCCCCGATGTGCCCCGATAGGCCCCGATGGCGGCGCGGACCACGCCGACATCGGGGCATATCGGGGCACTCCCGGTCTCTTGAGCGGTAAAATGCCTGCACGCCTACCATGATCAAAGTCCTGCATTTCGCCGACCTGCACGTCGGCATGGAGAACTACGGCCGGATCGACCCCGAAACCGGGATCTCTAGCCGCATCCGCGACTTCCTCGATCGCCTGGATGAAGTGATCGCTCAAGCCGAACAGCGTGAGGCCGACCTGATCCTGTTCGCGGGCGACGCCTTCAAGACCCGCGATCCCGATCCGACCCAACAGCGCGAATTCGCGACCCGCGTCAAGAAGCTGGCGTCGCTCGCGCCGACGCTGCTGCTCGTCGGCAACCACGACGTGCCCGGCATCGCCGCCCGGGCGACGTCGGTCGACATCTTCAACACGCTGACGGTCGACAACGTCATCGTCGGCCGCAGGCCCGACGCGCGCGTGGTCGAGACGCGCAACGGCCCGGTCTTCCTGGCGTGGATGCCGTTTCCGGTGCGCAATCGGTTGCTGGCGCAGGAGGACGTGCAGGGCGCGTCGATCGAGGAGCTCGATCGCGCGGTCGAGGCACTGGTGGCCGATCTGCTCGCCGGCTTCGCGAGACAGGCCGCCGAGACCGAACTGCCGCGTGTGCTCGTCGGGCATTTCTCGGTCGGCGGCGCGCGCTTTGGCTCGGAGCGCAGTGTCATGATCGGCCGCGACCTGGTCATCCCCAAGTCGGCGCTGGCCGAGCTCGCGTGGGACTACGTGGCCCTCGGCCATATCCATCAACATCAGAACCTCGCCGCCGCCGACGAGCGCCCGCCGATCGTGTACTCGGGCTCGCTCGAACGCATCGACTTCGGCGAAGAGGTCGAGACCAAGGGCTACTGCTGGGTCGAACTCGAACGTGGCGCGACCCGCTGGTCGTTCGTGCCCGTGGCGGCGCGACCGTTTCGCACGCTTCACGTCGACGCGCGCGGCGAGGAGGACCCCACTCGCGTCGTCGTCGAACGGATCGGCACGCGCGATCTGCAGGGCGCCGTGGTCCGGGTGGCGATCCAGCTGGACGAAGGGCAGGAGCCGACCTTCAGACGACGCGAGATCGAGGCCGCGTTGACCGAGGCCGGCGTCGCCAACATCGCCGGGATCAGCATCGACGTCGATCGGACCGTGCGCGCGCCCGGCGTCGGCGGTTCGGCGGAGGCGCTCACGCCGCTGCAATGGCTCGAACGCTACTTCAACGCCAAGGGCAAGCCACCCGAACGGCAGGATCTGCTCCTGCAGGTCGCGACCGAGTTGCTCGATGATCCGGAAGCCTGAGACGTTTTGGCTGAACATCGCCGCCCGGTTCTGGCCGGGCGTGTTGGCCGCGCCGCGCGACGCCCAGGTCAGCGCGGCGGCCGACCTCTTCGGCACGGCCATCGGTCTGCCGTTCGCGATCGCCGGCGTGATCTGGCTGGTGTGGGCGACCGACCTCCCCCTCATGCTTTCGGCCTGGCCGACCGCGTTGATCATCGGCGCGCTGATCTGGTTCGTCCAACGCCAGCAGGCCTTCATCTTGATGGAGCTCAGCCCTGGCCGCTTCGGCGACAGCGATCTCACCGTCGACGGGCCACTGCTATGGACGCTGCGTTGGACCTTCGGGCCGTCGGCGCAATGGATCAACATCGTCATGTGGCTGCTGTTCTGGTGGGATCAGCGCCATCAACTGCGCCAGGCGCGCTACACCACGCTCACCCTGCGCAACATCACCATGACCCTCGTGACGACGATCTTCGCGCCGCTCGTGGGCCTGGCCGTGTTCGCGGCGCTCGGCGGGACTGTGCCGGTCAGCGCCGTCGACCTGCCGACGCTGATCCGCGCGGGCGCGGCCCTGGTCGTGTACGCGATCGTCGCGATGGTGGTGCCCGCGGTCTATCTGGTGCAGGTCGGCAGGTATTACAGCGACGGCGCGATTCGCCGCCGGGTGCTGCTGCGCTTTGCGATTTTCGTGCTGGGGTTGCCCCTGGCCGGTGACGTGTTCGGCCTGATGGGCGCCGTGCTGCTCAACGGCTCGGGGTGGTGGGCGTTCGCGCTCTTCGCCGGAGCCGTCGTGGTGGTGGCCGCCCTGGCGCACCGCTTCAGCCGGGCCGCCGAGCAGAGTCGGCGTCAGGCCAGGCACCTCGAGCGGCTCGAGGAATTTGGCCGCGCGCTGCTGACCCTCGTCGACGGCGTCGACGATCACGAGTCGCTGGCGCAGGCGCTCCGCGAGCACCTGCCCGGCATGTTCCCGCCGCCGACGCGCGTCGAGGTCTGGCTGGCGCCCGATCGGCCGTTAGTGCGGCACCCCGAAACCGCGGCGCCCAAGCCGGATGTGCTCTGGGGGTGGTTGGGCGGACAGTCGAAGCCGCACCTGATCCTCGAACGGTCCGAACGGCCGTGGGGCGGCGCCGGCGGAGACGAGCACCTGATTCTGGTGCCGATCGTCAGTCAGGCCAACGCGACGACCCTGGGCGGCGTCGCGCTGAGCGTCTCGACGCGCACCCCTTTCGACAACATCCTCACCACCCGTGACCTCGACGATCTGGTGCCGGCGGTGTCGGCGCTCGCCGCGCAGATCGCGGCCGCGCTGGCCCGCGCCGATTCGCAGCGCGCGGTGCTGGAACACCAGAAGCGCGTGACCGAACTGGCCTTCGCCGGCCAGGTTCAGACGAGCTTTCTGCCCGAACATCCGCCGGCGATCGATGGCTGGCAGATCAGCGCGTTTCTCGAATCGGCGCGCGAGACCTCCGGTGACTTCTTCGATTTCATCCCGCTGCCCGATGGCCGGCTGGCGTTCACCATCGCCGATGTGGCCGACAAAGGCACAGGCGCCGCGCTCTACATGGCGCTCAGCCGCACGCTGCTGCGCACGTACGCGCGCGAGTATCCCGACGACCCGGTGCGCGTCCTGACGTCGACCAACCAGCGTCTGCTCGAAGATGCGCGGCTGAACATGTTCGTCACGGCGTTCTACGGCGTGCTCGATCCCATCACCGGCGTGTTGACCTACGCCAACGCCGGACACAACCCGCCGATCTGGCAATGCGCCGGCGAGCAGCATCTGTTGCGAGGCACCGGTCCGGTGCTCGGGGCCTGGCCCGATCTGAGCTGGCGTCATGCGCAGGTCGAGCTGGCCGCGGGCGACCAGCTGGTGCTTTACACCGATGGGCTGACCGACGCGCTCGACCCGACCGGCGGTTTTTACGGCGAGGATCGGCTCAAGCACGCGGTCGAGAGCACCCGCGACATCGACGCGCGCGGTCTGCGTGACGCGCTCAAGGCAGACGTCGATGGCTTCCGTTGTGAGGCCCCGTTGGCCGACGACATCACCCTGATCGTCATTCGGCGCGAATCCGCGACGCAATCGCTCGATCACGCCATCATCCAATCACCCATATCCGATGGTTCCTCTACGACTTGAGCTCAAGAACTTCCTGGCCTATCGCAACCCGGCCCCGGTCGATTTCAACGGCCTGCACGTCGGCGTGTTGGTGGGCGAAAACGGCGCCGGTAAATCGTCGCTGCTCGACGCGTTGACCTGGGTGCTCTGGGGCCGCGCGCGCGCCAAGCGCGACGAGGAGCTGGTGCACCAGGGCCAAAGCGAGATGCGCGTCGAGCTGACCTTCGCGCTCGGCGCGGACGTCTATCGTGTGATCCGCGCCCGCAAGATCGGGCGGGGGGCCGGCAGCCTGCTCGACCTGCAGGCCCGCATCGACGGACGCTGGTCGCCGCTCGGCGAGCCGACGATCCCCAAGACGCAGGCCAAGATCGAGCGGCTCCTGCGGCTGACCTATGAGACCTTCATCAATTCCGCGTATCTGGTGCAGGGTCAGGCCGATGCCTTCACCGGCAAGAAGCCGGCCGAGCGCAAGCAGGTGCTCGCCGACATCCTCGGTCTGCAGGCCTGGGAGACGTATGAGGAACGCGCCAAGCAGCGCGTCCGTGCGATCGACGGCCAGCTGGCCGGGATCGACGCCGTACTGGCCGAGATCGAGCAGGAGCTCGCGCAACGCGACGTCTTCGTCCGCGATCTCGAGGCGGCGGAGAAACGCGCCGTCGAGGTGGCCGAGCACCTGCGTCGGGCCGAGGCCGAGTGGAGCCAGATCGAGGCGGCGCGCCAGGCCCTGGTCGGGCTTCAACGCCAGATCGACGATGCCATGCGCCAGACGCGCGACGCGGCCCGCGAGTTGAACGTCCTCGACGCCGATTTGCGCGAGATGCAGGCGCGCGCCGACACGGCCGCCCTGGCCGCCGAGATCGACGGCCTCGAGACGGCGCTGCGCGCGCTCGACGCGGCCGAAGCCGAGCGCGACGTGCTTGAGGCGCGCCGACGGACGGTGGCCGAGGAGGTCGGCGCGCTGGCCGGCGCGAACCAGGTGGCGCAATCGGAGGCCGAGTCGCTCAAGCGGCGCATGACCGAGTTGCAATCCGACGCGGCGGCGCAAGCCCGGCGCGTGCGCGATGGCGCCCGGGCCGAGGCCGAGCGGCTGCGGGCGCGCGTGACGGCGCTGGCGCAGGCCGAGGCCGCGCAATGCCCGCTGTGCGGGCAACCGCTCAGCGAACACCAACGCGACGACCTGTTGGGCGAACTTGACCGTGACGCGCAGGCACGCGTGGATGCGGCGGAGACCGAGGCCGCGACGCTCGAGCGCGACGCGTCCGAAAAGGCCGCCGCGCTTGACGCCGACGTCACGTCGCGGCGCGAGCAATACCGCGCGAACACGGCGCGATTGAAGTCCTTGCGCGACGACCAGGCGCGCTTCGATCGCGAGGCGGGTGGGTTGCAGGAGCGGCTGCGCGAGAAGCCAACATTGGCTCAGCGTCTGGCCGAACGACGTGCGGCCCTGACCGAAGCCGCGGCGACGCAGGAGCGGATCAAGGCCCTGCTCGACCGGCGGGCGCGGTGGGCCAAGGCACGTCAGGACGCAGACGAGCGCGTGCAGACGCTCGAGACCGAGGGCCGCGCGCATCGCGAGCGCCTGACCGGCGCCGACGCTCGCCAGCGCGCGCTCGACGCGCTGCGCACCGACGACGCCCGCGCCCGCGCCGCCGTCGGCGCCGCCGAGCAACGGCTGCGCGCGCTCGAAGGTCGCGCCGCGCAGCGCGAGACGCGCAAGGCCGAACGCGCGGCGCTGGCCGAACGCAAGGGCCTGTTCGAAGAACTGCGTGAGGCTTTCGGCAAGCGTGGCGCACCGGCGATGATCATCGAGACAGCCGTGCCCGAGATCGAGACCGAGGCCAATCGCCTGCTTGGCAAAATGACCGACGGCCGCATGACCGTGCGGATCAACATGCAGCGCGAGACCGCGGCCGGCGACGTGCGCGAGACCCTCGACATCCAGATCGCAGACCCGCTTGGGACGCGCGCGTATGAGATGTACTCGGGCGGCGAGGCCTTCCGCGTCAACTTCGCGATCCGGATCGCGCTCAGCCAGCTCCTGGCGCGCCGGGCGGGGACACAGCTGCACACGCTGATCGTCGACGAAGGCTTTGGCGTGCTCGACGCCGTCGGGCGCGAGCGCCTGGTCGAGGCCATCAACGCCGTCCAGACCGACTTCGAGCGCATCCTGGTCGTGACCCACATCGACGAGCTCAAGGATGCCTTCCCGGCCCGGATCGAGATCACGCGCTCCGACGAGGGGTCGCAGATCGCGCTCGCCTGAGGCCGCATGCGGATCTTCGTCACGGGCGGAACAGGTTTTCTCGGTCGACATCTGATCCCGGCGCTGCAGCAGCGCGGGCACGAGGTCGTCGCGCTTGTGCGTACGTACGAACGCGCCCGCGAACTGCCGCGCGGCGTGCGCGCGGTGGCCGGCGACGTGACCCAACCCGCGAACTATTCGACGCACCTGCGCGGCTGCGACAGCGTGATCCACGCGGCCTCGGCGCACACGCTTGGGCCCGGGCGCGCAGAACGCGAGCGCCTGGAGCGGATCAACGTCGTCGGCGGGCGCCTGGTCCGCGAAGCCGCCGCGCAGGCAGGCGTAGGCCGTATCGTGCACGTTTCGCATGCGAGCGTTTACGGCGATCGGAACGGCTCACCGGCCTGCGAGGGCGATTTGGCCGATCCGGCGCTGACCGTCACGTATGGCGCCGGCACACGCGCGTTGGCCCATGCCGAGGCCGTGGCGGCGCAGGCGGCCGGCGCTCCCATCATCGTCGTCGTGCCGGGGCAGATCTACACGCCGGGGACCCCGCAGCCCGCGGATTCCGATTTTGCGGTGTGGCGTCGAGACGGCTTCTGGGTGTTGTCGGGAGCCGAGGCGCTACGGTGCTGGACGCCGGTAGCGGACGTCGCGCGTGGTCTGTGCGACGCCGTCGAACGCGGTCGTCTCGGCGCGGTCTATCACCTGGCAGGCGCATCCGAGCGCGCGAACACGCTGCCTTCGACCGCCGGGCCGACACGGTTGTGGCTGCCCACCCGGATGGCGCGGATCGCTGCGCGTCTCCTCCGAGACGTGTGGCCGAGTCAGGCCGAGCGCTGGCGCGCGCACGCCGGCGGCGACTACGTCTTGGACTGCTCGCGTGCCCAGGCCGACCTGGGCTGGGCCCCGCCAAAGGCGAACCCCACAGCGCGCTGAGCGTCGCCGCGCGCCGGGCCGACGATCGTTGGGACTGGCCGAATCGCAATACTGCAAGCCCAACTCGCGAAATCCACCCAATACGCGGCCGATCACAAGTGTCGAGAACCACCTGGTCAGGTGGCGCGCAGGCACGCGTTGAGGATGTGTTTTGCCGCGCATTTCGCGGACATAGCCGCTCAAGCCTGAGCGGCCTCGCTCACGCTCAGTTCCGCGTCGCCCACGAAATCTGCGGCGAGAGTCTCTGCCTGACAGATCGCTCATGCACACGTCACGTGACACGACACTCGCGGTTCTGTCGACCGCCGTATAATCCCCGATCATGTTGCTACAACGACCCAACGCGCCAACCTTGACGGCCGTGACCCTGGCCGCGATCGCCTTCAGCGCCGGCATCTACGCCGTGATGGGGTTCATCAACACGGCGCTCCAGCCTTTCACCGTCATCGACCTCGAGTTCGCGTCGACGGCCCCGCGTCTGGCGGACATGGTGGCCGTGTGGGGCACGGCGGGGATCGATGCGGCGCGGCAATCGCTCTGGCTGGATTTTGCCTTCATCCCCGCTTACGTATTGGCGTTTGCGGGCGTCACGCTCATCCTGGCCCGGTTTGCGTCGGGCGGGTGGCAGCAGGCCGCACTTCGGGTGATGTGGTTGCCCGTGATCGCCGGCGTCCTCGACGCGTGCGAGAACATCGCGCTGCTCAGCAGCCTGCCGCCGTCGCCGGCGGGAGCGCTGCCGATCGCGGCCGTGTGCGCCGGCTTGAAGTTCACGCTGTTGGGCGTCACGCTGATCTTCATCGTCGCGGCGCTGGCTCGGAGGGTGATCGCGCGATGAACCAGTTTCTGATCGGGTTCGCGCTGGCTGTCTTGATCGCCGCGGCGGCTTACCGCCGCGGTTCGCTGTCCGTCTCCGGCGCGTTGGGCGCCGTGGTCATCGGCACCGTGACGTTCGGGCTCGGGGGCTTCGGCGGCGGCGTGCTGCTCGTGCTCTTCTTCGTGTCGTCAAGCGCGTTGTCGCACTACCGCGAGGCGTACAAAGAACAACTCGGCGACAAGTTCAGCAAGGGGCACCGTCGCGACCTGTGGCAAACCTTCGCGAACGGCGGCGTTGGCGCGGTCTGTCTGATCGGCCAGGCGCTCGCGCCGAGCCCGCTGTGGTGGGCCGGCTTCGTCGGCGCGATCGCGACGGTCAACGCCGACACCTGGGCCACCGAGCTGGGTGTGCTGGCCCGCAGTCGTCCGATCTTGTTGACCACCGGCCAGTCTGTCGAGCCGGGCACCTCGGGCGCGATCACGGGCACGGGCACGCTGGCGGCGTTGGCCGGCGGCGCCGTCGTCGCGCTGGCGGGCGGTCTGGCCACTTGGCAATCGGGGCTCGCGGCTGCGCTGGCGATCGCGCTGGGCGGCACGTTGGCCGGTCTGCTGGGGTCTTTGTTCGACTCGCTCATGGGCGCGACCGTGCAGGCGATCTACTACGTCGATGCCCTGGGCAAGGAAACCGAGCAACATCCGGTGCATCGCAGCGGGCATCCGACTCGTCACATCCGGGGTTGGGCCTGGCTCAACAACGACCTCGTCAACTTCATCGCGTCGATCGTCGGTGCGGCGTTGGCTGCGTTGTTTTTTGCGCTGGTGGGCTAAGCGACGCACAAAAAAACGCGGGCCGCAGGATACTTCATGCATCCCGCGGCCCGCGTTTGAGCCGATCCGTTCAGCGCACGCGTTCAGCGCACGATCGCCATGTTGCCCAACACGCCCCACGACGCCATGAAGTCGGCGCGCGTGCGGGTATAGGTCGACCAGCCGTCGAGCAGCGTGACCGTGTCGGCGCCGTAACCGACGACGATCACGGTGTGCTCTTGCGCCGCGACCACGGTGGTGTGGCCGTTCGACGGCGCGGTATACGACACCGGCGTCCCGTTCCAGACATGACCGACGACCCAGACCATCACCGGGCGATCGGCGTCGATCTCGGCCTGCAGGGCTTCCCAACTCATGCCATGCGCGGCCCGCGCCTGCACCCCGTACTGGTTCAGGAGCGCGGCGATCGGGTCGGCATGCACGCCGTAGGCTCCCGGCGGCGTCTGGCCCCATGCGCCGTACACGCTGCCGACGAAGCCGCTGTCCGGATCGTCCGACACCGGCAACCGCCCGAAGAACTCGAGCTCGTCGATCGCGGCGCCGAAGTAGCCGGCCCAATCCACAGCCGACCGCGATTCGCAATCGAGCGGTAGCGCCTGGCCACGTCCGCTCACGGCGAGTTGTTTGCCCACCACGGGCGCTGGCGCCGCCGGCGCGGCGGTCGGAGCCGGTTCGGCGACGGCCGTCGATGGGATGATCAGGGTCTGGCCAGCGTAGATCCAGTTGGCGTTGTACAGCCCATTCACGGCCACGAGCTCCGCGACGGTCACGTGGAAGCGTTGGGCGATCAGCCAGAGCGCGTCGCCCGGCTGCACGACGTAGACGTTTCCAGCCGGAGTCGGCGCGGGTTGCGGGTCGACGGGCTGCGGCGCCGGCGCCTGTGGCGGCTGAGCCTCGGGCGGCGTCGCCGGCGCGCCTGTGTCGACCGCGCCGTCGGGGATGATCAGCTGCTGGCCCGGGTAGATCGTGATCGAGGTCAGGCCGTTCACGGCCATCAGCGTCTGCCAGGTCACGCCGTAGCGCAGCCCGATCCGGAACAACGTCTCGCCAGGTTGCACGATGTGGATCTGCTCGGCAGCGTAGGCCGGGCGCGTCGGCAGCACTGTCAGCGCCAGCGCCGCGACAACCAACAGGCGAGCGATGTTATGTAGTCGTACTGAGATGGCCATGGCCAAAGGATATCCGGAATGCGCGTGGGCAGCTAACGGAAAACTGCTGAGGCGCGGGGAGAAAAGAGGGGGGCCAGGCGTCGATTGGCGCCTGGCCCTCGCCTCGTTTACAGACGAACTTCGGCGCCGGTGCGGGCGCTCTCATACAGGGCATCGATGATCTTCATCAACATGACGCCTTGCTCGCCGGTCGACTCGGGCGTCTTCCCGTTGCGGATGCAGTCGATGAAGTGATCGCAGGCCAGCTGATGGCCGCCGCCCGCGGAGAGCTTGGGTCGCAGGTCGACCGCCTGGCCGCCCTGCTCGGTGAAGAAGGTGACCGTGTCGGTCAGCGAGTAGTTGCGCACGGCCAGCTCGCCGCCGCCCTCGTCGCCGTAGAGCGTGACCGAGTAGTCGTCACGGCCGGCGGCCGTGTGCGTGGCCCAGCTGGCCTCGAGGCTGAGCGCGCGCCCGTCGGCGAAACGGACGAATCCGGCCGCCAGGTCTTCGACGTCGAAGCCGCCCTGCGGGCCGGGGCGCACGACGTTGCCCCAAGCCTTCTGGCCACGGGGCCCGAACTTGGAAAAGGTCTGGCCGCTCACGCTCACCGGCGTCGGGTGGCCCATCAACCACAGGGTCAGATCGAGCATGTGCACGCCGAGGTCGATCAACGGGCCGCCGCCGCTCAGCGACTTCTGCGTGAACCAGCTGCCCGCGCCCGGGATGCCAGCGTTGCGTTGCCAGGCCGTCTTCGCGAAGTAGATGTCACCCAGCCGCCCTTCGGCCGCGAGCGTCTTGAGCCAGCGCGCGTCCGCACGATAGCGGTAGTTGAAGCACACCATCAGCTTCCGCCCGGAGGCGACCGCCGCATCGACGATGCCCTGCGCCTCGGCGGCCGTGCGCGCCAGCGGCTTCTCGCACAGCACGTGCAGGCCCGCTTCCAGCGCCCGGATCGAGACCGGGGCATGCAGGTCGTTAGGCAGCGCGACGTTGACGGCCTCGAGCCCGGGCACCGCCAAGAGCTCGTCGATCGAGTTCATCCAACGATCGCGCGATACGCCGTGCAGCTCGCCCGCGGCCTTGAGCCGTTCGGGGTTCGAGTCGCAGATCCCGACCACCTCGACGAACGGCGATGCCATATAGGCGGCGACATGCGACGTTCCGACGCCCAGGCCGATCACACCAACTTTTGTTTTCTCAGTCATGTGGAACCATCCTCAAACGGGGTATGTTATGATCGCCGCGTCATTCCACGGGCGATGGCAAATGCGCCGACACAACCAGCACCCACAGGGCGTTTTGCCGGCGGACGTCGGCGTATTCTACCAGCACCCGATCGTAAAGCCTTCGACCCGGCGGGCGCGGATCAAGGCTGTTGTATGTGCACGGGCGAGTTGTCAGGTAGGGCTTCTTGCCACGAATGTCTCGTATCAGTTCGTCGCTGTTCAGCTACCAACGTGAATGCATGGCGAAAAACGGGGCGTGCCCAGGGT
>JBGAJV010000107.1:0-11018 GCA_044224715.1 Anaerolineales bacterium | reverse complement strand
ATGTCGGTGTGTGTGATGGGGCGGAGGTGCATTCGAGGAGCGAGGGGCGGGGCGCGAAGAGCGAAACCGAAGCGATCTGGCGCGGCAGCCGCGCGCAGAACAAAACGCGCCTCGCGCCCCGCCCTACGAAATGCCGCAGTCCTTGAACGCGACCTCGACCTGCTTGAGGAAGTCGTGTTTGCCTTCAGGCGTGCGGATGTCGGTGTCGGCGACCGAGATCTGGTAGATCGGGATCTCGTGCTTCAGGCGACAGACCTGCGGGAACGTCGAGTAGTAGGCGTTGAGCCCGGCCAGGAACTGGAGGCTGATGCCCGACTCCTCTTTGCGGCCGCGCGCCTTGATGCGATTGAGCAGGATTGAGACGTCGGACACCTCGAGCATGAAGATCAGGTCGGGCCGCGGCAAGTCGCGGTTGAGCCGATTGAAGTACTCGAAGTACAGGTCGAGCTCGCGGTCGTCCATGTGGCCGAGGCCGTGCAGGTACTTGGCGAAGATCTCGGGGTCTTCATAGAGCGACCGATCCTGCACGCAGCTCTTGGGCACCGTGCGGATCAACTCATGATGCTCGGCGCGACGCATCAGGAATTCGAGCTGCAGCGTGAACGACCAGCGCCGCATGTCGGCATAGTAGTCTTTGAGGAAACGGTTGTCGATCACGGGCTCGTCGAAGAGCTCGAAGCCGAATTCCTGGCTGATCAATTTGGCCGCCGTCGTCTTGCCGGCGCCGATGTTGCCCGCCATGGCCACGAAGGCCTTGCGCTTGAGGTCCACTGTGTCGCTCTCCTGCCGGGAGTCAGGCCAGCGTTTTGATGAAGCTGACCCGCGTCGCTGCGTCCCAGATCGGGCCGCGGCGGACCACATGGTAGCCGAGTTTCAAATTGAGTTCAACGACGACGACGTTGCGTTCGAGCGTGTGCGTGTAGATCGCGCCGATGCCGCGCCCGCGGGTCTCGGCTTCGAGTTGGCGTTTGAGCACGGCCGCCCAGCCGCGCCGGCGCTGCCCTGGCTCGACCCAAAGCTGAAAGACCTCGCAGAAGCGCCCGTCTGAGGGGAACAGGCGTCGATCCAACTCCAGGAAGATCGAACTGGCCGCCAGGTCCTCGCGGCGCTCACGCTCCAGATCGCGAAAGCACGCCAGCAGCATGGCCTGAGGCGCGGCATCCGCCTGCGGATCGACACCCACCCACGCGACCTTGTCGGGCTCGCTGAGAAAACGCGCGATCTTGGCGGCATGTTCGGCCGTTTCGGCCGGGTTCGGGCGCCAGGGCGGACGACCCAGCAGGGCATCCTCGACGTCGCCGGTCGCCCGGTCGGCCGCGATGAGGAAGTCGAGATCGCTCGGACCGGCGCGACGGATCCGGCCAGGGTCAGCGCTGGAGCCCATAGCGCCAGTACGGGACGCCCCAACGTTCGATCTCGGCGTCGAGGCGCATCCCGACCTTCTCGGCCACGCGCCGCGAGGCGATGTTGCCGACACGGATCAGGCTGATCAGGCGAGTCTGGCCGGCGCTGTGGAACGCGAAATCGCGCACCACGTGGGCCGCCTCGGTCGCGAGGCCGCGTCCCCAGACGTCGCTGCGCAGGTCGTAACCCAGCTCGGCCACCGGGCCGTCCGCGAGCGCCATCACCTCGAGGCCGCAGTCGCCGATCAGGTCGCCCTCGGCCTTGAGCACGACCGAGAAGAGGCCCCAGCCGTGCTCGACCTGATGCGCCAGGTTGCGCTCAAGCCAGCCCGTCATCTGAACCCTGTCGAAGGGCGCGGACGCGAACGCGTCCATGACGCGCGGATCGGTGAAAATCCGCCACAGGGCGTCGAAGTCGTCTGGGCGCATCGGCCGCAGGATCAGGCGTTCGGTCTCGAGCACCGGCCCGGGCTGGCCGGGCTTCTCGAGAAAGACCAGACGCGTGGTCGCGTTGAGCACCTCGGTTCGGATCCGACGATAGCCGAGCCGCTCGTATAGCCGCAGGTTGCGCTCGCTGCGATCGCCGGTGAATAACTCGTAGCGCGTCGCCTGCGCAAAGCGCGCCTCGATCGCGGTCATCAGCCGCGTGCCCAGGCCGCGCCCCTGCAGCGAGGGACGCACGATCAGGCGGCCGATGTGGCAGGTGCCCTCGCGGAGATGCGCGCGCACCGAGCCGACGATGACGTCGTCGACGACGGCCTTGAGCACCACCTGGCTGTCGAATTCGGCTCGCATCTGGTCGAGCGTTTGGGTCAGTGGCGGGAGCCGATCGTCATCGTAAAGCGCGGCCTCGCCGGCATACGCCGCCTTTTGCAGCGCCAGGATCGGTTCGGCATCGGCCATGGTTGCTTGCAGGATCGGCATCAGTTGTCCTCTTCGGCCAGATGGGCGGCCACCGCGGCCAGTCCGGCGGATTGATCGACGTTGTCGACGGAAAGCGTGGTCAGACCCAGTTGCGGCAACGCCGCGAGCTCCACCATCTTGCGCATCTCGTAAAAGGCGACCATGCCGTCGAAGCCGCCAAGGCCCGTCGCCCGTCCCCAGGCCTGGCCGGTCACGTAGCCGATGACGAAGTTCAGCCACTCGGCCGGCCGTTCGCGCGCCGCCCGCTCGAGCGTGGCACGCGTGTCGTTCTGCCACAGATACACGAGCACCGGCGTCAGCGGGTGGACGATCGCGGCCAGGTCACGCAGATGCCGCGTGGCGGCCTCGGGCTCTAGATTGTGCTTCGCCAGCAGCACCGTCAGCGGGTTCTGCAGGAAGCAGCTTTCGAGGATGACGACTTCCGGCGCGCGTCGGGCCACCGCGACGAAACGGGCCCAACGCTCCCGCGCCAGGCGGCAGTAGGTGTGGGGCGTGGGCGTCTCGTAGACGTCGTGAGCGGCGAGTTCGGCCAACAGGTCGTCACCCAGGGCTTGAGGATGCTGCGACGCGATGAGTCGGTACGGCACGAAGCAATCGTCGCCCACGACCTCGACGCGCGCTTGCAGCGTCCGGCGAGCGGCCGGGTGCCGTTCGAGCAGCGCGTCGAAATCCGCGCGTCTGTAGTGGGCGACCATCTCGAAATCCGCCGGATGCGTCAGGTCGCCCTCGAGCACCAGGCGGGTCGCGACGCCGTCGCGGGCCAGCAGGTCCCGGACGTCGCGTGCGAGCGTGGTCTTGCCCGAACCGGGCACGCCCTCGATCAGGATCAGCCGACTGCGGCGCATGCGCTCAGGCCGTCTGGATCTTGCCGGTCAACCCGCACCACCAGCGCAAACAGACATGGCCGAAATCGACGGGTTCCTGATACATCATCGGGCAGCCGCCGGCGATCACGCGGATGCCGGCTGCATTGGCCGCCGCAACCGCGGCCGCCGAGACGCTGTTGCCGATCGAGCGGTGCATCCATACGCGTTTGACGCCGGCCGCGATGCATTGCTGGACGATCTGTTCGCTCGCCGCGGGCGTGGTGACGAGCACGACGCCGTCGACGCCGCCCGGGATCGCGCCGACGTCGGGGTAGCAGGGCCGGCCGTTGATCTCGGTCGCGTTCGGGTTGAGCGCGAACACGGTGTGCCCGGTCTGTTCGAGCTTGTCGCAGATTCCGTTTGCTGTGCTATCGGCCGAACGCGAGACGCCGGCGACGGCGATGCGTTTCTGGGCCAGGAACTCGCGCGCGAGTTCAGCGGCTGTAGTCATGGTTCCTCCGAGGACGTGCAACGCTGAAATGAAGTGTACTGCACGGCGACTGGTCAATGCACCCCCAGAGCTATCGCATCTTGTTTCGGCGCTCGTGATCCACCACGAAGGCAATCCGCGTTAGGGTCAATTGCGTCATTCGCGGTCAGGAAACGCGCGTGGTCAATTCAAGATGCGACGACCCCGACGCCGCATCTCTCTCTACGCGCCGTCGAACGCCGAGTTCCAGATTCGGCGGCGGGGCGGCAAATCGGCGTAGGGTAAGGCGTTTTTCGTCCAGCTTCCAATCGACCGATTGGGTCCGATATACTTGCATGCCGGACCCGCTCGAGCGTTCTTCCTCGCGAGACCGGTGGATCGCGACCGCCCGCCATGCGTGACATCCTGCGTCTGACCCGCGACAACCGTTGGATCGCGCTCTCGCTCTTTTTCTGGGGAGCGGGCGACGGTTTGTTCTATTACATCCAGCCGTTGTACTTGAAGCAGCTGGGCGCCGACCCGGTCACGATTGGCACCGTGCTATCGATCGCGGCCCTGACGTCGGCCCTGTCACTGATCCCGGCGGGCGCGATCGCTGACGTCGTTGGGCGGCGGCCCGTGCTGATCATCGGCTGGGCCATCGGCGCGGTCGGTGCCGGGCTGATGTATCTGGCGCAGGACCTCACGGTCTTCACGGCCGGGCTTGTGCTCTACATGGGCACGGGCTTCGTCGTCGCGCCGCTCAACGCCTACATCGCCGAGGCCCGTGGACAGCAGAGCGTGCAGCGGGCACTGACCCTGGTGTCAGCGGGGTTTCAAGCCGGGGCGATCGTCTCGCCGGTGCTGGGCGGCCTGATGGCGGCCGAGTTTGGGTTGCGAAACGTATACGGCATCGCTTGCGTGGCGTTCGTGCTGTCGTGCGTGGCGTTGCTGCCGCTTTCGCCTCAAGCGGTGGTCAAACCCGCCAGCGGCAACAACCGGTATGGCCCGCTGCTGCGCAACACCGGCTTTCTACGCTATCTCGGTCTGTACTTCGTGGCCTTGGCGGCCATCACGGTTGGGTTGCCGTTCGCCTCGAACTACGTCGCCGACGTGCACGGTCTGACGGCCGACGCGATCGGCCTGTTGGGGTCGTTCAACTCCCTCGGCGCGATGCTGCTGAATCTGTTGCTCGGGCACAGCACGCCGCGGCGCGGTTTTTTGCTCGGGCTTGGCGCGATCGCGCTCTGGCTGACGTTGTTCCTCTCGTTCGACGGTCTCGGGTTCCTGGCCGTGGCGTTCATGTTGCGCGCCGGCGTCAACCTCACGCGCAATATGGGTTCCGCCCAGTTGGGCCAGATGGTGACGCCGGGCGAGCTGGGGCTGGCCTATGGCATCGGCGAGACCATCCCGGCGGCGGTGTTGACAATCGCGCCGTTGGCGGCCGGCTTCCTCTACGCGCGATCGCCGGAACTGCCATTCCAGGTCAGCCTGGCGTTGGTGGTAGTCTCGCTAGCGGTTGTCTGGTGGGCCGCGCCGCGACGCGTTGCCCCGCCCCAGCCTGAAGCGCCGCCTCCCGACGCGGTCTGAGCACACAGCCGCCGCGCGATCACCGCGGCACGACGAACCCCTTGTGGTTTCCGAGCACCATCACAAACGGCGCCTGGAGCCGTGGTACCTTCGTCCCGGCGGCCAGGCAATCGATGATCACGTTCTGCATCACGAACGCCGAAAAGCCCTCGAACACCTGCAGGTTTTTGTCGGGGCTCAGCAGGGTCCCCGAGAACACGTATGGGCCGACGAAGGCCTCGGCGGGGATCGGGTGTTTGAAGGCGCTTGTGGATTTGAGCGCGAAGTTCAAACAATCCTGGTCGCGGGGGATGAAGGCCACGAGCTCATTGCCATACACAAGCGCCCAGGGAACCGCGGCGCGCTGGGGAACGACCAGATTTCCGACCGGCACGATCTGCGGCTCATAAACGCGCAAAGCGCGAGCATCGCCACCGACGATGTTGAACGCCATGCGCTCCCGGTCCGCGTCGAGCACGCCGGCGATCAGGTAATCGGTGGTGAGAATCTGAACGGACCAGCGGGTCGTCGGCGGTTTCCCCAGATCGAACATGGCGCCCCCTTGTTGAACCGATTGGCGGATGTCGGGCAGTATCGTCGGTGGTCGGCGGCCTGTCAACCAACAGCGCTCCGTCACGCGCGCGCTTGGCCGAGCCCGCGGGTCATGGGGCTGCCGGATCGGTGACCACCACGGCCAGTGCGAACCCGTCGTAGCCCTTGGCGCCGACGGTCTGCAGCGCCGTGATACACACGCGGGCGTCGGTCGCGACGTGAGTGTTGAAGCGGCGCACGCCCTGGACGCTCGGATCCCGGCTCTCGGCGTCGAGCACGGCGCCGTCGCGCACGACGTTGTCGACGACGATCAGCGTGCCGCGCCGCGACAGACGGACGGCGGCGTCGAAGTACTCGGTCAACGCGGCTTTATCGGCGTCGATGAAGACCAGGTCGAACGGAGCCACGCCGGTCGCGATCAGCGTCTGCAGCGACTCCACGGCGAGGCCGACACGCACCTCGACCCGTTCGGCCAGGCCGGCCCGCGCGAGATTGCCAATGGCGACCTCGGCGTGCTTGGGCTCGCGCTCGAGCGTGATCAGACGCCCATCAGCCGGCAACGCCCGGGCGAGCCAGATCGTGCTGTAGCCGCCAAGCGTGCCGACCTCGAGGATGCGCCGCGCCCCGACCGCGAGCGCCAGCACCTGCAGCAGCTTGCCCTGGTTGGGCGCCACGGCGGCCCTGGGCAGGCCGGCCGCATCGCTGGCGGCCAACGCGGAGTCGAGCGCCGGCTCCGGCGGCACAAGCAACCCGGTGATGTAGGCGTCAACGTCGGTCCAGCGGGATTGGGTCATGGAGATTCATCCTCGGCGCGGGCAGTCACGCATCAGAGGGCCCGGGCGCCCAACCGGTTGCCTTTGCCCACTCGTCGGCGCGCTGCAACAGCGCCCAGATCGTGGGGGTCTTGGCCGTGACGTAGGCGTCGCGGTCGTCGCGAAAACGCGTGGCCAGGGCAAGCTTGGCTTCTGCATACACCCCGCGTGCTTCGGCGCTGACGCGCAGGTAATCGCGAAACAGCAGGTTGAGTTGCTCCGACCAACTGCCGGTCGCGCGCACATGAACGTGCGTGCGACGCAGGCCAGGGCCCTCGCGGAAGTACCGCTTGGTCAGATCTGGGTTGTCGGAGCGCCAGCCAAAGCCGAGACGTGCCAGCCCATCGGCATAGGCCCGAAGGGGCTCGAGCCGCGCGACCGAGATCTGGATATCGATCACGGGTTTGGCGGCCAGGCCAGGCACGGCCGTGGAGCCGATGTGATCGATGCGCGCGGCGCGCTCACCCAGTTCACGCCGCAACGCCCGAGCGAGGTCGGCGAAGCGGCGGGGCCAATCGGGGTCGTACGCCTCGATCAGGATGGGCTCGCCCATGACCTGCGGATCAACCAAGTTGGGTCACCGAGAGCACGTTGCCGTCGGGGTCCTTGAACCAGACGACGCGGTCGCCGTTGGGGAAGCGCGCGACGCCGTCGTCGTCATGCGTCAGCCCCGGATAGCGCTCGAACGTCACACCGCGCTGGGCGAGGGGCACGATCTCGGTCACCAGATCGTCGACCGTCCAACCCAGGACCGCAAACGGCTGCGGCGTCAACGACGCGACCTTGCTCACGCGCAGCATGGCGCCGTACAGGCTGAACACGAGCGCGGCCGGCTCGTCGCGGATCAGGGTGAAGCCGAGCACGTCACAATAGAACGCACGGGCGCGCGCCGGATCTGTGGTGGCGACGAAAGCCGTGATGGGAGAAAGCCTGAGGATGGTCATGTTGCTCCAAAAGTGTTGCCGGGCGTTGCGGCGCCCAAGCGGCGTTTGATTGAGCCAGGACGATCAAGCCGAGATCGCCACAACGCGCCTGACGAAGCGCGCGGCGTCTCGACCTCCGCCAGGAGAAAGTGCGCGAGGCTGCTTTGGGCAGCGGGTGGCCGTCGTCGAAGGTCCGGGCCGCCTGCAATCGATAATCGGTTCTCAGCGGCGCGCCCGTCAGTCGCGGCGAACGCCTCGACCAACCGATCCGTCCCTGACACATCGCCCTTGGCGATGCTCAACTGCGGGTGCGAGAAGCCCGGCCGAGCCGGGCTCCGAACGGCCGCGACGACCCGATGCCCGTGATCAAGCGCCGTCGACAGCAACGCCCGACCGGCGTCACCGGTAGCCCCCAACACTGCAATCTTCATCCCCTGCCCGTTTGTCCGGGGGTCATTCTAGCCTGTTTCGCGTTGACGTTCACGAGGCTTGCCGATATGCTCTGCCGACGGGAGGCGCCATGAGCAAAGGACGACTCGAGGCATTCAGCGACGGCGTGATCGCGATCCTGATCACCATCATGGTGCTGGCCCTGGCGACGCCGCGCGACGCCACACCGGAGGCCCTTGTGCCGTTGATCCCGACGTTGCTCAGCTACCTGTTGAGCTTTGTTTATCTCGGGATCTATTGGAACAACCACCATCATCTGCTGCAGGCGGCTCGTCAGGTCGATGGGCGGGTGCTTTGGGCTAACCTGCATCTCCTGTTTTGGCTATCGCTCATCCCATTCGTGACGGCGTGGGTGGGCGCCCATCCCGGCGCGCCATGGCCGACCGCGGCTTATGGGGCGATTCTGTTCCTGGCGGGCGGCGCGTATTTTCTCCTGTCACGAGCGCTGATCGCCGTGCACGGCGCCGACTCGGTGCTGGCGGCCGCCATCGGTCGCGATCGCAAGGGCTGGGCGTCGCTGGTCATGTACTTCGCCGCGATCCCGCTCGCGTTCGTCAGCCCGCTGCTGTCGCATGCGCTATATGTAGGTGTCGCGATCATCTGGCTGGCGCCCGATCGGCGCATCGAGCGCATCCTGGGCCGATCGACCCCGACGCAGGACACGCTCAAGCGCCCTTCTGACTGATCAGACCGAAAGTCGTCGACACGTATCCGAGCGGGCTCACCCTGAGAGGACGGGGCGGGGATGGGGCGGCGCGTCGACGGATCCGTCGGCCGGCATGGACCCCGGGGGTGAAATCCAGGCCGAACTCCTGCCCCAACACCCGAAGCCGTTTCGTGATGCTTTCGGTATCTCGTCTGCGCAACAGCCCACGACGCTCTTCGGCGGCCGTGGCTTCGTTTGAGCGACGTGGAACTTTGTCGTCTGTTGAGACTGCCTGAACGATCGGTTCAAGGCACTGTTGACACGTTCACGGCGTCCCAGAAACTGGCCATGAACTGGCGGCTCGGGTTGTCGCCGGCGCCGCCGCCCCGATAGTCTGTGCTGAGCATCAAGCAGACCGTGCCGCCGGACCCGGCGTTTGCCTCGACGCTGGCTTGCTGCCACGTGTCATGCGGGACGATCGCGCCCGACCAGACCATGCTGGATGACCACGGGTCGCAGGCGCCGTTCGGCTCGATCCCCACACGCATCTCCACGCTCACCGACACGTCCGAAGGCGCCGGGAAGAAATTGTTCGAAGCCCAGGCCCGCCCATAGGCGGATAGCCTGATACGCCGCCCGGAGCCAACGGCCAGGGTTTGGCGCGCGCCCGCCCAATACGGGTTCCAGCCGTTGATCACCCGGAAAGAGCAATTCCCCGACAGAATGAAGGCCGAGGCCGCGCCGGACGATAGACACTCGCGATTGAAGTCGTCGGGCTTGTACGCATACGTGTAGAAATTGGCGCAACTATTCACGTCTGCACACGGCTTGGGGATCTCGACCCACCAGCGGTACCAGTTCGCCGCGCCGGTGTCGCTGCCGCCGTCGGAGGTCTCGAACCCACCGTTCATTGCAAGCCCGCTCGGATGCGGGGTATTGCTCGGCGTCGGCGTGATCGTGGCCGTGGGCGTCGGTGTCGACGTGAGCGTTGCGGTCGGCGTCTTTGTGGCTTCCAGCATCACGATCGGCAGGTAATGCGGCGTGCCCAGGATCTGGGCCAGGGTATTGCTCACGATCGGCGTGGGAGCCAGCCAAAACAGCGTTGCCGCGATGACAATCGCGCCGGCCAGCACGCCGCGTGCCACAGCCTTGGTGCGGTTCGTCGCCTTCACCTGACTCTCCACGGCCACCTCCCTATCGACATGTAGACAACCCCACGATTGTAGTCCAGGGCCTGCAACCCGGCGACCAGGCAGGGTGATCGCATCGACAGGAGACCGGGACGCGGCTTTGAGCTCAACTCACCGCGTCAAGGTGCGCTTCCGCCAGTCCGACATGTTGCGCATAGAGCCGTTCGGTGTCGGGTCGCCAGTGGTCCGAGCGCGGCACCAGTCGGGGGTCGAGCCCACGCGGCACTTCATAGAGATACCGCGCGCTGCGCACGACCCACCACACACGCAGGATCGTCACATAGGTCTGCACCCGAACGTCGAACGAGCGGTCGCCGTGCCGCGCCGCATAGGCCGACAGCAACTCGCGCCAGCGCGCGGCGGGCACGCTGTCGTAGGCCGGGTGCGTCATCAAATCGGCCATCTCAAAGGCGGGGTCGCCCCAGCCGCTGTTCTCCCAGTCCACGGAGCCCCAGGCGCCGGGTCGGCGGATGAGGTTGCGCCAGTTCGGGTCGACCCGGCATAGGGTCTTGGCCGGCGGATCCCAGACGGGGGGCTTCCAGGCGTCGAACCGCACGAGTAGGTCGCGCAGCGAGGCCGGGCGCGCATCCTCCGGCAGGCGGGCCACATTGGTGTTCACGATGGCGCGGCCGGTCTCCGCGCACGAGGCGTTGAGCACCGCGTCAGGGACGTCGGCCAGGACGGCGTCAGGCGTGACGCTGTGGATGTCAAGGTAATGATCGAGCAGCGCCGACCAGTCGGCGTCGGACATCGGCGGCGTCGTCAGCGGCTCGCCCTCCAGCCAGGTCTGCACCACGACGGGCAGGCGGTGGTTCTCGCGATCGATCCAGATCGGCTGGGGCGCAATCGTCAACCCGGCTTCCTGCAGCGCGGTCAGCGCCGCATACTCGCGGCCGGCGCGGTTGCGCACGTCATGGATGGTGAATTTGACAGCGTAATCGTGGCTGCCGCGCGTCACCCGATAGACGCGGTTGTTGGCGCCGCCCGCGACGGGCACGATCCGCCAACCACGCCACATGCAGGCCTGGTCGGGCACCGATGTATCAAGATAATCGAGCAGCGAAAAAGCGGACTCTGGCATGTCGTATGTCGCTGACTGTGATGAGTCGGCAGATCCGGCTCGCGATTCGGCCGGCGTCATGTCCTGGTCCAATGTTATCCGACGAACCGGTCGGCGAACAGGAGGGGCTGCGCCCATTCGGCAGGGAATCGCGTCTATTCGGCCATAGATGGTCGATGAGGCAGAAGACGAGGTGCGCCATGGGTCGGGGCGG